>NZ_JBIWFN010000004.1:0-573041 GCF_044763085.1 Streptomyces sp. NPDC096311
ATGTTCCGCATCGCCGACGGCGAGGAACTCGGCTACGGCGACCCCGCCCTGCGCGGCCACTCCTTCGAGTTCCGCATCAACGGCGAAGACCCCGGACGCAACTTCCTGCCCGCCCCCGGCACGGTGACGCTGTTCGCCCCGCCGTCGGGTCCGGGCGTGCGCCTGGACGCGGGCGTCGAGTCCGGCAGTGTCATCGGCCCGGCCTGGGACTCCCTGCTCGCCAAGCTGATCGTCACCGGCGCCACCCGCGAGCAGGCGCTCCAGCGTGCCGCCCGCGCCCTCGAGGAGTTCCAGGTCGAGGGCATGGCGACCGCCATCCCGTTCCACCGCGCGGTGGTCCAGGACCCGGCCTTCGCCCCCGAACTGACCGGCTCCGCCGACCCGTTCACGGTCCACACCCGCTGGATCGAGACCGAGTTCGCCAACGAGATCCCCGCCTTCACGGCTCCCGCGGACATGGAGACCGACGAGGAGCCGGGCCGCGAGACGGTGGTCGTCGAGGTCGGCGGCAAGCGCCTGGAGGTCTCGCTGCCCTCCTCGCTGGGCATGTCCCTGGCCCGCACCGGCCTCGCGGCGGGCGCCAAGCCCAAGCGCCGCGCGGCCAAGAAGTCCGGCCCGGTCGCCTCCGGTGACACGCTCGCCTCGCCGATGCAGGGCACGATCGTCAAGGTCGCGGTCGAGGAGGGCCAGGAGGTCAAGGAGGGCGACCTCGTCGTCGTCCTGGAGGCCATGAAGATGGAACAGCCCCTCAACGCCCACCGCTCCGGCACCATCAAGGGCCTGAGCGCGGAAGTCGGCGCGTCCATCACGTCCGGCGCCGCGATCTGCGAGATCAAGGACTGACGACACGGTCGTACGACATCCGAAGCGCCCGTCGAACCGAGCAATCGGTCCGCCGGGCGCTTCGGCGTTGTTCGTCGCCTCAGCCGGGTGAGCGGCCGGGATGGGCCGGGTCGGGTCGGGTTCGGATCTCGCTGATCACGGACCAGGCGACCGACACCATCGGGACGGCGACGACCGCGCCGATCACACCGGCGAGGATGCCGCCCGAGATGACGGAGAGGGCCACGACCACCGGGTGCAGCCGGACCGCCCAGCTCAGCACGAGCGGGTGCAGGACATGGCCCTCGATCTGGCCGACGACCACGATCATGGCGAGCACCACGAGCGCGATGACCGGCCCCCGTGAGGCCAGCGCGACGACCGTGGCCACGGCCAGCGCGATGGGCGAGCCCACCAGCGGGATGAACGCGGCGAAGAACTCCAGCAGTGTCAGTGGCAGGGCCAGCGGCACGCGCAGCGCGAACAGGGCGATCCCGACCAGTACGGCGTTGGTGGCGGCCACGATGATGATGCCGCGGGTGTACCCGGCGAACGTCCGCCACGCGGCCCGTCCCGCGCGGCCCCAGGGATCCTTGGCACTCTCGGGCAGCAGGCCCTGGAACCAGTGCCAGAACCTGTCCCCGGAGTGGATGAAGAACAGCGAGCAGAACAGCGCGAGCACCGCTCCGGTCAGCACCTCCACCGCCCGCCCTACGCCGCTGAGGGCACTGCTGATCAGCGTGGAGCGGTGCTCCGAGAGGTACGTCCTCACCTTGCCCTGAAAGTTCGACAGCACGGTGTGGCGGACGCGGAAGGGAGGGCCCTCCAGCCACCGCTGGATCCGCCCGACGCCCCCGGCGAACTGCTGCCCCAACTGGTCCGACTCGCCCGCGACCAGGCTGCCGACCAGCGCCAGCAGCCCGAGCATCAGCACCAGACTGCCCACCACGCTCACCACGACGGCCAGGGACCGGGGCATGCGCCGCGCCAGCAGATCGGCCAGAGGACGCAGCACCGAGGTCACCACCAGCGCGAGGAACAGCGCCACGGCGACCAGTTGCAACCGGCCCAGGATCTTGAAGGCCGCGTACACGACCACCCCGAGCACCAGCAGCCGCCATGCGTACGCCGCGGCCGTCCGAAGCCCCTGGCTCACCGGCACGTCGTCGCGCTCCGCGGCACGCCGGATCGCCGTCCCCGCCGTACGGGCCCGTGCCACCGCCTTCACCCCGCGGGCGGACCCGCGGGCGGGCCGGCTCCCCAGGACGACGTACCGCATCCGTCGCCGGTGCGAACGGCGCGATCCGTCGTTCACCTGTGCGTCACCGCCTCCCGTCGCCGTGTCAGGGACAGGTTGCGGGTGGACGAGGAGGCGTCGCAAGCCGGGACGCATGCGGACAAACCGCACCCGTACGCCGTGAGCTGCGCCGCTTCCCCGTAGCGCGGCCGGGGGACGGCCGAGTGGAGGGTGCCCATGGAGGGTGCCCGGCGTACGCCATACGGCCCATGGCGGTGCACGCCGGTCGAATCGGTCAGCGGCGGCGCAAATCCGCCACTCGCGCCCGCTCTCCCGGGGACTGCTCGCCCAGGACGGTAGCGCTGCGCAACTGCGGTCCCGCACCCGGCACCTGGCCGCGGCGCGGACCGGGGAGGGGCATGTCCCGGCGCGACTGGCGCCCCGCCGGGACCGTATCCCCTCCCGTGCCGCCGCCCGACTGCCCGGCCACCGCGATCTGCACGCCCTGGTCCGCCAGGGCCTGCAGTTCGGTGACCGCGCGGTCGTCGTGAGTCGGCGGCTCGTCGGTGACCAGGCGGGTGATCAGATCGGTCGGCACCGTCTGGAACATCGTGTCGGTGCCGAGCTTGGTGTGGTCGGCGAGGACGACGACCTCCGCGGCGGCCTGCACCAGCGCGCGGTCGACGGACGCCGACAGCATGTTGGAGGTGGACAGCCCGCGCTCGGCGGTGAGCCCACTGCCGGAGAGGAAGGCCCGCGAGACCCGCAGCCCCTGGAGGGACTGCTCGGCGCCGCTGCCGACCAGGGCGTAGTTGGAACCGCGCAGGGTGCCGCCGGTCATCACGACCTCGACGCGGTTGGCATGGGCCAGCGCCTGCGCCACCAGCAGGGAGTTGGTGACGACGGTCAGCCCGGGCACCCGCGCGAGCCGGCGCGCCAGCTCCTGCGTCGTGGTGCCCGCGCCCACCACGATGGCCTCGCCCTCTTCGACGAGACCCGCGGCGAGATCGGCGATGGCCGTCTTCTCGGCGGTCGCGAGATGCGATTTCTGCGGAAAGCCGGACTCCCGCGTGAACCCGCCCGGCAATACCGCACCGCCATGCCGGCGGTCGAGGAGTCCTTCTGCCTCCAGTGCGCGCACGTCCCGCCGTACGGTCACTTCGGAGGTCTGGACGACGCGGGCGAGCTCACGGAGCGACACGGCCCCGTTCGCTCGCACCATTTCGAGGATCAATTGGCGACGTTCTGCAGCGAACACGAAACTGACAGTAACCCCAACGACCGTCTGCTTTCAGCAGTTTGCGCCGAATAACAGAAGTTGTTCGCATGACAGTACGCGAAGTGGTATACGCGCCTACTCGCGCCGCCTATGCCGTACGAATGGTCGACAACTCCCCGTGACCAGCGGGAAGTCGGGATGGGACGTCAGCCTCCGTCGCCCGCCTTGCGGGTGTGCAACTGCCGTGCGACCTCGGCGATCGAGCCCGAAAGGGAGGGATACACGGTGAACGCGTTCGCGATCTGTTCGACCGTCAGATTGTTGTCGACCGCGATCGAGATGGGATGGATCAGTTCCGAGGCGCGCGGAGCGACGACCACGCCACCGACGATGATCCCGGTGCCGGGGCGGCAGAAGATCTTGACGAAGCCGTCCCGGATGCCCTGCATCTTGGCGCGCGGGTTGCGCAGCAGGGGCAGCTTGACGACCCTGGCGTCGATCTTGCCCGCGTCCACGTCGGCCTGTGAGTAGCCGACGGTGGCGATCTCGGGGTCGGTGAAGACGTTGGACGAGACGGTCTTCAGGTTCAGCGGAGCGACCGCGTCGCCCAGGAAGTGGTACATGGCGATACGTCCCTGCATCGCCGCGACGGAGGCGAGGGCGAAGACGCCCGTCACGTCACCGGCGGCGTACACACCCGGGGCGGTGGTCCTGGAGACCTTGTCGGTCCAGATGTGCCCGGAGTCCCTGACCCTGACCCCGGCCTCCTCCAGACCCATTCCGCTGCTGTTCGGGATGGCGCCGACGGCCATCAGACAGTGCGAGCCGCTGATGACCCGGCCGTCGGAGAGCGTGACCTCGACCCGGTCGCCGACCCGCTTGACGGACTCGGCACGGGAGCGGGCCATGACGTTCATGCCACGGCGCCGGAACACGTCCTCCAGCACGGCGGCGGCGTCCGGGTCCTCGCCCGGCAGCACGCGGTCGCGGCTGGAGACGAGCGTGACGCGCGACCCGAGCGCCTGGTAGGCACCGGCGAACTCGGCGCCGGTGACACCGGAACCGACGACGATGAGCTCCTCCGGGAGCTCGTCGAGGTCGTAGACCTGCGTCCAGTTCAGAATCCGCTCGCCGTCCGGCTGCGCGTCGGGCAGCTCACGCGGATGCCCGCCGGTGGCGATCAGCACCGCATCGGCGACGAGCGTCTCCTCGGTCCCGTCCGCGGCCCGTACGACGACCTTGCGCGAGCCGTCCAGGGACTGCATGCCCTCCAGTCGCCCACGCCCGCGCAGCACCCGCGCGCCGGCCCGCGTCACGGAGGCCGTGATGTCGTGCGACTGCGCGAGCGCGAGCCGCTTCACACGCCGGTTGACCTTCCCGAGGTCGACGCCGACGACCCGGGCCGCCTGCTCCGATGGAGGGGTGTCGTCGGCGACGATGATCCCCAGCTCCTCGTACGACGAGTCGAAGGTGGTCATCACCTCGGCCGTCGCGATAAGGGTCTTCGACGGCACGCAGTCGGTGAGCACCGACGCCCCGCCCAGACCGTCGCAGTCGACGACGGTCACCTCCGCGCCGAGCTGGGCGGCAACCAGCGCCGCCTCATATCCGCCGGGTCCGCCACCGATGATCACGATCCGAGTCACGTACTCCATTGTCCCGCACGCTTCAAGATGCTTCCGCCCGGGGGCCGCGCCCGCCCGCATCCGAGCCCCTTCCGTTATGCGCTCATCCGTTATGCGCTGATGCGTTCTGTTACGCAAGAGGCTCCTGTGCTCCCTGCCGTACCCTCGACCTCATGTCGCTCTACGCCGCGTACGCCGGCAATCTCGACCCGCGGCTCATGACGCGCCGCGCCCCGCACTCGCCGCTGCGCGCCACGGGCTGGCTGAACGGCTGGCGGCTGACGTTCGGGGGCGAGCACATGGGCTGGGAAGGCGCGCTGGCGACCCTCGTAGAGGCCCCCCGCTCGCAGGTCTTCGTGGCGCTGTACGACATCGCCCCCCTGGACGAGGACTCCATGGACCGCTGGGAGGGCGTGGGCCTCGACATATATCGCCGGATGCGCGTACGGGTGCACACGCTGGAGGGCGAGGAACCCGCGTGGGTGTACGTACTGAACGGGTACGAGGGCGGACTCCCCTCCGCGCGCTACCTCGGTGAGATCGCCGACGCGGCGGAGTCGGCGGGCGCGCCCCACGACTATGTGATGGAACTGCGCAAGCGTCCCTGCTGAGGGGCCCTTCCGCGCCCCGGGCGACCCTGCCGACGACGCCTCTCGTGGGAAAGGCCGGTCCACCCCGTTCCCACCCCTTCGTCGGAAACGACAAGACAACGATCGCAAGACCGTGACCTCTGTCATCTACGCGCGTAGGCCTGGACCAGCTACCCTCATGCGCGTGAACGCATCTCTTCTTCCGGACGACATCCAGGGCGACCCTCACGCCGCCGCCGACGCCGCCGCCACCCGCCTGCGGGAGCTCACGGGCGCCGAGACCCACGACGTCGCGCTCGTGATGGGCTCCGGCTGGGCTCCGGCCGTGGACGCCCTCGGCACCCCCGAGGCCGAGTTCCAGGTCACCGAGCTGCCCGGGTTCCCCCCGCCGGCGGTCGAGGGGCACGGCGGCAAGATCCGCTCGTACAAGGTCGGTGACAAGCGGGCCCTGGTCTTCCTCGGCCGCACCCACTACTACGAGGGCCGCGGGGTCGCCGCCGTCGCGCACGGCGTGCGTACCGCCGTCGCCGCGGGCTGCAAGACCCTCGTGCTCACCAACGGCTGCGGTGGTCTGCGCGCCGACATGCGCCCCGGCCAGCCGGTGCTGATCAGCGACCACATCAACCTGACGGCGACGTCCCCGATCGTGGGGGCGAACTTCGTCGACCTCACCGACCTGTACTCGCCGCGGCTGCGCGCCCTCTGCAAGGAGGTCGACCCCACCCTGGAGGAGGGCGTCTACGCGCAGTTCACCGGGCCGCACTACGAGACGCCGGCCGAGGTCCGGATGGCCCGTGTCCTCGGCGCGGACCTCGTCGGCATGTCGACGGTTCTCGAAGCGATCGCCGCGCGTGAGGCCGGTGCGGAGGTTCTCGGCATCTCCCTCGTCACCAACCTCGCCGCCGGTATGACGGGCGAGCCCCTCAACCACGAGGAGGTCCTCCAGGCCGGCCGCGACTCCGCGACCCGCATGGGCGCCCTCCTCACCCAGGTCCTGGACCGCCTGTAAGGACCACGCCGCCTCTGGGGGCCGCGCCCTCGAACGCCGGACGTCCCGAGGCCTTCAGGGGCACGGCGCCGTTACCCATGCGGCTCCGCCGCGTGGGCGCGCCCAGCCCCCACCGGCCCTCGGCCGAAAGACCACGGGCGGGCGGGGACCCTCTGGGGCACGGGGAACTGCGCGAGCACCCCCCACCCGCCCGCAGCCGACCATCGCACCCCTGGCCGGGTACACAGCAAGGGCAGCACAAACAGAGAGGTTCACCCGACGTGCAGGACGAACTCATCGCACGGGCCGAGGCGTGGCTCGCCGAGGACCCCGACCCGGATACCCGCGAGGAGCTCGCCGAGCTCATCGTCGCCAAGGACGTCCCCGAGCTCACCGCACGCTTCAGCGGCACCCTCCAGTTCGGCACCGCCGGCCTACGGGGCGAACTCGGCGCGGGCCCGATGCGCATGAACCGAGCGGTGGTCATCCGTGCCGCCGCCGGCCTGGCCGCGTACCTCAGGAAGCAGGGCGAGACGGACGGCCTCGTCGTCATCGGCTACGACGCCCGCCACAAGTCCGCCGACTTCGCCCGGGACACCGCCGCGGTGATGACGGGCGCGGGCCTGCGCGCCGCCGTCCTGCCCCGCCCCCTGCCCACGCCCGTCCTGGCGTACGCCATACGGCATCTCGGCGCCGCGGCCGGCGTGGAGGTCACCGCCAGCCACAACCCGCCCCGCGACAACGGCTACAAGGTCTACCTGGGCGACGGTTCGCAGATCGTCCCCCCGGCGGACGCCGAGATCGCCGCCGAGATCGCCGCCGTCGGCAGCCTCGCCGACGTCCCCCGCCCCGACTCCGGCTGGGAGACCCTCGACGAGGGCGTCCTGAACGCCTACCTGGCCCGTACGGACGCCGTCCTCGCCCAGGACTCCCCCCGCACCGCCCGCACCGTCTACACGGCGATGCACGGTGTCGGCAAGGACGTCCTGCTCGCCGCCTTCGCCCGGGCCGGCTTCCCGCAGCCCGTGCTCGTCGCCGAGCAGGCGGAACCGGACCCCGACTTTCCCACCGTCGCCTTCCCCAACCCGGAAGAGCCCGGCGCGATGGACCTGGCCTTCGCGAAGGCCCGCGAGACCGGCCCCGACCTGATCATCGCCAACGACCCGGACGCGGACCGTTGCGCGGTGGCCGTCAGGGACGGTGCGGACTGGCGCATGCTGCGCGGCGACGAGGTCGGCGCGCTGCTCGCCCAGCACCTGGTGAACCGCGGCGCGCGCGGCACCTTCGCGGAGTCGATCGTCTCCTCCTCCCTCCTCGGCCGGATCGCCGAGAAGGCGGGCCTCCCCTACGAGGAGACCCTCACCGGCTTCAAGTGGATCGCCCGGGTGGAGGGCCTGCGCTACGGCTACGAGGAGGCGCTCGGGTACTGCGTCGACCCGGACGGCGTACGCGACAAGGACGGCATCACCGCGGCCCTGCTCATCACGGAACTCGCCTCCGAGCTGAAGGAAGCGGGCCGCACCCTCCTCGACCTCCTCGACGACATCGCCGTGGCGCACGGTCTGCACGCCACCGATCAGCTCTCGGTCCGCGTGGAGGACCTGTCGGTCATCGCGAACGCGATGGGCCGGCTGCGCGAGCAGCCCCCGACGGAGCTGGCGGGCCTGTCCATCACCAGGTCCGAGGACCTGACGAAGGGCACGGACACGCTTCCGCCGACCGACGGGCTGCGCTACACGCTGGACGGCGCCCGCGTCATCGTCCGCCCGAGCGGCACCGAGCCGAAGCTGAAGTGCTACCTGGAGGTCGTGGTCCCGGTCGGCTCGCACACCGAGCTGCCCACGGCCCACGCGAAGGCCGCCGAGCTGCTCGCGGGGATCAAGCGGGACCTGTCGGCGGCGGCCGGCATCTGATCCCGCGCCTCGGATCCCGCATCGCGGATCCCGCATCGCGGAGCCGCGGCTCCGCGAGGGCCCAAGTACGGGACCCAGCCACGTACGGGTGATTTCCGCCCGGCAGTTGACGCAGCGCTCCGGTGCGCCACCATCCGACCGAGGAACGGTTGGCGGTAGCGCACCGCCGAGCCCCAGGAGCTGCCGCGTGTCCTCGACCGCTTCCCGGCCGACATCCTCCCCACCCCGGAACGCTCCCGGCGAACTCCCCGCACCCGCGAACACGAACGCGAGTACGGGCACGGGTGCGGGGACGAGCAGGAGCACCGGCATCCTGCGCTCCCTCCGCACCCAGCTGCGCCGGGCGGCCCCCGCCCTGCTCGCCTACGGGGCCGTACGCCTCGTGAGTCTGCTGCTCCTCACCCTGTGGGCGCACCATCAACACCACGGCGTGTGGCCCGTCCTGGCCACGCAGTGGGACGCGGACTGGTATCTGGGCATCGCCCAGCACGGCTACACCCATCACCTGGGCACCCGGTACGACGCGAACAACCTCGCGTTCTTCCCGCTGTACCCGTTCCTGGTCAAGGCGGCCGCGGTCCTGACCCCGGGTACGCGCGCCACGACGGGCCTGGCGATCTCGATCGTCGCCTCCTTCCTCGCCGCGTGGGGGGTCTTCGCCGTCGGCCACCATCTCCACGGCCGGCGCGTGGCCCTGCTGCTGACGTTCCTGTGGGCGGCTCTCCCGGTCGGCCTGGTCCAGTGGATGGGTTACACGGAGTCCCTCTTCACGGCGTTCGCCGCCTGGTCGCTGTACGCGGTGCTCACCGGCCGCTGGCTCTGGGCGGGCGCCCTGGCGTCGTTGTCGGGCCTGACCCGCCCGACGGGCATCGCGGCGGCGGCGGCGGTCACCGTCACGGCCCTGCTCTCCCTGCGGCACCGCTTCTCGCCCCGCGTCCTCGCGGCCGCGGCCCTCGCCCCGGCGGGCTGGTTCGCCTACGTCGGCTGGGTGGGCGTGCGCCTGGGCCGATGGGACGGCTACTTCGCCGTGCAGCGCCTGTGGCACAACGACTGGGACGGCGGCGCGGAGACCCTGCGCCGTATGCGGGAGGTCCTCTCTCAGGATTCCAGGCCGGAGCTGTTCCTGGTGATGGTGACGGTCACGCTGATCGTGTCCGTGGTCCTCTACGCCCTGGGCGCCGTGGACCGGCAGCCGCTCCCTCTGCTGGTCTTCACCGGCGTCCTGCTGCTGATCGTGCTGGGCAGCGGCGGCGTCTACTTCCCCCGTGCCCGCTTCCTCCTGCCCGGCTTCCCGCTCCTGCTCCCGCTGGCCCTCCATCTGTCCCGTGCCTCACCCCGCTTCCGGGCCCTCGCCGTGACCACGGCGCTGCTGGGTTCGGCGTACTGGAGCGCGTACATGGCGCTGGTCTGGCCGAGCGCGCCCTGAGCGGGCGCCCGTACGGCACCACCCCTGGATTCAAACGTCTTTCGATTCACGGGGAGTTGGGCTGTCGCATGCTCCTCGGCTGCCTGCTCCGTCCCCGCGCGTCTCACGCTGGAGGGAAGCGCGGATGTGCTCCTCACCCCCCCCTTGGACGCATCCGCCCGCCAGGTGTCCCGCGCCCCCATCACTGCGATTGGCGGGATGCCGCGCATGGGCCGGACACGGGGTTCAGCCCGCCCCCCAGGCAACTGAACCCCGTGTCGGGCTCCGGCCGCGCCGCCTCACACGCGCACGAGGTAGCTGAAGCCCGTGTTCGGGCCGACGCAGGACTGGAGCGTGAGGTCGCCCCAGTACAGGCCCTGGGACGGGGTGCCGCGGCCGGGGCTGACGTAGTGGGCGTACACGCGGTACTCGAACGTGCCGCGTGGCGTCGTGGCCGTGACGAGGGTGCCCACGGGCAGCTTGGCGAACCGCTCGAAGCCGCAGTAGTCGTGGCCGACGACGACGGCGGTACGCAGTGCGTAGCCGTCCTCCGTCCCCAGGTCGGGCCCCGTCCACTGGACGGCGTCGCGGCACGCGTCCACCGCCTCCTGCCCACCGCGTACCACCCGGGCCGACCAGGAGCCGATGCGCAGGGTGGTCGAACCGTCCTGGCCACGCCGACCGAACGTCTCGGCACCGGCACCGGCACCGGCACCAGCACCGGCACCGGCCGACGGCTTCGGTGACGGCTTCGCGGGCGTGGCGCCGGGGCGCGGCGAGTGGGACGGGGGTGGTGTGCGCGACAGGTCCGGGAGCTTCGTCGTCGGCGACACGGTGGGCGCGCTGGGGGACGGCGAGGCCTCCGGAGCGGGGTCGCGGGGCGGTGGAGTGGGAGTGGGTCCGGGCGTGCGGGGGCGGGCCGATGTCCCGAGCGGGGTGGGCCCGGCCGGGTCCGGGGCAGTCCGCTCGGCGGACGGAACGGACGCGGGTGGGTCCGCCAACGCCTTCTCGGGCGCTCCGGGGACGGCGCAGCCGGCGAGAGTGACGGAGGCGACGAAGGCGACAGCGGCCAGGACGGCCGCGGTACGGGCCACCGCGCGGCGGGATCGTCCCTCGCTCGTCGCTCGGAGGGTGTCTGGCATCCGGCGTCTCCGTTGGTGTGGTCGGTCGTCCTATCCGAAGCGTCCGTTCACGTAGTCCGTCGTACGCGGGTCCTGCGGGTTGTTGAACATCGCGTCCGTGGTGCCGTGTTCGACGATGGCGCCGGGGGTGCCCTGCTCGGCGAGGAAGAACGCGCACTGGTCGGAGACCCGGGCGGCCTGCTGCATGTTGTGGGTGACGATCACGATGGTGACCTCTTCGGACAGCTCGTGGATCGTCTCCTCGATGCGCCGCGTCGAGGTCGGGTCCAGCGCCGAGCACGGCTCGTCCATGAGCAGGACCCGCGGTCGTACGGCCAGCGAACGCGCGATGCACAGACGCTGCTGCTGGCCGCCGGAGAGCGCGCCGCCGGGCTGCCGGAGCCGGTCCCGGACCTCTTTCCACAGGCCCGCCTTCGTCAGGCACTCCTCGACGAGCCAGTCCTTGTTCTCCCGGCCGGCCTTGATGCCGCCGAGTTTCAGGCCTGCGGTGACGTTGTCGTAGATGGACATCGCCGGGAAGGGGTTCGGCTTCTGGAAGACCATGCCGATCTGGCGGCGGGCGTGGGTGATGCGGCGGCCGCGGTCGTAGATGTCCTCGCCGTCCAGCAGCACCCGGCCCGCGAGGGAGGCGGAGCCGATCAGTTCGTGCATGCGGTTGAGGATCCGCAGGAACGTGGACTTGCCGCAGCCGGACGGGCCGATGAGCGCGGTGACCTTGCGGGCGGGCATGGTGAGCGACACGTGCTCCAGGACCTTGTGGTCGCCGAACCAGGCCGAGATGGAGTCGGCCTCCAGGGTCGCCGGGTTGCTCTCGCCGGGGCCGGCGCCGGAGACGGCGGGCCTGCTCGCCTTGGTGCTCCGCATCTTCACCGTCGGGTCGAGGATCTCGTCGACGAGCGTCGGGTTCGTGTCGGACATGATGGTGGAACTCCTCGTCGGTCAGAGCAGGTTGGGCAGCAGGCGGGTGGCGGCGCCGGAGACGGCGAGGCCGAGGGCGGTCAGCACGGGCACGCAGACGATCCAGGTCTGCCAGCGACCCCACACGCGGTACGCGGCCATGGTGAGCAGGGCCGCGCCGAGCAGCCCCTGCGACCAGAGGAAGACCGAGAGCCAGGCGGCGTTCTCCGTGCCCAGGGCCTGCTCGGACTCGTCGATCCAGCCGAGCGTCAGCGGGCGGGGCGGGGCGGGCTGTACGGCACTGGCCAGGGTCGCGTCCACGCGGAGGGTGCCGGAGGGGGTGTAGGGCGCGCCGTCGGCGGTGATGAGCGTGAGCCGGCCCTGGCCGTCCTTGAGTGTGGGCGGCAGCGGGTCGCCCTTGCGGCGGATGGAGGAGACCTTGTAGGTGGCGGTGCCCTGACCGGTCGTCAGCCGGATCTCGGTGCCGAGGGGCAGTTGGTGCACGTCGTTGAAGGGGCTGCCGTACCCCCACTGACGGCCCATGATCACGCTGGTGCCGGCCTGTCCCGGCAGCGGGGTGTCCCGGCGGTGGCCGGGGCCGGACATCAGCACCCCGGAGGTGGTGCCCTCCCCCACGACCTCCTTCAGACCCAGCGCCGGGATGCGCAGCAGGGCGACGGGCGCGCCGGGCTCCAGCATCTTGCCGTCGTAACCCCGCTGGCCCACCGGTGCGGTTCCGAGGGCGAGTTGACGGCGGAACTCGTCGTACGCGGTCTGCTGGTCACGCGCGTGCTGGAGGTGGCCGACGATGGTGAGGTTGGCGGCGAAGCCGAGCAGCAGCGCGGCGAGCACGCACAGCGCGGCCCCGGCGAACGCGAAGCCGGGGCGCTCGGCCCGCGGCGGCCCCGCGGCGGGCCTGGGCTCGGGTGCGGGCGCCGGCACCGGCGGCGCGTCGGCCGGCGGGGGCGGGGACAACACGGTCACGGGGAGCACTCCTGTGCAGAGGTGTGTGGTGGAGATACGAAGGCGCGGGCGGCGGGGTGGGGGCCCCGCCGCCCGTGCTCCCGAGCCGCTACGAGCGGGGGTCGCCGAACTTCAGCAGCCCCTCGCGGCGGCCGTACCGCACGGCGAGGACGCCGGCCGTGACGAGGATGACGGCTCCGAGGCCGGAGAACAGCGCGATCTGGCTGCCGGTGGAGGCGAGGCCCCCGGTGGGCGAGGTCCCGCCGGAGGTGGAGTCGCCGCCGGTGCCGCTGCCGCCGGAGGTGGTGGTGCCGGACGTGGTGCCGGACGAGTCGCCCGAAGAGCCGTCGGTCGGTTCACTGCTGGAACCGTCCGTGGGCTCGTCGGAGGGATCGTCCGTCGAGGAGCTGCTCGGGCTCGGTGACGGGGACTCGGAGGACGGCTCGGGGACGGTGAAGTCCACCGCGGGCACCGGGTTCTTACCGCCGGTGCAGTCCGGGCTGTAGTCCCAGTTGCTCGCCCCTGCCACGGCGTCGTCCGGCACTTTCAGAGTGGACCAGGTCACCGTTCCGCTCGCGTCGGCCGTGGCGGCGGGGAAGGTGGCGTCGTTGTGGAACATGGTCATCGAGTACGTCGCGCTCGGCTGGCAGCCGCGGATGAGGACCTTCACGGTCTGGCCGCGCTGCAACTCGGGGTTGTAGGCCAGCAGCTTGCCCGCGGCGTCGCGCATCTCGTACCTCGGCAGCTGCACGGTCACCTCGGCGGGCGCGGATTCCGAGGCTCCCCACTCGGCGGTGTTCCCCGGAGTGAAGCGGGCCGTGACGGTGTGGTTCCCCTCGGCCAGCGTCGACGTCTTGAACTCGGCCTTGCCGCCTGCGACCGTGGCCTGGCCCAGCGTGGTCGCGCCTTCCAGGAAGGTGACGGTGCCGGCCGCCGCCGCGGGCGACACCGCCGCGGTGAGCGTGGTCTCCTCGCTGGGCGCGACCACGGCAGGGGCGGCGGTCAGGGCGACCTGGGTGGCCTCCGCGCCTTCGCCGACGACCCAGTTGTCGCCGGTGACGGTGATCTTCTGGGTCCAGTACGGGTCGCCCGGCACGATCGAGTCGGGCGGAACGGCCCAGTCGTAGTTGTCCACGCAGCGCAGCCGCAACTCGTAGGTGCCGTCGCCCGTGATGACGTTCGACAGGCTGCTGACCGCCATCCCCGGGTTGTCCGCCGCGACCAGCGAGACCGCCGAGGTCGCCGCGGTGTAGGGGGCCTTGCTGGTGATCCCGTTGAGCGCCTTCACCTCGGTGCCGTCGGCCTTGACGACGTACAGGGCGAGGACGCTGTTCCAGTTGAGGTCTTCGATGGTGGCGGCGGGACATGCGCCGGGGATCGCGATCGAGCCGGCGATGGGCTGCGGGTCACTCAGCTTGCCGCCGGTGGGCGCCATGGTGAACTCGCCGACGGACGCCGCCCGGGCAGGCTGGGACTGGGACATGGCCAGGACCACGAGGCCCATGGCGAGTAAGGCACAGGCGGCCACGATCGCGGCCGCTCTTCGAAATGGTGGTAGCACTGTCACGGCGATGCCCCCCGGGGGACGGTTGACGGATGACGTTGACGGACGACAGCGCGTGGGGCCGGGCACCTGGAGGGTGCCCGGCCGTCACGCGAGGATCAGCAGACGATCACGGATCAGCGCTCGCCCTTGAGGGACGCGGTGGTGCTGTCGCCGCAGTTGGACGCGGCGCCGAAGCCGTAGGTCGCGATCGTGGAGGAGGCGGTGCAGACCTTCGAGCCCGTACCGACGAAGGTCTGCGCGATGACGGAGTCGGAGAGGTTGGCGGTCGGGACGACGTTGTAGACGTCACGGAGGAAGCCGGGGTCGAAGGCCGTGTTGAGCGCGATCGCGGAGCCCGTGCCCGTGGTGGGGGCCAGGCCGTTGATGCTGCGCAGACGCGACTCACCGCGACGGTTCGGGACGTCGGAGAGGCCCTTGCCCTGGGCGATCCACTGGGCGATCGAGTACGGCATGAGCTGGTTGCCGTTGACGATCGCCTCGCCGTTGTGCTCCTGGATGGTGCCGTTGACGCAGGAGCCGACCTGCGCCTCGGTGATGCCGATGGCCGACAGCCAGAAGGTCCGGGTACCGGAGCCGGACTGCGGCAGCAGCGGCTGCGCGTTCGGGAACTCGGTGGAGTTGCACTGGTAGATCGCGGCCAGCTGCGCCTTCGTCAGGTTCGTCGGCAGCGTGCTGCCCAGGTCGGTGGCGTAGGTCACACCGTCCTTGGCGTACGGGATCCACGTGAGGTCCGTGGTGGTGGTGTCCACCGGGCCACGCGAGGAGCGGGCGAAGTCGATGCAGTGGGTGCCGGCGGTGATGTCGGCGTTCAGCGCGTTGATACCGGCCGAGGAACCGTCCGGGCGGGCGACGGTGTCACAGCCGGTCGCCTTGGTCTTCACGGTGGCGGTGCCGGTGGCGTTCCACGACGCGACGATCTTGCCGTTGGCGTTCGTGACAGCGTCGCCGATGCCGTTCATGACGTACTGCGTGGTGTCCGAACCGACACCAGCCAGCTGACGGTAGTCAGTGACCGGGCTCGGGTCCGCCGAAGCGGGGGAGGCCAGGATGCCGAGACCGAGAGCCGCGACACCGAAAGCAGCGCCGACCTTGGCGCGAGACTTGACGTTCACTTCTGAACCCCTTGTTTTCTGGATTTCGAAGGCTGGCCGTTCAAGCAAAATCCGGATCTTTTTCCTGCCGGCCCGTCGGTCGGCCACCGCAAACAATTCCAGGATTTCCGCGCGGTGACCAACCAATTCCCCGTGAGAGAAAGGTTACGGGCAGGCTTCCTAGGTGTCTCCTAGGGAGTCCGACGCTGCGCGAAATGCAGCATTATTGGACCCGAAAGTCCTGCCGCTCCACCCAGGAACAGGACGACGAGAAGAATCCAGCGAATAACTCCCAGGATCTCTCCGGGGGTAAATCCCGCCTTGGCTTCCGCGACATTCTGCTGCGGCCCTGAGGAGGGTGGCGCGGAGCTGTTCACGGCTGCGGCGGAGTCCGAGGCCGAGGGGGTGGCGCCGCCGCCCGTTCCGCCCGCGGACGCTCCGCCGGTGCCCCCGCCGGAGGCGGAACCTCCGGTGCCGGCTCCGGATCCGAGCCCGCCCGAGGCACCCTGGTTCGACCCGTCGGACGAAGAGCTGGTCACGGTCTCCCCGCGCTCCAGGGCGTCGGCGGCGGTCCGGGCCTGCAGACGCTGCTGAGCAGGCAAGGGCGCGTAGCCGAAGGGCAGCTGGCCCGCCGACACGCCGGGCGTCTGGCCCGATCCCGCGACATACCTGATGAACTGGGCGTACGCCTTGCGGGCCTTCGCGTCCTGGTTCAGCGAGGCCGCGGCGTAGGCGACGGCCGTCAGCGGGTACGCCTGCCCCTTGGCGCGCGCCGGGTCGGGCTTGAGCACCGAAGCGTCTGCGGACGACGGCCGCATGGTCGCGACGTCGGCCGTGAGCGTGGCGGCCGAGGGCTTCACGAAGTTGCCGTCCGCGTTGCGCAGCGCCGCGGTCGTCAACCCGTAACGCTCCGCCGACGCGGCGTCGACGATCGCCATCACGGCACGCTGGCCCGACATGGGCGCGTCGTTGATGAGCTTGGCCGGCGACTGGGCGGTGTCCCCCGACTGCCACTGGATGGTGCGGGTGTTGTTGCCCCGGCGGGTTCGCAGGGCCCCGTCGTGCAGGTCGGCCGTGTACGGGTCCAGGTCGGTGATCGCGTAGCTGAGAGGGGGTGTCCCGTTGCCGAGGGCCGGCGTCGTCGTCGGGTCCACCTTGGGGTAGTCGGTCAGCGTGGTGTTCTCCGCCAGCTTCAGGTCCTGGAAATAGCGATTCACCCGCATCCCCCACCGGTCCTTCGTCCCGGAGAGGAAGCCCCGGGCGTCCGTGTCCGACTGGAGCCAGTTCCAGACGATCCGCGTCATGTCGGAGGACTGCAGCGGAACCATGAGGCTCCTCAGCTGGTGATTGCTCAGCTGAGGGAATCCTGGATTCAACTCCTTGAATTCCGGATCCTCTACGAGGGAAGCGCTGTTCCCTTTCAGATAATCAGGGGTGGCGCCCAGCGTCACGTCTTCCACATAGGAATGAGTGAGCATCTTCGCCACGAGCCGCGGATTCAATTTCATTCCCTGCACCACGCCGGAGGGACCTTCTATGAAGAAGGCGATCGCAAGTCCGGACACCGCCACCGGCGCGTGCACGACCTTGGATCCGTCCTCCGGCCGGGCGACCGGGTCGACGGTGAAGCCCAGCAGGGGCGCGTCGGCCGACGTGCTCAGGACCTGGCCCCTGGCCTCCTCCTCGCCGCCCTGCGTGAAGGCGAACGTGCTCCCCGTGGACGAGCACAGCTTCGGCTGCCAGGAAGTGACGGCGTCTGTCATCAGTTCGGAGCCGACCGTGGGCAGCTCCGGCTGGCCCTCCGGACAGAACGCGTCGACCGGCTGGAAGTCCAGACGGACGACCATCCGCTGAGCCCAGTTCGTCGCGGACAGCGGCGAGCTCTGCAGTGAATTGCCCGACTGGTTCGGTTTGGTGATCTCGGTGCCGTCCGCGTCGTGCGTGCCGCGCGGGACGACGACCAGCCAGCAGTGCCGAGGAACGGGGTCACTCGCGGCACGCGCCGTGTTCATGCCGCAGCCCAGGTGGGACGCCTGGATGCCGTCCTGCGCCTCGAAGGTCACCTCGCCCGTGCCGTCGGCATAGGTTCTGGCGAACCGCTGCTCGTTGGTGTCCAGCGGACCGAAGTAGGTGAAGTCGTGGGAGGACTTGGTGGGGGGCAGGTCACCGACCGGGCGGAACGGGACGAAGCCACCGGGGTACTGGGTCTCCCCCGGATCGGTGCCGACCAGTCGGCCGTTTCCGGCCCCGAGTATCGAGCCGTCGCCGCCGAAGACGCACTGATCACGATCGGGCCCGGCCGGATCGTCGCCCCAACACTGCATGATCTGCAGGAAGTTGACGGCGGCGTTCTGCCCGTCGATCGTCGGCGCCCCGCCTTGCCAGGTGACCCGCACGCCCTGCGACCGCAGGTTCTTCGTCTGGTGGACGGTCACCTTCAGCTTGGAGAAGTCGTCGTACCTGCCCTGCTTCCCCGTCACCGTGACCGCGGAGTCCTCCCCCGTGCCGTCCGCCGCCGCGGCGGACGGGGTGGCGGACGGCAGCGGGAGCAGGGCCAGGACCAGCGCGGCCAGCAGCGCGCTCACGGCGGCGACGACACGCCGCCGAGACCGGGACACGGCGGTGATGGCGGTCATGCCACACCCCCCTTGCGGCGGGCGCGGTGGGACATCATGCGCCCGATCAGGGGTGGCCCGACGACCACGCCGATCAGGAGCACGGCCGACAGTGCCATCAGCGCGGTGCGCAGACCGAGGGCGTCGCCGACGCCGAGGGAGACCGGACTGGCGGCGACCGAGGTGTCGCCGGTGCCTCCGTTGCCGCTGAGCACCTGGCCGGTGTCGGGGTCGACGACGCTGCCTCCCGTCGTCCCGCCCGTACCGCCGGTGCTGCCCGCCGTACCGCTGCCGCCGGTGGTGGTACCGGCCGTTCCCGTCGCGCCCGAGCCGCCCGTCGAACCGGAACCGCCGGACGCGCCCGAGCCGCCGGACGTACCGGAGCCGCCCGAGCCCGAACCGCCGCCGGACGTACCGGAGCCGCTCGGCGAGGTGGACTGCTTGGCGCCGCCGGTGCCGGTGGCGCACTGGTCCGCACCCTGCTTGTCGCACGCCGCGGGATACGGGGCGTTCTGGGCCAGGAGGTTCTTCCCGTCACTGGAGAACGTCGGGTTGTTGCAGTTCTTGATGTTGATGCTGTCCGTCACGGCGCCGGGGATCTTGCGCACCTGCTCCATGGCCGCCTGCACGAGGTTGATCGGCAGCGGCGAGTAACCGAGCCGGTCGGCCAATTGCTGGCCCTCGCAGAGGAAGTAGTTGTCGAACGCGCTCAGCGTGGCGCCCTTGGCCTTGGTGAACCCCATCTCCTCCTTGGTCGGGACGATCATGTAGCTGTAGCTGGACAGCGGGTAGGTGCGCCGGTCGCCGTACGTGTAGACCCCGTCCAGTTTCTGGGTGAGGTAGTTCGCGGACCGCGAGTCGTTGTTGATCTGCGCCTGGGTCAGGGCGACGGCCACACTGGAGGCGGTCGGCTCGACGTAGTACCCGGACTTGTTGAGGACCTTGACGACCGGGAAGCCCGCGTTCCTGGCGTAGGAGTACTCGACGTAGGTGATGGCGCCCTCGGCCTGGGGCTGCTTGGTGTAGCCCGCGACGCCGAGCGAGCCGGACTGGGCGACGAAGCCCGAGCCGGGGATGTTCGGGAAGTACGACGTCAGACCGCACGGCGTGGGTTTGCCCGCCCGACGGCAGTAGTCGTCCCACAGGGTGCCGTACTGCTTGGACATCCACAGGGTGAACTGCGCGGTGGTGCCGGAGCCGTCGGAGCGGATGACCGGGACGATACGGCGGGCCGGGAGGGCCAGCTTGGGGTTGTCCGCCTTGATCTCCGGCGCGTTCCACATCGTGAGCTTGCCGGTGAAGATCTTGCTGAGGACCTCCCCGGAGAGCCGCAGGTTGGTGACCTTGTTGCCGCCGATCTTCAGGTTGTACATGAACGACGTACCGCCGGCCACGATCGGCATGTAGGCGTACTTGCGCTGCGGCGGAGTGTCGGTCGTACCGAACTCCTTGAGGCCGTAGGGGATCTCGGACACACCGAAGTCGGACGTGCCGTTCGCGAACTGGGTACGTCCCACCGACGAGCCCACCGACGCGTAGTTCACGGTCATGCCCTGCTGGCGTACGTTGCGTCGCCACTGCTCGATGGCGTTGGCGCTCCATGTCGAGCCGGAGCCACTGATCTTCACGTAGGTGACCGCGAAGGCACCTGGCGGATGTACGGCCATGAGCGCGCAGACCAGTGCGACGACCAGCGCCAGCGCCTGGTACACGCGCACGCTGCGCGGACGACGGACGGGTGCGGATATCACGGGGTGCTCCTCGTCGATGCGGGACTGGTCGAGGCGGGGCCGGCCGACGGCCGGCCGGCGGTTGCGTACACGTCGAAGCGCTGCGCGTCACGGCGGGACGCCCTGACCCGGCGGTGTTCCTGGCGGCGGGTCAGCTTGCCCGGCCCACGGCCGCCGACGACGCGGGCCGTGACGAACAGGACGAGCACCAGCACCAGAAGCACCGCCGCGGTGCCGAAGCCGCGGGCGATGTAGGTCGGCTCGGGGGACTCGACGAGCTTGAAGGCCGCCAGCGGCAACGACACCATCGGGTCGTGGAGCGGGTTGGTGTTGAGCTCCTGGGTGAAACCGGCGGTCAGCAGGACCGGCGAGGTCTCGCCCACACCGCGCGCGGTGCCCAGGATGACCGCCGTGGTCAGCCCGGACCGCGAGGTGGGGAGCACCACGTGCCAGACCGTGCGCCACCGTGAGGTGCCGAGCGCGTAGGACGCCTCGCGCAGCGTGCCGGGGACCAGCCGGATCACCACGTCCGCCGCGCGGATGATGATCGGCAGCATCATCACGGAGATCGCGAGCCCGGCGGCGAGGCCGGACTGGCCGAAACCGAGGCTCAGGATGAAGGTCGCGTAGATGAACAGGCCGGCCACGATGGATGGCAACGCTGTCATCGCCTCGACGATGGTGCGGACGAACCGGCTGAAGGCGCCCGGGACCTCGTTGAGGAAGACCGCGCACACCAGCCCGGTCGGTATGCAGATCACCAGGGCGATGGAGATCTGCCACAGCGTGCCGACGATGGCGTGCGCGATGCCGCCGACGCTGAGGGGCTCCAGCGGACCCGCGTCGGCCATCGACTGGGTGTAGAAGTTCAGGTGCGGCAGCGCCTCGCGCCCCTCGTAGAGGGTGTAGACGACCACGAAGGCCAGCACGGTCAGCATCACCAGGCCGAGGCTCTGGACGATCGCGGCGGCCACCCGGTCACGGACCGCGGGACCGTCCTCGTCGAAGGAGACCAGCAGCGCGTACAGGCCGATGAAGAGCGCGTAGGCGATGACGACGAAGCCCAGGGCGCCGTTGAAGGGCAGCAGCCGGTCGAAGAACAGCCAGGTGAGGGCGAGGGACGCGGCGCCCGCGCCGACCATGGCGTACACGTCGGTGGCGCGCAGCGTGGAGAGGTTCCGGCGCGAGTCTGCGCGCGTTGAACTCCCGCCGGGCCGGCGTCCGGGCAGGTGGGTGGCCGGGGCCGGGGACGGCGCTTTCGGCGGACCCGCGGGGCTCGGATCGGCCCCCTGCCCCTGGTCGCCGGGCGGGCTCTGTGGAGCGGTGACGGTCATCGGGCTCGGTCTCCTCAGGAGTCGCTCGTCGCGCCGGAACGGCTGCGGGCGACGATCGACGAAGCGGCGAAGTTGACCACGAGGGTCATCAGGAAGAGCGCGAGGCCTGCGGCCATCAGCGCCGACATGCCCATAGGGCTCGCCTCGCCGTAGCGCAGGGCGATCAGGGACGAGACCGAGCTGGTGCCGTTCTGCAGGATGTGCGGCTGGATCACGAACACCGGCGAGATGATCAGGTACACGGCGATGGTCTCGCCGAGTGCCCGGCCCAGGCCCAGCATGGTGCCGCCGATCATGCCGCCCTTGCCGAAGGGCAGGACGACGCTGCGGATCATGCCCCAGCGGTTGGCGCCGAGCGCGTACGCGCCCTCCCGCTCGCCGACCGGAGCCTGCGAGAAGACCTCCCGCACCACCGAGCAGATGATCGGCGCGACCATCAGGGACACGACCATGCCCGCGATGAAGGTGGAGGAGGTGTAGACCGTCGCGGTGGCCAGGGGGTCCTTCGGATCGGCGCCGTCGACCTTGAAAAGGGGGATCCAGCCGAAGTAGGTCGAGATCCAGCGGGACACCGTGACCACGTGCCCCTGGAAGAAGAACAGGCCCCACAGGCCGTAGACGACCGACGGCACGGCCGCCATCAGGTCCACGACGCTGATGAGGGTCTGGCGCATCCGCGGCGGCGCGTACTCGGAGATGTAGAGCGCGGTGCCGAGTGCCAGCGGTACGGCGAACACGATGGCGACCATGGCGATCAGCACCGTTCCGACGAGCACGGCCGCGATGCCGAAGTGCCCGCCTTCGGGCTCCCACGCCTCGGTGGTGACGAAGTCCCACTTCGCGACCGACAGCGCCTGCCAGGCCCGGTACGTCAGGAAGCCGCCGACCAGCAGCATGATCGCGAGGACCAGCCCGCCGCCGCCGCGCAGGACGCCCCTGAACACGCGGTCGGGCAGCCCCCGATCGGGGTGCAGGCGTCTCGGCGGGTCGTCCGCCGGGGCCACAGCTCGCTCAAACATTCGCGTTGTCACATGGGACGACACTCCTGACGCGTGATGGACGCACGCGCACACGAACGTGAACGAGACGCCCCCGAGGGGCAACTTCCGATGTTGACGTGAACGCGGCGACAGAAGAACGCGTGAGGGGCTGGGGTGCGCTCTTGTGGCGCACCCCAGCCCCTCACCTGCTTGGTCGAGCCGTCAGCCCCGTCCGCTCGCCCGGGGTCGTCCCGTCGCTCGGCGTCGTCCCCTCACTCGGCGTCGTCCCACGGAATCACCCCACCCGACCCGAGCTCGGCCAGAAGAGCCCGGAAACGTTCATAGGCGGCCTGGCACGTCGAGTGCCGCTCGTAGGCACGCGAGGACACGGCCACGGTGCCGCCGGTGCCGTCACGCAGCCGCCAGACCCATCCACTGCCTTCCGCGGTGTGGTGCACCGCGCCGGGTAATTTCCCGATGTCGGCACACAAGCGCTCGAACGCCGCACGGCACTCGCCGTAGTTCCGGTACGTCCTCGCGGCCACGGCGATCACCCGCCCGTTCGTGGCAGTGAGCCGCCACGAGTAAGTGCCGTCTGCACCTATGTCTATTTGGCAGCGCGTGCCCGGTACGGCCGCGCCCCCCATTCTTGCCGCCATCCATCCCCACTCCTGTATCCCCATATCAGGAAGCCGCATGAGTCGACGCGGATTCGTCGGTCATGCGGCACACGCAGATTAGTGAGACTAAAGAGAAACTTGATCCACACGTGAAACACATTTCACGCGAAGGTTGCCCCTCGTTCATGCAGTTGACCAACAGGTCACCTCAAGAGTGGGCGAATTCCCCGACGCGTCGGCGGGGTGCCGCCCCCGGGGCGCCCGCCCTCCCGGCCCGCCACGAAGAGGGGCGGTACACGTAGGTGGCCTCCAGGTCCGCTGAAATTTGAACCGAATTTCCCCTTCGGCTTTCCACGGAAACGGCACACTCGATATTCGCGCGCATTCCCTTCGGCAGGAAATCAGCGACTTCACTCGGCCCTCATACAAACGTTCCGAAATCCCATGGCACCGAGTACGCTGCACACGTCAATTCGGGCCTGCCGGTGTGAAATTGACAGGCCGCGGCATTCACATTGGGGAATTCGCATGCGTATGAGTTCAGCTGTCGCCGCTGCGTGTGGCGTCGTCGCCCTGTCCGCCCTCACCGTTCCGGCCGCGCACGCGGACGAGAGGTTCGGTGACACCGACATCACCGGCGTGGTCGTCAACGACGGCAACCCCGTCGTCGTCGGCAGCGGCGCGAGAACCGTCACCGCCGAGATCACCGCGACCGACCCGTCCGGTCTCCAGCAGGTCAACGCCACGCTCTACCACGGCCCCTTCGGCACCCCGGACAACACCGTGGCCTCGACGGCGGCCTGCGGCCCGACGGTCGCCACCACGACCACCTGCACCCTGACCTTCACCCTGACCCCCGGCACCGCCCCGGCCAACAACTCGCTGGCCGGCGACTGGCACCTCAGCGCCTACGCGATCGCTCCCGACAGCGACGCCGTGTTCCTGGACAGCGCCGCCACCGTCAGCGTGCTGCGCGACAGCCAGGTGACCGTCGACGCCACCCCCAAGCCGGTGAAGTGGGGCCGCGTCCTCACCGTCACCGGCGGCGTGCGCAACGCGGACTGGGCGACCGGCACGTCCGTCGGCGCCGAGGCCGGCCGGCCCGTGAGCCTGCAGTTCCGCCCGAAGGGCAGCAGCACGTACTGCACACTCAAGACCGTGCCGACCGCGGCCGGCGGCGCCCTCTCCACCACCGTCCGCGCCTACACCGACGGCTCCTACCGCTGGTCCTACGCCGCCACGGCCGACACCGCGGCCGCGGTGTCGCCGGGCACCTTCGTCGACGTGGTGCGCTGACCCCGAGCAAGCGGCGCCGGGCCCCTCACGGGCGGCCCGGCGCCGTACGGGACCGGGGGCGGGAGGCCTGACGGTGTGCAGAACCGGAACCGGGACCGCGGACGGCCTGTTCGCGTACGGAACCGGGGGCACGAGCAGCATGACGGCGTACGGGACCGGGGCGCGGGCGGCCTGACCGCGTACGGAACCGGGGCACGAGCGGCCTGACCGCGTACGGAACCGGGGGCGCGGGGGGCATGACGGCGTGCGGGGGCCGGAACGCGGACGGCTTGACGGCGTACGGGACCGGGACCGCGGACGGCCTGACCACGTGCGGGGGCCGGAGCACGGGCAGCCTGATGCCGAACGGGACCCGGAACACGGGCCGGCCTGACGCCGAACGGGGCGACGAGTCAGGGTCCGCCCTGCGCAACGACGGACACCGGTCCGCCGCCGCACCGCCCTGGCGTCACCCCACCGCCAGCAGGATCGCCAGGACCACGGCCCCCGCGAGCGCGGGACCCATGACCTCGTACGCCCACCGCACGCTCACCTCGCCCTGCGCGCCCTCCGTGGCCGCCCGGGCCTCGGCGAGTTCGCGCAGGTCGTCCATGACCTGGTCGGAGTGCGAACGGGTGGGCCCGCTCGCCACCGAGGAGGTACGCCCGCTGCTGTCCGCGGCGGCGTTGCGCGCCTGCCGTCGGGCCGCGGCCTTGCGGGCGCGCAGGGAGACGGGGATCGCCCAGAGCTGGAACTTGTTGCCCTCGGCGTCGACCACCTCGTTGGAGTACCCGGAGCGCAGTGAGGCGACCTTGCTCCAGGGCAGCACGACGACACGGAACGGGTTACGGACACGCAGCCGGTCCTCGTTGGCGTAGACGGCGGGGCGCAGGGTGAAGGCGGCCACCAGCGGGACCAGGAGGATCAGCGCGGCGAGTGCCAGCCAGGGGGTGCGGCCGTGACCGGAGACCAGCGCGTCGATGCCGAGCCAGCCCGTGATGGCGAGCAGCAGTACGCCGCCCGCGATACCGGCGTGGGACCGGTAGATCCGGTCCTGCGACTCGGGTCGCGAGGCGTCCGGCACGGGTGGCTGGTCATCCGGGGTCGTCATGCCTCCGATTCTGCCCGACGCCCCCTGAACACTTCCGTCACCCCCGCCCCACGCCGCCGCGTCACCACGGGCGGGCGGGGATTCGTTCGTCCGCGGGTGGAGGAGGGCTGATCGCGCAGTTCCCCGCGCCCCTGGAGACGAGGCCGCGCCCCGAACCCCGTCCGGTCCGAGTGCCTTGCCCACAGGTCGACGGGAACCGATCGCACGGTCCCCGCACCCGGGCGGGGCTGCGCCCCGAATCCCCGGCCACTCCTGGTCGCCCGGCTGCGGGCGAGTGGGGGCCGGTCGCGCGGTTCCCCGCGCCCCCAAATGCCTCAGCGCCCCCGGCGTTCGAGAGCGAGCCCTCCGGCGGAAACCGCCCGGCGTGCGCTCCCCCACACCCACCCCCGGGGCTGTACAGCCGCTACGCGCGTAGATATGCTCAGCTCGTGACCATGCCCACCACTGCACCCGCACTCGGCGACGTAACCGCGTCGGACAGCACGCTGCGCCGCTTCCTCCACGGGCTCCCCGGCGTCGACACGGTCGGCCTGGAGGCGCGCGCCGCCTCGCTCGGCACCCGTTCCATCAAGACGACCGCGAAGGCGTACGCCATCGACCTCGCCATCTCGATGGTCGACCTGACGACGCTGGAAGGCGCGGACACCCCCGGCAAGGTCCGGGCGCTCGGCGCCAAGGCGGTCCACCCCGACCCCACGGACCGTACGACGCCCACCACCGCGGCCGTCTGCGTGTACCCCGACATGGTGGCCACCGCCAAGGACGCCGTCGCCGGCTCCGGCGTGAAGGTCGCCTCGGTCGCCACCGCCTTCCCGGCCGGCCGCGCGGCCCTCGACGTGAAGCTCGCCGACGTACGCGACGCCGTCGCCGCCGGCGCCGACGAGATCGACATGGTCATCGACCGCGGGGCGTTCCTCGCGGGCAAGTACATGAAGGTGTACGACGAGATCACCGCCGTGAAGGAGGCCTGCGGGACCAGCGCCCGCCTGAAGGTCATCTTCGAGACCGGCGAGCTCTCGACGTACGACAACATCCGCCGCGCGAGCTGGCTCGGCATGCTGGCGGGCGCGGACTTCATCAAGACCTCGACCGGCAAGGTCGCCGTCAACGCGACCCCGGCGAACACCCTCCTGATGCTGGAGGCGGTCCGCGACTTCCGCGCCCAGACCGGCGTCCAGGTCGGCGTGAAGCCCGCCGGCGGCATCCGCACCACCAAGGACGCCGTCAAGTTCCTGGTCCTGGTGAACGAGACCGCGGGCGCGGACTGGCTGGACAACCACTGGTTCCGCTTCGGCGCGTCCTCGCTCCTGAACGACCTGCTGATGCAGCGTCAGAAGCTGGCCACCGGCCGCTACTCCGGCCCCGACTACGTGACGGTGGACTGATCACCATGGCATCCGCATCCGCATCCGCTTTCGAGTACGCACCGGCGCCCGAGTCACGCTCCGTCGTCGACATCGCACCCTCCTACGGTCTGTTCATCGACGGCGAGTTCACCGAGGCGGCGGACGGCAAGGTCTTCAAGACCGTCTCCCCCTCCACCGAAGAGGTCCTGTCCGAGGTCGCCCAGGCGGGCGCGGAGGACGTGGACCGCGCCGTGAAGGCCGCCCGCAGGGCCTTCGAGAAGTGGTCGGCCCTGCCGGGCTCCGAGCGCGCCAAGTACCTCTTCCGCATCGCCCGGATCATCCAGGAGCGCAGCCGCGAGCTCGCCGTCCTGGAGACCCTCGACAACGGCAAGCCGATCAAGGAGACCCGCGACGCCGACCTCCCCCTGGTCGCCGCGCACTTCTTCTACTACGCGGGCTGGGCCGACAAGCTCGACCACGCCGGCTTCGGCGCGAACCCCCGCCCCCTGGGCGTCGCGGGCCAGGTCATCCCCTGGAACTTCCCCCTCCTGATGCTGGCGTGGAAGATCGCCCCGGCGCTGGCGACCGGTAACACCGTCGTCCTCAAGCCCGCCGAGACGACCCCCCTGTCCGCCCTGTTCTTCGCGGACATCTGCCGCCAGGCGGGCCTGCCCAAGGGCGTCGTCAACATCCTTCCGGGATACGGCGACGCGGGCGCCGCGCTCGTCGAGCACCCCGACGTGAACAAGGTGGCCTTCACCGGCTCCACCGCCGTCGGCAAGGCGATCGCCCGCCAGGTCGCGGGCACGGACAAGAAGGTCACCCTCGAACTCGGCGGCAAGGGCGCGAACATCGTCTTCGACGACGCCCCCATCGACCAGGCCGTCGAGGGCGTCGTCACCGGCATCTTCTTCAACCAGGGCCAGGTCTGCTGCGCGGGCTCCCGTCTCCTCGTCCAGGAGTCGATCCACGACGAGCTGCTGGACTCGCTCAAGCGCCGCCTGTCCACCCTCCGCCTCGGCGACCCCCTGGACAAGAACACGGACATCGGCGCGATCAACTCCGCCGAGCAGCTGTCCCGTATCACCTCGCTCGTCGAGCAGGGCGAGGCCGAGGGCGCCGAGCGCTGGTCCCCGGCCTGTGAACTCCCCTCCTCCGGCTACTGGTTCGCCCCGACGCTCTTCACGAACGTCACCCAGGCGCACACCATCGCGCGCGACGAGATCTTCGGCCCTGTCCTGTCCGTCCTCACCTTCCGGACCCCCGACGAGGCCGTCGCCAAGGCCAACAACTCCCAGTACGGCCTCTCCGCCGGCATCTGGACCGAGAAGGGCTCCCGGATCCTCGCCGTCGCGAGCAAGCTGCGCGCGGGCGTCATCTGGTCCAACACGTTCAACAAGTTCGACCCGACCTCGCCGTTCGGCGGTTACAAGGAGTCGGGCTTCGGCCGCGAGGGCGGTCGCCACGGCCTGGAGGCGTACCTCGATGTCTGAGAAGACCGACAAGACCGAGCAGCAGCGACTGAGCGTCTTCAAGACCTACAAGCTGTACGTGGGCGGGAAGTTCCCGCGTTCCGAGAGCGGCCGGGTGTACGAGGTGACGGACTCCAAGGGCAAGTGGCTGGCCAACGCGCCCCTCTCCTCCCGCAAGGACGCCCGTGACGCGGTGGTCGCCGCCCGTAAGGCGTTCGGCGGCTGGTCCGGTGCGACGGCGTACAACCGCGGTCAGATCCTCTACCGCGTCGCCGAGATGCTGGAGGGCCGCAAGGACCAGTTCGTCCGTGAGGTCGCCGACGCGGAGGGCCTGTCGAAGTCCAAGGCTGCCGCGGTCGTCGACGCGGCGATCGACCGCTGGGTCTGGTACGCGGGCTGGACCGACAAGATCGCCCAGGTGGTGGGCGGCGGCAACCCGGTCGCGGGTCCCTTCTTCAACCTGTCCACCCCGGAGCCGACGGGCGTCGTCACCGTCCTCGCGCCCCAGGAGTCGTCCTTCCTGGGCCTGGTCTCGGTGATCGCCCCGGTGATCGCGACCGGCAACACGGTGATCGTGATCGCGAGCGAGAAGTCCCCGCTCCCGGCGCTGTCACTGGGCGAGGTGCTGGCCACGTCCGACCTGCCGGGCGGCGTCGTCAACGTCCTCTCCGGCAAGGCGGCGGAGATCGCCGCTCCCCTCGCCGCGCACCAGGACGTCAACGCGATCGACCTCGCGGGCGCGGACGACGTACTGGCGAAGGAGCTGGAGATCGCCGCGGCCGACAACCTGAAGCGGGTCGTCCGTCCACAGGCTGTGGATTATTCACGGACGCCCGGCATCGAGCGCCTGACGGCCTTCCTGGAGACGAAGACGGTCTGGCACCCGACGGGCGCGCTCGGCGCCTCCGGCTCGTCCTACTGAGTGGTTCCCCGTGCCCCGTCCCGGGGCACGGGGAAGCTCACGCACCCCCCAGCAACCCCAACGCCCGCCCCACCACCGGCACGCTCCCCACCGACGGCGCCTGCGCCATCGGCCCCGTCAGGGCCTGCGAGGCCAGCGGCTTGAAGTCCGCGAGCTGGGCGCCCACCCCGTTGTCGAGCGGGTCGACCCCCGTGCCGGCGAGCGGGTTGGGCTTGAGGCCCGCGACCGGACCGGTGACATATCCCACCGCGCCGGTCACGGCCCTCAGACCCGACTGCGGGTCGAGGTTGCCCAGCGAGGTGGGCTGGGTGCGCATCAGATCCACGGCGGGAGCCGTGTCCGCGACGGCCGGACTCGCGGCGGCGGCCGCACCGGCGGCGACCACCCCGAGCGCGACGGCGATGCGCGCGGTGGTCCGGGCCGGGGGGGTCTGCTGGTGTGCGTGTCGCGCCATCGGATGTCCTCTTCGGTGAACGTAACGAATGCGAGCGGAGAGCAACGGGACTCGCACGCAGAGTAGTTGACCCGGGTGCCGTTCCGTGCGGCGATGGCGGCGGATTCCCCTGTGCGGGTCAACAGACATACGGACGTAACCGCGATAATCCTTCGGGATAATGTTCCGGAGGCCTGCCGAAGCGCGGCGTGGCCCGGCCGAGTCACAGAAGGTACAGAGAATTGGGTTCCCATCCTCCGATACCCACCCGTGTGGTGCTGCTCTGCGGCCCCTCCGGCTCTGGAAAGTCCCTTCTCGCGGCCGACTCCGGACTTCCCGTGCTCCGCCTCGACGACTTCTACAAAGAGGCCACCGACCCGACGCTCCCCCAGGTCGAGGGCAGCTCCGACATCGACTGGGACCATCCGCAGTCGTGGGACGCTGACATCGCGGTCGCGGCGATCGAGGAGCTGTGCCGTACGGGACGTACGACCGTCCCCGTCTACGACATCGCGCAGAGCGCCCGTACCGGCGCGGAGGCGCTGCACATCGAGCGGACGCCGCTGTTCATCGCGGAGGGCATCTTCGCCGCCGAGATCGTCGAGCGCTGCCGGGAGCTGGGGATGCTGGCCGACGCGCTGTGTCTGTCGCGCGGCCCGCTGACCACGTTCCGCCGCCGCTTCCTGCGGGATCTGCGGGAGGGCCGCAAGTCGGTCCCGTTCCTGCTGCGTCGTGGCTGGCGCCTGATGCGCACCGAACGTTCGATCGTGGCCCGGCAGAGCGCGCTGGGCGCCCACCCCTGCGACAAGGCCGAGGCCCTGGGCCGACTGGCCGCGGCGGCCGCCGGGCGCTGCACGACACCGGCGTAGTCGGGGGCCCTGCGCGAAGACGCGCGAAGAGGCCACTCACCGAAAGGGGCCACCACACGAAAAGAGGCCCAGGCGAACCCCCCGTCCGCCCGGACCTTTTCTCGTTTCCCCCGTGCTCCCCCGTGCTCCTCAGGGGTCCCCCGACCCCGTTGGTTTTCCCCCCGGTACTGCTCCCCCGTACCAACCGGTACTACCGGTTGCCTGCTCCCCCACAGACCTTCAGGCGACGAGCTCCCCGAAGGACTCCTCCTCGTCACGGCCGAAGCTGAGGACATCGTCCTCACGCATCCGGCGCAGCGACCGCCAGATGCTCGACTTCACCGTGCCGACACTGATGTCGAGGATCTCCGCGATCTCCGGGTCCGTGCGGCCCTCGTAGTAACGAAGGACCAGCATGGTGCGCTGGAGTTCGGGCAGCCGGGCCAGCGCCTGCCACAGCACGGCGCGCAGCTCGGTGCCGCGCATCGCGTCCGTGTCACCGGCGGTCTCCGGCAGTTCCTCGGTCGGGTACTCGTTCAGCTTGCGGCGGCGCCACGCGCTGATGTGCAGATTGGTCATGGTGCGGCGGAGGTAGCCCCCGACCGCGGCCTTGTCACTGATCCGGTCCCAGGCCCGGTACGTCGAGAACAGCGCGCTCTGCAGCAGGTCCTCGGCCTCGAAGCGGTCCCCGGTCAGGTGGTAGGCGGTTGCGTACAGGGAGGCGCGGCGCTCCTGGACGTAGGCGGTGAACTCCGCCTCCGACACCGAGCGACGTTCCCCCGTGGCCTCCCTGTACGCGGCTCCCCCGTGAGCTCCCCCGTTACCGCCGTTCTCCCCCGTGAAGGCGTCAACCACCGTCATGTACGTGGTGTGCTGACGCCCGGTGCCGCGAGCGCACCCCCGCCCGCTCACGGCACCGGACTTCTCCGAACCCCTGACGTCGTGGAGCCGCGTGACAACTGCGCTAGTGCTGGTGCTGTGCAGCGTGTTCATCTCGCGCCCCCCGTCGTGGAGTTCCGGTTCTTCGGTTCGTTCCGTCGTGCTGTGCCGCTGTCTTGCCGTCGTGCTCTCTTGCTTGTGTCGAAAAGCTTGCCCGGGCCACTTCATGGCCGTGTCCGCCGACTGTCACAGACCTGTCACAGGGCCCCTCCCCAGGCGCGTCACGGGACGATCACAGCGCGGTCACAGAGGAGAGCGGTACGGCTACGCGGATGGCCTTCGGGCGCCCCGTTCTGTGCGAGAGATGGGTGGGAGCGCTCCAACTGTCGAAAGAGTCCCTCGCCATGGGCCAGAATGACGTTCGTGCCTTCCCTGTTGCTGATCGAGGACGACGACGCCATCCGGACGGCCCTGGAGCTCTCTTTGACGCGCCAGGGACACCGGGTGGCCACCGCTGCCACCGGCGAGGACGGTCTGAAACTGTTGCGTGAGCAGCGGCCGGATCTGATCGTGCTGGACGTGATGCTGCCCGGCATCGACGGATTCGAGGTGTGCCGGCGCATCCGGCGCACGGACCAGCTGCCGATCATTCTGCTGACCGCGCGCAGCGACGACATCGACGTCGTGGTCGGACTCGAGTCCGGCGCCGACGACTATGTCGTCAAGCCCGTGCAGGGGCGGGTGCTCGACGCCCGTATCAGGGCCGTGCTGCGGCGCGGGGAGCGCGAGGCCAACGACTCGGCGACGTTCGGCTCCCTCGTCATCGACCGTGCGGCCATGACGGTCACCAAGAACGGCGAGGATCTGCAGCTGACGCCCACCGAACTGCGGCTGCTCCTGGAGCTGAGCCGCCGGCCCGGACAGGCGCTGTCCCGCCAGCAGTTGCTGCGACTGGTGTGGGAGCACGACTACCTGGGCGACTCGCGGCTGGTGGACGCGTGTGTCCAGCGGTTGCGCGCGAAGATCGAGGACGTTCCGTCCTCGCCCGCCCTGATCCGTACGGTCCGCGGAGTCGGCTACCGACTGGACACTCCTCAGTGACCCCACCGCACGACGAGCTCCGCGGCTGGGCCGCGGCGCGCCGGGCGATCCTGGCGGGGCTGCGCTTCACGAGCCTGAGACTGCGGCTGGTCGTGGTGTTCGGACTCGTCGCGCTCACGGCCGCCGTCTCGGCGTCGGGCATCGCGTACTGGCTCAACCGCGAGGCGGTGCTGACGCGTACGCAGGACGCGGTGCTGCGCGACTTCCAGCAGGAGATGCGCAACCACGCGAGCATGCTGCCGGTGCACCCGGCACAGGACGAACTGCAGCGCACGGCGGGCCAGATGGCCAACAGCAGCCAGCGCTTCAGCGTCCTCCTCGTCGCCCAGGACGGCACCGGCAAGACGGTCATCGGCAACTCCGCGCTGGACACCTTCACGCTGGACGACGTACCCAAGTCCCTCCAGAAGGCCGTGAACAAGGAGCAGTCGCTCTCTTCGAACAACAAGTCGGCCTATCACCTGTACTGGCAGCGCATCACCGACCACGACAAGCCGTACCTGGTGGGCGGCGCGAAGGTGATCGGCGGGACGACGACCGGCTACATGCTCAAGTCCCTGGAGCCCGAGGCCAAGGACCTCAACTCGCTGGCCTGGTCACTGGGCATCGCGACCGGCCTGGCCCTGATCGGCTCGGCACTGCTCGCGCAGGCCGCCGCGACGACGGTCCTCAAGCCCGTGCACCGCCTCGGCATCGCGGCCCGCCGTCTGGGCGAGGGCAAGCTCGACACCCGGCTGCGCGTCTCGGGTACGGACGAACTCGCCGACCTCTCCCGTACGTTCAACCACACCGCGGAGTCCCTCGAGAAGCGCGTGGACGACATGAGCGCCCGCGAGGAGGCGTCCCGCCGCTTCGTGGCGGACATGTCCCACGAACTCCGTACGCCGCTCACCGCGATCACCGCCGTGACGGAGATCCTGGAAGAGGAACTCGACGCGGAGACCGGCAGTGTCGACCCGATGATCGAACCGGCCGTCCGGCTGGTCGTCAGCGAGACCCGCCGCCTCAACGACCTCGTCGAGAACCTCATGGAGGTCACCCGCTTCGACGCGGGCACCGCCCGGTTGGTCCTCGACTACGTGGACATCGCCGACCAGATCACCGCGTGCATAGACGCGCGCGCCTGGTTGGACGCCGTCGACCTGGACGCCGAGCGCGGCATCATGGCGCGCCTCGACCCGCGCCGCCTGGACGTGATCCTCGCGAACCTCATCGGCAACGCGCTCAAGCACGGCGGCAGTCCGGTCCGTGTCTCGGTCCGGGAAGAGGCCGACGACCTTCTCATCGAGGTCCAGGACCACGGGCCCGGCATCCCCGAGGACGTCCTCCCGCACGTCTTCGACCGCTTCTACAAGGCGAGCGCCTCCCGCCCCCGCTCCGAGGGCAGCGGTCTGGGCCTGTCCATCGCCCTGGAGAACGCGCACATCCACGGCGGCGAGATCACCGCGGCCAACGCGCCCAAGGGGGGCGCCGTCTTCACGCTCCGCCTCCCTCAGGACGCGTCGGAGCTGCTCGCCGACGACGAGCGCGGACGGAACGGGAACGGTATGGAGGGCAGCGCCGGATGACGACCTTGGTACGAGGCCGGGGCGGGCGCCGACGGACGCCTCTCGCCCTCCTCTCGCTCCCCCTCCTCACCGTCCTGCTCGCGGGCTGCGGTATCCGCTCCACCCAGGTCCCGACGGACTTCGGCCCGGCGCCGTCCCGGGTCCCGTGCGCGCTGTCCGGCCAGGACGTCACCACCCAGTCCTCCCGTGGCGTCCCGGTCCAGGTCTTCCTGATCTGCTCCGGGCAACTGGTGACCGTCGACCGGTCCGTGCGGATTCCCGACGGTACGGCGGAGCGGGCGCGGCGGGTCCTGGTGGCGCAGGGGCTCCTCGACGAGCTCGCTGAGACGCCCTCCACGCCCGAGCAGCAGGCCGGTTACACGACCGACGTGCGGGGCGGGATGACGGTGAGCGGGCCTCGGCCCAAGGACCCCGAGGACGCGCTCCGCCTCAGCACCCCTCCCCAGGACCTGACCTCCGCCGCCCTCGCCCAGATCATCTGCACCTTCTCCGACTCCGCCGCCGCGCAGGACGACGGTTCGGTCATCCTCGGCGGCCCCGACGCCACCCCGTTGCGCAGCTACGAGTGCCCCACCGACGTCCGCGCCAACCCCACCACCAAGTCCCCGCCGTCCACGGCGGTCGGCGGCGCGTAGCCGTCTTGCCGGCCTGAACGGCCCCTGGACGCCGAGCCGGTTCCCGCTCCGCACCGTACGTGTGGCGCATCCCTCACCCCTCAGCCCCAAGCTCACCAACAACCCGGAACCGATCCTGCCGACCCCGGCGTCTTGGGAGTCGTGCAACGTCAAGGCGAAGGCGGCGGCAGCGCCGTGACCCGCGTCCGTGCGACAGGAGCTCTCCTCCTCGTCGCACATCTCGCGCTCGTCGCCTGGCTCACCCTGCGTCCCCTGGACGTCCCCTGGGTGAGCCCCGCCAACCTCCGCCCGTTCGCCGGCATCAGGGCCGATCTCGTGCTGGGCCCGGCGGAAGCCGCCCGCCGGATGGGCGAGGGCCTCGGCCTGCTCGCCCCACTCGGCGTCCTGCTCCCCATGGCCGGCGGCAAGCTGACGGCGTCCCCGCTCGGTTCCCTCGTCCGCACGGTCGCCGCCGGCGCCCTGATCTCGATGGGCATCGAACTGCTGCAGACCGGCGTTCCCGGCCAGGTCGTGGACGTCGACTCCCTGCTGCTCAACACGGTCGGCGTCGCCCTGGCCCATCTCGCGATCGTGCCGGCCGCCAGGGTCGGGCTCCGCCGCCGGGCCGAGACCCGGCGCCGCGCGGCCCTCCCCCGGGAGGACACGGCTCAGGGTCGGACCCCGACGATTCCCAGGGTCGGCATCGCCCCATAGAGCGACGCTTCGCCCCCTTCGTCACCGTAGCGTTGAAGACATCGAAGCCGGAGACCTCGAAGAAGACGTCGATGTCCCCACACCCCGGCATCCCGCCACGGTTCACGAAGGAGCCATCATGACCGCCCTTGCCCGCCCCACCAACGGCCGCATGATCGGCGGAGTGTGCGCAGCGCTGGCGCGGCGCTTCGGCACCTCCGCGACCACGATGCGCGTGATCTTCGTTCTCTCCTGCCTGCTCCCGGGCCCGCAGTTCCTGCTCTACATAGCGCTGTGGATCCTGTTCCCCTCCGAGGACAAGGCCCGCACGGCCTGGTGACCCCCGGCCGGACCCACGGCATGACACGCCGGTGGGGCGCACCCCATCAGGGTGCGCCCCACCGGCGTTCGTACAGGCGAAAGAGCGAAACAAGCGGAAGGCGTCAGCCGAGCGGCAGCCCGTTCACCGGCAGACCGTGCGTCGGCAGGCCCTGCAGCGGCAGCCCCCCGAGCAGCCCGGCCACCGGCGCCGCCGGCCCGTCGGCAAGGACCTTCGCGACGGCGGGCTGGGCCGCGGCCACCCCCGCGCCGAGCGCACCCTGCCCCTGGGTGAGCGCCTCTCCCGCACCCGGGAGCGCCGCCGCGGCGTTCTGCGCGGGCAGCGTCTGGGTAACGGTGTCCAGCGCCTGGGAGGCGTCCGGCACGGCCGGGGCGGCGTTCGCGGCGCCCGCGCCGACGGCGGCGAATGCGGCACCGAGAGCGGCGACACCGAGGGTCTTGGCAGCAGACTGCTTCATATTGAATGCGTCCTTGGATCCGTGTGACGGGGATGTGAGCGGTCCAAAAACGTAAACACGCAGAGCCACCCTCCGCAAACATAAGAAAGCAGCCGATTCATGGAGAACAAGTGAAGACCCGGCTGCTTTTCGCTCCTTCGATCAGCCCTGTTCCCCCAAGGAACCGCTGGTGGAGGCGGCCTACTGGAACAGCCATTCGGATTTGAGTTCCGCATATCCAGGCTTGATCACGTCATTGATCATCGCCAGTCGTTCATCGAAAGGAATGAATGCTGACTTCATAGCATTGACAGAGAACCACTGCATATCTTCGAGCGAATAACCGAACGCCTCGACCAGGTGCTCGAATTCGCGCGACATGCTCGTCCCTGACATGAGCCGATTGTCCGTGTTCACGGTCGTCCGGAAGTGCAGGCGCCGCAGCAGACCGATCGGGTGCTGCGCGTAGGAGTCGGCGGCACCGGTCTGGAGGTTGGAGCTGGGGCACAGTTCCAGCGGGACGCGCTTGTCACGGACGTACGAGGCCAGCCGTCCGAGCTTCACCGAGCCGTCCGCCGCGACCTGGATGTCGTCGATGATCCGCACACCGTGGCCGAGCCGGTCCGCACCGCACCACTGGAGCGCCTGCCAGATGGAGGGGAGACCGAAGGCCTCACCGGCGTGGATGGTGAAGTGGTTGTTCTCGCGCTTGAGGTACTCGAAGGCGTCGAGGTGACGGGTGGGCGGGAAGCCCGCCTCGGCACCCGCGATGTCGAAGCCCACCACGCCCAGGTCGCGGTAGCGGTTGGCCAGTTCGGCGATCTCCAGGGCACGGGCCGCGTGCCGCATGGCGGTGAGCAGGGCGCCGACCCGGATGCGGTGGCCGCTCTCCCGGGCGCGCCGTTCGCCCTCACGGAAGCCCTCGTTGACGGCCTCGACGACCTCTTCGAGGGTGAGCCCGGTCTCCAGATGCTGCTCGGGCGCGTAGCGCACCTCGGCGTAGACGACTCCGTCCTCGGCGAGATCCTCGGCGCACTCGGCGGCGACCCGCACCAGCGCCTCGCGCGTCTGCATGACGGCACAGGTGTGGGCGAAGGTCTCCAGGTACCGCTCCAGGGACCCGGAGTCGGCGGCCTCGCGGAACCAGACGCCGAGTTTGTCGGGGTCGGTCTCGGGGAGCCCGGAATAGCCGGTCTCCTGGGCGAGTTCCACGATCGTCCCGGGGCGCAGGCCCCCGTCGAGGTGATCGTGCAGCAGGACCTTGGGCGCCCGGCGGATCTGTTCCGAGCTCGGGGTGTTCTGGATCTGGCTCGTCATTTTCGCACTGTAGCCCCTACGCGCGTAGATCTCCTGTCGAGCCGTCCGTCGATATGTAACGGTGACCAGGCGGACGGGTGGCGTACACCGTCACTTCTGACACTGTTCTGTCATGGCACAGCAAGCGACGCCGGTTCGCAGGGCCCGGCTGGGGAGGACGATCGGCCCGGAGCCGACGGCCGTCAGCGGAGTGGTTCTGCTGCTTCCGGGCGGCGACGAGGTCTCCGCGCGCAGACCGTCCCCGATGTTGGCGACCGCCTCCGTACGCGCGCTCGGCCGCAGGCTCATGCGCGCGGGACACGCGGAAGGCCTGGCCGCCCATGTCGTGCACTACCGCTTCCGCGGCTGGAACGGCAGCGAGGCGCATCTCGCGAACGACGCGTCCTGGGCCGCCGACGAGGTCGTACGCCGCTACGGGGACGTGCCGGTGTGCCTCGCCGGTGTGGGCATGGGAGGCCGGGCGGCGCTGCGTGCGGCCGGGCACACCGCCGTCAACTCCGTTCTGGCGCTCGCCCCCTGGCTGCCCGAGGACGACGTGGCGGCGCCACCCGAACCGGTGAAGCAGCTCGCCGGGCGGCGCGTGCTGATCGTGCACGGCACCAACGACGAACGCACCGACCCGGAGTTGTCCTTCCGGCTCGCGGCACGGGCGAAGAAGTCCAACCGGGACATCTGCCGGTTCGAGGTCCACTCCGACGGGCACGGGTTGCACCAGTACCGGTCCGAAGTGCACGCGCTGTCGCAGGACTTCGTGATGGGGGCGTTGTTCGGACACGGGGTGTCGCGCCCACTGGAGGACGCGTTGGCCGCGCCGCCGCCGTTGGGGTTGCGGATGCCGCTCGCCTCCGGCTTCGGGCGGGCGTTGCGTCGCTAGGCCGTGTTTCGTCTACGGCGTGGTGGGGGCTGGTCGCGCAGTTCCTCGCGCCCCTGAGAACCGCCCCTGAAGACGGGGCGCCTGCGCCCCTCAGTCCGGTAGCAGGTGCCCCCTCCTCGACAGCAGGAACTTCTTGAAGGCCGCCACCGGCAGCGTGTCCGGGTGGCCGTCCAGCCATGCCACTCCGATCTCGCGGACCGCTCTCGGGGCCGTGACCGTCAGTTCGACCACCCCTGGGCGGGGTACGGCCGGTGGGGGCAGGAGGGCGACTCCGAGGCCGGCGGCCACCAGGCCCCGTAGGGTCTCGGCCTCCTCGCCCTCGAAGGCGATGCGGGGCTTGAAGCCGGCCTCCTGGCAGAGATCGTCGGTGATGCGGCGCATGCCGTAGCCGGGTTCGAGGGTCACGAAGGTCTCGTCGGCGGCCTCGGCGAGACGGATGCGTTTGCGGGCGGCGAGGCGGTGGTCGGCCGGGACCACGAGCCGGAGCTTCTGCTCGTCGAGGAGACGGCCCACCAGGTCAGGCGCGTCCGGCACCGGAGAGGTGAGGCACAGGTCCAGCTCGCCCGAGCGCAGTCCCTCCAGCATCGCCTCGCCGTAGTTCTGGACGAGGCTGAAGCGGACCCGCGGGTGGTCGGCCCGGAAGGCGCGGATCAGGCCGGGGACGGTCTCCGAGCCCATGGTGTGCAGGAAGCCGAACGCGACCTTGCCGGTGGCCGGGTCGGCGTCCGCGCGCACCTCCTCGGCGGCGCGCTCGATCTCGGCGAGGGCCCGCTCGACGGAGGAGAGGAACGTACGGCCCGCGGGGGTGAGGGAGACCGTGCGGCCCCGGCGCGCGAACAGATCGACGCCCAGGTCCTGTTCGAGCCGGACCATGGCGCGCGACAGGGTCGACTGGGGGACCCGCATCTCCTGCGCGGCGCGTGTGACGTGCTCCGTGCGGGCGACCCCGGCGAAGTACACGAGGCGTGGGGCGAGCAGCCTCGACATGCCCGCGCTGTCTTCTGTGTCACTGAACGGTGACAGGTGAGGCTGTGACCTTTGCTGATGCACCATGGGAACGATTATGACGATTCCATGCATTGGACGGATGAACGGCGGCTCTTTAGTTTCGAGGTATGCCTTCCGCCAGTACCGGGGCGTCCACCACCGTGGGTGCCACCTCCTCCGTCACGTCCTCCACCGCCGCCGTCGACTCCCGTCTCACCCCGGGTGGGCCCGGCTACCGCCGCATGAGCTTCGCGCTCTTCCTCGCGGGTGTGGCGACCTTCGCGCTCCTCTACTCCACGCAGGCCCTCCTCCCGCTCGTCTCCACGGACTTCGGGGTCAGCGCGAGCGAGGCGAGCTGGACGGTGTCCGCGGCGACGGGTGCGCTGGCACTGTTCGTCCTCCCCATGAGCGCGCTGTCGGAGCGGTTCGGACGGCGTACGTTGATGACGGCGTCGCTGGCGGTCGCGGTGACGGTCGGTCTCCTGGTCCCCTTCGCCCCGTCGATCGGCGCGCTGGTCGCGCTGCGGGCGGTGCAGGGTGCGGCGCTGGTGGGCCTTCCGGCCTCCGCGACGGCCTATCTGGCGGAGGAGGTCCGCCCCAAGGCCCTGATCACGGCGATCGGCCTCTTCGTGGCGGGCAACAGCGTCGGCGGGATGAGCGGCCGGGTCATCACCGGCTGGGTCGCGCAGGAGTGGGGCTGGCGGGTGGCCGTCGCCACGATCGGGATCATCGCGGTGGCCTGCGCGGTCGCCTTCCGTATGCTCCTGCCGGCGCCGAAGCACTTCACGCCCGGCTCGCTGCGACCGCGGGTGCTGGCCCGTACGGTCCGTGACCACCTCGCGAACCCCCTGCTGCGCCGGCTGTACGCGATCGGCGCGCTGTTCATGATGGTCTTCGGCGCGGTCTACACGGTGATCGGCTACCGCCTGACCGAGGCCCCGTTCTCCCTCCCGCAGGGCATCATCGGCTCGATCTTCCTGGTGTACCTGGTCGGTACGGTGTCGGCGTCCACGGCGGGAAGGCTGGCCGCCCGCCTGGGCCGGCGCGGCTCCCTGTACCTGGCGGGCGGCACCACGACCGCCGGCCTGCTCCTCTCCCTGGTCGGCTCCCTCCCCCTCGTCCTGCTCGGCCTGGTGCTGATCACCGCGGGCTTCTTCGCGGGCCACGCGGTGGCGTCCTCGTCGGTCAGCCACACGGCCAAGCAGGGCCGCGCCCAGGCCTCCGCCCTCTACCAGTCCGCGTACTACATCGGCTCCAGCGCGGGCAGCACGCTCGGCGCGGTCGCCTTCCACACAGGCGGGTGGGCCGGGACGGTGGCACTCGGACTGTTCGCGGTCCTGGGCGTCGTCACGATCACCCTGCTCGGCTCCCACGCGGCCCGCACCCAGGCCCGCCGCGAACCGGCCCTGGCGCACTGAGCGCCCCCGGACGCTCCTCACATCCCCCTGGTCGGACCCTGTTGACCGTGGAGGCGCCCAGCCTCCACCCGGTCAACCGGCCCGAACAGGGGGATCTTTCATGGAGTTCCGCGTCGATCAACCCGGCCCACCACCCGGGCCAGGCGGGGGACGGAACCAGGGCCGAAGTGGGGGACTGAACCGGGGGTGAAGTGGGCGGTGTGCACCGGCATGTGCTCATGTCCGTGAAGCAATTGGTCTGAGCTCCGCTTTTTCCCACTCCGGGGGCCATTGTCAGTGGGCTGCGGTAGCTTCCGAAGTGCCGGCGCAACGAAGCGACGGTGCGACGGGAACGGCCACAGGGGTGGGTTGGCTATGAGCGACGGTACGGCGACGACAGATCTGGACGTGCGGCTGGAGAAGCACCGGGTCGAGCTGACCGGGTACTGCTATCGGATGCTCGGCTCCTCCTTCGAGGCGGAGGACGCGGTGCAGGACACGATGGTCCGCGCCTGGCGGAGCTACGACAAGTTCGAGGGCCGTTCGTCGATGCGGTCCTGGCTGTACCGGATCGCCACCAACGTCTGCCTCGACATGCTGAACGCGGGCAACCGGAGGGCACGTCCGATGGATCTGACCGGTCCCTCACCCCTGGCTCAGGCGGCGCTCACCCCGCGCCCGGACAACACCTGGCTGGAGCCGATGCCCGACGCGCGCATGCTGCCCACGGTCAGTGACCCCGCCGAAGCCGCGGTGGCCAAGGAGTCGGTGCGCCTTGCCTTCATGGCCGCCCTGCAGCAGCTGCCGCCCAAGCAGCGCGCCGTGCTCATCCTGCGCGAGGTCCTGGCCTGGAAGGCGTCGGAGGTCGCCGAGCTGCTCGGGACGACGGTCGCCTCGGTCAACAGCGCGTTGCAGCGGGCCCGCGCGACCCTCGCGGAGAGCGACAGCGCCGAGGCAGCCGTCTCCGACCCGCTCGACGAGGAGCAGCAGAAGCTGCTCGAGCGCTATGTCGCCGCGTTCGAGGGGTACGACATGACGGCGCTCACCGCGCTGCTCCACGAGGACGCGATCATGACGATGCCGCCGTTCGACCTGTGGCTGCGCGGCACGGGCGACATCACCGGTTTCATGACGACCCTCGGTGCCTCCTGCGCGGGTTCGCGCCTGCTGCCGGTCGCGGTCAACGGTCTGCCGGGATTCGCGCACTACAAGCCGGATCCGGAGGAGGGCGGCTTCAGTGCCTGGGCGATCCAGGCGCTGGAGATCTCAGACGGCCGCATCACCGGGTTCCACTGCTTCCTGGACACCAAGCGCTGGTTCCCGCTCTTCGACCTCCCCCTCCACCTCGAAGCAAAGTCCGACTAGATCGAGAAGCAGGAGGAGAGGCGGCGCCGGGGCGCGCAGCCGGACGCGGCCCCCGGCCCGGCGGGCGGCGAGCTGCATCCTGGCCAGGGCGTCGACGGTGGCCAGGCCGGGTGGACCGAGGCCCGCGGCATCGCAGACCACCACCCCGGCACCGGTCGCCGCCAGCCGCGCGCGCACGTCGTCACAGAGCCCCGGCACCTGGTCACGGGTGACGGGGCCGAGCAGCACGAGTACGGCGGGTGTCGTGGCGTCCACAGTCAGTAGACCGGCCGGTGGCACGGAACTCATCGCGCGGGACCGAACCGTTCGAGACGCGCGCCCGCAAAGGATCACATTGACCTGCGCCCGTCCCGCCCCAGAGGGTTGGGTGTATGCCCCATGAATCAGCGCCTTCCGTGATACCCGACGGCCTCCTCCGATCGAAGGAGGCACCGTGCAAGGCGTGCTGACGGGCTTCGCGGTCATCGCCGTCGTCATCGGGGTCGGTTACGTCATCGGACGCCGCGGCTATCTCGGGGAGAACGGGCGGGAGGTGCTGACGAAGCTCGCCTTCCACGTGGCCTCCCCCGCCCTGCTGTTCACCACGCTCGCCCGGGCCGACCTGTCGGTGATCTTCTCCAGCCGACTCCTGGTGACGGCGATGAGCACGGCCGCGGCGGCCGGGGTCTTCGTCGCGATCGGGGTCGTACGCGGCTGGGGCGTGGGCCGGACGACGATCGGCGCCCTCTGCTCCAGCTACGTCAACTCGGGCAACCTCGGCATCCCGATCGCGGTGTACGTGCTGGGGGACGCCTCGCTCGTCGCGCCCGTACTGCTCTTCCAGCAGATCATGGTCACGCCCATCGCACTCACCGTCCTCGACCTGTCGGGGGACGGCGAGAAGGGCCCCCTGTGGCAGCGGCTGATCACTCCCCTGCGCAACCCCATCGCGGTCGGCTCGCTGAGCGGGGTCGCGGTGTCGGCGACCGGTCTGACGCTGCCGGGACCGGTCATGGACCCGCTCACGCTGATCGGCAACATGTCGGTGCCCGCGGTGCTGCTGGCGTTCGGCATCTCGCTGTGCGGCAGCACGCTGCCCGGCCGGGGCGCGGACCGTTTCCCGGTGCTGCTGTCCGTCGCCCTGAAGTCGGTGGGCCAGCCGCTGGCCGCCTGGGCCCTGGCCGTGGGCCTGTTCGGGCTGCACGGCGCGCCGCTGCTCGACGTCGTGGTCACCTCGGCGCTGCCCGCCGCCCAGAACCTCTTCACCTACGCCTCGCGTTACCGGGTCGGCGAAACCCTCGCTCGCGAGTCGATCCTCCTGTCGACGATCCTGTCGGTGCCGGTGCTGGTGGTGATCGCGACGGTGCTCGGCTGACGGGGGCCAGCCAGCGTTCGACAGAGGTCGGCGCACAAAAAATGGGCGCCGCCCCTCGGGTACGTCAGTCGACGGGGAACACGCTGGTGTCGAGGGTGAGGTCGAAGGGGGCCGGCAGCGTGATCGCGTCGCCGAACTTTCCGGCACGCAGGACGCGGTAGACGTCGCCCGTGGGTTCGCCGTACAGCGTCACCGTCGGGCCGCCGGCCGCCCATCGGTCGACGAGCAGGTAGAGGGGGATGCCTCCGGCGGCGTAGGCGGCGGGCTTGCTGACGCGGTCATGCACGGCGTTGGACTTCGAGGTGACTTCGACGACGAGTTCCGCCATGTCTGCGGGGATGTGACTGCTCAGGCCATCCCCCTCCACCACAGGTGCCACGACCAGGTCGGGGATCAACATGCCCAACCGGGAGGGCACCGCGACCGCCAGGGTTTGGAAGACCTCCCAGTCCTCGGGGATGACGGAGAGCAGGCGGCGGTGGATTCGCGCCGCGATCACGTTGTGGTGGTATGCGGGAGCGGGTGACACGGTGACGATCCCCTCGATGATCTCCACCTTGCTGCCCTCCGGCCACTCCATCTCCTCCCAGAACCGGACGAGTTCGTCCCAGCTCTGCTCGGGGTCGTGGTCGACGGTGAGTGCGCTCACGGCGGTCTCCAATCGGTGCGTCACCGAGTCCAGCATGCCGAACGGGATCGGCGGACGTCCACCGATCCCGTTCACCCGTACGAGGAAAGCGCAGGTCAGGCGATACGTTCCAGCACGACCGGCGTGGCCTTGTAGTCCGTGCCCGCGGCCGCGATGTCGTAGGAACCCTCGACCGACTCCAGGGCGTACTCGAAGCGCTCGGGGGTGTCGGTGTGGAGGGTCAGCAGGGGCTGGCCCGCGGTGACGGTGTCGCCGGGCTTGGCGTGCAGTTCGACGCCCGCGGCGGCCTGCACCGGGTCCTCCTTGCGGGCGCGGCCCGCGCCCAGGCGCCAGGCGGCGATGCCGATGTCGTAGGCGTCCAGACGGGTCAGGACGCCGGAGGACGGGGCCGTCACCACGTGCTGCTCGCGGGAGGTGGGCAGCGCGGCGTCCGGGTCACCGCCCTGCGCGGCGATCATGCGGCGCCAGACGTCCATCGCGGAGCCGTCCGCGAGGGCCTTCGCCGGGTCGGCGTCCTTGATGCCCGCCGCGTCCAGCATCTCGCGGGCCAGGGCGATGGTGAGTTCGACGACGTCGGCCGGACCGCCGCCCGCCAGGACCTCCACCGACTCCCGTACTTCCAGCGCGTTGCCCGCCGTCAGGCCCAGCGGGGTCGACATGTCCGTCAGGAGCGCGACCGTCTTCACGCCGTGGTCGGTTCCCAACCCGACCATCGTGGAGGCGAGTTCGCGGGCGTCCTCGATGGTCTTCATGAAGGCGCCGGTGCCGACCTTCACGTCCAGGACCAGCGAGCCCGTGCCCTCCGCGATCTTCTTCGACATGATGGAGGAGGCGATGAGGGGGATCGCCTCGACCGTGCCGGTGACGTCACGGAGCGCGTAGAGCTTCTTGTCGGCCGGGGCCAGGCCGTCGCCCGCCGCGCAGATGACCGCACCGGTCGTGTCGAGGACGTTCAGCATCTCCTCGTTCGACAGCAGGGCGCGCCAGCCGGGGATCGACTCCAGCTTGTCCAGCGTGCCGCCGGTGTGGCCGAGGCCGCGTCCGGACAGCTGCGGGACCGCCGCGCCGCAGGCAGCGACCAGCGGCGCCAGCGGGAGGGTGATCTTGTCGCCGACGCCGCCCGTGGAGTGCTTGTCGGCGGTCGGGCGGGAGAGGGCGGAGAACTCCATGCGCTCGCCGGAGGCGATCATCGCGGCGGTCCAGCGGGCGATCTCGCGACGGTTCATGCCGTTGAGCAGGATCGCCATGTTGAGGGCGGCCATCTGGTAGTCGGCGACCTCGCCGCGGGTGTACGCGTCGATGACCCAGTCGATCTGCGCGTCGCTGAGCTCGGCGCGGTCCCGCTTGGTGCGGATGACGGAGACGGCGTCCATGGCCATGGCTTTCCTTCCGAAGACTTCCGAAAATCCGCGGCCCCTCCCGATCGGTCGTTTCATCGTCCGGTCGTCGGGAGGGGCCGCGCAGGCGTTACTTGGTGAGATTCTCCGGCCCGAAGGCCTGCGGCAGCATCTCGGAGAGCGGCACGATTCCGGCCGGGGTCTCCAGGAGCAGCTCGGCCCCGCCGAACTCGTACAGCAGCTGACGGCAGCGTCCGCACGGGACGAGGATCTCGCCCTGTCCGTCGACGCAGGTGAAGTGCGTCAGCCGACCGCCACCGGTGTTCAGCAGCTGGGAGACCAGACCGCACTCGGCGCACAGTCCGAGCCCGTACGAGGCGTTCTCGACGTTGCAGCCGGTGACGGTCCGGCCGTCGTCGACGAAGGCCGCGACGCCGACCGGGAAGCCCGAGTAGGGGGCGTACGCCCGGGACATGGCGTCCCGCGCGTGCTCCCGCAGAGCCTCCCAGTCGACGGCCGCGGGCCCGGCGTCGGCGGACGTCACTTGCCCTGTCCTCTCCGGTACGGCATGCCGTCGGCCTTCGGCATCCGCAGGTGCTGTGCGGACAGCGAGAGAACGAGCAGCGTCACGATGTACGGCGTCGCGCTCACGACCTGCTTGGGGACATCGCTGGTGGTGGCGTACCAGACCAACATCAGCGCCGACACCGCGGCGGTGATCAGCGCGGGCACGAGCCGCTTCTTCCACGCGAGGTAGGCGGCGCCGAAGACCAGCAGAATCGCGATCAGCAGGATCAGCGCGTGCACGTTGGTGGTGCCGCCGCGCAGGTTGAGGCTGTCGGTGTAACCGAACAGACCCGCTCCGAGGGCGAGACCGCCCGGCATCCAGTTACCGAAGATCATCGCAGCGAGACCGATGTAGCCGCGCCCCGCGGTCTGTCCGTCGAGGTACACGTTGGACGCGACGATCGACAGGAAGGCACCGCCGAGGCCGGCGAAGCCACCGGAGATGATCACGGCGAGGTACTTGTACTTGTAGACGTTGACGCCGAGGGACTCTGCGGCCATCGGGTTCTCGCCGCAGGAGCGCAGCCGCAGGCCGAAGGACGTACGCCACAGCACCCACCACGTCGCCGGTACGAGGGCCACGGCGACGACCGTGAGCGGCGACAGGTCGGTGACCAGCCCGCCGAGCAGACCCGCGATGTCCGAGATCAGGAACCAGTGCTTCCCGTTGAGCGTGTCCAGGCCGCTCGACAGCCCCGGAATGTCGAAGGTGCCGAGCGAGTCGATGGGCGGGGACTGCTTGGAGGAGCCCTGCGGCGCGTTCTCGAAAGTGAACTTCGAGAGGTAGCGGGTGGTGCCGAGCGCCAGGATGTTGATGGCCACACCGGAGACGATGTGGTTGACGTTGAAGGTCACCGTGGCGATGGCGTGCAGGATGCCGCCGAGGCAGCCGCCGATGATGCCGAAGGCGACACCGGTCCACGGACCCCACTGATAGCCGGCCCAGGCACCGAACCAGGTGCCGAGGATCATCATGCCTTCGAGGCCGATGTTGACGACGCCCGCGCGCTCGGACCACAGGCCGCCGAGGCCCGCGAGGCCGATCGGCACCGCGAGACGCAGCGCCGTGGACATCTGTCCGGTCGAGGTGATGCCGTCCGCGCCGGTGATCAGGCGGACGACCGAGGTCAGGACGAGCACGCCCGCGATGATCAGCAGGAGCACGGGGAGCGAGAATCGGCGGCTGCCCTTGCCGGGCTGCTGCGCCTGCGGCTTGGCGACGGTCGCGGTGCTCATCGGGCAGCCACCTCCTTCGGGGAGTTGTTGTTGGCGGCGGCCGCGGCCAGTTCCTCACCGACCCGCTTCTGCTGGCGGCGCTGGCCCCAGACACGTACGGCCTCGTAGGAGATGACGACCGCGAAGACGATCAGGCCCTGCATGATCGTGGCGATCTCCTTCTCGTACGCCACCGGGGTCGCGTAGTCGAGCGCCGGGGACGCCTTGTCGAGGAAGGCGATCAGCAGGGCGGCGAAGGCGATGCCCACCGGGTTGTTGCGGCCGAGCAGGGCGATCGTGATGCCGGTGAAGCCGAGTCCGGTCGGGAAGCTCAGGCTGTAGCTGTGGGCGTCGCCGAGCAGCAGCGGCAGACCGGAGAGGCCCGCGACCGCGCCGGAGATCAGCATCGCGGTGAGCACCATCTTCTTGGCGTCGACACCGGAGGCCGCGGCGGCGGTCTCGGAGGCACCGGTGGCGCGCAGGTCGAAGCCGAAGCGGGTGCGGTTGAGGACCACCCAGTACAGGACGCCCATGAGGACGGCGAGGAAGACCAGGCCGTAGATCTCGCCGACGTCCGAGCCGAGGTTGATGCCGGGAACCCAGCCGGACTTCTTCATGACGCCGGTCGTGTTGTTGTTGCCGACCTGCACACCCCAGATGTTGTCGAGGGTGAGGTAGCCGATGAGGCTGGTGGCGATCGCGTTGAGCATGATCGTCGCGACGACCTCGCTCACTCCCCGGGTGACCTTCAGGACACCGGCGATGCCGGCCCAGAAGGCGCCGGTGAGCATGCCGACGAGCAGCAGCAGCGGCACTTGCAGGACGCCGGGCAGCGCGATGTGCGTGCCGACGACCGCGGTCATCATCGCGGCGAGGCGGTACTGACCGTCGACACCGATGTTGAACAGGTTCATGCGGAAGCCGATGGCCACCGCGAGCGCCGCCAGGTAGTACAGCGACGCCTGGTTGAGGATCAGCACCTGGACGTCGGAGTACGTCGCCTGCTGCAGCATCAGCGAGTACGGCTCGAACGGGCTCTTGCCCGAGGCGAGCAGCACGACCGAGGTCAGCGCGATCGCCGCGACGAGCGCGATGACCGGGCCGGCCACCGCGAGGAGCACGCGCTCCTTGTCGAACTTCTTCATCGGGCCTCGTCCTCCGGGGCGGCGCTTTCCGCTACGTGCTCCAGGTGTCCGGAGGCGGCGCCGGTCATGGCCGAGCCGAGTTCCTCCGGGGTGACGGTCGCCGGGTCGGCGTCCGCCACGAGCCTGCCGTTGTAGATCACCCGCAGGGTGTCCGACAGGCCGATCAGCTCGTCCAGGTCGGCCGAGATCAGCAGCACGGCCAGGCCCTCGCGGCGGGCCTCGCGGATCTGGTCCCAGATCGCGGCCTGCGCGCCGACGTCCACACCACGGGTGGGGTGGGCGGCGATCAGGAAGCGCGGCTTGTGGCTCATCTCGCGGCCGACGATCAGCTTCTGCTGGTTGCCGCCGGAGAGCGAGGCGGCGGTGACGTCGATACCGGGGGTGCGGACGTCGTACTCCTCGACGATGCGCCTGGTGTCCTCCTGGGCGCCCTTGATGTCGAGCCAGAAGCCCTTCGCGTTGGGGGCCTCGGTGACATGGCCGAGGATGCGGTTCTCCCAGAGCGGGGACTCCAGCAGCAGGCCGTGGCGGTGGCGGTCCTCGGGGATGTACCCGATGCCCTTCTCACGGCGCTTGCGGGTGGCCCACCCCGTGATCTCGTCGCCGAGGAAGGTGATGGCTCCCGCGTCCGCGGACTTGAGGCCGATCAGCGCGTCGATGAGCTCGGTCTGGCCGTTGCCCTCGACACCGGCGATGCCCATCACCTCACCCGCGTGGATGGTGAAGGTGACGTCGTCGAGGATGCGCCGCACCGCGGCGGCGGTCTCGGCGGTGTCCTCGCTGAGCAGACCGGCGCCCGTCGGCTCGGCGAGCTCGCCGAGGGAGGGGGCACCGCTGGCGAAGACCGTGAGGCCCTCGACCTGGATGACCGGCTTGTCCGTGACGGTGGACTCGGCGGTCTCCGGGGTCGGGAGCTCGCTGCCGACCATCATCTCGGCGAGCTGGCGAGGGGTCGTCTCGGCGGGGACGGCCGTGCCGACCGTCGTACCGCGCCGGATGACCGTGATCTCGTCGGCGACCGAGAGAACCTCGCCCAGCTTGTGCGAGATGAAGATGACGGCCAGGCCCTCGGACTTGAGCTCGCGCAGGTTGTCGAAGAGTGCGTCCACCTCCTGCGGCACCAGTACGGCCGTGGGCTCGTCCAGGATCAGGGTGCGGGCGCCGCGGTAGAGGACCTTGAGGATCTCCACGCGCTGACGCTCGGCGACACCGAGGCCCTCGACCAGGACGTCCGGGCGGACGTTCAGGCCGTACCGGTCGGAGATCTCCTTGATCTTCTTACGGGCGCCGCCGCCGATGCCGTACAGCTTCTCGCTGCCCAGGACCACGTTCTCCAGGACGGTGAGGTTGTCGGCGAGCATGAAGTGCTGGTGGACCATGCCGATGCCGCGCACGATGGCGTCGGCGGGCGACGAGAAGCTGACCTGCTCACCGTCGATGGCGATCGTGCCCTCGTCCGGCTTCTGCATGCCGTAGAGGATCTTCATCAGCGTCGACTTGCCGGCACCGTTCTCGCCGACGAGGGCGTGGACCGTGCCCTTGCGGACCGTCAGGTGGATGTCATGGTTGGCCACCACACCGGGGAAACGCTTGGTGATCCCCGCCAGCTCGACCGCGGTCGACTGCGCGGTGAGCGGAGGGCTGCTGGACGCGTCGATGGCGCACTCTCCTTGGAAAAGGGGCCTATCTACGCGCGTAGCGCCCCTGCTTTGAATTGCACTCGGACGGACCGGGTTCTTTTCGGACTACTTTCGGTCCGGTCCGATCCGATCCGAGCATTCTGCCGCGCGAACGGGGCATGAAGAGGTCATCCTCCCCACGCCCCGTTCCGTGGCCGTAACGCTGCCATTACAGCGTTGCCATGGCCATGGTTTCGACGTCTGGTGATGACGTCGTGACCTGGGCCGGGATCAGGGCTCCGGTCAGGAGGTCTTGACCGTGATCGAGCCGTCCTTGATACCCGCCTCGGCCTTCTTCAGCGCGGCCTGCAGGTCGGCGTTGTTCTTGAACGCCGGGTTCGAGTCGGCCAGGCCGACACCGCCGGTGGCGAGGCTGGCACGGACGACGCCGGTCTCGGGCTTGCCGTCCGCCACCGACTTCGCGAGGTTGTAGACCGCCCCGGCGACGTCCTTGGTGGCCGAAGTCAGGATGTAGTCCTTGTACTTGGCCAGCGCGTCCTGCTTGTACTGGTCGGAGTCGACGCCGATGGCCCACACCTTGTGCGAGGCGGCGGACTGGATGACACCCTGACCCGACAGGCCCGCGGCGGCGTAGATCACGTCCGCGCCCGCCTCGATCTGACCCTCGGCCGCGTCCTTGCCCTTGTCGGGGCTGGAGAAGCCACCCTCCTGGGGCGTCTGGGTCAGGTACTGCTTCTCTATCTTGATCTTCGGGTTGACCGACTGGGCGCCCTGGACGTACCCGGCCTCGAACTTGTGGATCAGCGGGATGTCCACGCCGCCGACGAAGCCGATGTGGTCCTTCTTGGTGGCCTTCGCCGCGGCGACACCCGCGAGGTAGGAGGCCTGCTCCTCGTGGAAGACCATGTCGGCGACGTTCGCGGCCTTGTCCTGCTCGTCGTCGATGATGCCGAAGGTGATCTTCGGGTACTTCGCCGCGACCTCCTTGATGGCCGGCGCGTACACGAAGCCGACGCCGATCACCGGGTTGTAGCCGGACTTGGCGAGCTGCTCCAGGCGCTGCACCTTGTCGGCGTCGGACTCGCCGTCCTGCGGCTCGATGTCCCGGCCGCTCATCTTGAGGTCGGTCTCGGCCTTCTGGAAACCGGCGAACGCGGCGTCGTTGAAGGACTGGTCGCCCTTGCCGCCGATGTCGTACGCAAGGCCGATGCCCTTGGTCTTGGCCGAGCCGCCGCTGGAGGCTTCGGTGGACGAGCCGCCACAGGCGGAGAGAGCAACGGCGAGGGATGCGGTCGCAACGCCCGCAACCGCGATTCGGGACACCCGGCGCATGAACGTGACTCCTTTGTGCAGGCGCCCAAACCAGGCGCTGATTCCGCCGCAGCGTAACGCGCGTAGACATAGCAGAGAACCCACGTCGCCAGAGTGTTATCCGACCGTTTTGAACCCTCGGCGAACAATCTCCGAACACCTAGGGCGCACCTGGGGTTTCTACTCGGCAAAGGCGCCCGGCCTCCGGGCGCGGTGTCGACGCGGTGCTGACGCGGTGTCGACACACCATCGACGCGGCATCCACGTATGCGATGCCATGTACCAGACCATGTTACTTTGCGAGATTCCGCCTCGTTTGGATCTTTTCGCCAGGATCACCATCGAGCCGGAACGACCCCGCGCGTGCACGCATGCACGCGCTGCACGCCTGCACGCATGAATGAGGGAGCCCCCGGCCCGTACATCGGGCGGGGGCTCCCTCATCGGTGATCAGTGACGCCAGGCCGGTGATCAGTGACGACAGGCGCGACTCACTGGGTCGTCTTGACGGTGATCTTGCCGTCGATGATGTCCTGCTTGGCCTTGTCGACCGCCGCGACCACGTCCGTCAGGGCCTTGTACTTCGGGTTGGAGTCGGCGAAGCCGACGCCGCCCGACTTCAGGTCACCGCGCACGACACCGCTCAGCGGCTTGCCGTCGACGACGGACTTGGCCAGGTCGTACACCGCGCCGCCGACGTTCTTCAGCGCTGAGCCGAGGATCCAGTCCTTGTACTTGGCCAGAGAGCTCTGCGCGTACTGGTCGGAGTCGACGCCGATGGCCCACACCTTCTTGGACGCGGCCTCGGAGATCACGCCCTGACCGGACAGGCCGGCCGCGTGGTAGAGCACGTCGGCGCCCTTTTCGATCTGGCCGGCCGCCGCGTCCTTGCCCTTGTCGGGGCTGGAGAAGCCACCCTCCTGGGGCGTCTGCGTCAGATACTGCGACTCGATCTTGATGCTCGGGTTGACCGACTTCGCGCCCTGGTCGAAACCGGCCTCGAACTTGTGGATCAGCGGGATGTCCACGCCGCCGATGAAGCCGATGTGGTCCTTCTTGGTGGCCTTCGCCGCCGCGACACCCGCGAGGTAGGAGGACTGCTCCTCGTGGAAGACCAGGTCGGCGATGTTCGCGGCCTTGTCCTGCTCGTCGTCGATGATGCCGAAGGTGATCTTCGGGTACTTCGCCGCGACCTCCTTGATGGCCGGCGCGTACACGAAGCCGACGCCGATCACCGGGTTGTAGCCGGACTTGGCGAGCTGCTCCAGGCGCTGCACCTTGTCGGCGTCGGACTCGCCGTCCTGCGGCTCGATGTCCCGGCCGCCGATCTTGAACTCGGTCTCGGCCTTCTGGAAACCGGCGTACGCGGCGTCGTTGAAGGACTGGTCGCCCTTGCCGCCGATGTCGTACGCGAGACCGATGCCCTTCCCGCTGTAACCCGACGAGCTCTTCTTGGAGTCGCTGCTCGTGTCGGTGCTCGACTTGCCACAACCGACCGCCGCGAGGGCGATGACCGAGACGGCCACCGCTGCTTGGGAGAACCTGGTCCTCCGAGATATCAGACGCACAGCAAGCACCCTTCATCCCCACGGCCGTCGCCGGTCCGCTTCCCCAACACGCCGCCGACGCAGCGATTTCGGCGCACAGTAACGCGCGTAGAAGGGGAGGGGAACGGGGTTTCTCCGGGCCGTTATCGAACCGTGCCGCCACCGGGTTACGTTTGCCCGCCACCCGTTACGGCGGGGTGACGCAAGTGGACGAAGGGGTGCCGATCGGGGCATCGGGCGGACCGGCGGCCCGGGTACCCCTACGTCACTTGTGCAGCGTCTGCGACTGAGCGTCCCGCGCTCATGGCGGCGCGTCTAGCGGATCGCGTCCAGCAGGGCCGCCGCGGTGAAGAGCTCGACTCCGACCGTGATGGCCGACTCGTCGGCGTCGAAGTCGCCGCGATGCAGGTCACGGGTGGTGCGCTCGCCCGGCGTACGCACGCCGAGGCGCGCCATGGCGCCGGGCACGTGCTCCAGGTACCAGGAGAAGTCCTCGCCGCCGAGGCTCTGCTCGGTGTCCTCGACGGAGTGCGAGCCGCGCCGCGAGGTCATGGCGTCATGGAGGAGCTCCGTGACCGCCGGGTCGTTGACGACCGGCGGGACGCCCCGGATGTAGTTGATCTCGGACTTGGCGCGGTACAGGTTCGCGATCTCGTCGATGGCCGCGTGCACCAGGTCGGGCGCCTGCCGCCAGGCCTCGAGGTCGAGGCAGCGGACGGTCCCGGAGAGTTCGGCGTGCTGCGGGATGACGTTGCAGGCGTGCCCGGACTCGACGCGTCCCCAGGTCACCGCGAGCCCGCTGCGGGCGTCCACGCGCCGGGCGACGAGGGACGGCACGTCGGTGACGACGCGGGCGGCGGCGGTGACGAGGTCGGTGGTGAGATGGGGGCGCGCGGTGTGGCCGCCGGCGCCGTCGAGTGAGACTTCCAGCCGGTCGCAGGCCGAGGTGATGGGACCGTGGCGCAGTCCGATCCGTCCGGCGTCGACCTTCGGGTCGCAGTGCACGCCGATGATCCGCCCCACGCCGTCCAGCACTCCGGACTCGATGGCGTCGGGCGCGCCCCCGGGCAGGACCTCTTCGGCGGGCTGGAAGATCAGCCGTACGGGATGCGGCAGGAGTCCCTGGCGATGCAGCTCGGCGAGGACGAGCCCGGCGCCGAGGACGACGGTCGTGTGCACGTCGTGGCCGCAGGCGTGCGCGCGGTCGGGCACGGTCGACCGGTACGCGCAGTCACTCTTCGTGTCCGGGATGGGCAGCGCGTCGATGTCGGCGCGCAGGGCGAGCATGCCGCGTCCGCCGTCGACCGCACGGTCCCGTACGCGGTCGCGTGCGCCGTCCCCTTCGCCCGCCCCCACACCTTCGCCGACGTCGATCCCGATGTCACAGATGAGCCCGGTTCCGATGTCGAGCACGCGGGGCTTGAGGCCCGCTCGCTCCAGGCGTGCCTTGAGTGCCGCGGTGGTGCGGAACTCCTGGTTGCCGAGCTCCGGGTGCATGTGCATGTCGCGCCGGAACGCGATCAGCTCGGCACGCAGGGCGTCGGGCAGGGTGCCGGGGAGCGGTGCTCCCCCGGGGACATCGGCCTCGTACTCTCGGGACATCAATTGGTTCACCCTTTGAAGGGTAGGGCGGCGGGGCGGCCAACTGACCCACGATCAACAAAACTTCAGCCCGTTAGGGGAAGAAACTTGGCCACGCGCCGCATAGGTTTCCGGTGGGATGGGTATGCTCGCCCGCCTTTCCGGACGATGGGATCTTGAGCCAGACGGTATGCGCGCCCTGCCCGGACCGCATCCGGGCCGAAGGCCGCCGGTCGCGTCCGGGACGATGGCCGACTGCCATGTCCGCCACGATGGCCGACTGCGGTGACGGCCCGTGACCACGGGGTGACGCGGGCCCTTGATGCGGGCCGCCGCCCCTCTCCAGATCCAGTCCGCCGGCGCTGCCGGCGCACTCCCATAGGGGAACGCTCGGGGTGTCCGAACCCATTCCCGTACTCTACGGTCCCACAGACCTGACCAAGATCATGCGCACGAATGCCTGAACACCACTCCCTGTCGACCCGGGCGCGAGGGGCCACCGGGGCCCGGTCCCGGGGGCGAGGGGATGACCCTGGGCTCCTGAACAGTCGCCGGTGTCAGGCAGCCGTGCTGCCGACCATGAGAATCTTGATCGCGACGGTGTCTCCGTCGATTTCGTACGTAACTCTGTAGATGCCGACGCGCAGCCGCCGCAGGTTGGTGCTGCCAAGCTTGCTGCCGGCAGCGGGTTCGGGGTTCCGGGCGAGCGCGTTGATCGCGTTCACGAGGGATTTGACCGCGTCGCCGTCGCGAGCCCGGAGCCGCTTGAGGCCTTCGGAGGCCGCTCGCTCCCAGATGATCGTGTGACTCAGGAGGCTTCCGCCCCGGTGACGAGATCCTCGATCTCCGCCTGCGTGGCAGTCGGGCCGCCCACGGCCCGCGCATACACGGAGCGCAAGGAGATGTAGCCCCGGTGGCCGAGTTCGATTTCGTGTTCGTCAAGTCCAGCTACAGCGGTGGCGATGTCGGCCAGGAGTGCGTCGAAGTCGCCCGCAACATCCCCGGCACCGTCGCCGTCCGTGACTCAAAGGACGTGGACGGGCCCGTCCTGCGGGTCGACTCCTCGGCCTGGGCGGCGTTCGCGGTGCACATGGGCCGGTGAGCGAGCCACCTCAGTCGTCGCCGACCTGGATCAGTAGGGCGAAGCGGTTGCCGTCGCTGCCGACGACAAACGTGTCGAACGAGCAGCTGGTGACACCGTCCACGCCGAGGTCGTCCCTGTTGGACCACCAGCGCGCGCCAGGACCGAGCAACCCCGCCACGCGTGCGGCGATCGACGTGGCCTCGGCGCGGTCCATGAGAGCGAACTCAGGGAACATGAGGTCCGCCGAGGCGAGTTCGCCCATGAGGACGGTGGCCTCTGCCAGAGACTTGGGGTGCAGCGACATTTCGATCTGCGACGCAGACACCGGGCCGGCCGTGCCGTAGGCGTACCGGTGCCAGTAGCCCTCGTACAACTCGACGACAAGAGCATGTACTTCCTCGGCGACGGCCTTCGTGAGCCCGCCCGACCCGTCGGCCGGCCGAAGTCGGCCCGCGCTGACGTACACGCGCAGATCGTACGAGAGGCTCTTGAGCAGGACCGGCAACTCATCGACGGGCGCGGTCACTTCACTCCCCTTGCGGCGGGGACCCGTACTGGGCCCGCGGCCCACTGAGCCTCTCGGCGATCAGCGCGAGCCAGCCGCTCGGCGCGTACGGAGCCGGAGGGTCCACCTCCATGCCCAGCTCGGCGACGGCGAGAGCGTAGTCGGACTCCTCCAGGCTGAGGGCGAGCAGCTCGTGGAGCTCTCCGACGAGGCGGGCCACGAGCTGCGGGGCAGTGGAGGACCGGTAGTCGTCGACGGCGGCATCGTGGTCGTCGAACTCGTCCGGCATGTCCTGGGAGAACCAGCCGCCGAGGAACTGGGCGAGTTCGGGGAAGCGGGCGCGCCATTCCCAGTGGGTGGCGGGGGTGGCCGGGGGCGGGGCCTCGCCGGTCTCGACGCTGTGCTTGATGTGGTCGGCGAGGCAGGTCAGCCACTGCTGGATGTCGGACTCGGGAAGCCCGACGTCCGGGATGGCGTAGAACTCGCCGAGGCGCAGGCGGAGTCGGCCGGGCGGGTTGCGGGCGTACTCCCGCAGCTGGGCCTCCGCCGAGGCCAGTGCCCAGGGGCGGGTGTGCCAGGTGTGGCGGAGGTAGGCGGTCAGGGCCTGACTGGGCTTGTCCGGGGTGTCGTCCGCCGGCTGCCCGGCGTAGGCGCGGATCACCTGGTCCAGTTCGCCGTAGCGGCGGTCGTGTTCTAGGGGGCTCAGGGGCACGGCGGTCGGCCTTCTACAGGTAGACGGGGAAGGTGGCGTGGACGACGAAGCCGTGCGGCCGGGACGCGTCCCGCTTCAGAACCACACGAGCCGCCCGTACGTCGACGGGGTCACGCCCTGCCAGCATCATCGCTTGGAGCAGCACCCGCCCGACCGGCTCGGGACGGGAGGACCAGGACGCCTCGATGGTCAGACGCGGCCGCGTTGACTGGGCCAGCCAGCGGTGGATGAGCTGCTCGTTGGCCGTCACGACCTGTTGGGTGGCCCACTGGGCGGTCTCGTGGTCGGGGTAGGTGGCGCTGCGGGTGAGCACCAGCGCGGGGGCTTCGGGCCCGAACCTCGCGCTTTCGTCGGTGTTACCGATGTTGTTCATGGGGTCCGTTCGGATGGCATCGGGTGAAGGGGTCGCGCACTCAGGTGGCGTCGAAGGACCAGAAGACGCCGACTTCAGTCTCGGACACTGCGACCAAGCCGAGATCCCAGTCGTACTGGGATCTCGGGTTGCATCCAGTGGTCATTTCGTAGAAGTCCGGGTCGTCGACGCGGTTGCCGGTTCTCACGTCCGGGAAGCCGGTGTTCGCGTAGAAGGACGTCCCCTCCGGGAACCGGGAGAGGATCACCCGGGCCTTCCGCTCGAGTTCCGGCCGACGGGCCTCGAAGTGATTCCGGGCGCGTTCGCTGGGAACATCCAGCCAGGTGGTGGACAGCATGACGAGCAGCCTTTCCACCGATGTCCGGGGCACCGTCCGCAGTCCGGCCCGCCACGCCGCCGCGCCTTCCGGGTCGGATGGCGGCAGGATGAAGGGGAAGAACGGGTCCTCCAGACGTTCCTCCTCGCCTTCGTCGACGTCGATCCACCTCCAGGACCGGGGATCCACCGCCTCCCTGCGCATGATGGCCGCTACGTCCTGCTCCCAGTCCTGGTGCGCGCGGGACCCCACCAGGACATACGAGTACCGCTGCTCGTACATGGTGAGCGCCTCAGCCCAAGCTTCAGCATCCGGCGTCGACATCGCTGCTTCCTTTGATGGTCGTGTTCTTTGAGGGAAGGGTTCAGCCTATTTGGGCATAGAGGTGGTCACGACGAAGGGCGGGTCGAGGCTGGCGTCGTATGTGAGGCGCGTGGAGACGCCGTGCGCGTCCGTCACCGGGGTCGCCTGCTTGTTGACCACGTTCGAGATGCGCCCGGTCACCGGGGCCACGGCCAGCGGGTTGTTTGCGTCACCCACCGAGTTGACCGTGAAGACATCACTGTTCGGGGTGGGCGGGGGACCGGTCGCCAGCCAGGCGTCAATGGCACCACTGTTCTGCCTGATGCAGTACTGGGTGTACTTCTGGGCCGAGGTCAGGTCCGTGAAGGTGGAGGCCGCCGGGATCTTCGGCTCGCCGTTCCCCTTGGCTTGGTCGCGCAGCCGCTGCAGGAGCTGGTCGTCGGTCTTGCCGACGTGCTTGTCGATGGTGTGGCCGCCGCTGAGGTCCTCCTCCATCGCCAGGTCGATCGTGTACTTGTACGGGACCGGGTTCTCCCCGTTGAGCTGCTTGTGCTCCTTCTTGAACTCGTTCAACGAGCGGCCACCGAAGGCCTCGGCCCTGGCCTCCTCCGCGATGAACGTGGGTGCGCTCTTGAGCGCCTCGTCCAACTCCCATTCCAGTTCGAGGAGTTTGGAAGCGGCGTCACTGAAGGCCTGCTGGTAGATCCCGACGGCCTTGTCCACGGCCGCCCGGTCCATGTGCTGGCGGAAGGTCATGACCAGCTTGCCGAACATGGCGCTGCCGGCGAGTTCGAGCAGTTCCAGTGGGTCAAGCCCTGTCGTCAGGTCCGCCACCATCCCCTTGGCCGCGGTCTTGGCCAGGTTGGTGGTGGTCTCCCGGCAGGTCTTCGCCACCTGGGCCAGGTCGTCGCAGGTCTTCTGAATAGTGTCGGCGGTGTGGTGAAGGACCTCCAGGATCGGACGGCGTTGGGCGGGTGCCACCGTTCCCGAGGTCTTCCAGCTACGGCCGCCCTGCTGAGCGATGTTGCCCTGCGCGTCACGGTTGCGGCCCCAGGCGGTGGTCCCCCAGATCGCCTGGCAGAACGATTTCATCGCGCTCTGCCACTCGCTGTTACCCTGCGGGTCCGTCATATAGCTGATGGCGGACGTGAAGTTGTCGCCCGCCTTCAGGGCCGTGCTCGCGGCCTGGCGCCACGCGGTGGCCATCCCCTTGAGGTCGTCCTCGCGGGCGCCCGGGGTGATCTCGTGGGTCTTGCCGAGGTTGAGCCCGTACTCGATGGCCGGCCGGATGACGTCCGCGAGGAAGTCCGGGATCTCGCCGAGCGCCCCGGAGATCGCCCAGGAGTCGGCGTCCTCGCCGGTCCCCGACCACTTGATGTCGTTGATTTTCCCGTAGTCGGGCTTCTTGTCGATGACGACCGGAAGGGTGCGGCGCGGCGGCGGCCCGTACATGCCGCGCGAAGCCCAGTCCGCCGCCTGGTAGTTGTTGGCCGTTAGGGTCAGGCCGACCGCGACGCCGCCGACGCTCACCACGCTGACCGACCAGACCTGGATGAACTTCTCGGCGATCTGCATGTAGACGTTGGCGAAGGAGTCCGGGCCCCAACCGGTGCCCGCCGACTGGCTGTACTCGTTGAGCGCACTCATCAGCTGAGTGGCGGCCTTGTCGTAGTCGAACTGCCCGTCGCGCACCACCACCGACGAGTAGTACAGGTGGGCCGGCTGCACATCGAACCCCCCACCGGCGTCGGGCGCCGCCGGCTTCAGCTGGTCCCGTTCCTGCTTGCGTTCGGCATCGCTGGGACGGTCCGCCATCAGGCGGCACCCCAGCCCCGCAGTACCGCCCGATGCGCCGCCGCGTAGTTGGTATGGCCCGTGGTCACATACGCATGCAGCCACTTCTGGGCTGCCTGGAGGTCCTGGGCCGAGCGGTCCCACTCGTCGAGTTTGTCGACGAAGACCTCGCGGGCTTCGCCCTCCCAGGACAGCACGACCGGTACGACGCGGTCGTAGAGGCCGTCCAGCTTGCCGTTGAGCTTCTTGAGGATGTCCTCCAGTTCGGCGGCGAGGTCGTGAAGTGTGGCGAACGAGACGGCTATGTGGTCGTCGTCGGAGCTCCCGGTCGACATGGTCCCCCTTGGTCGTTGGTCGTTACGGCTGTGCAGTAGGCGCCTCGGCGGCCTGTGGCAGACGGCTCAGAAGGAGTCGAGGCTGCTGCGCGCCAGCGTGGACGGAGTGGCCGGGGCCGCGTCCGGATTCGGTGTGGACAGCCTGGCCACCTCGCTCGCCACGTCCACCCGGATCTGCCGCATCTGCTGGAGCACGTCCAACTCCCGCTCGGTAAAGCCGTCCCGGCTCATCCGCACGGCCTGTTCGAGGTGCTTCATCACGTCACGGATGCGTACGGCGTCCTCGGCCGCCGCCCGGTGGAACTCGCGGTACGCCGTCGCCGCCGGGCCGCGCCAACCCGCCTCGATGCGGTCCACGATCGCATCCATGCGCTTGACCTGCTGGTCCAGGTGGTCCTGCATGTCGTCGAGATCGTCGGCCAGCTTCGTCAGATCGTGGCTCGATACGCGCAGATCAGAACGGCCGCCTTGACCGGATCCGCTGTTTCCCTGTGCCCCCATGGCTCATCCCGTCCCCGTCGCACCGGCATCACAAGTCCCGCTGCTCTCAGGGCAATCGTACGAGTGGGTGCAACAAGGCGTGCGGCAGGCCACTCAACAAGCCTCGTCCGTCTCGCCCTTGTCCGTTTCCTTCGCGCGCGCAACGAATCCCGAGGTGTCCAGGTCGAAGTCGAACGGGGCGGGTACGTGGAGCGGGCGCCCGAACGGGACGGTGGTGCGGGATCGGTATCCCTTCTCGGACGGGTCCCAGAAGGCGGTCATGTCCTCGGCCTGCATGTCGAGGACGAGGTAGACGGGGACGACTCGCCCGTACGTGTCCAGCTTGTCGAGCCAGTCGACGTCCTTGGTGGACGTGGAGGTCAGCTCGGCGACGAGGGAGAGAGCCTCGCCATCGGCGTGACGGCCTTCGGCCTCGAAGGCGGACTCGTCGGCGACGTGCAGGTCGGGGCCGAAGGCGCGCTCCGTGCCGGGGAACACATAGAGAAACGGCGCCACGTCGACGTCGTGCCCTTCCGGCGCGTGGGGCTCCAGCTGCCGGCGCAGCGACTTCATGGCCTTCTTGTAGCGCAGCTTCGACCACGGTGACACGACGATCTTCCCCCGGATGAGCTCGGCCTTGTAGCCGTCAGGTGTCTCCAGCTCTTCGACGGTCCGGAGCAGGTCCTCGAACGCTCCGGCTGCCGGTGTCGGCCCTATGGCCATCGGCCGCTCGATCATGCTGGTCACCGCGGTCCTCCGCTGTTTACAGGGCGCATCGCTGGCTCCACGGTAGCGCCGGACGGAGAGCCCCGCCGGGCTCAGTTCTTTGTTCAGCCCTATGAGGTAACTCAGAGTGACGCTCACCGCTCGAACCACAGCAGCTTCCCGCGCCGCCCGAACAGGTCGTCCCCGAGCAGGTCACCATCCGCCTCCGCGAGAGCTCTGATCATCACAGAAGCCGAGGATGTCAGCCGAAGCGGCCCGCCACATAGTCCGCCGTGCGCTGGTCCTCGGGGTCGCCGAAGATGTGTTCGGTGGGACCGCGTTCGACGATGCCGCCGGGGGTGCCCTGTTCGGCGAGGAAGAACGCGCACTGCTGCGAGACGCGGGCCGCCTGCTGCATGTTGTGGGTCACGATCACGACGGTCACCTGGCCCGCGAGTTCGTGGATGGTCTCCTCGACCCGGCGGGTGGACGTGGGGTCGAGCGCCGAGCACGGTTCGTCCATCAGCAGCACTCGAGGGCGTACGGCCAGGGCGCGGGCAGGAGGTGCGCAGACGTGTCGCGCCTCCACCGCGGCCGCGATCCGCCGCCGCGCCTCGTGCCGTCGCGGCGCACCCGGGCCGGGAACGCGGAAAGCCCGGGGGCCCGCCGGGCGGTGAACACCCGACGGGCCCCCGGGCCCGGAAAGTTCCGTATCTCCTGTGTTTCTCTCTCTGCCGTATCGCCTATATCGCCGCCACCGACGACAACCGGTGTACGTCCCGCGCCGTCCCCGTCACCCCGGACAGGAAGCCCTGGGCGCGCGGAGAGGCGTGATCCGTCAGCCAGGCCGGGTCGATGTCACAGACGGCGACGCGGACCTCGGTGCCGGCCAGGGCCAGCGGCAGCGTGTGGACGACCGTGGAGGGGAAGCTGAGGATCGTGCGGCCGATGGGGCCGCGGCGGGCGATCAGTTCCAGGGGGAGGTCGGGGCGGACGATCTCCAGACCCGTCTCCGCGGCCAGCCGGTGGAGTTTTTCGGCGCTCTCGCGGCGGTGGGCGAAGTAGCGGGTGGCGCCGTGGGACTTGGCGAGGGTGCGAACCGCCTGGAGATACCGGTCCCCGTCGACGACTCCCGTCTCGACGAGGGACGTGCCGACCAGGTCCGCGCCCTTGGTGAGGCGGGGCGGCCCGAAGCGGGCCCGGGTCCAGGAGAAGTCGTTGGCGGTGACGCGCACACCGATCGGGGTCTCGTCGATCGGCATCGAGGAGAACACCTCGACCGTACGGCGTTCGCTGGGCGTCAGCCGGCGCCTGGCCGAGGAGGACACCGGGGCGAAGAGCAGGTCGCGCGGACCCGGGCGGCCACCCTTGCGGTGCCAGCGGACCAGGCGTTCGCCACGGGCGAGCTGGGCGACGAACTCCATCGTCGCCGTGCCGTCGTCGACCACGACCAGGTCGGGGGCGCGGGTGATGGTCAGGAGGAGTTGCACATAGCGGGAGAACGGGTCTCCCATGACGATGCGGCGGGCCCTGCGCAGCAGCGGGGCGAGGCCGCCGATGGTGTGGAAGGGCGCCGTGGTGCCACCGCGCGCCTCCTCCCAGCGGACCGAGTGGCCCTCGTCGCGGGCCAGTTCGGCCATGCGGCGCAGTTGGCCACGGGTCATCGGGTCATTGGGGGACAGGACGACGAGGGTGAGCCCCGCGCCGGGCGCCGTGCCGTGTTGGACAGTGGTATGTGCCCATTCCAGCACGTTCAGGAGCTGTACCGGACTCTCGACGAAGGCGAGAGTGTGGGGGCCGGTGGATCCGGCGCGGGGGCTCATCGACGTACGACCGTCCTGTCGTAAGGAGTTGTCGTAGGGAGGTGGGAGGTAACGCGTGGGGGGTTCTGGAGGTCAGGACCTCAGACCGCGACCGGCTCGCCCGCGGCCGCGGCGATCTCGGCCTCGGCGACGACGCCCGTGACGCGGCGCAGCTTCTTCATGGGGCCGAGCTCGGACTCGTAGACCTTCTTGACGCCGTCGCCGAGGGAGGCCTCGATGGTGCGGATGTCGCGGACGAGGCGGGTGAGGCCCTGCGGCTCGACGGAGGCGGCCTGGTCGGAGCCCCACATCGCGCGGTCGAGGGTGATGTGACGCTCGACGAAGGTGGCGCCCAGGGCGACCGCGGCCAGCGTGGTCTGCAGGCCCGTCTCGTGGCCGGAGTAGCCGATCGGGACGTTCGGGTACTCGGCCTGGAGGGTGTTGATGACGCGGAGGTTGAGCTCCTCGGCCTTCGCCGGGTACGTCGAGGTGGCGTGGCAGAGCAGGATGTTGTCGCTGCCCAGGACCTCGACCGCGTGGCGGATCTGCTTCGGGGTCGACATGCCCGTGGAGAGGATGACCGTGCGGCCGGTGGCGCGCAGGGAGCGCAGCAGCTCGTCGTCGGTGAGGGACGCGGAGGCGACCTTGTGGGCGGGGACGTCGAACTTCTCGAGGAAGGCGACGGCCTCGGTGTCCCACGGGGAGGCGAACCAGTCGATGTTCTTGCTCTTGGCGTACTCGTCGATCTGGCGGTACTCGTCCTCACCGAACTCCACGCGGTGGCGGTAGTCGATGTAGGTCATGCGGCCCCAGGGGGTGTCGCGCTCGATGTCCCACTGGTCGCGCGGGGTGCAGATCTCCGGGGTGCGCTTCTGGAACTTGACCGCGTCGCAGCCGGCCTCGGCGGCGGCGTCGATCAGCTTGAAGGCGTTCTCGAGCTCGCCGTTGTGGTTGATGCCGATCTCGCCGACGACGTAGACGGGGTGGCCGGGACCGGCGGTCTTCGAACCGAACTGGCGCAGACGGGAGTTGGTGCTCATGGTGGAGAAGTTCCTTACTTGTCGAGGGAGTCGAGAGAAGGGCCGAGGATCCAGCTGGCGATCTCTCGGATCGCGCCGTCGCCGCCGGGGACGGTGGTGACCGCGCGTGCGGCGCCGCGCACGACGTCGTGGGCGCTCGCGACCGCCACCGGCCAGCCCACGAGGGCGAAGCACGGGAGGTCGTTGACGTCGTTGCCGACGTAGAGCACGCGCTCAGGCGCGATGCCCTGCTCCTCGCACCACTGCTTCAGTGCGAGGTCCTTGCGGTCGATGCCGTGCAGGACCGGAATCTTGAGCTTCCGGGCCCGGGCGGCGACCACCGGGTTCTGTTCCGTGGACAGGATCAGCATCGTCAGCCCGCTCTTGCGGAGGGCGGCGATACCGAGGCCGTCCCCGCGGTGCACGGAGACGAACTCCCGTCCGTCGGAGTCGATCAGCACCCTGTCGTCGGTCTGGGTGCCGTCGAAGTCGAGGACGACCGCGTCGATGTCTTCCGCGGTCGGGAGCGAACCAGGCCGGTTCGCGTCGAAGAGGGGGGCCAGCGCGCGGGCGCGGGCGAGGTCGTGCGGGTCGTCGATCTCCAGCACGCGTGCCGGGTCGGTGCGGACGAGCTCCGTGCGGCCGAAGAAGCGGTGCTGGTGCTTGCGCAGGCCCGCCGCGTCCATGGCGTAGGCCGCGCCGGTCTCCAGGAGGTCCTGGGGCCGGTCCTGGCGGCGGGGCCGGAAGGACTTGTCGTGGTTGACGCCGTTGCCGCCCTCGGTGGACTCGTCGGCGGCGTCGCGCCAGATGAAGCCGTGGAAGTTGGCCACCGTCAGCGCGGTGTCGGCACCGTTCTCGACGACCGCCCCGGCGACCCCGTCGATGTCCTCCCGCGTGATGAACGGGCTGGTGCACTGGACGAGCAGGACCACGTCGACCGCGGATCCGTGCAGCGCCTCGTGGGCGTCCAGGGCGTGCAGGACGGCGGCCTCGGAGGTGGCGGTGTCGCCGGCGATGGCGGCGGGGCGCAGGACGACCTCGGCGCCCGCCTCACGGGCGGCGGCGGCGATCGCCTGGTCGTCGGTGGAGACCACGACGTCCGTGACGAGCCGCGTCGCCCGGCACTCGCGCACCGCGCGGGCCACCAGCGGCACTCCGCCGACCGGGAGGAGGTTCTTGGCGGGGACGCCCTTGGAGCCGCCGCGCGCGGGAATCACCGCGAGCACCCGGCGCACCGGCGCCGCGTGACCCGCTTCCGAGTTGGTCATGCGCTGTTCTCCTTGACGAGGGACACGGGGGAAGGCTTGCGGGACCGGCGGAAGGCCTGAGGGATCGACGGTGGTCACAGCTCCCCCATCCGCCGGATCACGGGGGCCACGCGCTGCACTCCGTGGCGGTAGGCGCCGCGGGCCGCCCGGCGGACGATCTGCCGTACGGGGCTGGGCTCCTTGTCGGCCGCGGGGGCGCCGGGCAGCGGGCTGCCGTCCGGGGCGAGGTGGTGGCGGGCGAGGATCCCGGGGAGGTAGCCGGGGGCGGTGACGGGCGTGTAGTAGGGGGCGAGGGGCAGCAGTCCGGGAGCCGCCAGCAGGCCGGTGATCCGGGCGCGCGCCTCGTCGAAGGCCGTCTCGTACTGGCCGTCGGCGGCGACGCCCTGCCGGGCCACCCACACCGGGTCGGGTGCCGGCTCGTGTCCGGCGTCGAGCTGGTCCCAGGAGGCGAGGCAGCCGGAGCCCACGAAGTGGTGGTTGCCGAGCGCCTCGCGCACCCCGAGGTCGCTGAGGACGACGGTGGGGATGCGACGGTGCAGGGACTCCAGGGCCGCCGTGGAGCTGATGGTGACCAGCAGATCGGTGCGGTCGAGCACCTCACCCATGTGGCCGTACACCAGCCGGAAGTTGGCGGGCAGGTCGGTCTTCTGCACCAGCTTCTGGTAGGGCAGTTCCTCGATGTGCGTGGTGTGCTCGCCCGGCTTGGAGCGCAGCTTCAGCAGCACCTCGCGGTCCGGGTGGAGGCGGGCGTGCTGGATCAGCCGGTTCAGCAGGTACGTACGGTCCTTGCGGTTCTCCGGGACCGAGGGCTGGGCGGCGAAGACGACCGTGTACGGGTCGTGCTTCTCGTAGGCGGCGCCACCCAGGAAGGGCAGTGCCACCTCCGTGACCGAGGAGGCGTCGGCGCCCACTCCCTCGTACACGGCCCGGAAGCGTTCCGCGTCCTGCCGGGAGTTCGCGAGGACGAGGTCCGCGCCGTGCCGCAGCAGCAGGCCGTCGGCGAGCTTCTCGTAGACGACGCCGACATAGCCGGTGACGACCACGGGCCGCTTGCTCCGTCCCTCCCACACATGCGCCAGGCCGTGCAGGATCGCCTGCACACCGCCGCCCACGAGGGCGATGACGAGGACGTCGTACGGCTCCCCTTCCATGGCGCGCAGGAATTCGACGGCCGTGACCTCGCGGAGGGAATCCGCGCGGACGCCGACTTCTTCGAGCTGGCGGGCGGTGGGGGTGGCTCGGCCGCGCAGGAGATAGCCGTCGAGCAGAATGTCCGATTCAGCCGGTGAAATGCGATTCGCGGTGAGCGAACCCCATTTCCACCGGGTGTCGGAATCCGCGAGAACGGCGACCCGCAGGGACTTCCTGGTACTTGCTGGCACGTCCAAGACGCTAGGAAGCCATTCCGAGTAGCGGCCCAACCCGAATACAACAAACGGTTAACAGCACATCGACGAATGGCGAATCGGGCCATGATCCAGCCGGAAATCAGCTGGGTTCACTGCTTCGCCACGCGTCGTTCACCTGACATCTCACCAACGGTCAAGACGAATGCCGGGCCGCCGCCTAACGTCACGTGGGTGGTCAAGCTCTCCGTCATCGTGCCGTTCTACAACGTGCAGCAATATGCACCCGACACCTTGAAGAGCCTGCGTGCGAACGCACGTGAGGACTTCGAATTCGTTCTCGTGGACGACTGTTCACGAGACGAGACACCGGACATTCTCGCGCGCGCGGAGCGCGAGCTCCCCGGCGCGGTGTATGTCAGACACGAGAAGAACGGAGGACTTGCGACCGCGCGCAACACGGGCATCGACGCGGCGCACGGCGAGTACCTCACGTTCCTCGACGGGGACGACTGGCTCGCCCCCGGCTATTACGAGCAACTCGTTGCCTCCATCGAGCAGTTGGGCTGCGACTTCGTCCGTACGGACCATGTCCAGTGCACCGCGCGGGCCCGCACCATCCACAGGGTCCCGCACGGCCGGCGCGGAGTGGTACTGAACCCCCGCGACGCGATACTGCCCGCCGACCGCTCCACCTCCGTCGACTACGCCTACGCCTGGGCGGGCATCTACCACCGCCGGCTGGTCGACCGGGGGCTGCTGCACTTCACCGACGGCCTGCGGACGGCCGAGGACCGGCCCTGGATCTGGAAGCTGCACCGGGAGGCGGAATCCTTCGCCACCGTGGGCCTTCTCGGTGTGTTCTACCGGCGTGGTGTGGCCTCCTCCCTCACCCAGATCGGGGACGTGCGCCAGCTCGACTTCATTCGCGCGTTCGACCAGGTGGTGGCGGAAACCGCGGCGGACCGCGACGCCGAAAAACTCCTGCCCAAGGCCGTGCGCACGTATTGCGCGATTATTTCCCATCATCTGGGATCCATCGAAAGGTTCGAGCCGGCAGTGGCACGGAAACTGAAGTCGATGAGCGCCGTCGCTCTGCGGAACATGCCGCAGGACGTGCTCGACGACGCCCTCGACTCGATGGACCTCCAGCGCGCCACGCGGCTGCGCCGGCTGCGCCGCCGTCCGGCTTCCACCACGGGGGTGGCCGCGTGACCACCCAGATCTTCATGGCGTCCACGCTGTACGGCACGGCCACGCTCGCCGCGGCCCTGGACACCGACTGCTTCCGCCCCGCCGACCGGCGCATCCTGCTCGTCTCCAACAACGCGGCGACGCCCGAGACGACGCCCGGCCTCGACGAGATGCCCGGGTTCGAACAGCTGCGCGGCCGCTTCGACGACGTGATCTCGTGGAACGAGACCATCTCCCCCTTCCACCCGGGCGGCTGGGCCCCGCGGCCCGACGACGTCCCCCTGTGGGAGCGGCACCTGCGGCTCGCGTGGAACCTCGGCGACGACGACATCGAGCTGGCCGTCGAGTCGATCCAGGTCAACCCGGCGCTCGGCATCTCGCAGATCTTCATGGGCGCGCCCGTCACCGTGTACGCGGACGGCCTGATGAGCTACGGCCCCACCCGCAACAAGATCGACCCGCTGGTCGGCACGCGCGTGACCCGCCTGCTCCACCTGGACCTCGTCCCCGGCCTCAAGCCGCTGCTCCTCACCGAGTTCGGCGTCGAGCCGGAGATCGTGCCGACGGACGCGTTCTCGAAGGTGCTCGCCGAGCTGGTCGACACCGGCGACGAGCTGCCCTTCGTCGACGAACCGGCCCTCCTGCTCGGCCAGTACCTCTCCGCGCTGGACATCCTCACCGCCGAGGAGGAGGAGAACCTCCACGTACGGATGCTGAAGGGCGCCCTCGCGCTCGGCCACACGCGCGTGGTGTTCAAGCCGCATCCTTCGGCCCCGGCCCGCTGGTCACGCCTGCTGGAGAAGGAGGCCGAGCAGCTCGGCGCCGACCTCACCGTGCTCGACACCCCGGTCCTCGCCGAGGTGCTCTACCAGCGGATGCGCCCCGCCCTGGTGGTCGGCTGCTTCTCCACCGCGCTGCTCACCGCGTCGGCGCTGTACGGCCTGCCGGTCGCCCGCGTCGGCACCGGCCCCCTCCTCGACCGTCTCACGCCGTACGAGAACAGCAACCGCGTCCCCGTCACGATCGTGGACGCACTGCTGCCCGAACTGACGGACGAGTCGGCGGTCAACGAACAGCGCCAAGGCATGGACGTGACGGCACTGACGGACCTCGTCCGGGCCGTCGGCTTCGCGATGCAGCCGAAGATCTACCCGGACCTGCGCCCGGCCGCCGAGGCCTACCTGACCAGGCATCTGAACCACCACACCCGGCGCTACTTCAAGCGCAAGCGCCTCACCTCGCTGGCGCTGCCCGGCGCGGTCCCGGCGCAGCTGGCGTTCATCCCGCGCAACGCCACCGTGCGCCGCGTGGCACGCCGCGCCCGCTCGCTGAAGCGGGCGGTAGGTCGCTGATCCGGTTCCTGGGCCGGGCCGCCGCGGGCCGGTCCGGGAACCCGAAACGACATACAGGTGAACACGCACAGACCGTCGGGCGAATCGTCGGCCAGACGGCCAGGTAAACCTTATTAATCGGATTAGTGTGCTGTGGGTCCACTGAGTCCCGTTGAGGGGAAACCTGTGATCGACTCGCGCGAGGCCGTCCAAGTGGCCTCCACGGGCACCGTGGCCCGCACCGTCCTGCCGCCCACGGACGCACCGCCCCCCGCGAAACCGGCCAAGCCCCGCGAGACGCGGCTGCGCGCACTGGACGGACTGCGGCTGGTCGCCGCGCTGATGGTGGCCGCGTACCACTACGGCGGGCGCGACGGCGAGGTCGCGAAAGCCTGGGGCAGCTCGCCGCGCCACCAGTTCCCCGTGCTGCACGGGTACTTCGCGTACGGCTGCCTGGGCGTCCAGGTGTTCTTCGTGATCAGTGGCTTCGTCATCTGCATGAGCGGCTGGGGCCGCCCGCTGCGCTCGTTCTTCGCCTCCCGCGCCTCCCGGCTGCTGCCCGCGTACTGGGCCGCCATCATCCTGGTGACGGTGGTGTTCGCGCTGCCGATGGTTGCGTTCAAGACGGTCTCGCCGAGCGACACCCTGGTCAACTTCACGATGCTGCAGTACCCGCTCGGCGTCGACCGGGTGCTGGGCGTGTGCTGGACGCTGTGGGCGGAGGTCCGCTTCTACGCCCTCTTCGCGCTGTGCATCGTGCTGCCCGGCGCGAACCGCCGCCGCGTGATCATGTTCTGTGCCGGCTGGACGCTGGCCTACGTCATCGCGCAGGGCGCCAAGATGCCGCTGCTGGACATCGTCCTGATGCCCGAGTACGCGCCGTACTTCATCGGCGGCGTCGGCCTCTACCTGGTGCACCGCGACCGCAAGGACGTGTACGCCTGGGGCATCGTGGCCGTGAGCTGGCTGATCGGCCAGCACTACGCGGTGCAGGGGCTGTGGCACGCCCCGCAGGCCAACGGCTTCTCCTACCGCACCACCTACGGCATCGTCCTCGTCGTCACCTTCGGCTACGTCGCGGTCGCCGCGATCGCCCTGGGCTGGCTGCGCTGGGCCAACTGGCGCTGGCTGACGGTCGCGGGCGCGCTGACGTACCCCTTCTACCTCGTCCACGAACACCTGGGCTGGGTCGTCATCAAGGCTCTCCACCAGGGGCTGCACATCCCGTCGTACGCCACGTTCCTGCTGACGGCCGCGAGCATGCTGGTCCTGGCCTGGCTCCTCAACCGGTACGTGGAGAACTGGCTGACGCCCAAACTGCGCACGGCGCTGGCGAAGCCCCGGCCGACCGTGGGGGCGTCTCGGCCGTAGGGCGCACCGCGGGTTCAGCCGATCCCGTACCGCGTCCCGATCCCCGCGATCACCAGGGCCAGCCCTTCTTCGAAGTGCTGGTCGTAGTCCTCGAATATCTCCGCGCCCGCCGCGGCCGACAGAGGGAAGTCGGCCATCCGGCGGGCGCGGTCGTCCACGTCGTATCCCGCGCGGCGCTCCCCGGGGAGCGGCTGGACGCCCTGCTCCTCGGTGACGAACCCGAGGGTGTAGAAGTAGGCCGTCGTGGCCGCCCGGACCGCCTGGGCGAGGGTGAACCCCGCGTCCGTGAGCAGGCGCAGGTGCTGTTCCATCTCGACCGCGTGCAGAGTGCCGGTGAAGCGTGAGCCGCTGAAGACCTTGGCACCGTCGCGGTAGCTCAGCAGCGCGGCGCGCAGTGCGCGGTTGGCCGCCAGGAGCCGCTCCTGCCAGGTGGCGCCGGAGTCGACCGGCGCGGCCTCGGTCATCCGGCGGTACATCTCCGTCGCCATCTCGTCGAGCAGCGCCTGTTTGTCCTTGAAGTGCCAGTACAGAGCGGGCGCCTTGACGTCCAGCTCCTTGGCGATGGCGCGCAGGGTCAGGCCCTCCAGTCCCCCCTCGTTCAGGAGTCTCAGGGCGGTGTCCGCGACGCGCTTGCGGTCGAGCGGCGCTCTTCGTTCCGTACTCACACTTGACAACTTAACACCGTTAAGGCCACGCTCGGAAACGCCGGAACTTAACAGCGTTAAGGAGAGTGTGGTCATGGCAGCACAGGCAACGGTGACGGGCGCGGGCCGCAAGAGCGGCTCGGACGTGGACGTCGACGTTCTGATCGTGGGGGCGGGCCCCGCCGGTCTCGCCCTCGGCGTCGACCTCGCCCGGCGCGGGGTGGACGCGCTCGTCGTGGAGCGGACCGACGGCCTGTTCCCCGGGTCGCGCGGCAAGGGCATCCAGCCGCGCACGAGGGAGGTCTTCGAGGACCTCGGCGTACTCGACGCGATCCGCGCGGCCGGCGGCCCCTACCCGGTCGGGTTGATCTGGCAGGACGGGAAGCCGCAGGGCGAGCACCGGATGTTCGACCCGGCCGAGGCGAGCGACGGTTCGCCGTACGCCGAGCCGTGGATGGTGCCGCAGTGGCGTACGCAGGAGATCCTCTTCGCGCGCCTCGTCGAACTGGGCGGACGCGTCGCCTTCGGGCGCGAACTGCTGACGGTCGACCAGGACCCGGACGGGGTGATGGCCCACTTCGCCGCCGGCTCCCCCGTCCGCGCGCGGTACCTCGTCGGCGCCGACGGCGGCCGCTCGACCGTGCGGCGCGCGCTCGGGATCGCCATGACGGGCGAGACGGTCGACCCGCATCCGGCGCTGGTGGCCGACGTCCGTGTCACGGGCCTGGACCGCGATCACTGGCACGTGTTCCCGCCCCGGGACGACGACGACGGCTTCCTGGCGATCTGCCCGCTCGCCGGCACCGAGGACTTCCAGCTCACCGCCCGGTTCCCGGTGGGGACCGAACCCGATCTGTCCCTGGAGGGCGTACGGAAGGTCGTCGCCGCCCGCTCGCATCTCGCCCCCGAGGCCGTGACCGAGGTGCGCTGGGCCTCGGACTTCCGCCCGCGGGCGGCGCTGGCGGACCGCTTCCGCGCGGGGCGGGTCTTCCTTGCCGGGGACGCGGCACACATCCACTCCCCGGCCGGCGGCCAGGGCCTCAACACCAGTGTCCAGGACGCCTACAACCTGGGCTGGAAACTGGGCGCGGTGCTGGGCGACGGCGCCCCCGAGGCACTCCTCGACTCCTATGAGGAGGAACGGCGGCCCGTCGCCGCGCACATGCTCGGCCTGTCCACGGCCGTCCACCGCGGCGAGGCCCGGCGCAGCGCCGAGACGACGGGCCAACTCGGCCTGGGCTACCGGGACTCGTCACTCTCGACGGACCTGCGCGAGGGCCTCCCGGAGAACGCCCTGAGGGCCGGCGACCGAGCCCCGGACGGCCCTCTCCCCGACGGCACCCGGCTCTTCGACGCCTTCCGTGGTCCCCAGTGGACCCTGCTCGCGGCCGGCCCGGAGACCCAGGCGCCTGCGCTCCCCGTCCGCACGGTCACCATCCCCGCGCACGAGTCGTACGGCACCGGCCTCTTCCTGATCCGCCCCGACGGTTACGTGGGGTGGACGGGCGACACGGCTTCGGGGCTGCGGGAGTACGTGACGCGCCTGGGTGTCCTCGGCCGGGTTCTGTCCTAGGCGGTTCGGCCGCGCCCTGAAGGGGCGCGGGGAACCGCGCGACCAACCACGACAGCGCCGCAGACGATCGTCGGCACATCCCGGTACTTCCAGCGGAGCGCTCAGGCGCTGGCGAGGGTGAGCTTCACGGCGAAGCCCAGGAACAGGGCGCCCGCCGCCGTCGTGGCTCCCGCCGAGAGCCGCTTGCGCCGCCGGAAGGCCGCCGCCAGCTTCGTCCCGCTGAAGATCAGCGCGGTGAGGTACAGGAAGCTGGCGAGCTGGGCGAAGGCGCCGAGGACGACGAAGGAGAGGGCCGGGTAGGCGTAGTCCGGGTCCACGAACTGTACGAAGAAGGCGACGAAGAACAGGATCGCCTTCGGGTTGAACAGGCTGATCACCAGCGCCCGCCGGTAGGGGCGCTCCTCGGCGGCCGGCGCCGGGGCGGCCTCGCTCTCCTCGGCCCGCTCGTGCCGGGTGCGCCACAGGCTCCACGCGGCGCGCAGCATCCCGACCGCCAGCCATGTCAGATATCCGGCCCCGGCGTACTTCACGATCCCGAACAGCACGGCGTTGGCCTGCAACAGCGAGGCGACTCCGGCCGCGGACAGGGTCATCAGCACGGTGTCCCCGCACCAGACACCCGCGGCGGCGGTGTACCCCGTGCGCACGCCCTTGCGGGCGGCGACGGACAGCACGTACAGCGAGTTCGGCCCGGGGAGCAGAACGATCAGCACAAGTCCCGCGAGATAGGTCGGGAGGTCGATAACACCAAGCATGAGGTGGAGTGTCGCACGGGAGTACGACACCGCACCTTCGGGTGTCGGGGTCAGTCGTCGCCGTCGAGGAGGCGGTTTGCTGACAGTTCCAGGGTGACGCCGACTGACTCGGGGAGCGGGACGCTGGTGCCGCGCTCATAAGGCGTCACCGACTGATACTTGTTGTCCTCGGGCTCGGTGTGGACCAGGATCTGGTCATGCCGCCGGTCCACGACCATGTACACCGGGACACCCGCCTTGGCATACGTTTCGGCTTTGATGACCAGGTCGATTGCCCAGTTGGTGGATGTCACCTCCAAGACCAGACGGAAGACGTGCGGCGCGTAGCAGTTCTTCTCGACCACCGCGTCCTTGTAGTCGGCGTCGACGATGGACAGGTCCGGGATGGCGTAGTCATCCGACCCGGTTGGCAGCCACAGGCCGATCCCTGGAATCGCCCTGAGCCCGGCGTCCCACCCTCCGGCCTGTCTGACCTCATAGCCGACGTCGAAACACGTCTCTTGATGCGGCCCGTCCGGCGGCGGTGTCACAACAATGCTCCCGTTGAGGATTTCCACCCGGTGCCCGGGCAACTCTTCCCAGAGGCGATCGGCAGCATCAGCAAGCGACGTCTCGTGCATCATCACAGCCACGGCACCCTCCTTTCGGGACCACACTTCACGAGCGTAACCGCCCGCACCGACATTCCGCCCCCGATCACCCAAACGGGGTATTCACCCAGGTCAGAACGCATCCGTCGGCACATACGTCCCCCAAACCCCCCGCAACGCGTTGCACACCTCGCCCACCGTCGCGCGGGCGCGCAGGGCGTCCTTCATGGGGTAGAGGACGTTGTCCGTGCCCTCGGCCGCCTTCCTGAGGTCGGCGAGGGCCGCGTCCACCGCCGACTGGTCACGCTCGGCGCGGAGTTTGGTGAGGCGTTCGGCCTGCTGGGCCTCGATGGCCGGGTCCACGCGGAGAGGCTCGTACGGCTCCTCCTCGTCGAGCTGGAAGCGGTTGACGCCGACCACGACCCGCTCACCGGAGTCGGTCTCCTGCGCGATCCGGTAGGCGCTGCGCTCGATCTCGCCCTTCTGGAAGCCGTGCTCGATCGCGGACACCGCGCCGCCCAGCTCCTCGACCCTCGTCATCAGTTCGACCGTGGCCGCCTCGACGTCGTCGGTCATCTTCTCGATGACGTAACTTCCGGCGAAGGGGTCGACCGTCGCCGTCACGTCCGTCTCGTACGCCAGGACCTGCTGCGTCCGCAGCGCCAGACGCGCGCTCTTGTCCGTCGGGAGCGCGATCGCCTCGTCGAAGGAGTTGGTGTGCAGCGACTGCGTGCCGCCGAGGACCGCGCCCAGTCCCTGGACCGCCACGCGCACCAGGTTCACCTCCGGCTGCTGGGCGGTCAGCTGGACCCCGGCGGTCTGGGTGTGGAAGCGCAGCATCAGCGACTTCGGGTTCTGCGCGCCGAACTCCTCCCTCATCACCCGCGCCCAGATACGCCTGGCCGCACGGAACTTCGCGACCTCCTCCAGGATCGTCGTACGGGCGACGAAGAAGAAGGACAGGCGGGGGGCGAAGTCGTCGACGTCCATTCCGGCGGCCACGGCCGTGCGGACGTACTCGATGCCGTCGGCGAGGGTGAACGCGATCTCCTGCGCGGGCGAGGCACCGGCCTCGGCCATGTGGTAGCCGGAGATCGAGATCGTGTTCCACTTCGGGATCTCGGCCTTGCAGTACTTGAAGATGTCCGCGATCAGCCGCAGGGAGGGCTTGGGCGGGAAGATGTACGTCCCGCGCGCGATGTACTCCTTGAGCACGTCGTTCTGGATCGTGCCCGTCAGCTGATCGGCCGGGACGCCCTGCTCCTCCCCCACCAGCTGGTACATGAGCAGGAGCAGCGCCGCGGGGGCGTTGATCGTCATCGACGTGGACACCTTGTCCAGCGGGATGCCGCCGAACAGGATCCGCATGTCCTCCACCGAGTCGATGGCCACCCCGACCTTGCCGACCTCGCCGTGCGCGATCGGCGCGTCCGAGTCGTGGCCCATCTGGGTGGGCAGGTCGAAGGCGACCGACAGGCCCATCGTGCCGTTCGCGATCAGCTGCTTGTAGCGCGCGTTCGACTCCACGGCCGTGCCGAAGCCCGCGTACTGGCGCATCGTCCACGGGCGGCCCGTGTACATCGACGGGTAGACACCGCGGGTGAAGGGGTACGCGCCCGGCTCACCCAGCTTCTCGGCCAGGTCCCAGCCCTCCAGAACCTCGGGTCCGTAGAGCGGTTCGATGGGCAGTCCGGACTCCGACTCGCGCGCCATTGCTGTGCCTCCCACTGAAGTTACTTACCGGTAGGTCCGACCCTCGCCACGGACTGTAGCGGCGGCCGTGCGCGGGATGGAGAGGACCGCGCTGGGACCTTGCTCACAGGCTTCATCGCTCTCAGGATTCATTGTTCACACGCTTCATTCCCCAGGATGGCGCGTCGTTCGCAACCGGGCGCGCGTGGGGAGCATCTCAGGGGACACGACGACGCACCGGGGGTTGGAATGCGTACGACTGGTATGGGGAGATCACTGGCCGCCCTCGTGGCGCTCGTCGCGGTGAGCGGCTGTACGGCCGAGGCCGTGGATGCGCACGGGAACACGCACGGGAGCACGCAGGGAAGGACGCCGGGCAGCACGCGGGGCAACACGCCGCCGTTCGCCTCGAAGCCGGACCGTTCGGCCACGCCCGGGGACGACAAGCCGGGCGGCACGACACCGTCCGCCGCCCCCAGGGTCCTCTGGTCCCGCGGCGACAAGGGGAACGACGTCCGTGAGCTCCAGGCCCGGCTGCACCAGCTCGCCTGGCTCATCCCGGCGCCGACGGGGACGTACGACACCCCGACGGTCACCGCGGTGAAGGGGTTCCAGGGCAAGCGCGGGCTGCCGCGGACCGGCGAACTGGACGCCGTCACCTGGGAGCGGCTGCGCGGGATGACGCACAAGCCGGCCGCGTGGGAGTTGTACCCGTACGGCGGGCAGCCCGCCGCGCGACCCGACCCGCACTGTATGACGGGCCGGGTGCTGTGCGTCAGCAAGACGAGCCGCACCCTGCGCTGGATGATCGACGGGAAGACGGTCTCGGAGATGGACGTGCGGTTCGGCTCGCAGTACACGCCGACCCGGGAAGGGGTCTTCAGCGTGTCCTTCAAATCGCGCTACCACGTGTCGACGATCTACCACACGTCCATGCCGTACGCGATGTTCTTCAGCGGCGGCCAGGCGGTCCACTACTCCCCCGACTTCGCGGCCCGCGGCTACTACGGCGCCTCGCACGGCTGCGTCAACGTACGGGACGAGGGGAAGATCGCGGCGCTGTTCGCGCAGGTCCGGACCGGGGACAAGGTCGTCGTCTACTGGTGACGGCCGGCCCGGAGGGGGCCCAAGGAGTGATGGGGCGCGGGCGGGACCGGGGGAACGTGTCCCGCCCGCGCCGTGTGCACCAGGCCTGGGTACGGGGGGAACCCCGGCTCAGTGCGACGGCCGATGACCAGTCGGCTCACCCAGTACTGCGTCGGCGCGGCCGAAAACGTCACACCCGGGCGGAAGAAAATTCCGAGGGAGCGAGAAACCGCAGGTCAGGGGGAAGAGTGCAGGGTGCCCGGAGTCCGGGTGGCTGAGAACATTCCGGGCCGGATGGCAGAAAGCTCGCCCTGAAGGCCGACAGCGGCGACTGCCCAGAGGGCCGACCGCAGCAGTGACGGCCCAGAGGGCCGGCCTCAGCGGCTGCTCAGAGGGCCGACCGCAGCGGCGCGACGACCGAGCTCGGCGACGGGGCGAGGATCCCGTTGTGGTCGTGGTGGCCCCCCGAGCCCGTGTGGCCGTCGCCGTCACCGCCGTTGCCCCCGCTACCGGAGCCGTTGCCCGAGCCGTCGCCGGTACCGCCCCCGGCGCCCTGGTCGGAGCCGGAGTCCGAGCCCTGGTCGCCCTGCCCGCCCCGGTCCTCGCCCCCGTTGGCGCCGGTCCGTCCCAGGACGCCCTTGCAGTACTTCGTCACGCGCCGGCCGCCGCCCGCGGCGTCCACCAGGACACGTCTGCGGCCGGACTCCAGGGTCTTGCCGTCCAGCACGTCGCGGCAGTACGAACGGGTCTTGGCCCACCACTCGCGGGCGCGGGCCGACCGCCCCGCGTCGGAGGAGTCGGGCTGCCCGCTCGGCGCGCCGGGGCCCTGGGCCTCGTCGTCGCCGGAGCCGGCACCGGCCGGTGCGCTCGTGGTGGCACCCGGGACCGGCGCCTGGGAACCGTCGGCCTTCGACACTCCCGGCGACGGCGAGAGGGACGGCTGACGTGGTGTCTGTGCCGCGGAAATCGTCGCGGCCGGGTGCGGCGAGTCGTCACGGAACGGAGTCGGCAGCACTCCGGTTCCGGCCGCGACGGCGACCCCGCCGATCATCCCCGCGGCCAGCGCGGCAACGATCCCGAGGCGCACCGGACGGCCCCAACGGGGCCCCCGCGGGGCCGGAGCCGGACGGCCCAGCCGGACGAGACCCGCGTCGGCGGAGTGGGCCGCGGCCCCCGGACGCACCCGTCCGCCGCACTGGGCGACCTCGCCGCTCCGGCCCGCTCGCGCCTGCTGGAACGCGGCCAACGCGACAGCCTCGCCGGGGAGTTCGGCACTGGTCGGCGCGGGTTCGGGGGCCAGCGCACCGAGCACATCGGCGAGCCGCTTGGCCCGGCCCTGGGTGTCGGCGTCGACGGCTTCCAGCGGCTCACCACGCAGCAGACGCTCCGCGGCGTCACGGTCCAGCCACTTGTCCTGCTCGTCGGCCATCACATGTCCTTCTGCGTCCGCGAACGCGTATGCGTCACACCCGCGGACGTCACCGCGCGTGTGCGCGACTCTCTTCGTGACTCTCTTTGTGGGGGGACGGCACCGAGGCCGCCTGCGGACTCCGGATCCGCGCCGAGCAGTTCCGCGAGCCGCTTGAGACCGCGGTGCGCCGCGGTGCGGACGGCTCCGGGGCGCTTGCCGAGGGTCTCGGCCGCGGTCTTGGCGTCGAGGCCGACGACCACGCGCAGCACGACGGCCTCCGCCTGGTCCTGGGGGAGTTGGGCGATCAGCGAGAGGGTGCTGTCGGTGGCCAGCGCCTCGATCGCCTCGCCCGCGGTGTCGGAATCCCCTGCCTTCGCGGTCAGTTCCGTCTCGTCACCGCCGATCGCGGGGCGGCGCCCGCGCATGCGTATGTGGTCGAGGGCGCGGTTGCGGGCGATCCGGGCGGCCCAGCCACGGAAGCGGTCCGCGTCACCGCTGAACCTCTCCAGGTCACGGGCGATCTGCAGCCAGGCCTCGGACGTGACGTCCTCCGCGTCCGGGTCACCGACCAGCGTTCGTACGTATCCGAGCAGCCGTGGGTGCACCGAGCGGTACACAGTCCGGAACGCGGTCTCGTCCCCGTCCTGTGCCGCAAGCACCGCGGCGGTCAGCTCCGCGTCGTCCCCCAGCACCGCGCGCCCTTCTCCGCCTCAGCCGGCGCCGCTTTCGCGGACCGGGTTGCTCGCCGTTGTGGTTCCTCAATCGGTGGTTGCGGTCCTAGGCCCCTCATGGCTGCGGCTGTCCGTCCCCCGCACCCCGGCGCGAATGGCACGTTACGGCCTGAAACCGCTCCCCGTCCATGTTCGTACAGGATGCAACTAACTGGTGACACAGCGAGGTGTGACAGAAAACGCAGCCTCGGCGCTGTAGAGAGTACGGGTCGCCGCGCGGCCCGTGCCGCGCGACGGTCGGGGCCTCTCCTGTGGGGGGTGGCGGCCCCGGCCGTTGCCATCGGCCCCTTAACTCTCCTTGAAAGCGCGCCCCGGTCGGCGCTGCTCGCGCGGTCGCCAGTCGTCACGCCGCCGGGTCCGCGCCCCGTGCGCCCCGCCCTCGCGAGCCGCCCGGTACGCGGCGACGGCCCGCCCCTCGGCCTCCGGGTCGACGGGAACACCCCTTACGGCGAAGGCGAGCAGCGCGTCGAGGGAGGACCCGTTCTCACCCATGTCCCTGCCCACCCCTGCCTGTCCTCGGCCGACCGCTTCCTGATGCTCGTTCCCGAATCCCTTAGCGTCCGAAGGCCGTTGGGCGTCACACCCCGGGCTCCCCGTCGGCGCCGAGCTGCCGCGCCAGGCGCTTGAGGCCGCGGTGGGCGGCGGTGCGGACCGCGCCCGGGCGCTTGCCGAGGACACGGGCGGCGGCGGGACCGTCGAGGCCGACCACCACCCGCAGCAGTACGGCCTCGGCCTGGTCGCGGGGCAGCCGTGCGACCAGTTCCAGGGCGCGCTCCGTGGAGAGGCTCTCCAGCGCCTGGTCGTGAGTGCTGTGGGTGTCGGGCAGTTCCAGTACGTCGTTCTCGAGCCCGGTCGCCCGGGGCCGTACCTTCTGCCTCCGCAGATGGTCGAGCGCGCGGTGCCGTGCGATGGTCGCGGTCCAGCCGCGGAACCCCGCCCCGTCCCCCTTGAACCGCCCGAGGTCCCGCGCGATTTCCAGCCAGGCGTCGGACGCCACGTCCTCCGCGTCGTCCCCGACGATCCCGCGCACGTATCCGAGCAGTCCGGGCTGCACGATCCGGTACGCCAGCGCGAAGGCCGCCTCGTCCCCCTGCTGCGCCCGCGTCACGGCCGCACCGAGCTCACCGTCGTACGCCTGTACGCGGCGGGGTTCCCCTCCCTGGCCCAACGCTGTCCTCGTTCGCCCCGAGTCGGTCAGAATGCGCACCGTGCGACACGGTCGGCCGTGTCGACGCCCACGTGGTCATCTGCGTCGGGCCCCACAGAAATGTCACAGCCCGTCAGGCGCCCCGGGCGTCCCTCGGAACATGTCCTGGCTCAGGCGTCCGTCTCCACCGGTTCGGGCAGCGGTGCCGGCCGTGCCTGCGGGGCCGGCATCCGGTCCGCATTCACCACGATCCCGGCGATCAGCGCGGCCAGCAACAGCGCTCCCATCGCCCACCAGGTGGCCACGTTGAAGCCGTGCACGGCGGCCCGGGAGGCGAGCGCGCGACGGTCGACGCCGGGGGCCGCGTGCGCGTTCGCGTACCGGGTCGTCACGCTCGCGGCGATGGTGTTGAGCAGCGCCGTGCCGATCGAACCGCCGACCTGCTGGGCGGTGTTGAAGGTGGCGGAGGCCGCCCCCGCGTCCCGGGGCGCGACGCTCACCGTGGCCAGCGAGATGGAGGTCATCATCGCCGTGCCCATGCCGAGGCCGAGCATCAGCATGCCGGGCAGGATGTGCGAGGCATACGCGGGTGCCACCCCGACCTGCGCGATGATCGCCAGCGCGCCCGCGGCCAGCAGCAGCCCGGGGACGATGAGGGCGCGCGGCGGGACCCGGTTCAGGAGGCGGGCCGCGACCTGCGTGGAGCCGGTGATCATGCCGACGGTGATGGGGAGATAGGCGAGTCCGGTCTTCATCGGCGAGTACCCGAGCACGCGCTGCATGTAGTAGGTGAGGAAGAGGAAGACCCCGAACATCCCGATGGTGACGAAGAGGATGGTGAGGAACGCCCCGACCCGCTGCCGGTCCCTGACCACCGACATCGGCAGCAGAGGCACCCGGGCGCGGGTCTGCCAGAGACCGAACACGCCGAGCAGCACGACCCCGGCGGCCAGCAGTCCGAGGACCAGTCCGTCGCCCCAGCTCCTCGACTCCGCCTCCGAGAAGCCGTAGACCAGGGAGAGCATGCCGGCGGAGCCGAGCACCGCACCCGGTACGTCAAGGCGCGCGTCCTCGTAGCGGCCGCCGCCGCTGAGTACCGCCAGGGCGCCGGCGAACGCGACCAGGGCGATGGGGACGTTGACGTACAGGCACCAGCGCCAGTCCAGGTACTGGGTGAGGAAGCCGCCCGCGAGCAGCCCGAACGCCGCGCCCGCGCCGACGATCGCGCCGAACACGCCGAAGGCCTTGCCGCGTTCCGCGGGGTCGGTGAACGTCGTCGTGAGCAGCGACAGGGCGGCGGGAGCGAGCAGCGCGGCGAACACGCCCTGGAGGGCGCGCGCCCCGAACAGCATCCCGGAGTTGGCGGCCGCGCCGCCCAGCGCGGACGCGGCGGCGAAGCCCAACAGGCCGATCATGAAGGTGAGTCGGCGACCCGCGAGGTCGGCGATCCGGCCGCCGAGCAGCAGCAGTCCGCCGAAGGCGAGGGTGTACGCGGTGATGATCCACTGCCGATTGCCGTCCGACATGTGCAGGTCGCTCTGGGCGGAGGGCAGGGCGATGTTCACGATGGTCATGTCGAGGACGACCATCAACTGGGCGAGCGCGATGACGACGAGCGCCCACCAACGGCGGTTGTCGGCCACGAGGCCTCCCGGGTCCGGCGGTTGTCCTCATGTTCACTCCGGAGACCGCCGTTTGGGAACGGTCGCGTACCTTAAGAACCGGCAATCTCGCCGCCGTTCGGCGCGCTTCCCGCTATCCCACGGCCTCGCGGCACAGCAGCCGCAGCGAGCCGTCGCCCGCGTAGCAGCGGCGGGCCTCGTCGATGGGGTCCCAAAGGCGCCCGTCGGGGGTGCGCAGCCAGTGCTCGCCGCCCGTCTCCCACCACTCGGCGCCGGCACGCCGGACGACGACCTCACCGGCGTACGCGCCGAAGCCGCGCAGCACGGTGTGGACGGCGGCGTACGGCGCCCCCTCCCGGCGTATCTCCTCGATCAGCCGGTCGACGCGCCACAGGCTCTGCGCCGAGTAGTCGAGGCGCAGCCGTGCGCCCTCGCGCATCGTCGCGACGGTGTCCGCGGCCCAGCGCACGGGCTTGGTCGCGGCGGAGGGCCTGGTCGCCCGGATCGGGTTCGCACTCGTTGCGTTCACACTCGTTGCGTTCACACTCGGAAGAGCGTCTTCCTGACGGGATTCGTCACGCGTCCCGGGCGCCTTCGCGACACCGGCCCAGGACCCTCATCTCCGGCCCCAGGACGGTCACAGGAACCCCTCAGGGAAACAGGTTTACGACCGTCCGCGCGCCCGGCGCGACACCACCGCGCGCAGGACGCGCCGTCCCTCCGTCGACACCTCCAGGGCGGGGCGCAGGCCGCCCGCGCCGCGGCCCGCGAGCAGTTCCAGGACGGCGACCTGGCGGCGCAGTTCGGCCGCGACGAGGGGGCCGTCGCCGTCGGCGGCGACATCGAGGAGCCGGTGGATCTGCAGGGCCGCCGCCGAACAGGCGTCGGCCCAGACGCGCAGGGCGGACGCGCAGGGGTCGTCGGGGGCGGTGGCGAGCATGCGGCGGGCGAGTGCGGCGGCGCGGGACTCGTCACTCACGGCGGCCTCGGTCTCGCTCTTGGCTCCTGACCCGGATCCAGGGGCGGGGTCGGGGCCGACGACGGGGTCGGAGTCGGCGGAGGTGTCGGCGTCGGCGGAGGCGTCGGCGGAGTCCAGTTCCGCCCGGGCCTTGGCGAGCCGTTCGCCCCAGGCGTCGCCGTCCGCGCCGCCGTCCGCGAGGCTCGACCAGAGCGGCCGCAGGACCTCGTCATCGCCGCCCAGCAGCGGCACGCACCGATCCAAACAAGCCAGCCCGCTCGCCGCCAGACCACGCTCGTCGGCCTGAGCGATCAGGTCCACCAGGCTCATCACGCCTCCCTCGACAGGGCGCTCCCGCTTACGGAGCCCGCACTTTCCCTTACTGCGTGCTCCGGAGCGGGAGTGTCACAGGGGCACCACTCCGAGCCGGTCGAGGAACCGGAAGAGCAGGTTTTCGGCCAAGGGGTCGGCGTCCGCGTTCAGCACGGCGAGCAGGGGCTCGGTGACCACCGTGTGCCCGGCCTCCGCGGCCCAGGCGACGGCCCGTGCGGCGGCGTCGGAGGGCTCCAGGAAGTAGTCGTCGACGGTGAGCCCCTCCTCGCTCTGCCCGAGGTACGCCGCCATCGCCGTGCGCGCCAGACAGGTCGTCCACGCGCCGCTCCCGGGACCGGCCGCCTCGACGACCACGCAGTCGCTGTTCATGACGTACCCGAAGAGCGCGGGCGCGCCGGTCTCCTGGGCGAGCGTGTTCATGCTCCCGACGTCGCCGTCACCGCTCGGGTACTCCCAGACCTGCCAGCCGTCGGGCGCCGTGGTCCGCAGCACCATCCCATGCGCCGCGCCCAGTGCGTCCAGCTCCGCGAGCGGCCGCTCGCTTCTGCCCACGACGTAGTAGCCCCAGTAGCCCATGCCGGTTTCCCCCCGGTGGTGTTTCGGTTCGGCCGCGCCGAATACACCACAGGGGCAAGTGACTTGGCCAGGGAATCGGCCGAACCGGCGCGCCGCCTGCCCCTAACGGCCCAACGACGCCCGTCAGCGGTGGTCCCTGACGGGCGCCGGGACCGGCTCTCCGGGCGGGACCGGGCCGCGCAGGGCCTTCTCGTTCTGCATCCGGGTCAGGCGCAGGACGACGAGGACGGCGAGTACGGCGGCCACGAGGCCGGTGGCGTCCGCGAACAACACGTCGCCCGCGGAGACGTAGAGCTCCATGGCGGTCTCGGCCTTGCGGTAGCTGACGAACCCGCTCCGGCCGACGACCAGCGTGATGATCCACATCGCCCACCAGGCGTTGACGAGCCCGTGTGAGGTGCGGGAGCCGGCGGGACGGCTCGCGTCCCAGGTGTTCAGCATGATCCGGCGCGGGAACCAGAGGTTCACCACCGGCACGAACCAGCCCCAGCCCGTCCAGGCGCGCCCCATTTCTTGCCCGAACGGGTCGAACACCTCGGCGTTGATCCGCACCCGGTAGAACCAGACGAGGTACGCGACGACCGTGGCGGCCAGGGAGACCAGCTGCACGACCCCGACCGCGGTCATGACCGAGTCCGCGTGGTCCACGTCCCGCTGGACGGCCTCGCCGACCCCGCCGTCCAGAATGGTGCCCGCGGCGTCGTACACCTTGATGCCCGCCCAGATCGCGAAGAGATCCACGGCGACGACCACGCCGAGCAGCACCGCGACCGCTCGCCCGAGGCCCACCGGCGAGCGCAGCCAGGCATCCCCGTGCGGCGGCGCCATGGTGCCCCCGGGCACGGGCATGGGCGTACTGGACATGAAACCCCCCGAATCACCGGCACATGAGACCGTGCCGGTGGAAGAAACCGGGCGCGCCCCCTCCCCAGGGGCACGCCCGGCACACGAATCACAGGAAAGATACGCCTCAGCCCAGCCGGTTCGCCAGGTTCTTGAAGTCCGTCCAGGACAGCGCAGGCCGGCCCGGGTCCCACAGCTTCTGGATCGTGGCGCGCAGCGGCATCCTGATCCCCGCCGCCACCTGGTCCTGGGTCTGGGAGTTCGCGCGGTCGGACCAGACGGCGAAGCTCCCGCCGAGGATCTGGCCGTCGTACTTCGCGGGAACCGGTGCGGTGCCGCGGACGACGAGCGGGGTCCACTGCTCGTAGATGCGCTGCCCGGTCGGGTAGACGAAGGTCTGCGGCTCACCAAGGACGTAGTAGAGGTACTCGTCGTTGTAGTTGATGAGCTCCCGGCCCGCGCTCAGGTACTCGACGGGCGGGCGCGCGCCGAGCTCCTTGCCCGTCCAGTACGCGACCTCCAGGTCCTTGTCCGCCTGGACCGTGCCGCCACGGAAGAACCCGTCGTTCCACGCCCGTGCGGTCCGGCCGTGGCCGCGCACCACCTGGGCGCGGGCGTTGAGCCAGCCGGTGGTGAGGTCCGCGACGGTGGCGCCGGGGCCGTAGGCCTGCTTGGCGGCGGCGGCCAGCTGCGGGTAGGAGGTCGACGGGCTGGCCACGGTCAGGGCCTGGTACTCGTCGCCGCCGAGGTGCCAGTACGGGCCGGGGAAGAGACCGGTGTACTCGTTCAGCAGATCGTCGACGATGGAGGCCGCGGCGGGCTTGGAGATGTCGACGGTGCCGCGCGGGGCGGTCCCCGACACGCTGCGCAGCTGGAGGTCGGGGTGGGCGGCGATCACCGCGCCGAGGTGCCCCGGCGAGTCGATCTCGGGGACGACATGGATGTGGCGGCTCTCCGCGAGGGCGACGATGTCGCGGACGTCCGTCTTGCTGAGGTGGTCCTTGGACACGATCTCCGGGTGGGTGTCCGACTGGATACGGAAGCCCTGGTCGTCGGAGAAGTGGAGTCCCAGCTCGTTGTACTTCAGATCGCCCAGTTCCCGGATCCGGTCCTCTATCCAGGCCGCGGAGTAGGGCTTGCGCGCGATGTCGAGCATGAACCCGCGGCGCGGCTTGGCGGGCTGGTCGCGCACGACGCCCTCGGGCGCCGTACCGCCGCCGTGCACCTCCTGCTTGAGGGTGCGGGTGCCGTAGAAGACGCCCGCCTCGCCGGGCGCGGAGATGGTGACCCGGCGGTTCTTGACGGTCAGGGTGTACGACTCCGGGTCGGCGCCGCCGGTGTTCAGGCCGAGTTCGACGTCACCGTCCTTGGCCGCCGTCTGTCCGGCATACGACATTTTCAGCTCGTCGGCGAGCAGCTTTCCCTCGTCGGCGAGACCGGCGTCGTCGACGACCACGCGGGCGCCCGCCGCGGGACGCCAGCCGGGGCCGCGCGCCGGGGTGTGCTCGCGTACGGCGGGGATGGTGCGCGGGGTCTGGGAGAGGGGGTAGGTCCGGGTCGGTGTGGGAGACGGTGGGGGCGCGGCCCCGGTCCGATTCGCGGACCCGGCCGCCGTCCGGCTCGGATCGACGCTCGCCCCGGTCGGCGCGCCGGCGTCACCGGACGGCCACAGGGACACGGTCGCCACCACGGCACCCGTCACCACCGCCACGCCGACCGCTATGAGTACCGGCTGCTTCCCGTCCTGCACCGGCGCCCGTCGTCGCCTGCCCGTGCTCACCGCACCACGCCCTTCGCTTCGGTAACCGAGGCCTACGCCCTGTCCTACGCATCGAGCGCCTCGTACACCTCACGTCGTACACCCCCGGACGTTCCACGGTCCCCCTCTCCACGTCACCCGTCCACCGCAGGTTCCGAAACTCTCCCGTCCGGGTGAAATTCGGGCATCCATCGGACACCTCCCGTCAATCGTGGATAACGTGGCAGCACAACTCTCACTTGTTCCCCTGCCGCACCACACGTGACGTCCACAGGACGTCACGGCATCCCGTCGACATCCCACCGTCGAGGACCCACGCTGCCTTCGCACCGTCTTCCACGCCTCCCCGGCCAGGTCGCCCTACCCGAGCAGAAGAGCGTGCCGTCGTCCCCGGCGCGCCTGGAGCCGTTCAACTCAGCGCCCGCCGACTCCGTCGTGCGCGCGCTCCTGACCTGCTGCCGCAGCCTGCGCTGGGCCCACCGGCTGGCCGATCACCGGCCCTACCCGGACCTGGACGCCTTCCTCGCCGCGGCCGACGAGGCGGCCTACGACCTCACCCCGGCCGACCTGACCGAGGCCCTCGCGGGCGAGTCCCTCACGCTGCTCCCGGACGGCGCGTACTCCGCCGCCCATACGGCCCTGAGCGCGGCCCACGCGGCATACGAAAGCCGCTTCGGGCACGTGTTCGTCATCTGTCTGGACGACTTCTCCCCGGAGGAATCACTGGATCAGGTGCTGATCGGAATCCGATCACGATTGACAAACGATCCCGAAGAGGAGCGGCTGGTCACGGCGGAGGAGCTGCGCCGTCTGGCCAGGGGCCGCCTGACGCGCCTCCTCGGGGACGAGGGGCCCTGGGCGGTCCGGAATAGCCCGAACGTGCCTGATTGATTGCCAGTTTGATCACATAGATAGGGCCGCTGTAAACGTTCCGACAAGTCGTCGCTACGATGGCCGGGGCCGGTGGACCGTACCCGGCCGGGCCGACCGACACAGAAGCCGGCAGGCCCCAATCCCCGCTCCCGGAGGGTTCTTCCGTGCCGGCTGGAACGCTGTACCGCGGCCGGGAAGGAATGTGGTCCTGGGTGGCTCATCGAGTCACCGGCGTCCTCATCTTCTTCTTCCTGTTCGTACACGTGCTGGACACCGCTCTCGTCCGTGTCTCCCCCGAGGACTACGACAGGGTCGTGTCCACGTACAAGAATCCGATCGTCGCGCTGCTGGAGTACGGCCTCGTCGCCGCCATCCTCTTCCACGCGCTCAACGGCCTGCGCATCATCGCCGTCGACTTCTGGTCGAAGGGCCCGCGCTACCAGAAGCAGATGCTCTGGTCCGTGGTCGGTATCTGGGTCGTGCTGATGATCGGGGCCCTGTACCCGGTCCTCGGTCACGCATTCCGCGAAGTATTCGGGAGCTGACGCCGATGTCCACGACTGAGACCGCCGCTTCCGGTATCGGCCCCGTCGAGGGCGCGGGTGAGTTCTCCGCGTACAGCGTCGACAACCCGGCGCCGTTCATCGAGGCCCCGCGCAAGCGCACCAAGAAGACCCCGAAGTCCACCCGTGGCAACTTCGAGATGTACGGCTGGCTGTTCATGCGCCTGTCCGGCATCGTGCTGGTCGTCCTGGTCATCGGCCACCTGCTCATCCAGCTCGTCCTCGACGGCGGTGTCTCCAAGATCGGCTTCGCGTTCGTCGCGGGCCGCTGGGCCTCCCCGTGGTGGCAGGCCTGGGACCTCGCGATGCTCTGGCTCGCGATGCTGCACGGCGCCAACGGCCTGCGCACGGTCATCAACGACTACGCGGAGCGCGCGAACACCCGGCTGTGGCTCAAGGGCCTGCTCTACACCGCCACGGTGTTCACCATCCTGCTGGGCACGTTGGTGATCTTCACCTTCGACCCGAACATCCGCTAGGCACGGGGCTGAGGTAACCGACTCATGCAGATCCACAAGTACGACACCGTCATCGTGGGCGCCGGCGGCGCCGGCATGCGCGCCGCCATCGAGGCGACGAAGCGCAGCCGCACCGCCGTGCTGACGAAGCTCTACCCCACCCGCTCCCACACGGGCGCGGCGCAGGGCGGCATGGCCGCCGCGCTCGCCAACGTGGAGGAGGACAACTGGGAGTGGCACACCTTCGACACGGTCAAGGGCGGTGACTACCTGGTCGACCAGGACGCCGCCGAGATCCTGGCGAAGGAGGCCATCGACTCGGTCCTCGACCTGGAGAAGATGGGCCTTCCCTTCAACCGGACGCCCGAGGGCCGGATCGACCAGCGCCGCTTCGGCGGTCACTCCCGCAACCACGGCGAGGCCCCGGTCCGCCGGTCCTGCTACGCCGCGGACCGCACCGGTCACATGATCCTCCAGACGCTGTATCAGAACTGCGTCAAGGAGGGCGTGGAGTTCTTCAACGAGTTCTACGTCCTCGACCAGCTGATCGTCGAGGTCGACGGGGTCAAGCACTCGGCCGGCGTCGTCGCCTACGAGCTCGCGACCGGTGAGATCCACGTCTTCCAGGCGAAGGCCGTGATCTACGCGTCCGGCGGCACCGGCAAGTTCTTCAAGGTGACCTCCAACGCGCACACCCTGACGGGTGACGGCCAGGCGGCCGTCTACCGTCGCGGGCTGCCGCTGGAGGACATGGAGTTCTTCCAGTTCCACCCGACCGGCATCTGGCGCATGGGCATCCTGCTGACGGAGGGCGCCCGCGGTGAGGGCGGCATCCTCCGCAACAAGGACGGCGAGCGCTTCATGGAGAAGTACGCGCCGGTCATGAAGGACCTCGCGTCCCGTGACGTCGTCTCGCGCTCCATCTACACGGAGATCCGTGAGGGCCGCGGCTGCGGTCCCGAGGGTGACCACGTCTACCTCGACCTCACGCACCTCCCGCCGGAGCAGCTGGACGCCAAGCTCCCGGACATCACGGAGTTCGCGCGCACCTACCTCGGCATCGAGCCCTACACGGACCCGATCCCGATCCAGCCCACCGCGCACTACGCCATGGGCGGCATCCCGACGAACGTCGAGGGTGAGGTGCTCAGCGACAACACGACCGTCGTGCCGGGCCTGTACGCCGCCGGCGAGGTCGCCTGTGTGTCGGTGCACGGCGCCAACCGCCTCGGCACCAACTCGCTCCTGGACATCAACGTGTTCGGGCGCCGCGCGGGCATCGCCGCCGCCGAGTACTCGGCGAAGGCCGGCTATGTCGAGCTGCCCGAGGACCCGGCCTCGCAGGTCGTCTCGCAGGTCGAGCACCTGCGCGACTCCACGGGCACGGAGCGGGTCGCCACGCTGCGCCTGGAGCTGCAGGAGTGCATGGACGCCAACGTGATGGTGTTCCGCACCGAGCAGACGATCAAGACGGCGGTCGAGAAGATCGCCGAGCTGCGCGAGCGCTACCGGAACGTCTCGATCCAGGACAAGGGCAAGCGGTTCAACACCGACCTCCTCGAGGCCATCGAGCTGGGCAACCTGCTCGACCTGGCCGAGGTCATGGCCGTCTCCGCGCTCGCCCGCAAGGAGTCCCGCGGCGGTCACTACCGCGAGGACTACCCGAACCGAGACGACGTCAACTTCATGCGCCACACCATGGCGTACCGCGAGGTCGGCGACGACGGCACCGAGTCCATCCGTCTCGACTACAAGCCGGTCGTCCAGACCCGCTACCAGCCGATGGAGCGTAAGTACTGATGGCTACCCCGACCCTCGACAAGGCGGACAGCGCCGGCCAGCCCGAGGCGGGCTTCGCCGACTCGCCGTACATCACCGCCACCTTCCGCATCCGCCGCTTCAACCCCGAGGTCGCGGCGGAGGCGGTCTGGGAAGACTTCCAGCTGGAGATCGACCCGAAGGAGCGCGTCCTCGACGCCCTCCACAAGATCAAGTGGGACCAGGACGGAACCCTCACCTTCCGTCGCTCCTGCGCGCACGGCATCTGCGGCTCGGACGCCATGCGGATCAACGGCAAGAACCGCCTCGCCTGCAAGACGCTGATCAAGGACATCAACCCCGACAAGCCGATCACGGTCGAGCCCATCAAGGGTCTGACGGTCCTCAAGGACCTCGTGGTCGACATGGAGCCGTTCTTCCAGGCGTACCGCGATGTGATGCCCTTCCTCATCACGAAGGACACCAACGAGCCGACGCGCGAGCGTCTGCAGTCCGCCGAGGACCGCGAGCGTTTCGACGACACCACCAAGTGCATCCTGTGCGCGGCGTGCACGTCGTCCTGCCCGGTCTTCTGGAACGACGGCCAGTACTTCGGTCCGGCCGCCATCGTCAACGCGCACCGCTTCATCTTCGACAGCCGTGACGAAGCGGGCGAGCAGCGCCTGGAGATCCTCAACGACAAGGACGGCGTGTGGCGTTGCCGCACCACGTTCAACTGCACGGACGCCTGCCCGCGCGGTATCGAGGTCACGAAGGCGATCCAGGAAGTGAAGCGCGCGCTGATCACGCGTCGCTTCTGATCTTCCGGCCGGCCTTCCGGTCGTACGGCGCCGTGGGCCCCGTTCCCCTTGTGGGAGCGGGGCCCACAGTCGTTGACGGACCGTGTTTTTCGGCCTTTCCCGAAGCGTGCAGAACGCGCCGGGGCCCGGGCCGCCGGTAAAAGATTGCCAAGGGAAGCAATGGTTCCGTTGTGTATCGCCCCCGTCTGGGCGGGTGAAGGCGTCCAAGAGTAAAGAAAACCTCATCGATATGAGGTTCCCCTGAGGGTACGGATGGACCTTGCTCTCCGTAGTCGAATTCGCCATTGAGGGGCGATTGGCCTCTTGATAGGTTTCTCATGGGAAAGGCGCCCCGACTGACCACCGGGGGCCTTCGATCGGGACGGCCGGCGTACGCGGTAGGGAATTCTGCAGATTCCCGGATGCTCGGCGGCGCGCCCCGACGGGGGACAGGTGCAACTTCTTCTCTCCGGCCGAGCTGACCACTCTCCCGGATGAGGCCTCACTGCTTCCTGCGGCAGCCAGAGATCTGCCGCGTCATGAGCACCATCTCGCTAGCGAATCGATTCCAGGGATCCCTCACGTTTCCGGTGCGGCTTCGCCATGCCGGAAATTCCCGGAAGACCATCAAATTCCATACAGGAAGGCTCAGCATCGTGAACGCCAAGCGTGTCATAGCGGCGACCGTCATCACCGCGGTCGCCGCAACGGGGGCCGCGGGGCTCGGCGCCGCCAATGCCTCGGCAACGTCGTTGCCGCAGCAGCGGACCGCCGCCCACCACTCGGTCGCCACCGCCACCGTCGTCAACGACGGAGTCCAGCCGCAGTTCTGGCACGCCGTCGCCCAGAGCGTGGTCGCCGCCACCGCGGTCAAGGTCACCGAGGCGGCGGTCAAGGTCTCGACGAAGCTCCGGTCCTCGTCCTCCAGCGAGTCCTCCTCGTCGTCCAGCGGTGGCCCCGCCGTCAGCGCGAACGGCCTGCACGGGGTCATCCCCGGGGACGTCCAGTACGACGCCAACTGACCGCGCCGGGGCCGCGTCCCTGACCGGCCCCGGCATCCGGTGACGTACCACTCGCACACGCGCCCGGCGGTCCTCCCGGCCGCCGGGCGCACCCCTTCACCTCAGCGAAAGGGAGATGTCGCACGATGAGAGTCTTCGGGCGAGTCCCCGCGGACGCCGACGCCGGCCCGGCTCGCGCGGACGTCGACGCCGGCCCGGCCGGTGTGGACGCCGCCGGCGACCCGGCTCGCGCGGACGTCGGCAACGGCCCTCGCGCGCACGCTCACGCGGTCACGGCGCGGCTGCGGATCTGCACCTTCCTGGCCCTGCTGCCCGTGGCCCTGTACACGGCCGCCTGCCTGGTCTACAACGCGCCCGATTCTCCGGCCAAGTCCCGCATCCAGGGAGCGGTCGCCCATGTCATGCAGCCGTATTTCTGGCAGGACTGGCAGCTCTTCGGCCCCACCCCGGGCAGCAACGACGACCTCATCTACCTGACGGTGCGCCTGCGGACCGCCGGTTCCGACCAGGTCGTGCAGACCAGCCCGGTGGAAATCGAGCAGGCCATCGACCGCGCCCCGCGCGCATTCCCGCTGAATCCGACGAAGCTTCCGGGCATCCCGCTGGCATTCGACGCCGCCGCCAATCGGTACGCACGTATGGTGACGGATTTCAAAAAGCTTCCCGCGGCGCAGCGCAAGGCGGCTCAGGCCGATCTGGACAAGCAGTACGTACCGGAGTTCCAGGAAATCCAGCGCTTCCTTTCCGCACGCGCCGCCACGATGTACCCGGGGGCGGACATCGTGTCTGTCAAAGCCGCTTTCAAGACCAGGCCCATCATTCCTTTCTCGGAGCGCTATGTGACTCCGAAACCCGAAGAGAAAAGCAAGGGAATTCTGGAGACATCGTGGATGGACTACGTTCCGGGGGTGGCCCGCTGATGCGCGGATGGGCCAAGTACGGGCTGGCGCGGATCGATGCCGGGCTGCTACGGATGGCGAGCCGTGAACACCGGCTGATCGGCATCGCGCTGCTGCGGATCGTGATCGGGCTGGCGACGGTCATGTACTGCCTCGCCGACTACGGAAACCGGCGGTTCCTGTGGGGCCCCGATTCCTACAACTCGATCCACACCGCGAAGGCGGCGCTGACCCACGGCGCCTTCTCCCTCTATCTCTTCAGCCACTCCACGGTCTGGTTCGAGATCGTCTTCCACGCCACGATCCTGGTCTCCGCCGCCTTCATGGTGTGCGGCGGCAGGGTGCTGACCGTGGCCCAGGCCGTGCTGATGTGGTCGCTGCACAACCGCAACCAGGACGTGCTGGAGGGCGGTGACAACCTCGCCCAGATCCTCGTCATCTTCATGGTCTTCACCGTCTCCAACGCCTACTTCGCGCCGGGGGCCAAGGCCAGGCGCGCCGCGCTGCGGGCCCGTAGCGCCCCGTCGGCCGGCACGGTCGTGCACAACCTGGCGGCGTATCTGATCGTCTTCCAGACCGCGGTCCTGTACTTCGCCGCGGGCTACTGGAAGATCACCGGGAAGATGTGGCAGGACGGCGTCGCCATGTACTACATCAGCCGCATCACCGGTTTCCAGATGTCGTCGGCGTACGCGCACATGATGGGCAACGCCTATGTCGGCACCGCGGTCAGCTACTTCACCGTCTTCGCCGAACTGGCGCTCCCGTTCGCGATCCTGTCCGCCCGCGCCTGGGTGCGGAAGGCCAACACCCTGGCACTGGAGGGCATGCACCTGGGCATCATGGCCTGCATGGGACTGGTGTGCTTCGGGCTGCTGATGATCGGCGCGGACTGCACCTGTCTGCGGGACGAGGACTACCGGTCCCTCAAAAAGCGTGCGGTCGGAGCGACTTCGCGCCTCGCCCAGCGGCTGCGCCCCGCCGGGACCGTCGGCGCCGGACCCGCCACGGTCTCCGCGTTCGCCGCCCTCGCGCCCCGGGACGGGGCGGCCGATGCCTAGGCACGACAGCGCTGAAGCCGCCCGCGCCCTGGAGCGCTTCCTCCTGGCCGACCCCGGGCAGTGGGGCGAGCTGGCGCCGCGCGTCGTCGACGCCGTGGGCGACCGGCGGCTGCACGAAGTGGTCGGGGCGACACTCGCCCACGTGGGAGACCTGCGCTCGGTCACGGACGGCCCGGACGGGCTGGTGGTCCAGGGAACGGCGGGACGGACCCTGGCCTTCGCCGCCGCGGACGCCGGCGGACGCCTCACCAACCTCCGTCTCGCCCCCGGCCCCTACCGGCCGCCCCGGCTGCGCGTCCCGGCCGGGGCACGCATCGCCGTGGGCTGGGCCCTGTGGTGCGTACTGCTGGCCGTGCGCGTCGCGGCCTGCTGGACCGCCTCGTCGGTGACCGGCTGGTGCGGCGACGTCCTGATCGTGGCCGCCGCGTATCTCCTCATGGAGGGGCGTCTCACGCCCGCCCGGCTGCCCTGGTGGCTGCGCCGGGCCATGGAAGCGGGCGGCCCCGTGGCACTCGCCTCCGCCTGGCGGCTGCCCTCGCTGCCCGCCGGTCGCCCCGGCACGGAGCTCGTGACCGGTCTCGTCCTGCTGGGCGGTGTCGCCGGGTACCTGGTGCGGGCGCGACGCCACCGCTGGGGGGCGGAGCTGTCCGCGCCCCTGCGCTTCCCGCTGCGCGACGGCACCTGGCTCATCGCCCAGGGCGGCGGCCCCGGCCTGAACCACCACACGCCCCACCCCGAACAGCGCGGGGCGATCGACGTCATCGGCGTCGGGGCGCGCGGCGCCCGGCTGCGCTCCGGTGCGTCGCCGGACGCCTACGTGATCTACGGCGCGAAGCTGTACGCCCCGTGCGACGGGGACGTGGTCTCCGCCGCCGACGACTACGCGGACCAGGTCCCCGGCACCATCCGCTACGAACCCCCCTACGGCAACCACGTGTTCATCGACACCGGCAGTGAGCTGGTCAAACTCGCGCATCTGCGGCCCGGCACCGTGACCGTGGCCACCGGCGACCGGGTACGCGCGGGCCAACTCCTCGGCGAGGTCGGCAACTCGGGCAACACCACCGAGCCCCATCTGCACCTGCACGCCGAGCGCGACGGACTCGGCCTCGACCTCCGCTTCACCGGCATCACCGGACCGCTGCACCGGGGACGCACGCTGCGTACCTGAAGGGCCCCTGAACGCCCCTCACACCGGGGACCACCCCGCACCACCCTTGTGCCTCCCCTCGTCACGTCCGCCCGCGACTCTTCACGTCCGCCCGTGACCTCCGTACGTCCGGCCCGGACGCCCTCTCGGCTCCCCAGAAGGGCTCACCATGTCCGCACACCCGCGCATACGCCCCGGCGCGCTCACCGCCGCCGTCTGCACCGCACTCCTGGGTACGGTGCTGGCCTCGCCCGCCGCGCACGCCGCGGACCCCTCCCCGCACCGGCACACCCTGTCCGGCTCGCGTCCCGGATACGCCACCGCCGACGCGGACGCGGGCGCGGTGCCCGCCGACCAGCGCCTCACCGCCCGCCTCTACCTCGGCTCCCGCGACCCGGGCGGCCTGGCCGCGTTCCTCCGGCAGGTGACCGACCCGCACAGCCCGCACTACCGGCACTTCCTCACTCCCGCCGCCTACCAGCGGCGCTTCGCCCTCGGACCGGCCGACCACCGGGCCGTGGCCGACTGGCTGACCCGGGCCGGCCTCACCGTCACCCGGGACACCGCGCACTACGTGGACGTCTCCGGCCCCGAAAGAGCCGTACGGCAGGCGCTCGGAAGCCCCGTCCACCACTACCGCACGGCCCGGGGGACGGTCAGCGCGCCGTCCGGCGACCTCAGCGTCCCGAGCTCCCTCGGCACCGAGGTGGTGGCCGTCTCCGGGCTGTCCGCGCCCGCCGCCGCCCACCCGCAGTCCCACCGCACCACCACCCCACTGCACCCGCTGCACCCGCTGCACCCACGGCCCTCCGGCACCACCGTCACCGACGACGCCGGCGCCGTCTGTTCCCCCTCCTTCGGCGGGACCCCGGCCACCGGGCTGCCGACCGCCTACGGCGCGACGCCCACGTACGCGCCCTGCCCGTACACGCCCGCGCAGCTGCGTCACGCCTACGGAGCGGGCGGTGCCCACGCGACCGGCAAGGGCACCACCATCGCCATCGTCGACGCCTACGGCTCCCCCACCATGCCCGCCGACGCCGACCGGTACGCCCGCGCCACCGGTGACCGCCCCTTCCGTCCGGGCCAGTACCGCCAGCGGGTCACCCCTAAGGACTGGAACGTGGGCTCCGCGTGTGCGCCCCCCGCGTCCTGGGCCGGCGAGGAGGCCCTGGACGTCGACATGGCCCACGGTCTGGCCCCCGACGCGCACGTCCTCTACATGGGCGCCGACTCCTGTCTCGACGCCGACCTCATGGACGCCGAGGCCACCGTCATCGACCACCGCCTGGCCGACTCCATCTCCAACTCCTGGGCCGAGATCATCCACTCCGACCCGGGACATCTGACCCCGGACCTCGTGAACGCCTGGAACCTGCTGTTCGAGCAGGCCGCCGCGGAGGGCATCGGGGTGTACTTCGCCGCCGGGGACTGCGGCGACTCCTCGCCCGGCGCCGCAGAGACCGGCGTCAACTGCGACCCGAAGACCACCGCCGCCCAGGCGGACTTCCCCAGCGGCTCCCCCTGGGTCACCTCCGTCGGAGGCACCACCCTGGCCCTCGACCGGCACGGGAACTACGCCTGGGAGACCAGCATGGGCGACGAGCTGTCGGTCCTCACCGACAGCACCTCCGCCGCCCGTTCATCCGCCGCCCGTTCATCCGCCTCCGGGGCATCCGGCAAGGCCTGGGGCCCCCTCCCCGGAGTGTTCGCGTTCGGCGGCGGAGGCGGCCCCAGCGACTTCCCGCAGCCCTGGTACCAGCACGGGCACACACCCGCGCGCAGCAACGGCACCCCGGCGCGGCGCACCACCCCCGACGTGGCCATGGAGGGCGACGGCGCGCTGCCCGTCCTGGTGGGGCTCACCGACGGCGGCACCTTCCAGCTCGTGGGCTTCGGCGGCACCTCCGCCGCCACCCCCGCCTTCGCCGCGCTCCAGGCCGACGCCCAGCAGGAGACCGGTCGTCCGCTGGGCTTCGCCAACCCGCTGCTGTACGCGCTCGGCGGCAGTCCGGTCTTCCGCGACGTCACCGACCACCCCGCCGCCGCGGGCAGTGGCCCGCTCACCGTCGTCCGCGACTACGGCCCCTCGCCGACGGCCCAGGCCCCGTCCGACGACCAGCAGCGCTACGTCCTCTACGCCCTGGGCCGCGACTACGGCCTGCACGCCGTCCCCGGCTACGACGACGCCACCGGCCTCGGTTCCCCCTCCCCCGCCTATCTGCGGTGGATGCGGCGTACCGGCGGCATCCCGCGGTGACACCGGACGCCATCGTGGTGGGATCGGGGCCCAACGGTCTCGCGGCCGCCGTGGTCCTGGCCCGGCGCGGGCTCGCCGTGACCGTCCTGGAGGCGGCCGACACACTCGGCGGCGGCACCCGGACCAGCGAACTGACCCTGCCCGGGCTGCTCCACGACCACTGCGCGGCCGTCCACCCGATGGCGCTCGCCTCGCCCTTCCTGCGGTCCCTCGGCCTGGAGCGGCACGGCCTGGAGTGGCGGCGGCCCGAGATCGACCTCGCCCATCCGCTCGACCACGGCCCCGCGGCCGTCCTGCGCCGGTCCCTGGAGGCCACCGCACGCTCCCTCGGCCCGGACGGAGCCGCGTGGGAGCGGCTGTTCGGGCCGCTGACGTACCAGTACGACTCCCTCGCGGCGGAGTTGCTGCGCCCACCGCTGCGGCTGCCCCGGCATCCCCTCCCCCTGGCCCGGTTCGCACTGCACGCGGCGCTCGGCGCCACCGCCGTCGCGCGACGCTGGCGCACGCCGGGCGCCCGCGCCCTGTTCGCCGGCGTCGCCGCGCACGCGATGGCGCCCCTGACCGCGCCGGGCAGCGCCGCCATCGGCCTCATGCTGACCGCGGCGGCGCACCGGCACGGCTGGCCCGTGGCGCACGGCGGCTCAGGGGCCGTCACCCGTGCCCTGGCGGCGTGCCTGGCCGAACTCGGTGGCACCGTGGAGACCGGCGTCCGGGTGCGGTCGCTGGCCGAACTGCCGCCCGCCCGCGTCACCTTGCTGGACGTCGCGCCGCGTGCCGCCGTGGCGCTGTGCGGCGACCGGCTGCCCGCCCGCACCCGCCGCGCGTACGCCCGCTGGCGGCACGGGCCCGCCGCCTTCAAGGTCGACCTGGCCGTCGAGGGCGGTGTGCCCTGGCGCGACGAGGCCTGCCGCCGGGCCGGGACCGTCCACCTGGGCGGCACGCTGGAAGAGGTCGTGGACGCCGAACGGGCCGTGACGCGCGGGCGGATGCCGGAGCGTCCCTTCGTGCTGGTGTCCCAGCAGTACCTCGCCGACCCGGTCCGCTCGGCGGGAGACGTGCACCCCGTCTGGGCGTACGCGCACGTCCCGCACGGGTACGACGGCGACGCCACCGAAGCCGTACTCGACCGGATCGAGTCCTTCGCACCGGGCCTGCGGGAACGCGTGGTCGCCCGTGCGTCGATGTCCGCGTCCCGGCTGGAGGCCTACAACGCCAACTACGTGGGCGGTGACATCCTCACCGGCGCCAACACCCCGCGCCAGCTGGTCCTGCGCCCCCGCGCGGCCCTCGATCCCTACGACACCGGCATCCCCGGCGTCTTCCTCTGCTCGGCGGCGACCCCGCCCGGCCCCGGCGTGCACGGCATGTGCGGCTACCACGCGGCGCGCTCGGCCTTGCACCACCTGGGGGACCCGCACGGTCAGCCACCGGGTTCCCGGCGCGACCCGTACCTAATCTGATGGCATGTCAGATGATGTGTCGTACGAGCTGCTCGGCTTCGACAACGTACTGCTGCCCGTAGGGAACCTCGGCGTCGCGGTGGAGTTCTACGGGCGGGCGGGCATTCCGGTGGCGTTCCGCCTGGACGAGGCCGGGATCGCGCTGCTGAAGGTGGGCAAGGACACGCCGGGACTGCTGCTGCGACTGGAGGAGGAGCTCGGCCTCCGGCCTCCCCTGTGGGCCTCGGCGCGGGTGTGGCTGGAGGTCCGGGACGCGCGGGCCACGGCCGACGCGCTGGCCTCGGCGGGCATCCAGCCGCTCGCCCCCGTCTTCCCGGTCGCCACCGGCTGGACCGTCGAGATCGCCGACCCCTGGGGCAACGTCATCGGCTTCACGGACTACGGCAAGCGGCCCGAGCTGGGCCGCCGTCAGGCGTGACCCCCCTCACTCCGCCCGGCCTCGCTCCACCCTGACTTGAACATGTTCAAAAGCAGGTCTACATTCCTTCTCGACAGCGTTTTGAACGCGTTCAAGAAGGGGTGGGGACATGGACCTCACGGTCGTCGCGTACGTCATCTATCTGCTGGTCAGCATCGCGCTGACGGTCTGGGTGGCACGCACACTGAGCCACAACGGACGGATCTTCCTCGCCGACGTGCTGCACGGGAACGAGAAGCTCGCCGACGCCGTCAACCACCTCCTGGTGGTGGGCTTCTACCTCGTCAACCTGGGCTTCGTCGCGCTCTATCTGAACGGCGACGACGGCGAGATCACCGACACCCGCGGGATCTTCGAGGCCCTGTCGACCAAGCTCGGCGTCGTCCTGCTCGTCCTCGGGGTCATGCACCTCGGCAACGTGTACGTGCTCAACAAGATCCGGCGGCGGGGCGTCATGGAGCGGGAGCAGCTGCCGCCCGTCGCGCCGACGGACTGGGTCGCGCCGGCGGCCGGGGCGTGAGCACCATGACCGGCCTCAAGGCCACCCGTGACCGGGACGCCGCGCGCGTCCCGGTCCTCGGGCTCACCGTCCTCTACGACGCCTCGTGCTCGCTGTGCACCTTTCTGCGCGACTGGCTGGGCAAGCAGCCCCAGCTGGTGCCGCTGCGGCTCGTGCCGGCCGGTTCCGAGCAGGCCAGGGCGCTCTTTCCCGCCCTCGACCACCGGGCCACCCTCGACGAGATCACCGTCGTCGGGGACGGCGGTCAGGTCTATCGCGGGGCCGGCGCCTGGGTCGTCTGCCTGTGGGCGCTGCGCGAGCACCGGCCGCTCGCCCACCGGCTGAGCACCCCCGCCGGGGCCCGGCTCGCCAAGGGCGCGATGCTCGCCGCCGCGAAGTGGCGCTCCGCGCACGCCCCGCAGGGGTGGGGCGGGGGCGCGTACCGGCGGGGCGACGGGTGGGTGTACGAGCCGAGCATCGGGTGGACGTACGAGCCTCCCGGCTGTGACAGCGACTCCTGTTCGACTCGTTAGGCTCTGTTCCCGTGCCAGCACCGACAGACAGCCCCGGCCCGGACGACCCGAGCGCGCCAGGAAGGGCCCAGGAAAAGAGTCCCGCCAAGAGCGAGCAGACCCGCGCCCTGATCCTGGAGACCGCGCTGCGGCTGTTCCAGGAGCGGGGGTACGACAAGACCACCATGCGGGCGATCGCCCAGGAGGCCGGGGTCTCCGTCGGCAACGCGTACTACTACTTCGCCGGCAAGGAGCACCTCATCCAGGGGTTCTACGACCGGATCGGCGCCGAGCACCAGGCGGCGATCCGGCCGGTCCTGGAGCGCGAGAAGGATCTGGAGGCGCGGATCGCGGGGGTGCTGAAGGCGTGGCTGGACGTGGCGGAGCCGTACCACGAGTTCGCGGCGCAGTTCTTCAAGAACGCCGCCGATCCGGAGAGCCCGCTCAGTCCCTTCTCCCCCGACTCGGCGGGCCCGCGCGAGGAGGCCATCGCCATACACCGGGAGGTGCTCGCCGGTTCGAAGGCGAAGGTTCCCGAGGAGCTGAGGGACGTCCTGCCCGAGCTGATGTGGCTGTCGCAGATGGGGCTCGTCCTGTACTGGGTCTTCGACCGTACGGAGGGGCGCGAACGCAGCTACCGGCTCGCCGAGCGCGGCGCCCGCATCACCACCCGGGGCGTCTCACTGGCCCGCTTCCGCGTCCTGCGCCCGCTCGTCCACGAGGTGCACGAGCTGTTCACGGACTTCCTGCCGGGGATGACGAAGATGCTGCCGGATCCGGGGCGGGGCTCCACGAGCGGGTGACGCCGGTGATACGGGGCATGGGGGAGGGATGCGGCCTACGATGATGTTCTCGACACCAGCCCATGGGAGGCACGTGATGTCCGCAGCAGGTGTCGAGCGACCGCACGAGGACCGGCCGCTGATCGCCGAGGCGAACCGGCTCATGGACCGCAATCCGGGGTACCGCGTCGAGATCATCGGAGGCTCGATCACCGTGACCCCGCCCGCCAACGGTTCCCACGCCCGCGCTCTGTCCAGGTTGAGGCGCCCCTTCGTCGCCGCCGGTCTGGACGGCGACAAAACCGAGGTACTCGAAGGACTCGGGCTCTGGCTCCCGACCGGTGCCGAGGACTATGCGATCCCCGATCTCGCAGTCGTCGACGTCGACTTTGAAGATCACCTCGTCGAGAACAACTGCTACGACCCGATCGCGTTCCGTCTCGTCCTGGAGGTCACCTCCAGCAACTACGAGAACGATCTCCGCGACAAGCTCAGCGCTTACGCCAAGGCCAAGATCCCGGTCTACGTGATCGTCGACCGCAAGCACCAGCGTCTCCACGTCCTCACCGACCTCTCCGGAGACGCGTACGCGACCCACCGCGTCCACGCCCCCGGCGAAATCGTCGCCCTGCCCGACTCAATCGGGGCCAAGGTCACTCTGGATGTGGAACAGATCCTCAAGGCCGGGCAGCCGAAGGCTAGTTGACGGCGTCCACCTCCCCCTCCGTCAACTCCAGGTCGTGCACCAGCGGTTCGTCGGTCACGATGACGTGCCGGGCGCGGGCGCCGTACGACGAGGCCGTCGCCGACAGCAGATACGTGCCCGGAGCCGGCACCGAGACGATGTACGAACCGTCCGCCAGTGACGTCACCCGGTCCAGCTGACGCCCGCCCTTGCTGAGCAGGGTGAGGACCGCCCCGTCGACCGGCGCGCCCTCCGCGTCGCGGACGAAGCCGTGCACGACCGTCGGTCCTCCCGCCGAGGCCCGCGGCAGCGACTCCGCCTCCTCGGCCGGCTCCACCGCCAGGTGCGGCAACCGCTTCTCCAGACCCGCCGGCAGCCACCAGTTGGACTTGCCCAGCAGATGCATCGCGGCCGGCACCAGCGCCGTACGGAGGATGAACGCGTCCAGCGCGACCGCCGCCGCGAGGCCCACACCCGCCATCGCCGCCCCCGAGTCGCCGCTGAGGACGAAGGCGAGGAAGACGCAGACCATGATCAGGGCGGCGGAGTTGATGACACGGCTGGTCTCCGCGAGGCCGACCCGGACCGCCCGCGCGTTGTCCTTCGTGTGCACCCACTCCTCGTGCATCCGGCTCACCAGGAACACCTGGTAGTCCATCGAGAGGCCGAAGAGCAGGGAGAGCATGATGACGGGCAGGAAGGCGTTGATCGGGCCCTCCTTGCCGAGGCCCAGCAGGCTCAGACCCCAGCCCCACTGGAAGATCGCGACGAGGACGCCGAAGGACGCGGCGGCCGCGATCAGGTTCATCAGGGCGGCGGTCAGGGGCACCACCAGGGAGCGGAAGGCGACCATCAGCAGCAGGAAGCCCAGGCCGATGATGGTGGCGATGAACAGCGGCAGCCGGTCACCTGTGACGGTCGAGAAGTCCTTGGAGATCGCCGTCACACCGCCGACGTGCGCCTGCGCCCCCGCCTCCGGGATCACCTTGTCCCGCAGGGTGTCGATGAGCTGGTCCGTCTTCTCGGACTGCGGTGACGTGGTCGGTACGACCTGGATCACCGTGACGCCCTGCGCGGGCGGCAGCGCCGCGACCTGGGCGACGCCGTCGGTCGCGCGGATGCCCTGCACCAGCTTGTTCGTGTCGCCGCTGGTGGAGACCACCTGGAGCGGGCCGTTGAAGCCGGGTCCGAAGCCCTCCGCGAGGAGGTCGTACGCCTTCCGGGTCGTCGTCGACGCGTCGTCGTTGCCCTGGTCGGTCGCGCCGAGCCGCAGTGACAGCACCGGGATCGCGAGGATCGCCATGACGACGAGGGCCATCACGGCGACCGAGCGCGGCCGCTTCTGGACGCTCGCCGACCAGCGCGCCGCGAGACCGCTGGACCGCTCCGGCTCGGGGCCATCGGCGGCCAGCTTGCGCCGCTGGCGGCGGCTGAGCACCCGGGAGCCGAGGAAACCGAGCAGCGCGGGCAGCAGCGTGACCGCCGCGAGCACGCTGAACACGACGGTGAGCGAGGTGCCGATGACCACGCCGTCCAGGAAGCGCAGGTTCGTCACGAGCATCCCGGCGAGCGCGATGCACACCGTGCCGCCCGCGAACAGCACCGCGCGGCCCGAGGTGTTGAGGGCGGTGACCGCCGACTCCTCCGGGTCCATGCCGCGCAGGATGCCGCGCCGGTGCCGGGTGACGATGAACAGCGCGTAGTCGATGCCGACACCGAGGCCGATCAGCGTGGCGAGCAGTGGAGCCAGGTCGGGCACCGACGTCACATGGCTGAGCAGCTGGGTGGAGAACAGGCCCGTGCCCACCCCGAAGATGGCGATGCCGATCGGGAGCAGCATCGCGAAGAGCGAGCCGAAGGCGAGGAAGAGGACGACCGCCGCGGCCAGGATGCCGATCATCTCGGCGAGTCCGGTGGGCGGTTCCTGGACGCGCTGGATCGCCTGACCACCCAGCTCGACGTGCAGACCGCCGCTTCGGGCGCCCTGTGCGGTGTCGACCACGTCCTGCACCAGCTGCTTGGGCACCGCGTTCGCCTGCTCGGCGAAGGTGATCTGGGCGTAGGCGATCTTGCCGTTGGCGCTGATCTGCGCCGCGCCCCGGTCGCCCGTGTACGGGCCGGTGACGCCGCCGACCCCCGCCATCTTGCCGATCTTCTCCAGCGCGGGCTGGATCCGGGACTGTACGGACTGGTCCCGGACGGTTCCCGTGTCGACCTTCCACACCACCGTGTCGGTGTCGCCCGCGCGCTCCGGGAAGGCCTTCTCCATCTGGTCGTACGCGCGCTTGGAGTCCGTGTTCGGAAGGGAGAAGACGTTCGCGTAATCCGTGCCCGCGGTCGAGGCCGCGGCCCCGAGCCCGAGCAGTGCCCCCACCCACAGCAACAGGACCACCAGCCGGTGCCGATAGCACCACCGTGCCAATGTCGCCACGCTCAACGCTCCTTAGTCGACCGGTCATCCGGTCGTTCGGTTGTCGGTTGGTCCCCCAGGTCCTGGGACCAACCATCGACCGGCACGCTCGAGCGACGACACAGACCGCCCATGACTCTCAAGGAACTCCAAAGGGGGAGCCGCCCCCTGGCGCGACCCGCGTGCGGATACTGGGGGCATGACCGCTCACGAGGGGGCCACCGTTCTCGTCGTCGAGGACGAGCCGAGCATCGCGGACGTCCTCGCCATCGCGCTGCGCTACCACCGCTTCGAGGTGATGACCGCGGGCACCGTCCGTCAGGCGCTCACGCTCGCCGAACGCACCCGGCCCGACGCAGCGCTGCTCGACGTGATGCTGCCGGACGGCGACGGCCGGGCGCTCGGCCGTGAACTGCGCCTGCGCCGACCCGGCCTGGCGATCGTCTTCCTCACCGCGCGGGACGCGCCCGCCGAGATCGTCGGCGCGCTCGGGTTCGGCGACGACTACATCACCAAGCCGTTCAACATCGACGAGGTCGTCGCCCGGATCACGGCCGTACTGCGCCGCACACGCCCCGACGACGTCCTTCCCCAGCGCCCGCCCCTTCGCTACGGCGAACTCGAACTGGACGAGACGACGTACTCCGTGCACCGCGGGGACCGCACGGTGGAGCTCACCCCCACCGAGTACGCCCTGCTGCGCTTCCTCGTCCGCAACGGCGGCCGGATCGTGCCCAAGGAACAACTCCTGCGGCACGTCTGGCAGTACGAACACTCCGCCGAGTCGACCGTCGTCGAGACGTACATCAGCTATCTGCGCCGCAAACTCGAACCCCTCGGCCCACCGGTGATCCAGACCCGCCGGGGCGTCGGATACGGCCTCGCATGACCCCGGCGTCCCCGGACCCCGTGGTCGCCGCGGCGCATGCGGAGCCCTCCCCCCGCGCGGAGCCCGCGTCCCGGACCGAGCTCGCCCTCTGTGCGGGGATTCCCGCGTACGTGGGTGCGCGGCGCCCCCGGCGTCACCACGGGGTCCACTCCTTGCGCGGCAAGCTGACGCTCGCGAACGTGGCGTTGCTGGCGCTGGGCATCATCGTGGCGACCGCCGTCAGCCTGATGGGCATGCGGCACTACCTGCTCGACCAGGTCGACACGGAACTGTCCAAGACGCGGGAGTCGCTGACCGGTTCGCGGCTCACCCTCCACCAGATCGACTCGCTCACCGCGCTCGCCTTCGTACGCGAGCGGATGGTCCCCGGCGCGGACCGGTCCGACAAGCCGGACTCGATCTTCGCGGCGGTGGACGGCCACGGGACCCCCCTCAGCGTCGGCGGTTTCAAACCCACCGACATCCAGCGCGCGCTGGTCGCCGCGGTGGACGACCCGAGCGCCCTCGCGCACGACCCCGCCCTGCGCGACACCACCGTGCACGGCGCCTCCTACCGGGTCACCGGGGCCCGGCTCGACGACGGCACGTACGTGCTGCTCGCCGCCTCCACCGACGCCCTGCACAAGGGCATCGCCAAGGCCCTCAAGCTCGATCTGGGCATCGGCACTCTGCTGTTGTCGCTGCTCGCGGCGCTGACGATGATCAGCGTGAGCCGCCGGATGCGGCCACTGGAGGACATGGTGGAGACCTCGTCCGCCATCGCCGAGGGAGACCTCACCCGGCGCGTGCCCTCCAGCCACCATCCGACCCAGGAGGTCGAACAGCTGCGGCTCGCCCTCAACTCCATGCTCCACCAGGTGGAATCGGCGTACCGGACCCGCGAGCGCAGCGCGGCGCAGCTGCGCCGGTTCGTCGCGGACGCCTCGCACGAGCTGCGCACCCCGCTGTCGGCGATCCGGGGCTACCTCCAGCTGTACGAGAAGGGGATGCTGCGCGAGCCCGGTGAGCGCCGGCGGGCCTGGGACCGGATGAACGCCGAGGCCGACCGCATGGGACGCCTCGTGGACGAACTGCTCATCCTGGCCCGCCTCGACCAGAGCCCCGAACTGCGTTTCAGGAACGTCGACCTGAGCCGTCTCGTACGGGACGCGGCCGAGGATCTGCGGGCCCAGCAGCCCGGACGTCCGGTGACCGTGGGCGCCGACGGGACACTGCTGGTGCTCGCCGACGAGTCGGGGCTGCGGCAGGTGCTGGGCAACCTGGTGGCCAACGTACGCACCCACACGCCCGCCGACGTGCCGGTGCGGCTCGGTCTCGAACGGGAGGACGGGACCGTACGGCTGTGCGTCGCGGACCAGGGGCCCGGGCTGACGGAGGAGGACGCGGCGCGCATCTTCGACCGGTTCTTCCGGGCGGGCGGTGGTGCGGGCAGCGGGCTGGGGATGGCGATCGTGCAGGGAGTGGTGGCCGCGCACGGGGGTGACGTGGCGGTACGGACGGCGCCGGGAGCGGGGCTCGAGGTCACGGTGACGCTTCCGGCGCGGTGAGCTGCTTTAACAAGCACAGTGAGGTGCTTGAACAAGCTCAGTGACTCGCTTGAACATAAGCAAACCCGGATGATTGAACACCGGCCGGTACGACCTCGTACCCAACAGATGAAGGCGGCCCCGACCTCAGCCTGGTCCGCCGCGCCACCACCGGGCTTCGCACGGAAGGACCGCCGGGTTGTCGTTCAACACGAGCTCTCGACAGCTGTCGAAAACGGACGAGGCGCCGGAGGACGTGCCCTCGCAGGAGGTCACGCCCCTGGACTCCCCGGAGACCGAGACCCCGGAGACCGAGACCCCGGAGGCCAAGACCGCGGAGGCAAGCGTTCCAGAGACGGACGCGCCGAAGGCGGAAGCACCGGAGGCGGACGCCGCAGAGGCGGACGCACCGGAGGCCGAGGCGCCGGAGGCCGAGCCGGAAGCCCCGGAAGTCCCGGAAGCGGAGGCTCCGGAGGCGGAGACTCCCGAGGCCCGGACGTCCGAGGCACAGACATCCGAGAGCGGGACTCCCGAGGCGGAAAGCCCGGGGGCGGAGGCCTCGGACGTCGACGCTCCGGAGGGCGCGGTCACCCCCCGCCCACGCCGGTGGCGGCGGGTCTGGGGCGGGTGGCGGGAGAAGTACCCGGTCGCGGCCCGCGTTCTCGCGTGGACCACCACGGCCGTGGCCCTCGCCATCGTCGTCGCCGCGCTCCTCATGCCGACCCAGGTGGACAAGTTCCGGCTGGCCGCTTTCGTGCGTCTCCCGGTGGAGGCGATCTTCGGCGCCGCCCTGCTGATCGTCCTGCCCCGCAGGCCGCGGATCGCCGTGGCGGCGTTCGCCGGGCTCGGCCTGGGCGCCCTGACCGTCGTGAACTTCCTCGACATCGGTTTCAACGAATACCTCGGGCGAGGCTTCAACGTCGTCCTCGACTGGTCGCTCTTCAGTGATGCGCAGGGATACCTCCAGGACACGTTCGGCAGGGGTGGCGCGCTCGGCATCGCGGCCCTGGCCGTGACGCTCGTGATCGCCGTGCTCGCCCTCACGACGATGTCGGTGATCCGACTGAGCAACCTGGCGGCCCGGAACACCGAGACGGCGACCCGCACGACGCTGGTGCTGGCCATCACCTGGGTCACCTGCGCGGCCCTGGGCGTGCAGTACGCCGAGGGGATACCCATCGCTTCGGAGCACACCATGCAGGCCCTCCAGTTCAAGTCGGAGCAGGTGCGGCAGACGCTGCGCGACGAGGCCGCGTTCAAGAAGATCGCGAAGAAGGACGACTTCGCCAACACGCCGCCCGACCAGCTGCTCACCGGGCTGCGCGGCAAGGACATGATGATCACCTTCATCGAGAGCTACGGCCGCAGCGCGATCGAGGACCCGGTCATGGCGCCCGGGGTCGACGCGACGCTCACCGCCGAGAACAAGAAGCTGACCGACGCCGGGTTCGCCGCCAAGAGCGGCTGGCTGACCTCGGCGACGTACGGCGGAAGCAGCTGGCTGGGCCACTCCACCTTCCTGTCGGGCCTGTGGATCAGCAACCAGCAGCGCTACCGCACCGTCACCGCGGGCGAGCGCCTGACCCTCCCCGGCGCGTTCAAGAAGACGGGCGCCTGGGACACGGTCGGCGTCATGCCGGGCGTCCAGAAGACCTGGCCCGAGCAGAATTTCTACGGCATCGACAAGCTCTACGACGCCCACAAACTCGGCTACAAGGGCCCGAAGTTCAGCTGGTCGACCATGCCCGACCAGTACGCGCTGACCGCGTTCGAGCGCCTGGTGCACAGCAAGAAGCACGACAAGCCGCTGATGTCGACGATCATCCTGACCTCCAGCCACCAGCCCTGGGCGCCGATCCCCAAGCTGGTCCCGCAGGACCAGGTCGGCGACGGCTCGATCTACAACGCGATCGAGAAGGCCGGCAAGAAGCCCGCGGACATCATCACCGACTCCACCAAGTCGAAGCAGGAGTACGGCAAGTCCATCCAGTACTCGGTGTCCAGCCTCATCGACTACCTGGTGAAGTACGGCAGCAAGGACACCGTGCTGATCTTCCTCGGCGACCACCAGCCCATCGCCCGGGTCAGCGGCAACCACGCCAGCCGTGACGTGCCGGTCTCGATCGTCGCCAAGGACCCGAAGGTCCTGGACAAGATCGCCGACTGGAACTGGGCGGACGGCCTGCAGCCGAAGCAGGACACCCCGGTCTGGAAGATGAACGCCTTCCGCGACCGTTTCCTGACGGCGTACGGCTCGACCCCGGCGCCATGATTCACGGGGCCGCGGACGCCACGAGCGCCCACACGGTCTTGCCGTAGCGGCCCCGGCTCCACACCCCCCACGCCACGGCGACGCCCTCCACGAGGTGCAGGCCGCGGCCGGTCTCCTCCCCCACGGAGACCGGCCGCGGCCGTGGTGCGCCGAGGCCCTCGTCGGAGACCTCGACGAAGCAGGAGCCGTCGGCGAGGGCGGTCACCGCGACCTCGAACTCCCCTTCGTAACCTTCGTGACCTTCGTGACCTTCGTGACCTTCATGAAGGGGTCCGTGGCGTACGGCGTTGGTCACGAGTTCGGAGACGATCAGAACGACGTCCGCGAGGGCCGGGTCGTCGGTGCTGTGACCCCAGTCCCGCAGATGGTCGCGTACCCGCCGCCGGGCGAGTCCGACGGACGCCGGATGCCGGGGCAGCCGGAACGCGTTGCGTCTCAACACCTCAGCTCCTCACCGCACACACCTCCGGCACATAGTGCGCACATGGTGCCGCGCTGGGCGAGAGCGCGATGTCACCGGGGTGGGGGGCCACCCCGCGAGATCACGTCACGTGTCATATCCAGCTCAGCCGCCAGAGACGGAAGACACCGGTCCCGTCCGACAGATACTGGCCGCCTCCGACGTCCTCACTGCTGAGTACATACTCCTTGCGCTGCCACAGGGGAATCAGGGGAACATCGCGGGCCACGATTTCCTGCAGTGTCTGGAAGTCGTCGGACGTGCGGCTGCGGTCCTCGTACTGCTGACTGTCCTGAATCAGCCGGTCCACGTCCTTGTCGCTGTATCCGTTCTTCATGCTGTTGCCGGTGCCGACGAGCGCGGTGCTGAAGGTGTCCGGGTCGGGGAAGTCGGCGACCCAGCCGACCGCCCAGGCGTCCAACCGGCCCTCGGCGTACCGCTTCTGAAAGTCGGTCCACTCGTAGCCCTTGATGTCCACCTTGAACAGGCCGCTCGCCTCCAGCTGCCGCTTGAGCTCGGTGGCCTCCTCGCCGGCGGCGCCCCGCCCCTCGGCGTACCCGTAGGTGAAGCGCACCGGCGTCGACACCCCGGCTTCGGCCAGCAGGGCCTTCGCCTTCTTCGCGTCGGGCTTGGGGTAGGCGTCGAAGAACGACGTCGAGTGCCCTGTGATGCCCGTGGGGATCAGCCCGTACAGCGGATCGGTCGTCCCCTTGTAGGTCTGGCTGACCAGTTGCTCGCGGTTGATCAGCAGGGCGACGGCCTGCCGCACGAGGCGGTTGTGCAGCGGCGAGTTCGCGCGGACGCTGAGGACGAGGTTGCGGGTCTCGGCGCTGTCGGACTCGGTGACGTGCTGGTTCGGGTCGCTCGGCGAGAGGGTGGCGAGCGTCGCGGGCGGCAGCTGACGCGTCGCGACGTCGACCTGCTTCGCCTTCCAGGCGTTCTGCAGTGCCTTGGGGGTGGCGTAGTAGCGCAGCACGGTGGGCGTGCCGCTCCCCTCGACGGAGCCCTTGTAGTACTTGTTGGGCGCGAGGACGGCCCGCTTGCCCTTCGTATACGACTTCAGTACGTACACTCCGGTGCCGTCGGCGCCCGCGTCCCCCCGCAGGGCGTGCTTCGGGTAGCGGGTGTGGTCGACGATCGACCCGGCTCCGGTGGCCACCTTGAACGGGAAGGTGGCGTCCGGCGAGGACAGGTGGAAGGTGACCTTGAGGCCCTGGGCGTCCACCGAGCCGAGGGTGGAGAGCAGGGACGCGGGCCCCACCTCGGAGTTGATGGCCTTGACCCGGTCGAAGGAGAACTTCACGTCCTCGGCGGTCACCTTGCTCCCGCTCGGGAACGTCAGGTCGTCGCGCAGGGTGCAGACATAGGTCCGCAGTCCCGCACCCACGAACCCGCAGCTCTTCGCCGCGTCCGGCACGGGGGCGGCGCCTCCGGGCTCGAACGTCAGCAGTGACTGGAACACGTTGCTGAACAGGGCCCAGGAGCCGGCGTCGTACGCGCCCGCCGGGTCGAGTGACGTGACGGCGTCCGTCGTCCCGACCGTGATGGTCCTGTTGTCGTTCTTCTTCGACGGCAGTAACTGCCAGCCGCCCACACCCACGGCCGCCAGTACCACCAGCACCGCGAGAATCCGTATGCGAACCGATCGCATCGGCGCCCCTCCCCAGGCCACGCCCCGTGCCACTCCCCAGTGACGCGGATCACCCAACCACAGGTGTTTCGTCTGAGGGAAGGGGTGTCCGAAGAATCAGACGGGGTATTGGGAAAGACCGTTTCGCCCCTGTTTCACAGCTGGTTCTCAGGCTTGCAGGGACGCCAGCTCCACGACGGTGATGTCCGACGGCGCGCCCATCCGGGTCGGCGGCCCCCAGGCACCGGCGCCCCGGCTCACGTACAACTGCGTGTCGCCGTACCGCTCCAGGCCCGCGACCGTGGGATTGGCCAGTTCCGCGATGTAGTTGCCCGGCCAGAGCTGCCCGCCATGGGTGTGCCCGGAGAGCTGGAGGTCGACACCGTGCTTGACGGCGTCGTGGATCTGGACCGGCTGGTGGGCGAGCAGCACCACGGCCCGCGCGGTGTCCCGGTCCCCCAGCGCCCTCCCGAAGTCGGGCCCGTGCCCCTCGCTCTCCCCCGCGACGTCATTGACGCCCGCGAGATCGAATCCGGCCATTTCCGTCCGGGCGTTCTCGAGCGGGTGCAGACCCAGTTCCCGTACTTCCCGGACCCATTGCGCGGCGCCGGAGTAGTACTCGTGGTTGCCCGTGACGAAGTACGAGCCGTGCCGTGCCCGCAGCCGCGCGAGGGGCGCCGCGGCGGGTCCGAGGTCCTTCACACTCCCGTCGACGAGGTCCCCGACCACAGCGATCAGGTCGGGCTGCGTCCCGTTGATCGTGTCGACGACCCGCTGACAGAAGTCCCGGCCGAGGGTGGGCCCGAGGTGGATGTCACTGACGACGGCGATCCGGTAACCGTGCGCGGACCGGGGCAGTTTGGCCAGCGGCACGGTGACCCGCTTCACCCGGGGCCCGCGCAGCACCCCGTACGTCCCGTACCCCACGGTCCCCAGGGCGACGGCCGCGGCGGCCCCGCCGACGGCCCGCGAGACGAAGAGCCGCCGCGAGGGGGTGCTGACGGGCCGTGGCGGTGCGGCGGGTGAGGGCTCCTGGGGGGCCGCCGCTCCCGTCGGCACCGACTCCGTGTGCGGTACGGGTGCCGGGTTCCGTACGGGTGCCGGTTGCGGTACGGCCGCCGCGGGGGCCGCGCGCCGCTCCATGACCCGGCGCAGCAGCGGTCCTGCGACCTCCGCCGCCACCACCCCCAGCAGCAGGTAGATCGACAGCGCCATCCACAGGAACCCGGGCCAGGCCAGCACCCGCTGGAGCCAGAAGGGCGCGCCGGCGCGCTCCGCGGTGACCGCGGCGATCATCAGCACCGGCCCGGCGACGAAGACCACCGTGCCCGCGCGCCGGGCGAGACCCGGACCGGACGTCGTGTCGCGCACCAGGCGGCGCCACACGTACCAGTACAGCCCCGCGACCACGGCGAGGGCGAGCAGTCCCACCAGTACGAAGACGATGACCAAGACGCCGTATCCCCCGTTGTCCGCCGTTGTGTTCCGTTGTCCCTCTTTTGTCCCCTGTTGTTATGACGTCTGGCGCAATGCGCGCAGTCCGCGGAACCCGATGCCACCGACGACCGTCCCCAAGACAAAGGAGACGACGGCGAGCGTCAGGTGCACCCAGAAGTACGCCGTCGGATCCCCCGCGTCGTTGAACGCGAGCCCGCTGCCGTCCTTCCACAAATTCTTGACGAAAGTGACCCAGATGATCCAGCTCCACACTCCGAAGGCGAGCAGGAACCAGGAGACGGGGCGGCTGAGTTTCACGCGAAGGGACCTTTCATCACTATGCCGGGCACCCGAAGCCGACCCAACCGGCCGGGGGTCCGGGGGTTGTCCCCCGGGTGGGCACAGCATGGGTCCAGTATCGCCGTCGCCGGCCGGGACCGGCCGTCGGGGTGGCCGGGACCAGGGGACTCCAGCATCGGGTGATGCGACTTCCCGGCCCGCGCCCTGTAATTTCTCGACCGTGCCCGCCACCAAGAAGACCATCCGGCGATCGCTGCTGGTCACTTCCGCCACCCTGTTGTCCCTTTCGCTGACGACGACGGTCCCCGTCTTCGCGGCCGACAAGCCGTCGTCGTCACCGTCACCGACGGCCAGCCCGAGCGCGACTCCCCCGGCGAACATGTCGACGGTGGGCGGAGCGCGGCTGGGAGAGGCCGGGACCCAGGTGAATCTCGGCACGGGCGCCCCGGTGCTGCCCAAGGAGGTGACCGCGCGCTCCTGGATCGTCACCGACGCCGAGTCGGGCGACGTGCTGGCCGCCCACAACGCGCACTGGCGGCTGCCCCCGGCGAGCACGCTGAAGATGCTCTTCGCCGACACCGTGCTGCCGAAGTTCCCGAGGACCGAGCAGCACAAGGTCGCCGTCACCGACCTCTCGGGCATCGGCGCGGGCTCCAGCATGGTGGGGATAAAGGAGGAGGAGACGTACAGCGTGCACGATCTGTGGCTCGGCGTCTTCCTGCGCTCCGGCAACGACGCCGTGCACGTGCTGTCGGCGATGAACGGCGGCGTGGATCAGACGGTCAAGGACATGCAGGCGCACGCCGAGGACCTACAGGCCCTCGACACGCATGTGGTCAGCCCCGACGGCTACGACCAGCCGGGCCAGGTGTCGTCGGCGTACGACCTGACGCTGTTCGCCCGGTCCGGGCTGCAGAAGAAGGACTTCCGGGAGTACTGCTCGACCGTGCGGGCTAAGTTCCCGGGCGAGACGAAGAAGAACGACAAGGGGAAGAAGACCCGCGAGTCCTTCGAGATCCAGAACACCAACCGGCTGCTGACCGGTGACACCGACGTCTCCACGTACCAGGGCATCGCGGGGGTGAAGAACGGCAACACCACCAACGCGGGCGCCACCTTCACCGGTGTCGCCGAGCGGAACGGCAAGGTGCTGCTGGTCACCGTGATGAACCCGGAGAAGGACGAGCACAACGAGGTCTACAAGGAGGCCGCGCGACTGCTCGACTGGGGCTTCAGCGCGGCCGGCAAGCTCACACCGGTGGGTCAGCTGGTGCCGCCGAAGGGCGTCGACACCGGCGCGCAGGCGGGTGCGACCTCGTCCGCCGGGGCCGACACGCCGGGGCCGTCCGGAGACCGGGGGGCCAAGGCCTCGTCGTCGCCGGTGGCCGCCTCCGCGGCGGCGAAGGACGGTTCCAGCGGGATCGGGACCGCCCTGGCCATCACCGGCGGTCTGCTCGCCCTGGTCGCCGGGGCCGTCTTCCTCGTCAACCGTCGCTGGCCCCTCCCCGACCTGATGCGCCGCCGTCGCTGACCTCCCCGGAGTCCTCGGGCTCCGCGGGCTCGTCGGGGTCGTGGTCGCGTTGCTTCGGGCCGGTGTCGGCATGTCCCGTGGCCGTCCAGGCGGCGCAGAACAGGACCAGTTTCGAGGTGAAGTTGATCCACAGCAGCAGCGCGACGGGCACACCGAAGGCGCCGTACATGCTCTTCGACGCCACGCCCCGCATATAGCTGCTGAGCAGCAGCTTGAGCAGTTCGAAGCCGACGGCGCCCATCAGCGCGGCGACGACGAGCCGGTGGCGCGGCGGCTCGACGCCGGGCAGCAGGGTCAGGACGTACAGGAGCACCAGGAAGTCGGTGAGTACGGCGACGGCGAACGCGGCGGACTGCAGCAGCACGCTCCCCCAGTCGTGTTCGCCGATACCGAGCTGCCGGGCCGTCAAGCCGACCAGCGAGGACGCGATGGTGGAGACGGCGATGGTGACGAGGACGGCACCGCCGAGTCCGACGAGGATCCCGGCGTCCAGGAGCTTGCGCAGGAGGGGGTTCTCCTCGCGGTCGGGCAGCTCCCAGACCGCGCGCAGACAGTCCCGCATGGAGCCGACCCAGCCGATGCCGGTGAACAGCAGGACGGCGCCCGCGATGAGCCCGATGGTGCCGGCGTTCTGCACCAGCGCGTTGATGTCGAGCTGGTCGGAGATGCCCGGCACCTGCTCGACGATCTTGTCCTGGAGCTCCTTCTGCCGCTGGCTGGTGAGGGTGGCGGCGGCGATCGCGGCACCGACGGTCAGCAGCGGGAAGAGCGCCACGAAGCTGATGAAGGTCATCGCGGCAGCGAGCCGCGTCCACTTCACCCGGTCCAGACGCTCGTACGACCGCCACCCGTGCGTGGCCATCAGACGGGTGACCAACGGCCCCACGCCGGGGAGCTTTTTCAGCCAGTCCATGATCCGACTCTGCCCTCACCTCGGAAAACCCATGTCCGGGTACCCCAAAAACGCAGGACCGTGGCGAGTGCCATACCGATCCCCGCACCGGAGACCGTGTCGGCGCGTCGCGAGGTGAGCCCGAGGCCATAGTGGCTGACGGCGACACACAGGAGCTGGACGAGGGCGCCCGCGAGGTTCACGGCGAGGAAAACGAGGAAGTCGGCGTACCGCCGGGGTCCCCGCACGGCGTGGTGCCGGTAGGTGCCCAGCGCGTTGCCGGTGTACGCGACCGAGCAGCCCGCCACGAACGACAGCGCCTTGGCGGTGAGCGGGTCGAGGCCCACCGGGCCGCGCAGCCAGAGGAAGAGGCCGAGGTCGGCGGCGTAGGCGAGGACGCCGACGGTGGCGAAGCCCAGGAGCTCCTGGGTCAGCGGCCGCCGGGCGAGGCTCACCAGTTCACGACCGCGAGCCCGTACATCGCGAGCCACACCAGTCCGATCAGGGCGAGCGCGCGGTCGCGCAGGACGACGTCCTCGGGCTCGCCCGCCGCACCCCGGTCGGCGAAGACGGCGTACCGCAGGACGGCCAGGATGAAGGCGACCATGGACAGCTGGCGCCAGGGCAGCACCCCGGCGCTGGGCACGCCGCCCTCCTCCAGGGCCCACAGGCAGTAGCCGAGCACGGCGACCCCGGCGGCCAGCTGCCAGACGAAGCGCAGATAGCCAGTGGTGTACTCGGTGAGCAGCGCGCGGGTGGCACCGGCGTTCCCGGCCAGCTGGACGGCCTCGGAGTACCGTTTCGCCGCCACCATGAAGAGCGCGCCGAAGCCCGTGGTGATCAGGAACCAGCGGGAGAGCGGGATGCCGAGGGCGAGCCCGCCGATCATCGCCCGCATCAGGAACCCGGTCGTGACGACGGCGAGGTCGACGACCAGGACGTGCTTGAGGCTGACGCAGTACGCCAGTTGCATGCCGAGGTAGGCGGTCAGCAGTGCCGCGGTGACCGGGGAGGACAGCAGGGCGGCGGCGGTCGGGGCGAGGACGGCGAGCACGCCTCCCGCGGTGTACGCGAGGGGGACGGGGACCTGGCCCGTGGCGACCGGGCGGTGGCGCTTCACGGGGTGGGCGCGGTCGGCTTCGGCGTCCCGGGCGTCGTTGATCAGGTAGACGGCGGCGGCGCAGGCCGTGAACAGGACGAAGACGAGCGCGAGTTGGATCACCGCGTGCCGGGAGAAGAGCTGGCCCGCCGCCGCCGGGGCCGCCACGACGAGCAGGTTCTTCACCCACTGGCGGGGGCGGGTGGTCCTGAGGAGACCCCGGGCGAGGCCGGTGAGGGTCCGTACGGGAACCGGGGCGGTCGGCGTGGGGTCGAGGAGCACCGTGCGTTCAGCCATGGCCGGCCTCGATCCAGCGGGCACCCAGACGGGCCGTCAGGGCGCCCAGGGCGGCACCCGCGAGCACGTCCGAGGGGTAGTGGACGCCGGCCACCAGCCGGGAGAGGCACATCGCGGCGGCGAGCGGCAGCAGCGGGCGGACACCGAGCGCACCGAAGGCGACCGCCGCGGCCGTCGCGGAAGCCGCGTGGGAGCTGGGGAACGAGTGACGTCCGGCCGTGCGCACCAGCGGGACGATGTGCGTGGGGCGTGGACGGCGCACGATCCGCTTCACGCCCATGCTGGCGAGGTGCGCGGTGGCGGTGAGCGCCGTGCCGCGCAGCCACGCGCCGCACCGCCCGCGGTCGACCACCGCGCCCGTGAGCCCGGCCGCGAGCCACAGCACGCCGTGCTCCCCGCTCCAGGACAGGGCGCGTGCGACGGATGCCACGCGTGGATCCGTGCCGCGCTCGTGGAGGGCCGACAGCAGCCGACGGTCCATGCCGTCCCACCGTCGGCGGTCCATGTCGTCAAGGTCGTCCATGTGATCTCACTCTTCTAGGGAGTGGCCGCAGAATTACGGCAATCTCGTACGACATCCCATTAATCACCCATTTCGGTGAGGAGCCGAGAAGACGGGAGAGGTGAGGGCTTTACGCACCTTTTTCGCCGATACGGTCACGGTCATGTCTGCCGACACCGCCTCCGACCCGGCCGGATCCGCCTCCGGCCCGGCCGAACCCGTCTCCGTCACGGGCTGGGGCCGCACCGCCCCGACCACCGCCCGTGTGGTCCGACCGCGCACCTACGAGGAAGCGGTGGCTGCCGTCCGCGCCTGCGGGGTCCGCGGAGGCATCGCCCGGGGCCTGGGGCGGGCGTACGGGGACGCGGCGCAGAACGCGGGCGGGGCCGTGCTCGACATGACCGGCCTCGACCGCGTCCACGCGATCGACGTCGACGGCGGGACCGTGCTCTGCGACGCGGGCGTGAGCCTGCACCGGCTGATGGAAGTCCTGCTCCCGCTCGGCTGGTTCGTACCGGTCACGCCCGGGACCCGCCAGGTGACCGTCGGCGGCGCGATCGGCGCGGACATCCACGGCAAGAACCACCACGTGTCCGGCGCGTTCGCCCGCCATGTCCTCTCCTTCGAGCTGCTGACCGCGGACGGCGCGATCCGCACGGTGGGCCGGGGCACCCCCCTCTTCGACGCCACCGCGGGCGGCATGGGCCTGACCGGGGTGATCCTCACGGCGACCGTCCGGCTCCAGCGCGTCGAGACCTCGCTGATGTCCGTCGACACCGAACGCGCGGCGGACCTGGACGACTTGATGGCCCGTCTCACCGCCACGGACCATCGCTACCGGTACTCGGTCGCCTGGATCGACCTGCTCGCGCGCGGCCGCTCGACGGGACGCTCGGTGCTCACCCGCGGGGAACACGCCCCCCTGGACGCGCTCCCCCCACGCGCGCGCCGGCGCCCGCTGGCGTTCCGACCGCCGCGGTTCCCGTCCGCGCCCGCCTTCGTGCCGGAGGGACTGCTCGGCCGCGCAACGGTGGGCCTCTTCAACGCGCTCTGGTACCGGAAGGCGCCCCGTGCGCGTGCCGGTGAGCTACAGCGGATCCCGGCCTTCTTCCACCCGCTCGACGGGGTGCCGCACTGGAACCGGATCTACGGGCGCGGTGGCTTCGTGCAGTACCAGTTCGTCGTCGGACACGGGCGCGAGGAGGCCCTGCGGCGCATCGTGCGGCGCATCGCCGAACGCCGGTGCCCGTCCTTCCTCGCCGTCCTGAAGCGCTTCGGCGAGGGCGATCCGGGCTGGCTCTCCTTCCCGATGCCGGGCTGGACCCTCGCCCTGGACATCCCCGCGAACCTGCCGGGCCTCGGCGCCTTCCTCGACGGGCTGGACGAGGAGGTGGCCGGGGCGGGCGGACGCGTGTACCTGGCGAAGGACGCGCGGCTGCGGCCGGAACTGCTGGCCGACATGTATCCACGGCTGACCGAATTCCGGGAACTGCGGGCCGAGTTGGACCCGGGTGGGGTGTTCACCTCCGACCTGTCCCGCCGCCTCGGCCTCTAGAACCGGTCGACCGTCCCGCCTCCTCACCCCTCTAGGAGTTGTCATGAAGGACGCCTTCGGAGCCCCCCAGTCCCTGCTGATCCTCGGCGGCACGTCCGAGATCGCGCTGGCCACGGCGCGCCGTCTGATCGCCCGGCGCACCCGCACGGTGTGGCTCGCCGGACGGCCCTCGCCGGCCCTGGAGCGGGACGCCGAGCACTTGCGCGCACTGGGCGCGGACGTCCGTACCCTCGCCTTCGACGCGCTCGACCCCGAGTCCCACGAGACGGTCCTCGGCAAGGTCTTCGCCGAGGGCGACCTCGACATGGTGCTGCTCGCCTTCGGAGTCCTGGGCGACCAGGCCCGGGACGAGCGGGAGCCGGTGGCCGCCGCCCGGATCGCGCAGACCAACTACACGGGCGCGGTGTCGGCTCTGCTCGTGTGCGCGCGGGCCCTCCAGACGCAGGGGCACGGCTCCCTGGTGGTGCTCTCCTCGGTCGCAGGCGAGCGCGCCCGCCGCTCCAACTTCATCTACGGGTCGAGCAAGGCGGGCCTGGACGCCTTCGCCCAGGGTCTGGGCGACGCGCTGCACGGCACCGGCGTCCACGTGATGGTCGTACGCCCGGGGTTCGTCCGTACGAAGATGACCGCGGGGCGCGCGGAAGGACCCATGGCCACCACACCGGAGGCGGTCGCGACGGCCGTCGAGGTGGGGCTGCGACGGCGTTCGGAGACGGTGTGGGTGCCGGGGGTGCTGCGGCTGGTGATGGCGGCGCTGCGGCACGTACCGCGAGCGGTGTTCCGCCGCCTGCCGATCTAGCTCGACGGCGGCTGAGCGCTCCGCCGGAAGTGCCGGGACGTGCCGTCGATCGTCTGCGGCGCCCTCGTGGCCGGCCGCGCGGTTCCCCGCGCCCCTGCGGGGCGCCGCCGAACCGCAGGCCCCGCTCAGCGGCTGGCGATGGTCCCGCGCTCCACGTCCACGTGGCCCGCCTGCGGTGGCACCACGGATCCGCCGAAGGCGAACTCCCGAAGCTTGCGCCACACGCTGTCGGAGCCCTGTTCGTAGAGCGCGAACCCCGTGCAGGGCCACTCCGCGTCGTAGTCGGCGAGTTCATGGAACGCGCGGTCCATCGCCGCGTCGTCGATGCCGTGCGCCACCGTGACGTGCGGGTGGTACGGGAACTGCAGTTCGCGCGCCAGGGGACCGGAGGCGTCACGGACCCGCTGCTGGAGCCAGGCGCAGACCTCGGCGCCCTGGACGACCTTCACGAACACCACCGGCGACAGGGGCCGGAAGGTGCCGGTGCCCGACAGCCGCATCGGGAAGGCCCGGCCGGCCACGGCGACCTCGGTCAGGTGCGCCTCGACGGCCGGCAGGTCGGCGGCGTGGACCTCCGTCGGCGGCAGCAGGGTGATGTGCGTGGGGATGCCACAGGCCGCGGGGTCGCCGAAGCCCGCGCGCCGCTCCTGGAGCAGGCTGCCGTAAGGCTCCGGGACCGCGATCGACACGCCGATCGTTACGGTCCCCACGTCGTCTCCTGTCGTCGTGTCCGGTGCGTCGTCGGTCGCGTCACCGGTTGCGTTGTCCTTCGCGTCGCCGGGCGCGTTGTCTGGTTCGTACTCAGCCGTCCGGCTTCGACTGTAAGTGCCACGGCCGTGTTGTGGGCAGGCGCAGCCGTAGTGATGTGCAGCGCTCTGCCCCGTGGTACGTGTGTGCGGTCGTACGCCTCAGTGCTTGGCGGGCAGGAAGCCCACCCGGTCGTACGCCTGCGCGAGCGTCTCCGCGGCGACGGCGCGCGCCTTCTCGGCCCCCTTGGCCAGGATCGAGTCGAGCGTCTCCGGGTCGTCCAGGTACTGCTGGGTGCGCTCCCGGAACGGGGTCACGAAGTCGACCATGACCTCGGCGAGGTCCGTCTTGAGCGCACCGTAGCCCTTGCCCGCGTAGTTCTCCTCCAGTTCCGCGATACCGGTACCGGTGAGGGTCGAGTAGATGGTCAGCAGATTGCTGATACCCGGTTTGTGCTCGCTGTCATACCTGATGACGGTGTCCGTGTCGGTGACCGCGCTCTTGACCTTCTTGGCGGTGGTCTTCGGCTCGTCGAGCAGGTTGATGAGGCCCTTCGGCGTGGACGCCGACTTGCTCATCTTGATCGACGGGTCCTGGAGGTCGTAGATCTTCGCCGTCTCTTTGAGGATGTACGGCTTCGGGATCGTGAAGGTCTCGCCGAAGCGGCCGTTGAAGCGCTCGGCGAGGTCGCGGGTGAGCTCGACGTGCTGGCGCTGGTCCTCGCCGACCGGGACCTCGTTCGCCTGGTACAGCAGGATGTCGGCGACCTGGAGGATCGGGTACGTGAACAGGCCGACGGACGCGCGGTCCGAACCCTGCCTGGCGGACTTGTCCTTGAACTGGGTCATGCGGGAGGCCTCGCCGAAGCCGGTGAGGCAGTTCATGATCCAGGCGAGCTGGGCGTGCTCGGGGACATGGCTCTGCACGAAAAGCGTGCAGCGGTCCGCGTCGAGACCGGCGGCGAGCAGCTGCGCGGTGGCGAGCCGGGTGTTCGCGCGCAGGTCCGCCGGGTCCTGCGGAACGGTGATCGCGTGCAGGTCGACGACCATGTAGAAGGCGTCGTGGGACTCCTGCAGGGCCACCCACTGGCGGACGGCGCCGAGGTAGTTGCCGAGGTGGAACGAGCCTGCTGTGGGCTGGATTCCGGAGAGCACGCGGGGACGTTCAGAGGCCATGTTCACCATTCTCTCAGGTGCGCCCGGGAGCTCGGGAACAGGTGGGAACAGAGCTCTCCCCGGAGAGAGGACCCGGGCGGATACTCGAGGCACGTGCTGGGGGCGGACGGGGGACACGCATGACGGGCCGAGGCAGACGGGTGAGAGCGGGGATCGCGGTGTTCTCGGGTGTGGTGCTCGCCGTGCTGGCGGCGCACCCGGCGGGGGCTCTCGCACCGGCCGCGGGGCGCAGAGGGCCGGACATGGCCGTGGTCATCGAGGGCGGCACGGGGCGCACGACCGCGCTGCACTCCGGGGAGCAGGACTTCACGCGGCTGTGGGACCTGCTGACTCCCACCTACATGGGGACGGAGCGGGTGCCGGACGCGTGGACGGCGGGCGACTTCCCGCCGGTACGGGCCACCGTGATGTGGGGGCTGAGCGGGGTCGGGGGCTGGCCGCAGACGGACAGCGCGCCGGGGGGCGATGTCGCCATGGGGCGCCAGGACCAGCTGTTCCTGGCCGCGGACGGCACGCCCTGGGTGCGCACGGACCCCTCTCCCGACGTGGTGGACGACGACATCCGCTGGCACCGCGCGTCGCGCTCGGTGTTCGAGCGGATGGTGGGGCGCGGGAGGTTCATCGAGGACGCCGCAGGCGCACCGGCCTCGAAACGGGGTGTCGAGGAGCGTGCGCGGCGGGTGCTGCCCGGGCTGGGAGCGGGTCTGCTCCTCGGGGTCGGCGGCACCCTCCTGGTACGCCGCGCGGCGGCCCGGCGCGAGGGCGCCGGACCGCCGCGGGAACCACGACAGGAGCTGATCGACCTCTGAACCAGGAGGTGGGTCAGCCGAGGTCGATCTCCGGGTAGAGCGGGAACGGGGCCAGCAGGTCGGTGGCGCGGTGGGAGATCTCGTCGGAGATCTTCGGGTCCAGGACGTGCTGGGCCTTGGACGGGGCGCCCTTGGCCGTGGTGCCGGGCTCGGCCGCGGTGAGGACGCGGTCGATGAGACCGGCGATCTCGTCCATCTCGGTGGTGCCCAGACCACGGGTGGTCAGCGCGGGCGTGCCGATACGGATGCCGGAGGTGTACCAGGCGCCGTTCGGGTCGGCGGGGATGGCGTTGCGGTTGGTGACGATGCCCGAGTCGAGCAGCGCGGACTCGGCCTGGCGGCCGGTGAGGCCGTAGGAGGAGGCGACGTCGATCAGGTTGAGGTGGTTGTCCGTGCCGCCGGTGACCAGGGTGGCGCCGCGCCGCATCAGGCCCTCGGCGAGGGCGCGGGCGTTGTCGACGACGGCCTGGGCGTAGTCGCGGAACTCGGGGCGGCGGGCCTCGGCGAGCGCGACGGCCTTGGCGGCCATGACGTGCGGGAGGGGGCCGCCGAGGACCATCGGGCAGCCGCGGTCGACCTGCTCGGCGAGGCTCTCGTCGCACAGGACCATGCCGCCGCGCGGGCCGCGCAGCGACTTGTGCGTGGTGGTGGTGACGATCTGGGCGTGCGGGACGGGGTCGAAGTCGCCGGTGAGGACCTTGCCCGCGACCAGACCGGCGAAGTGCGCCATGTCGACCATCAGGGTCGCGCCGACCTCGTCGGCGATCTCCCGCATGATCCGGAAGTTCACCAGGCGGGGGTAGGCGGAGTAGCCGGCGACGATGATCAGCGGCTTGAACTCACGGGCCGACGTCCGCAGCGCCTCGTAGTCGATGAGGCCGGTGGCCGGGTCGGTGCCGTAGGAACGCTGGTCGAACATCTTTCCTGAGATGTTCGGGCGGAAGCCGTGGGTGAGGTGGCCGCCCGCGTCCAGGGACATGCCGAGCATGCGCTGGTTGCCGAAGGCCTGGCGCAGCTCGGCCCAGTCGGCCTCGGAGAGGTCGTTGACGCCCCGGACCCCGGCCTTGGCGAGGGCCGGGGCCTCGACGCGGGCGGCCAGGACGGCCCAGAAGGCGACCAGGTTGGCGTCGATGCCGGAGTGCGGCTGGGCGTAGGCGTGCTCGGCGCCGAAGAGCTCGCGGGCGTGCTCGGCGGCGAGGGCCTCGACGGTGTCGACGTTGCGGCAGCCGGCGTAGAAGCGGCGGCCGACGGTGCCCTCGGCGTACTTGTCGCTGAACCAGTTGCCCATGGCCAGCAGGGTGGCCGGGGAGGCGTAGTTCTCCGACGCGATCAGCTTGAGCATGTCGCGCTGGTCGGCGATCTCCTGGCCGATGGCGTCGGCGACGCGGGGCTCCACGGCCCGGATCACGTCGAGGGCGCTGCGGAAGGCGGTGGACTCGGTGGAAAGGGGCTCGGGCATTGACGGCCTCCGGACGTGGCGTTCAGCGTTCACGGGTCGGCCCAGGCGCACGGCACACAGTTCACGGGACCGCTCCCCGATGGTCGATCCCATCCCAGCGCGCCAGTCACGGCCCCGTCGGCCAGCCTACCGGGCGCGCCGGATCACCGGCCACGCGGTGGTAGCCGCAGAGTGTCCCGCCGCGTCCACCGTGCGAGCGACGATAGGAAGGGAGCCACGAGCCCGACCCCCCGTGCGGCAGCGGTCCCCGCGCTGCAGGAAACGGAGATCCCGTGACCACCACCGAACGACTCATCGCCTCGGCCGACGCGCACGGCGCGCACAACTACCACCCGCTGCCGGTCGTCGTGGCGACGGCGGACGGGGCCTGGATGACGGACGTCGAGGGGCGCCGTTTCCTCGACCTGCTGGCCGGCTACTCGGCGCTGAACTTCGGCCACGGCAACCGGCGGCTGCTCGACGCGGCGAAGGCGCAGCTGGAGCGGGTGACGCTGACCTCGCGGGCCTTCCACCACGACCGGTTCGCCGACTTCTGCGCGCAGCTCGCGCAGTTGTGCGGCATGGAGATGGTGCTGCCGATGAACACGGGTGCGGAGGCGGTGGAGACCGCCGTGAAGACGGCCAGGAAGTGGGGGTACCGCGTCAAGGGCGTCCCCGACGGCCGGGCGAGGATCGTGGTGGCGAGCGACAACTTCCACGGCCGTACGACGACGCTCATCAGCTTCTCCACGGACGCGGAGGCGCGGGCGGACTTCGGGCCGTTCACGCCGGGCTTCGACATCGTGCCGTACGGGGACCTGGCCGCGCTGCGGGCGGCGGTCACCGAGGAGACGGTCGCGGTGCTGCTGGAGCCGATCCAGGGCGAGGCGGGCGTGCTGGTGCCGCCGCCCGGCTACCTCGCCGGGGTGCGGGACCTGACGCGCGAGCGGAACGTCCTCTTCGTCGCGGACGAGATCCAGTCCGGGCTGGGTCGCACGGGCCGCACCTTCGCGTGCGAGCACGAGGGCGTGGTGCCGGACATGTACGTCCTGGGCAAGGCGCTCGGGGGCGGGGTCGTACCGGTGTCGGCGGTGGTGTCGAGCAGGGAGGTGCTCGGGGTGTTCCGGCCCGGTGAGCACGGGTCGACGTTCGGCGGGAACCCGCTGGCCTGCGCGGTGGCGCTCGAGGTGATCGCGATGCTGCGGTCGGGCGAGTACCAGCGGCGCGCCGCGGAACTGGGTGACCACCTGCACCGGGAGCTGGGGCTGCTGACGGGCTCGGGGCATGTCACGGCGGTGCGCGGGCGGGGGCTGTGGGCGGGCGTCGACATCGCCCCCGAGTACGGCACGGGACGCGAGATCTCCGAGCGGCTGATGGACCGGGGTGTCCTGGTCAAGGACACCCACGGGGTCACGGTCCGGATCGCCCCGCCGCTGGTCATCAGCAAGGAGGACCTGGACTGGGGGCTGGCTCAGCTGCGTGCGGTGCTGGGTGCCTGAGCGCTCCGCTGGAAGCGCGGTGATGAACCCGCGGGCCGTCCATGGCCGGTCGCACCCACGCGGCGGAGCCGCACGTTGTCACAGCCCCGCGCCCCCGAGGGGCGCGGGTACCGCGGCGGACTTCGCCGGAGCCGCTCAGAGGATCACGTGGGGCAGGAAGCGGGCGTACTCGTCCGTGACCAGCCCGGACGACTCGCGGATGCCGAGCCCCGCCGACTCGCCGTCCACGACCCAGGCGCCGAGGACGACATGGTTGCCGTCGAAGGAGGGAAGGGGGGCCAGTTCCTGGTAGCAGCAGGCCTCGTCCTCGCGTACGACGGGGGCGGCGCCCGGCGCGTGCACCGTCACCCCGGCGCCCTCGCGGCCGAGGAGCGGCTTGGCGACGTACCCCTGGGTGGTGGCCAGCTCCCGGGGTCCGTCGAGGTAGGCGGGGAGGAGGTTGGGGTGGCCCGGGTACAGCTCCCAGAGGACGGCGAGGAGGGCCTTGTTGCTGAGGAGCATCTTCCAGGCGGGCTCGATCCACAGGGTCGTGCCCGTACCGCCGCCGTTGTCGAGGGTGTCCAGGACGTGGTCGGCGAAGCGGTCGGTGGTGAGCCACTCCCAGGGATAGAGCTTGAAGCAGCTGCGGATGAAACGGAGCTGGTTGTCGACGAAGCGACCCGAGAGGGTGTCCCAGCCGATCTCCTCCACCGAGATCCAGTCGGTGTCGAGGCCCGCCTGTTCCGCCGTCTCCTTCAGATACGCGACGGTCATGAGGTCCTCGCCGAGTTCGTCGTCGGCGGAGTGCGCGAAGTAGAGGGGGCTGCCCGGCGGGAGGAGGGCGGCCTGCTTCTTCCAGGCTGCGACGAGGCGTTCGTGCAGGGAGTTCCACTGGTCGGCGCCGGGGAAACGGTCCTCCATCCAGAACCACTGGGGGCTCGCCGCCTCGACCAGGGACGTCGGGGTGTCCGCGTTGTACTCCAGCATCTTGGCGGGGCCCGTGCCGTCGTAGCGCAGGTCGAACCGGCCGTAGACGGAGGGGAGTTCGCCGCGGCGCCGCCAGGCCTCGGCGACCGCCCGCACGACGCGCGGGTCGGTGATGCCGAGGTCGGCGAAACGGTTCTCCGTGACGATGTGCTCGGCCGCCGCCAGGCACATGCGGTGCAGTTCCTCGACGACCTCCTCCAGCGCCTCCACCTCCGGGAGTGAGAAGGCGTAGTACGCGCTCTCGTCCCAGTAGGGGCGCAGGGAGTCGTCCGGGTAGCGGGTCAGCGGGTAGATGAGGCCCTGTCGCTCGACGGTCTGCTGCCAGCCGGCGCGGGGCTCGATGGTGCGGCGTTCCATGCGCGTACGGGTCCGATCGGTGCTGGGCGCGCGGCCCACGGCTACGGGTGCGGTGACGTGGTGTCGCTCAGCCGCCGGAGCTGCCCTTGCCGCTGCCGAAGCCGCCGCGGTCGACGGAGTGGTGGCTGCCGCCGCTGGTGCTGCTGCCGGATCCCTTGCTCGCCTTGGTGAAGGAGCCGCCGTCGACCCAGCCGCCCTTCTTCTTGCCGCCGTAGTACCAGCCGCTGCTGACCGAGGTCTTGGTGGTCCTGGTCTTGGTGGTCTTGACGGACTTGGTGGTCTTGCAGTTCTTGTCGGCGACGACCTTGTAGCCCTTGAGCGAGGTGTAGCTGTCGCGGTCGACACAGCGCTTGTCCGGCTCCGAGGAGCAGGCGGTGAGGGCTGCCGCGAGGAGTCCCATGCCGCCGAGTACGACTGTGCCCGAGCGCAGTTGCCGTCGTGTGTCCGCCATCTTCGATCCCCCGTTTGTCAGGACAGTGCGCGCGCTTTGCCTGGCGCAGGCGATCAGATTAGAGGTGCTTTGCGCAAGGCAGGCGAGGGACCCCTCCGATTCGGCGTCCCCTACAGTCACTTCGTGCTCTTTGGAATGGTGTGCGCACTCGGTGCGGCGGTCTGTTTCGGTACGGCGACGGTGTTGCAGGCGATCGCCGCGCGGGCGGCGGCCGACAGCGGCGGCTCGGGCGGGGACGCGGCGCTGCTGCTGCGGGCGCTGCGGCAGTGGCGGTATCTCGCGGGCCTCGCGCTGGACGGCCTGGGCTTCCTGCTGCAGATCGCGGCACTTCGCTCTCTCCCCATCTACGCGGTCGGGGCGGCGCTGGCGGCGAGCCTCGCGGTGACGGCGGTGGTCGCCGCGCGGCTGCTGCAGGTGCGGTTGAGCGGGGTGGAGTGGGCCGCGGTCGGGGTGGTGTGCGCGGGGCTGGCGATGCTCGGGCTGGCGTCCGGGGCGGAGGGCAGCGAGGCGGGGTCCATGACGCTGAAGTACTGGATGCTGGGGACCGCGGTGGTGGTGCTGCTGCTCGGCCTGGTGGGCGGGCGGATGTCCGGGCGGGGTCGGGCGCTGGTCCTCGGCCTCGGGGCCGGGTTCGGGTTCGGGGTCGTCGAGGTGTCGGTGCGGCTGATCGACGAGCTGGCGTTCGGGGCGCTGGTGCGCAATCCGGCGACGTACGCGCTCCTCATCGGCGGAGGCGCCGCGTTCATCCTGCTGACGTCGGCGTTGCAGCGCGGCTCGGTGACGACGGCCACGGCCGGTCTGGTCATCGGGGAGACCATCGGACCGGCCCTGGTGGGAGTGATCTGGCTGGGCGACCGTACGCGGGAGGGACTGGAGTGGCTGGCCGTGCTGGGTTTTGTGGTGGCGGTGGCGGGGGCGTTGGCGCTGGCACGGTTCGGGGAAGCGCCGGTGGAGGAGGGCTGACGGGGCAGGCCGGGGAGTTCCTCGCCCGCGAACGCCGGGCACACCCGCGCCCGGCCCCCACCGGCCCGCAGCCGAAGTAGCCGGTTGCCGTCAGCCGCCGACGGGGCCGGTGTAGGTGCCGGGGTGCGTGGCGCCGTCCTGGAGCAGGACGCTGCCGCCGGGCCAGGCCAGGGTGGCCGAGGTGGTCTCGTTCGGCGGGGTGACGACGACCGAGGTGGCCTTGAACTCGGTGCCGCTGCCCTGGTTCCACGGCAGGAAGGTGAGGGTGAACGTCGTGCTGCTGCCGGCGGCCAGGGTGACCTTCTTGGGCGTCGCACCGCTGCGGGTCAGCGACCAGCTGCCGCCGGAGGACTTCAGGTCGACCCCGGGGAAGCCCTGGATGGTGCACGTGGCGGACGCCTTGTTCTTCAGCACCACGGCCAGCTGCTGCTGGTCGTCCGAGCTGCTGACCTTGCCGTCGCCGGAGCCGAACGAGAAGCCCAGCCCGGCGGTGTGGCAGCGGCTCGCGCCGGTGCCGCCGCTGTTGCCGGTGCCGCCGGTGCCGCTGGTGCTGGTCGTGCCGCCGGTGCTGGTGCCCGTACCGCCGCCGCCCGTGCTGCCGCCCGCGTCCTTGGTGGCACCCGCGTTCTCGGCCGAAGCGCCGCCGGCCGCAGCGGCCGAGGACGAGGAGGTCGGTGCGGACGACTGGTCGCCCGAGGCGTCGTTGCCGCTGTCGTTCCCGCAGGCGGTGAGCGTCAGGGCCAGCGCGGACGTGGCGGCGAGTGCGGTGGCGGCGTGGAACAGGCGCATCGTGGTTCGTCTCCGTTGCATGAGGGGGCGCTGGCGGGCGCCGTGTTGATCACCACAATACGAGAGGATTCACAACCACCCTGCCACGGAGGCATCCTGATGCAGCGTCAGTCATTCGGAAGGCTTTCAGGGCACTCGTCAGGTTCCGGGGTCCGCGTGCGACCGCAGTCGCCGACAGCCCCGCACATCAACCGGCGACGGCCTCAGGCCATCGCCCCCACGATCCCGTCCCACAACCGGACCCTCGCCTCAAGGGCCAGCGTCGCCGTTTCGACCGCCTCCTGCCAGCGCGTGTCGTCCGTGCCGCAGAGGTCGGCCACCATCTGCATGGCCATGGGGGTGTGTTCCTCGCCGTCGACCTCGATATGTCGGGCCAGGTAGTCGCAGAAGAGCGGGAAGCGGTCGGTGCCCTCCTTCTTGATGACCTGGTCGAACATGTCGGGGATGAGGTCCTCCCGGGAGAAGGCGAACGCGGCCGCCCGGCAGTGCAGCGGCCGGTCCGAGATGATCTCGAAGGTGGTGCGGACGAACTCCGCGGCGGGGGCGGGGACTTGGGCGACGCGGAGCGCCGAGGGCACGTCGTGGCCCTCGGTGATCAGGGCGAGGAAGGTGTCGATCCTGGTCGCGTCGGCGTCCGCCTCGGCCATGCCCGCGCGGTACAGCTCGAAGTGGCTGGTGAAACCGCCGTTCAGTTCGTCGCTCTCCTCGACCAGGACGATGTCGTTGATCAGGCGTCGGCTCACCTCCGTGCCGCGCGGCACCCAGGGGACGTCGACGCAGGTCAGTTCCCGTTGGAGGGACTTCAGGAGCGACATGAAGTCCCATACCGCGAACACATGGTGCGCCATGAACGTCGCCATGTCCTCCCGGCTGTTTATCCGCTGGTAAATCGGGTGGGTGGTGACCTCCTTCCGAGCGGGTTCGATCGCGGAACGCGCCTGCTCGATTCCCTCGTGGTTCATATTCCAGTCGTACCTGGACATGGGATCTCCTTCTTGGGGACACATTGACGGGGGATGGCGATCGTGCAGCTTTATCAGCGGCCCCCGCAAGCACTTTCGGAAATCATGCGAGAGTTACCGTGAGTATCGATCGACAGAAGACGTCAAGATAACCAAAAGATAAACAAATGGTCACGATTCGGACACTCGAAAAACTTCGTTGAAGATTTGAACGCGCTGTATGCGCTTTCCGTACTCGATGGCGTGACCAGGAATCCCGTAACCGTCACCGTGGCGTATCACGTGATCCCGGGCCGCGAGACCGACTTCCACTCCTGGGGGTGGGCCGTGCTGCGGGCGAGCTCGCGCGAACCGGGCTTCCTGGGGGGTGGTGTACTTGCCGACGGAGAGGCGGAGTGGCATGTGGTCTACCGCTTCGACAGCGAGGGATCGGCCCTGGCCTGGGAAGACTCGATCATCCGGGCGCAGTGGGCCACCCGGGCGGACCCGTTCGCCCGGGAGACGGGCCGGCGGAGTGTGCGGGGCTCCAAGAGCTGGTTCGACGCCCAGACCGGCGCCGCGAAACCGCCGGCCGCACCGCCCCCACCCGCGAAATGGAAGCTTTGGTTCATCAATATGAGCGCGGTTTTCCCACCGGTGCTCTTATTCAATCTGCTCGTGATTCCGTATCTCGGTGGTCTCAATCCGCTCATCCGAACGCTGCTGCTATGTCTGTGTGTGACGGCCCTCGTCACCTGGATTCTCATGCCGCGCCTTCAGCGATTCTTCAAGAAATGGCTGTACCCACCGCTCCAGGCGCTCCGCGGACGCCACAAAAGACGGACCGCGTAGGCCCGAGAACGATCAAAGGGAGGTGGGCGGGTGAAGACCCTGCTCATCGACAATTACGACTCGTACACGTACAACCTGTTCCAGCTGATCGCCGAGGTCAACGGCGAGGAGCCGGTGGTGATCCTCAACGACGCCGCCCCCGACGGAACAGCCGGAAGAACTCCGGATCTCTCGGAATTCGACAACGTGGTGGTGTCGCCGGGCCCGGGACACCCGGCCGAATCCCGTGACTTCGGGATCAGCGCCAGAGTGCTCGCGGAGGCCACGATCCCGGTGCTCGGTGTCTGCCTGGGCCACCAGGGCATCGCGCTCGGGGAGCGGGGCCGGGTGCTGCCCGCCCCGGAGCCCCGGCACGGGCATCTGTCGAGAATCCGGCACGACGAGCGGGACCTGTTCCAGGGGCTGCCGCAGCACTTCACCGCGGTCCGCTACCACTCGCTGTCCGTGCGCGAGCCGCTGCCCGAGACGCTGGAAGCCACGGCCTGGTCCGAGGACGGCGTCCTGATGGGGCTGCGGCACCGCGCCCGGCCGCTGTGGGGGGTGCAGTTCCACCCGGAGTCCGTCCTGAGCGAGTACGGCCACCGGATGCTCGTGAACTTCCGCAACCTCACGGCGCAACGCGCCCGCAAGACCCGTACGAAGAACACCGCGGTCACCCCGTCCGCGGCGGCCATCCCCGCCCCCGCCACGCCCTCCCGGCCCACGCGGACCGTCCGCCCCGCCCACCGGTTGCACACCCGCCGCATCGCCACCGCCGTCGACGCGGAGGCCGCCTTCACCCGCATGTACGCCGCCTCTCCGCGTGCGTTCTGGCTGGACAGCGCACGCGTCGAGGAAGGGCAGTCACGGTTCTCGTTCTTCGGTGACGGCTCCGGGCCGCTGTCGGAGTTCGTCCGGTACGACGTCACGAGCGGCCGCTGCGAGATCGAGCGGGCCGGCCGGCCGCCGCGCAAGGTCCGGGCGAGCGTCTTCGACTACCTCAAGCGGCAGTTGGCGAACCGCCACGTGGACGCCACCGGGCTGCCCTTCGACTTCACCGGCGGATACGTCGGCTACTTCGGGTACGAGACCAAGGCCGACTGCGGCTCCCCCAACCGCCACCGGGCCGAAACCCCCGACGCCTGCTGGCTGTTCGCCGACCGGCTGATCGCGGTGGACCACCAGGAGGGCTTCACCTACGCCGTCTGTGTGGCCGAGGACACTCCCCAGGCCACCCGGGAGGCCGGCGACTGGCTCGACGGCGCACTCGCCCAGCTCACCTTCGTCGGCCCCGACCCGCAGCCCTTACCGCCCGCTCCCGTGTCGGCCGAGCCGGACCTCGGCGCCGCCGAACCGTGGCTCGTCCGCGACCGGGCCACCTACCTCGCGGACATCGAGGCCTGCGTGCGCGAACTCCGCGCGGGCACCAGCTACGAGATCTGTCTGACCAACGCCGCCCGGCTGCCCGCGCCACCCGACGCGTACGACTTCTACCGGGTGCTGCGCCTCGTCAACCCGGCGCCGTACGCGGCCTTCCTGCGGTTCGGCGACCTCGACGTGGCGAGCGCCTCCCCCGAGCGTTTCCTGCGGATCACCCGCGGCGGCGTCGCCGAGGCCCGTCCCATCAAGGGCACCGCGCCCCGGGGCGGCACCCCCGAGGAGGACACACGCCTGCGGGACGCGCTCGCCGCGGACGCCAAGACCCGCGCCGAGAACCTGATGATCGTCGACCTGCTCCGCAACGACCTGGGCCGGGTCTGCCGGACCGGGACGGTACGCGTCTCCCGGCTCATGGCCACCGAGACCTACGCCACCGTGCACCAGCTCGTCTCCACCGTCGAGGGCCGGCTGCGCCCGGAGACGGACGCGGTGGACTGCGTCCGCGCCTGCTTCCCCGGCGGCTCGATGACCGGCGCGCCGAAGCTGCGCACCATGGAGATCATCGACACGCTGGAGACCGAGGCGCGCGGGGTGTACTCCGGTGCCCTCGGCTACCTGGGGTGCAGCGGCGGCGCCGACCTCAGCATCGTCATCCGTACCGCCGTACTCGCGGACGGGCTGACGCACCTGGGCGCGGGCGGCGCGATCGTCCTCGACTCCGATCCGGCCGCGGAGTACGACGAGATGCTGCTGAAGACGGCGGCACAGATGCGGGCCCTGCGGGAGCACCAGGAAACCACCCCGGTAGGGGTGAGCGCCCGTCGGGCGGACACCCCCCGCCGAGCCGCCGTAGAGGAGCCCGCCCGGTGACGATCCCCACGTCCACGCCGACTCCGCAGTCGCCGACCGGCACCCACGCCGACGTCGACGCCCCCGGCAACCTCGCCACCCATCTCGCCGCGCTCGCCGAGCGGCGCGGCTGGGGCGAGCGGATCGCCTTCCACCAGGGCCACCGGGCCTGGACGCACGGCGAGGTGCACGAGCTCGCGGGCCGCGCGGCCGGTGTGCTCTCCGGACACGGCGTGGGCGCGGGCGACCGGGTGCTGCTCGCGCTGCCCGACGGCATCGCCTGGGTGGCGGCCTTCCTCGCCACCGCCCGGCTGGGCGCCGTCGCGGTCCTGGTCAACCCCGAACTGCCCCCGGCCGAGCACGCGTTCATGGCCGAGGACGCCAAGGCCGTGCTCTGCGTGACCGGACCGGGCCTGGAGGACCGTTTCACCGACCGTGTGCGCCTCGGCGCCGATCAGCTGATGGCGCTCACCCCCGACGCCGAGCCGGCCGCCGCGCACCCGGTCGACGCGCACACCCCGCTCTACGTCCAGTACACCTCCGGCACCACCGGCCGGCCCAAGGGTGTCGTGCACTGTCACGGCGACCCGAAGACGTACCACGACCTCATCGGCCGGCGGCTGCTGCGGATCACCCCGGACGACGTCACCCTGTCGGTGTCGAAGCTGTACTTCGCGTACGGCTTCGGCAACGCCTTCGTCTTCCCGCTCTTCTCCGGCTCCTCCGCCGTCCTGGTGGACCGGCGTCCGAACCCGGCCGCCGTGGACGAGCTGGTCGCCCGGCACCGGGTCACCCTGCTCTACTCCGTGCCCTCCGCGTACGCCGCCCTCGTCGCCGACCGGGGCAACGGCCACGCGACCTGCTTCGCCTCCGTACGCGCCGCCGTGTCGGCCGGGGAGGGCCTGCCCGAGGGGCTCGAAAAGCAGGTCGCCGATCTGCTGCGCGCGCCGGTCCTGGAGCAGATCGGCTCCACCGAGGCCGGTCACGCGTTCTGCGCCAACAGCTTCGAGCACAACCACCCGGGCACGGTCGGCCGCCCGGTCCCCGGCTTCGAGGTGGAGCTGCGCGACGGCGCCGGGGTGCCGGTGGAGGACGGCGCGGAGGGCGAACTCTGGGTGCGCGGGCCGACGCTGACGCCCGGCTATCTGAACCGGCCCGAGGAGACGGAACGCACCCTGGTGGGGGGCTGGCTGGCCACCCACGACCGGGCGCGCCGGGAGCCGGACGGCAGCTACCGGCACCTGGGACGCACCGACGACCTGGAGATGGTCGGCGGGATCACCATCTCCCCGCTGGAGGTGGAGGCCGTGCTGCGGGCCCATCGGGCGGTGAAGGAGGTCGCGGTCGCGGCCATGACCGACTGGCGCGGTTTCAGCCGGCTGCGGGCCTTCGTCGTCCCCGTCTCGCCCCTGCCGCCCGGTCTCTCCGGACTGTCGGGGCCGTCCGGTCTCGAGGCGGAACTCGTGGGCCTGGCGCGCGAGCACCTCGCCGCGTTCAAGGTCCCCAGAGCCATCAGCTTCGTCCCGTCGCTGCCCCGCACCTCGACGGGAAAACTCCGCCGCCACCTCGTCCGCCAGGGCGCCTGGTGACCCGTCCATGACCGCCACGCGCACCACCACAGAAGGGAACGGGCACATGCGACAGCAGCAGCCCCTGCTCGCCGACCGCGGTTTCTACCTGGGCCCGATGTTCCGGCAGGCGGCGGACCGCCACGGAGCCGTCTTCGTCACCCTGGACCGGCCGCTCGACGTCCGTCCCGGCCTCGGGGTCGACCTCAGCTATCCGGTCCTGGCCGAGGTGGTCGAGGAGCTTTCCGGACGGCTGTGGGAGGCCGGGGTCCGGCCCTCGGAGGAGGTGGTCGTCCACAAGACGGACAACGTCGACATCGTCCTGCTGACCTGCGCCGCCTCCCGTATCGGGGCCGTTCCCGTGCTCCTGTCGCCCGGGCTCGCGGGCCCGGTGGTGGGCCGGCTTCTCGAACGGCTCCACAAACCCTGGCTGATCACCGACAGGGCCAAGCTGGAAGGCCCGCTGGCGGACGTCGACCTCTCCACGCTCGTACGGCGGACGCTCAGCGTCGACGACGCGCCCGGGGCCGAATCCCTGGAGAAGTACGCCGGGGCAGAGACTCCTTCTCCCGTCCGGCTGCATCCGCGCGAGCCCGCCCTGATCACCCACAGCTCGGGCACCACCGGCCTGCCCAAGCTCGCCGTGCACTGCGCGAACACCATGTGGAACCGGCTCGTCCCGCAGAAGGCGATGGGCTGGCCCACCCGCGGCGAGACCGCCGCGCTGCACATGTCGTTCGTGCACTCGCGCTTCTACCATCTGCTCGGCGTCCTGCTGCACTTCGGCAGCCCGCTGGTGCTCATCACCGACCCGGACCCCGCCGCGGTGGGACCGCTGCTGACCCGGCACCGTCCCGGCATCGTCGAGACCCACCCCAACACCTTCGTGCTGTGGGAGGAACTGGCCGACGCGCCCGGAGCGCCGCTGTCCCGGGTCCGCTCGTACGGCTCCACGTTCGACGCGATCCATCCGCGCACCGTACGGCGGCTGCTGGACGCCTCGAAGCGGCGTACGCCCTGGCTGATCCAGCTGTACGGGCAGAGCGAGACGGGTCCGGTGGCCTTCCAGTGGTTCACCCGGCGCAGTGCCGGCCGCGCGGACGGGCGCCGGGTCGGGATCGGGATCCCCGGCTTCACCCGGGTCCGGGTCACGGACGACTCCGGCGGGCGTGCCAGGCCCGGCACGCCCGGCCGCATCGAGGCCCGCACCCGAGGGCGGATCCTCACCTATCTCGGCGCCCGGGAGCAGTACCAGCGCCAACTCGACGACGGCGGCTGGTGGCAGATGGGCGACATGGGGTACCAGGACCGGCTGGGCGGACTCCATCTGATCGACCGTGAGATCGATCAGATCGACTCGGTGCACAGCAATCTGGAGGTCGAGGACGCCCTGATGGACCGCCTCGATGAGCTGCGTGAGGTGGTCATCGTGCCCGGCGCGGACCGCGAACCGGTGCCGGTGGTGTGCGTGCGCCGCGAACAGCCGCTGGACCCGGCGCGCTGGCGGGAGGCCACGGCCGGTCTGCCGCCCCTGGCCGAGCCCCGGCAGTGGCGCTTCGAGGAGCTGCCGATGACCGCGACCTGGAAGGTGAAGCGGGTGGAGCTCACCCGCATGCTGACCGAGGGCGTACGCGCGTGAGCGGCGCGCCCGGCCATCCGGTCCTCGTGGTGGGTGCCGGGCCCGTCGGGCTGTCGGCGGCGCTCGCGCTGCGGGCGCACGGGCTGCCGGTCGTGCTCCTGGAGGCGGACCCCGAGGAGCGCGAACGCCCCGGCAGCCGCGCTCTGTTCGTGCACCGGGAGACCCTGCGACTGCTCGACGGGATGCGCCCGGGGCTGGCCGCCGAGATCACGGCGTACGGGCGCACCTGGCACACCAGACGGACCCTGTACCGGGGCCGCGAGGTGTACGCCCGCACCTTCCCGCCACCGTCCACGCCCGGCCTCCCGCCCTTCACCAGCCTGCGTCAGGTGGACACCGAGCGCTTCCTGCGCACCGCGTGCGAGGCGGCCGGAGTGGAGTTCGCGTGGGGGGCGCGGGTGACGGGGGTGCGCGTCGCACCGACGGAGGTCGTGCTCACCGGCGAGGACGGCCGCGTCTGGACCGGCACGCACGCCGTCGCCGCCGACGGGGCGCGCTCGGCGGTCCGGGGCGAGCTGGGCATCCCGATGGAGGGGACGCGCGCGGACGGCTTCCATGTCGTCGTGGACGTCGCCGACCTGCCGGGCGCCGAGCTGCCGTTGGAGCGGGTCTTCCACTACGAGCACCCGGGGGTGGGCCGCCGCAGTGTGATGCGGGTGCCGTTCACCGGGGGCTTCCAGGTCGACCTGCAGTGCCGGGACGACGACACGCAGGAGGCGTACGGGACCGAGGAGGCCGTACGGGAATGGCTGCCCGCGGTGGTGGGCGACGGGTACGCCGAACGGATCCTGTGGGTGTCGACGTACCGTTTCCTGCGCAAGGTCGCCGTCTCGTTCAGCGACCCGCACCGGCGGGTGCTGCTCGTCGGCGAGGCCGCCCATCTGTTCCCGCCGTTCGGCGCGCGCGGGATGAACAGCGGGATCGCGGACGCGGCGGCTGCCGCGCGGGCGATCGCCGACGGGACGGCCGCCGCGGTCGCCGACTTCGCCGAGGTCCGGCGGGCGGCGGCCCTGTTCAACAGCGCGGCCGCCGGCAGCGCGCTGGACCATCTGCGGCCGCACCGCCGGATCGTCCGGGTCAAACAGCGGGCGGCGGCGGCGCTCGCGCCCGTGCTGCCGTGGTGCGGTTCCTGGCTGGAGCACGCGCCGTACGGGCCACGGAACGGTTCGCCCGCTGTCGCGGGCCGCAAGTACTGAGATCGAGAGGGGTACCCAGTGACACAACCGGCCATCGCGGAGGAGCTGTTGGCGTGGTCGCCCGGCCGTGGGCTGACCTCCGGACCGGCCCCCGGCACGTCGCCGGGCGGCCGGCTGCTCGCCGCGGACTCGTGGCTGCTGCGCGACGGCCGGATGCGCGGCTTCGACCGGCACCGGGAACGCTTCCTGCGGGCCTGCGGCGACTGCGGCGGCCCGTCGCTGGACCGGCTCGTCGCGTTCTGGCGGGACATGACCGCCGCGCTGCCGCGCACCGGGGAGTGGTTCCCCCGGGTCGAACTTGCCTCGGGCTCCATGGAGTTGAGGCTGCTGCTGCGGCACGCGCCGCCGCTCGGCACGGGCGTACGGGTCTGGGCGGCGGGGCAGAGCGATCCACGGACCGTCCCCCGTCGCAAGGGACCCGACCTGGACGCCCTGGCCCGGGTGAGGCGGCGGGCCGCCGGGGAAGGCGCGGAAGAGGCGGTGCTGATCGCGTCCTCCGGTGTGGTGCTGGAGACGGCCACGGCCAGCCTGCTGTGGTGGGAGGACGACACCTTGTGCCTGCCCTCGCCGCAGCTGCCCGTCCTGGCCGGAGTGACCGCCGGCCTCATCCAGGAGCGGGCCCACCGGTCCGGGATCCGTGTCGCCCACCGCGAACGGACCGTGGCCGAGCTCGACGGCCGTGAGGTGTGGCTCGTGAACGCGCTGCACGGGATCCGGCCGGTGACCGCCTGGACGGCACGGCCGATGAGCCCGGCGCCGGCCGTGCGCGCCCCGGAATGGCGGCAGTGGCTGGACGGCGTCATGGAACCGCTGCCTGCCGACTGAATTCCGGACACAAAAGCCGAGGACGGCGCGAAAGCCGAAGAAGGACCGAAGACAGAAAAGCAGCGCCGGGACGAATTGAATTCGCTCCGGCGCTCCCTCTCATTCCCTCGTTCCCGAATTCAGCTTTTCTTCTGGGCGGGCTGATAGGCGCCCGGCACCATACGGGTCGCGATCGCGGTCCGGTTGTACGCGTTGATGACGGTGGCCACCCAGATCAGCGCCGCGATCTGGGCCTCGTCGAAGACCTCCGCCGCCGCGGCGTAGACCGCGTCCGGCACGTGTCCGTCGTGGACCAGCGTCACGGCCTCGGTCAACGCCAGTGCGGCACGCTCCCGTTCGGTGAAGAACGGGGTCTCCCGCCAGGCGTTCAGGGCGTAGATCCGCTGCTCGGTCTCTCCCCCGGCACGGGCGTCCTTGGTGTGCATGTCGAGGCAGAACGCGCAGCCGTTGACCTGCGAGGCGCGAATCCTGATCAGCTCCAGGAGTTCCGGTTCGACCTTGGCGTCCTGGGCCGCGGAAACGGCGGCGCCGTGCAAGGCGCCCATGGCACCGGACACCTCGGGGGTAATCTTCTTGAGGGCCACACGGGACAGGGTTTCACTATTACTCATGGGGCGACTCTATTCCATGAAAAGGGCCGTCGCCTCCCTCGTCGTGGAAAGTACCGTTGAAATTTCCGCTGAAAGTCCCGTGGGAAGGCAGTGCCGCGCACAATGCGTCCAGCGCCCCCGACCACCCGTGGTCCGGCGGTGTCCCGTACCCCACCACCAGCGCGTCGGTCCGCCCGGCGGGAGCCTGCGGGTGGCGGTAGCGGTCGAGCCCGTGCAGCGCGAGCCCCTGCCAGGCCGCCGCCCGCAGCGTCTCCTGCTCGGTGCCGGGCGGCAGGCGCAGCACCACGTGCAGGCCCGCCGCGATGCCCGTGGCCCGGACCCCGGGAGCCTGTTCGGCGAGCCGCGCCACCAGGGCGTCCCGGCGGCGCCGGTAACGCAGCCGGGACGCGCGGACGTGGCGGTCGTAGGCGCCCGACGTGATGAACTCCGCCAGGGTGAGCTGGTCCAGCACCCCGCACGACCAGTCCACCCCGCCCTTCGCCGCGACCACCTCCGGGGCGAGCGACGGCGGCAGCACCAGCCAGCCCAACCGCAGACCGGGGGCCAGGGACTTGCTGGCCGTGCCCACATGGACCACGTGGTCGGGGTCGAGGCCCTGGAGGGCGCCGACCGGCTGACGGTCGTAGCGGAACTCCCCGTCGTAGTCGTCCTCCAGGATCAGACCGCCGCCGCGTCGCGCCCAGTCCACCACCTGCGCCCGCCGGTCGGGGTGCAGTGGTACGCCCATCGGGAACTGGTGGGCGGGCGTCATCAGCACCGCTCGTACACCTCCCAGTGCGTCCCCGCCCTGTGAACCGGCCGCCAACTCCTCCGTGCGCGTGCCGAGTTCGTCCAGTCCGAGCGGCACCGTCCGCAGCCCGGCCCGCTCCAGCAGCCGCCAGTGGACGTCGAGCCCGTACGACTCCACGGCCAGCGAGTCCAGTCCCCGCCCGCGCAGCACCTGGCCGAGCAGCATCAGGCCGTGCACGAAGCCGGAGCAGATGACGATGTGCTCCGGGTCCGTGCGGACGCCCCGGGCGCGGGCCAGATAGCCGGCCAGGGCGGTGCGCAGTTCCACCCGGCCACGCGGGTCGCCGTAGTCGAGCGCCTCGTACGGGGCGACGGCCAGGGCGCGGCGGGCGGCCTTCAGCCAGGCCGCGCGGGGGAAGGCGGACAGGTCGGGGGAGCCGGGGACCAGGTCGTACGCCGGGCGGGCGTGGGCCGGGCGGCCGGGTGCGGAGGTGGTGGCGGGGGCCGGCACCGGGCGGCGTGCGACGCTCGTGCCCGAGCCCTGGCGGGCGGTGAGCCAGCCCTCCGCGACCAGGTCCGCGTACGCCTCCGCGACCGTGTTGCGGGCGATGCCCAGGTCGGCGGCGAGGGACCGGGAGGACGGCAGCCGGGTGCCGGGCGCGAGGCGGCCACTGCGGACCGCCTCGCGGAGGGCTTCCGTCAGACCTCTGCGGACACCGGGTCCGGTCGGCTCGACGTGCAGGTCGACCCCGAAAGTGGCCCAGGATTTCGCCATGTAAATGGACCATACTCCTGGGCTGCTTCGCTCGTAAGGTCGAGAGCATGACGACGAACGACACCACCGACGAGACGACCGCCACCACCGCCGAGTACGCCCCCGAGCACAGCCCCCGCCTGCACTGGGCCAAGCACGCCCCCGAGGTCTACAAGGCCATGCTCCGGCTGGAGACCGCCGCGCAGCAGGGGCTGGAGCCGAAGCTGCGCGAGCTGGTGAAGATCCGTGCCTCGCAGCTCAACCACTGCGCGTTCTGCCTCGACATGCACACCAAGGACGCGCTGGCCGCCGGGGAGAGCGTGCAGCGGATCGTCCAGCTCAGCGCGTGGGAGGAGTCGAAGCACTTCTACACGGCGAAGGAACTCGCGGCGATCGAGCTGACCGAGGCCGTCACCGTCCTCACCGACGGATTCGTACCGGACGAGGTGTACGAGAAGGCGGCGCAGCACTTCGAGGAGGCCGAGCTGGCGCAGCTGATCGCCGCGATCACGGTGATCAACGCGTGGAACCGGTTCGGCGTGAGCACGCGCATGGTCCCGGGCCACTACGAGGCGGGCCGGCACCAGTGACGGAGCGCGGCGAAGCCACGAGGGAGCGTACGAAGGTGCTCGACCCGGCGGTCGGTCGGGCCCTGTCCGCGCTGAGCGCCGCCGCGAAGAAGGGGCTCGGCGAGCCCGCGCTCGCCGAACTCGTCATGATCCGCGCCTCCCAGCTCAACCACTGCGCGTTCTGCCTCGACATGCACCTCGGACTCGCCCGCGAGAACGGCGAGTCCGAGGACCGCCTCCAGCTCCTCAACGCCTGGGAGGAAGCGGAGGACCTCTACAGCGAGCGCGAGCGGGCGGCGCTGGCGCTGACGGAGGCGGTGACCGTCCTGACGGAGGGCTTCGTGCCGGACGAGGTGTACGCGCGGGCGGCCGGACACTTCGACGACGTCCGGCTCGCGCACCTCATCGCCCTGATCACCGCGATCAACGGCTGGAACCGGGTGATGGTGAGCCGTCGGATCCCGCCGGGGGGATACGCGCCGTGAGCGGGTCGGCCGGGGTCACGACAGCCACGCGCGCCATGTCGACGCGTGGCTGTCGACCCACTTCTTCGCCGCGTCCTGCGGCGACATCTTGTCGTTCGCGATCATCAGGGAGACCTCGTTCTGGTCCTCGGTGGTCCACTTGAACTTCTTCAGGAAGGCGGCCGCCTTGCCGCCGCTCCTCGCGAAGTCGGCGTTCAGGTACTTCTGGAGCGGTGTGTGCGGGTAGGCGCAGGCGACCTTGGCGGCGTCGGCGTCGCAGCCCTCCTTGTACGCGGGCAGCTTCACCTCCGTCATCGGAACCTTCTTGAAGAGCCACTGGGGCGAGTACCAGTAGGTGAGGAAGGGCTTCTTCTCCTTGGCGAACTGCTTCATCTGGGTGATCTGCGCGGCTTCCGAACCGGCGAACACCACCTGGTAGTTCAGCTTCAGGTTGGTCACCAGGGCCTTGTCGTTGGTGACGTAGGAGGGTGAGCCGTCCATGAGCTGGCCCTTGCCGCCGCTCTCCGCGGTGCGCATGAGGCCGGCGTACTTGTCGAGGTTCTTCCAGTCGGTCACGTCGGGGTGCTGCTGGGCGAAGTACGTCGGGACGTACCAGCCGATGTGCCCGGTGACGCCCAGGTCCCCGCCGGGGGCGATCGTCTTCTTGTCCTCGACGTACCGCTTCTCCTGGTCGGGGTGGCCCCAGTCCTCCAGGATGGCGTCGACCCGGCCCTGGCTGAGCGCGTCCCACGCGGGGACCTCGTCGACCTGGACGGTGTCGACGCGATAGCCGAGCTGGTGCTCCAGCAGGTACTGCGCGACGGCCACGTTGGCCTGCGCGCCCACCCAGGACTGGACGGAGAGGGTCAGGCTCTTCGAGCCCCGCGCGTTCGCGAAGGGCGAGGCCTGCTTGGTCATGTCGACGGCGCCGCAACCGGTCAGCGTCAGCAGCGCGGCCGCACCGGCCATCACCGAAGTCGTACGTAGACGCATGTCACGCTCCCTTCTTCGTGGTCCGCGCGGTCGGCTGGGTCACCCGGTCGAGCATCAGGCCGAGGCAGACGATCGCCGCGCCGGCGACGAGGCCGGTCGCCAGGTCGCCCTGCGCGAGGCCGAACACGACGTCGTAGCCGAGCGCGCCACCGCCGACCAGACCGCCGATGATGACGACGGCGAGGACGAGGACGACGCCCTGGTTGACGGCGAGGAGCAGCGACTGGCGGGCCAGCGGCAGCTGGACCTGGCGCAGTTGCTGGGCGCCGGTGGCGCCGAGCGAGCGGGCCGACTCCAGCGCGGCCGGGTCGACGGCGCGCAGGCCCTGGGTGGTGATGCGGACGACGGCGGGCAGTGCGTAGACGACCGCGGCGGCCACGGCGGGCGCGCGGCCCACGCCGAACAGCGCCACCACCGGGATCAGGTAGACGAACTGCGGCATCGTCTGGAAGACGTCCAGGACCGGCCGCAGCAGCTGCTCGACGCGCTCGCTGCGCGCCGCCGCGATGCCGGTCGCGAAGCCGAGCACGAGGGTCACGGCGACCGCCGCGAGGACCTGCGACAGCGTGTCCAGGGACGGCTTCCACACGCCGAGCACCCCGATCGCGGCCATCGCGAGGACCGCGGTGAGTGCGGTGCGCCAGGTGCCGATCAGCCAGGCGAGGGCGGCGACGATCAGCAGGACCGACCACCAGGGCAGCCACTGGAGGCCGTCCCGGATGGGGTCCAGGACCCAGGTGGTGAAGTGGCCCGCCCAGTCGGCGGTGCCGCCGATGTAGGGGACGCCGGAGTAGAGGTGGTTGGTCATCCAGTCGACGACGCGGTTCACGGGCTCGGCGATGGAGAGGGTCCAGGAGGCGGGCCAGTCGAGACGGCCCGTGAGGTGTCCGGCCAGCGCCACGGCGAGGGCCGCGGCGGCGGCGTACACCCAGCGGCGCGGTGCCGTCGCCCCGGAGTCCGAGCCGAGTCGCTCCCCGGCCGCTCCCGTGACCCGGTCCAGGACGACCGCGAGCAGCACGATCGGGATGCCGGCGGCGAGTGCGGCGCCCACGTCGACGGAGGCCAGGGCCTGGTAGACGCGGTCGCCGAGGCCGCCCGCGCCGATCACGGAGGCGATGACCGCCATGGACAGGGCCATCATGATCGTCTGGTTGAGGCCGAGGAGGAGTTCCTTGCGGGCCAGTGGGAGGCGGGCGGTCAGCAGGCGCTGGCGGGCGGTGGCACCGAGCGAGGTGACGGCCTCCATCACCCCGGCGTCGGCGTCACGCAGGCCGAGCGCGGTGAGGCGGGCCATGGGCGGGGCGGCGTACACGACGGTGGCGAGGACGGCGGCGGGGACGCCGATGCCGAAGACGAGGACGACGGGCAGGAGGTACGCGAACGCCGGGAGCACCTGCATGGTGTCGAGGACGGGGCGCAGCGCGCGATAGGTGCGGTCGGAGAGCCCGGCGGCGAGGCCGAGCAGCGCGCCCAGCAGGACGGACGCGAGGACGGCGACCACCATGAGCGCGAGGGTCTGCATGGTCGGCACCCACATGCCGAGCAGTCCGCAGGCGAGGAACGCGGCGGCCGTGCCGAGCGCGAGCCGTACGCCCGCCGTGCGCCAGGCGACGAGCGCCGCGAGGGCTGTCACACCGGCCCAGCCCGCCGCGAGCAGCACCACGTAGACGGCGCGTACGGAGAGGACGACGGCGCTGCTGACGTACCCGAAGAAGTACAGGAACAGGGGGTGGCTGTCCCGGTTGTCGATGATCCACTCGCTGGCTCGGCCGAGGGGTGCGGAGAAATCGACGGTGAGGGCGCCCGGCCAGGTGCCGCTCGCCCAGTGGGAGTCGAGGACCGGGACGATCACGGCCGCCGCGACGGCGAGCAGCAGCAGCTTGCCGACGGCCCGGTGTCTGCCGAGGTTCTTGAACAGCGCAAGGACGCCGGAGTGACCGACGGTCGCGGTGACGGTGGCCATCAGGCGGCCTCCCCACGGGGGCCGTCCGGCGCCCCGGCGGCGGGCGTGTCCGCGCCGGTGGGCGTGTCCGCGCCGGCCACCACGCCGAGCAGCGCCGCCGAGTCGACGACGCCGACGCAGCGTCCCTGGTCCATCACGCGGGCGGGGTCGCCCGAGCGGGCTACCACCTCGATGGCCTCGGAGACGGTCGCGTCGGGAGCGAGCGCCGGGCCCCGGGCGGCCTCCGCGGCGGACGCGGCCCGCATGGCCGTACGGACGGTCATGACCTGTTCACGCGGTACGTCCCGGACGAACTCGCGGACGTAGTCGTCGGCGGGCGAGCCGACGATCTCCTCGGGGGTGCCGAGCTGGACGACACGGCCGTCGCGCATGAGCGCGATGCGGTCGCCGAGGCGCAGCGCCTCGCTCAGGTCGTGGGTGATGAAGACCATCGTGCGGCCCTCGTCGTGGTGCAGCCGGATGACCTCCTCCTGCATGTCGCGCCGGATCAGCGGGTCGAGCGCGCTGAACGGCTCGTCGAAGAGCAGGACTTCGGGGTCGACGGCGAGCGCGCGGGCGAGCCCGACGCGTTGCTGCTGGCCGCCGGACAGCTGGCCGGGCCTGCGCTGCTCCATGCCCTCCAGACCGACCTTGGCGACGACCTCGGCGGCCCTCTCGCGGCGCTCCGCCTTGCCGACACCCTGGATCTCCAGGCCGTAGGCCACGTTGTCGAGCACCGAGCGGTGCGGGAGCAGGCCGAAGTGCTGGAAGACCATCGCGGCGCGGTGGCGGCGCAGTTCCCGCAGTCGGTTCTTGTCCATGGCGCGTACGTCCTCGCCGTCGATGACGATCGCGCCCGCGGTCGGCTCGATCAGCCGGGTGAGGCAGCGGACCAGCGTGGACTTGCCGGAGCCGGACAGCCCCATGACGACGAAGACCTCACCCTTGCGGACGTCGAAACTGACGTCCCGGACGGCGGCCGTGCAGCCGGTGCGGGAGCGGAGCTCGGCGGGGTTGAGGGCGGCGAGCCCGGGGTCGGCGGGGACGCGCTCGGCCTTCGGCCCGAACACCTTCCACAGGCCGTCGACGGAGAAGACGGCGTCGGCAGAACCGGGGGAACCGGCAGGGGTATTCGCGGGGGTGCCGGTGGTCGTACTCATCACGCACCGCCCCCGATCAGCTCGGCGCATTTCTCCCCGACCATGAGCACTCCGATCATCGGGTTCACGGCGGGCATCGTCGGGAAGACGGACGCGTCGGCGATCCGCAGACCGTCGAGGCCACGCACCCTCAACTCGGGGTCGACCACGGCGAGTCCGTCATCCGTGGCGCCCATCCGGCAGGTGCCCGCCGGGTGGTAGACGGTGTGCGCGACCTGACGGGCGTACGCGCTCAGCTCCTCGTCGTCGGTGACCTCGGGCCCGGGGCACACCTCGCGCCCCAGCCAGCCGGCGAGCGGCTCGGTGCGGGCGATCCGGCGGGCGATGCGGATGCCGTCGACGAGGGTGCGGCCGTCGTAGTCGTCCTCGTCCGTGAAGTAGCGGAAGTCGAGGGCGGGCTTGACCGATGGATCGGCACTGGTCAGGTAGAGGCGGCCGCGGCTGCGCGGTTTGGGGATGTTGGGGGTCATGGAGACGCCGTGCGCCGGGCGCTCGTAGCCCAGCCGCTCCGGGTTGTCCGTGAAGGGGATCTGGTAGAAGTGGAACATCAGGTCGGGGCCCGCCTGTTCGGGGTCGCGGCGCACGAACAGGCCCGCGTCGGAGTCCATCGCCGAGTTCTCCGGGATCGGCCCGTTGGTCTCCCAGACGATGACCGACTCGGGGTGGTCGAGCAGGTTCTCACCGACGCCGGGCAGGTCGTGGGCGACGGGTATGCCGAGTTCCGCCAGGTCGTGGGCGGGCCCGATCCCGGAGTGCAGCAGCAGCCGCGGCGAGTCGACCGCGCCCGCGCACAGCAGGACCTCGCGCCGGGCCCGTACGAGGGTCTCCGTGCCGTCCTTGGCCCGTACGTGCACGCCCGTGGCGCGCGTCCCCTCCAGCTCCAGCCGGTACGCCCAGGTCTCCAGCAGCAGCGTGAGGTTGGGCCGTTCGTCCATCACCGGGTGGAGATACGCGACCGACGCGCTGGAGCGCTTGTTGTTCTCGGGGTGGTAGGCGAGGTCGAAGAAGCCGGCGCCCTCGGTGAACGGCTTCTTGTTGAAGCCCTCGACGCGGGGCACGCCCAGCGCGCCCTGGGCGGCCTCGACGAAGTCGCGGGCGATGGCGTTGCGGTCCTTCTCGTCGACCGGGACGATGTTGTTGAGGAGCCGCGCGAAGTACGCCTCCATGGGCACCGCGCCCCAGCCCTTGGCGCCCGCCGCCTCCCACTCGTCCCAGTCGGACGGCAGCGGCTTGAACGCGATCAGCGTGTTGTGGGACGAACAGCCGCCGAGGACGCGGGCCCGGCTGTGCCGGATGTGCGAGTTGCCGCGCGGCTGCACGGTGGTCGGGTAGTCGTAGTCCAGTTCGCCGCCGAGCAGGCCCATCCAGCGGCGCAGGGTGAGGACGTCCTCACGGCCGACGTCGCTGGGACCGCCCTCGATGACGGCGACCGTCACGTCGGCGTTCTCGGTGAGACGGGAGGCGATGACGGAGCCTGCCGTGCCGCCGCCGATGACGACGTAGTCGTACGTGTTCTCGGACGCGTTCTCGTGCGTGCTTTCGTGCATGGGGGTGCTCCAGGGTGCAAGGGGCAAGTGCGGTGTGGGGTGCTGGGGTTACGTCACCGGGGTCGGCCCGCGAACCAGCGGACCGGCTTCGGCGCCAGGTTCTGGTAGACGTGCTTGGTCTCGCGGTACTCGGCGAGGCCCGCGGGGCCCAGTTCGCGCCCCACGCCGCTCTTCCCGAAGCCACCCCACTCCGCCTGCGGGAGGTAGGGGTGGAAGTCGTTGATCCAGACGGTGCCGTGCCGCAGCCGTCCCGCGACGCGCCGGGCGCGGCCCGCGTCGGTGGTCCAGACGGCGCCCGCGAGCCCGTACTCGGTGTCGTTGGCGAGCGCGACGGCCTCGTCCTCGGTGCGGAAGGTCTCCACGGTCAGGACGGGCCCGAAGACCTCCTCGCGGACCACCTTCATCTCCCGGTGGCACTGGTCGAGGACGGTCGGCTCGTAGAAGTACCCGGTGGCGGGCCGTTCGGCGGACGGCTCGGGGCGCCGGCCGCCCGCCCGCAGCACCGCACCCTCCGCGAGCGCGGAGGCGACGTACGCCTCGGTCTTCTCGCGCTGCCCCTCCGACACGAGGGGGCCGCACTCGACGCCGTCCTCGGTACCGCGGCCGAGCCTGATCCTGCCTGCCCTGCGGGCGAGTTCGGCGACGAAGCGCTCGCGCACGGACTCTTCGACGATGAGCCGGGATCCGGCCGAGCAGACCTGGCCGCTGTGGATGAAGGCGGCGTTGAGCGCCTGGTCGACGGCGGTGTCGAAGTCCTCGTCCGTGGCGCAGGCGTCGGCGAAGACGACGTTGGGGTTCTTGCCGCCGAGTTCCAGGGCGACCTTCTTGACGCTCTCCGCGGCGGCCCGCGCCACCTTCGTGCCGCTGACCAGGCCGCCGGTGAAGGAGACGAGGTCGACGTCGGGGTGCTCGGCGAGGCGGGCGCCCACCGTGTGCCCAGGGCCGGTCACGAGGCCCGCGACCCCGGCGGGGAGGCCGGCCTCGGTGAGCAGCCGTATCAGCGCGATCGTCGTCAGCGGGGTGATCTCGCTCGGCTTGACCACGAAGGTGTTCCCGGCGGCGAGGGCGGGCGCGATCTTCCAACTGGCCTGAAGGAGCGGATAGTTCCAGGGGGTAATCAGCGCGCAGACACCGACGGGCTCGTGCACGACGACGCTGTGGACGTCGGCGGACCCGGCGTCGACGACCCGCCCGCCGCCCTCCGCCACGACGAGGTCGGCGAAGTACCGGAAGGCGTCCGCGACACAGTCGATGTCGACCCGCCCCTCCTCCAGGGTCTTGCCCGCGTCGCGGCTCTCCAGGAGTCCCAGCTCCTCGCGGTCGCGGACGAGGAGGTCGGCGACGCGGCGCAGCAGCGCGGCGCGCTCGGCGACCGGGGTACGGGGCCACTCCCCCGTGTCGAAGGCGTGGCGGGCGGCGGCGACGGCGGCGTCCGCGTCGTGCTCGTCACCCTCCGCGACCACGGCGAAAGGCTTGGCATCCGCGGGATCGAGGATCTCGCGGGTCGCACGGGAGACGGCCTCCCGCCACTCTCCACCCACGTGAAGGGTCTGTTGTGCCTGCTGAGCCTGGTGCGCTTGGTGTCCGGCCATGGTCGGTGTTGCCTTCCGTTCCTGTTCCGTGCCCCTGCGTGCCCGTGTGTCACACGCGTGTCACTCTCGGGGACCGGGAGCGCCTGCCCCTCGACCCGGAATGCATGCACAACCAGTGACCAAAAGTGCCCGGCGTCACTGAAAAATGAGCAGAAATACGATCAGAAACCGCAAAACGTATGCTGCCAGTGGTCGAACCGGTCCCGGCCTCCTTTGACTCAAGTCAAAGGTTGACTAAAGTCAAAGAATGAATCGACCGGTGTCAGCGGAAGACGTACGGGCGCTGCGGCGCTTCAACCGGTACTTCACCCGGCGCATCGGAGCCCTCGACGACCACTACCTCGGACAGGACCGGCCGCTCGGCGAGGCCCGGCTGCTGTTCGAGATCGGGGACGGGGTCTCACTGCGGGAGCTGCGCCGCCGGCTCGGCCTGGACGCCGGGTACTTGAGCCGGATGGTCCGGGCGCTGCAGGCGCAGGGGCTGGTGCGGGTGACCGTGCCGGCCGAGGACAGCCGGCTGCGGGTCGCGGAACTCACGCCGGCCGGGCGGGGCGAGATCGAGGAGCAGAACCGGCGGGCCGACACGCTCGCCGAGGGGCTGCTCGGCTCCCTCGACGAACGCCGGCGCGGCGAGCTCACCGCCGCCATCGCCGCCGCCGAGCGGCTGCTGCGGCTGGCCGCGATCACCGTCGAGTCCGTCGACGGTGCGTCACGCGACGCGCGCGACTGCCTCGCCGGGTACGCCGCCGACATCGACGCACGGTTCCCGGAGGGCTTCGACCCCGCCGCCCTCGTACGGCCCGGCGAGGTGTCGGGGGACTCGGGTGCCTTTCTGGTCGCGTACGAGGAGGGGCGCCCCGTGGGGTGCGGGGCGCTGCGGCGGCTCACGCCGGACACCGGCGAGATCCGGCATGTGTGGGTGCGGCCCGAGGCCCGGCGGCTCGGCCTCGCCGGCCGGATCCTCGACGGGCTGGAGCGGGCGGCCGTCGCGCGCGGGTACGGCGTCGTACGACTCGACACCCACTCGGTCCTCACCGAGGCGCAGGCGATGTACCGGGCGTGCGGCTACACCGAGATCCCGCACTACGGCGACAACGTCTACGCCGCCCACTGGTTCGAGAAGCGGCTGCCCGGCCCGTCGGAGGACTGAGCGGGTCGGGCGAAGTCCGCTGCGATTCGCCAGCGCCCTGAAGGGGCGATTCGGCAGCGCCCTGAAGGGGCGCGGGGAACTGCGCGACCAGCCACCACGGCACCGCAGCCGATCGACGGCACATCCCGGCACATCCCTGCACGTCCCGGCACTTCCAGCGGAGCGCTCAGGTACTGCTCGCGCAGTTCGCGTCGGTGGGGCAGAAGGAGTTCAGGGCCGTGGTGAGCGGGCCCGTCATGTCCACGCCCTCGGGACCGCTCGCGTTGATCGCGTAGAGCGTGCCGTCGGCGGCCTGGAAGCGGTGGTCGACCACGTGCGTGGCGCCTTTCTGCGGGCTGTCGTAGCGGTAGGTGACCTCCGTCCAGCCGGTGCCGTTCTGCCGCTCGATGAGCCGGTACCCAGGGAGCTTCTGCGAGATCGCCTCGGCCTGGGACGACGACTCGGCCAGGGAGCTCTCCTTGACCTCGAACAGCATGAGCCTGCTGCTGCCGCCGGGGGCCGTGTAGGTGACGACCGGTGCCAGCTTGCCCTGGACCTCCTCGCGTACCCAGCCGTCCGGCACGTCCACCGTGTAGCCCACCGAATCCACCGACCTGCTGTAGCCGGGCGACGGCTCCGGGGTCGTGGGCTCGGTCGCCGGGTCGCTGGACCCGCCCGAACCGGCGTAGATGTCCGGACTCCCGGAGGTGTACCCGGTGTCCGGGGAAGGAACGCTCTGGGTCGCCGTGACGGTCACCGCCGGGCGCGACGGGTCGGCGCCGGTGTGCCCGGACGAGTCGCTCCTGGTCAGCGCCCACACCGCACCTCCGACACCGCCCGCGAGGACGGCGACGGCCACGATCACCACCAGCAGCCGGCGCGAGTCCGTGGGGGCCGGTCCCCGGCCGCCGCCGGAACTCCCGCCGGGCCCGGACCACGACGGTGGCGGCAGGGGCGTCTCGGGCGGGCGCGGTGGCCCCGCCTGGGTCGTCGCCGACGCCCACCACTGCTGCTCCGCGTCCGGCGGCACCCCGCCACCACCGGCCCCGCCCCTGCCCTGCCCGCCCGCGCCGTCGTCGTCGTCGACCCACCGCTGGCGGTCCTCGTCCCACCGTTGCGCCACCTCGTCACCCCGTTCCCACTAGACCGATCCCGCGCCGACCGCTAACCGGCCAGCTGCGCGATCACCTGCACCACGGCCGCCGTCGACGCCAGCCCCGCCACGGCCGCGGCGGCGGTCTCCAGGCGCATCCGCAGCCGGCCGAGCCGCGCCGGGTCCGCCTGGCCCGTTCTCTCGATCTCCCCCTGCACCACGGCCAGTTCGCCGTCGAGCCCGGTCGTGTCGTCGGTCTCCGTGAGCAGCCGCAGATGGTCGCGCAACGTGCGGACGGCCTCCAGGAGCGCCACGGTCGTCTCGTCGGCACCGGCCGCGGGCGGCGCCTCGTGATAGTTCGCGGTGCCGTGGTCGCCGAAGTTCACCGCACTGCGCGTGATCCGGTCGACCCGCCCGCCCGAGCCCTCAGTCATCCCTGCTCCCCTCGTTGTACGACGCGCCCCCACTGCCCATGGAGACGGCGCTCTTGCTGATCCGGCCCACCGCGGTGCCACCGCTCATCTGCCCGATGAACTGGCCGCCCGCGGCCACGTTGAAGATGTTCTGCTCGAAGCTGCCCGTCTCACAGCCGCTGCGCCGCAGCGCCTCGCGCACCCCGCTCGCGATGCGGTCCTCGACGGTCTTGATGTAACGGCTGACGTCCATCTCCTGGAACAGCGACAGCCGGTCGGTGCTGCCCATCTCCCGCACGGACACCAACGGGGCGTCCGGCGGGGCCTGTTCGGGCCGGGCCAGCCAGGTACGCAGGCACTGGACGAGGGTGCGCAGCATGGAGAACCCGGCCACCACGCCCGTCGCCGGGGCGGACAGCACCGTCCGCAGCACCTCACGCGCCGTCGCACCCTCCCCGGAGGCCGCGATGAAGTCGACGCGCCGGTACTCCTCGAAGATCGGCCCCAGTACGTGCGGTACGACTTCAAGGACCAGCATCCCGCCCTGCGTGTGGACGCGGACCAGCACCGAGACCACCACCTGCTCGTCCCAGGCGCCGACCCTGACCCGCAGGAAGTGACGGCGCGCCTCGCCGCCCTCGTCCACCGCCCCGTCCAGGTGCAGCCGGGCCGACGACGGCTCGTACACGCCCTGGTTGCGGCCCACGCCGTACGGCAGGTAGACGAACTCCTCGACCTCCAGGTCCTTGAGCCGGTCCCGGCTGGTGCGCGCGGCGGACTCCCGCAGCGCCTCCAGCTTCGGTACGACCAGGTCGAGGATCTGCCGGTTGGTCAACTGCACGGGCGGGCGGTGCCCGTTCGCCGAACCGTCGCCGGTCTGCTCGGGCAGCTTGCCGTTCAGGCCGTCGAACGGCTTCTTGGCGGGGGTGATCTCCATCGCGAACGACCAGGGCTCGTACGGCTTTCCCGCGCCGACGAACGGGCGGTGGGCGTCGTAGAGCGCCACGGACGCGTGCTGCTCCCAGGTGACGGCCCGCGCGACCCGGAGCTGACGCTCGCTGCCCATGGGCAGCGCCACGGACGTACGGGCGAAGGCGTCCCGGGAGAGTTCGACGCTCATGACCGCGGCCACCTGGGAGCGGTGGGCACCGATCACGAAGGTGAGCAGGAGCGGGAAGATCACCAGAAAGGGGTCGTGGAGCAACTGGGTGAACGCGTACACCCAGTAGGCGATCTCCGCGGCCCGCGCCATGAAGGTGAGCCCCCAGGCGGTCGCCCTGCGCGGCAGACGCAGCCGGGCGGACTCGTCCCGGCTCGCGGCGTACATGCTCATGCCCCACCCGGACGCGGCCCGCGCGGACCACAGCAGAACACAGACGGCGGCATAGAAGAACACGGCGGCGGCGCCGAACACGCCCGCGAAGCCCTGGACCCCGGAGTCCGCGACGCTGGTGGCCGCCCGAACCACCTCCACCAGGAAGAACACGACCCAGATGGCCAGCAGGCCGAGCCCGGTCAGGGCCTCCCTGCGGCGCGCCCGCAGCGCGTGCGCGAGCACGGCGACGACGTCGACACCGAGGGACGGTGCCGCGGGGCGCTCCTCGTGCCCTATGAGTTCGTCGATGACCCGTGCCCGGAACACGGTGTCCAGATGTACTCCGGCACACAACAGCCGTGTCGCCTCGCTGTGTGCGTACCGTCTCGCCGATTCCGTCACTGGGACCACCCCCGTGTGTCTCCCCCGGCCGCGCCCCAGCTCTCTTGAGCAGCCCTGCGCTCCCCTACCGGACCGTACGTCACGACGATAGCGAGAGTTACTCCCCGTGCACCCCCGCATACAGCGAGAAAGCACGTACGTTCGATGCGTACTTTCTGTACGCATGCGTCGGCCCCGCCCGGAGCACTTCCCGGGCGGGGCCGATGAGTTGCGAGTGACTCAGGTGAGTCGGGTACGTCAGATCAGACCGAGACCGCGGACCGCGTCGCGCTCCTCCTCGAGCTCCTTGACGGAGGCGTCGATACGGGCGCGGGAGAACTCGTTGATGTCCAGGCCCTGGACGATCTCGTACTGCCCGTCCTTGGTGGTGACGGGGAAGGAGGAGATGATCCCCTCGGGCACGCCGTAGGAACCGTCCGACGGGATACCCATGGAGGTCCAGTCACCGTCGGCGGTGCCGTTGACCCAGGTGTAGACGTGGTCGATGGCGGCGTTGGCGGCGGAGGCGGCGGAGGACGCGCCACGGGCCTCGATGATCGCGGCACCGCGCTTGGCGACGGTCGGGATGAAGTCCTCGGCGAGCCACTTCTCGTCGTTCACGACCTCGGCGGCGTTCTTGCCGGCGACCGTGGCGTGGAAGATGTCCGGGTACTGGGTGGCGGAGTGGTTGCCCCAGATGGTGAGCCGCTTGATGTCGGCGACCGTCGAGCCCGTCTTCTTCGCGAGCTGGGTCAGCGCGCGGTTGTGGTCGAGGCGCGTCATCGCGGTGAAGCGCTCGGCCGGTACGTCCGGGGCGGCGGCCTGGGCGATGAGGGCGTTGGTGTTGGCCGGGTTACCGACGACGAGGACCTTGATGTCGTCCGCGGCGTTGTCGTTGATGGCCTTGCCCTGCGGCTTGAAGATGCCACCGTTGGCGGAGAGCAGGTCACCGCGCTCCATGCCCTTGGTACGGGGGCGGGCCCCGACGAGCAGCGCGACGTTCGTGCCGTCGAAGGCGACGTTCGGGTCGTCCGTGATGTCGATGCCCGCAAGCAGCGGGAAGGCGCAGTCGTCGAGCTCCATCGCGGTGCCCTCGGCGGCCTTCAGCGCCGGCGTGATCTCCAGGAGGCGCAGCTTGACCGGCACGTCCGCGCCGAGCAACTGGCCGGAGGCGATGCGGAAGAGCAGGGCGTAACCGATCTGGCCGGCCGCGCCGGTGACGGTGACGTTCACGGGAGTGCGGGTCATGGCGTTCTCCGTATGACAGCAGGCGGTGGGGCGTCCCTGCCCCGGGGTGCAGGATCATCCCCTGCGTCCACCGCAATGATCGATCAAAGGAACCGATGATCGATCTCTCGGCGTCAAGAGAGATCCGCCGTCAGGCTATCGCGCATCCAGGATCCCGCACGGCCGGGTCCCGTGTGGCCCACCCCACAGCCCCCGACCGGGCGGCCGCCGGTCCGGGAGAGGATGACACGACGACCGCCGTCGGGGTGACCGGCCGGGGCCGGATCCCGTGGGGGTACGGTGCGCCTGCCCCCACGGTGCCGGAACATTCCTGCGCCGCGGTTTTCGAGGGTGGTTCTCTCAGCCCGTCCGGCATTTGAGGACGAGGCCGTTCAGGCCGTGCGGGGGTCCAGGGGGCGCAGCGCCCCTGGTGGGGGGCTGAGGGCGGAGCCCCCAGGTAGGGATGGGACGGGTAGGGGCGGCGGGGGCGAGAACCATGCCGCGCACGCCCACCCGCCCCAGCCAAGCCCCCCTCCCGCTACTTCACTTCGTGCAGCCCTTCTGGCCCGATTTCAACGTGACGCACGCCTTCGCCTCGGCGGCGTCCTTGACGGCGATCATCGGGGTGTACGCATCGGTGGCGTTGTCGACGGTCCCGGTCTGCGCGGCGGCGCCCCCACCCGTCACCTGCACCGAGTCACCGATCACGGCCTGGGTGATGCGGGCCCAGGCCGCGGCGCAGGTCTTGCTGTAGCGCACCTCGACAAGGGTGGTACCCACGGTGATGCTGGTGCTGGTCGTCGCCAGTTGCCCACCGCACCCCATGTTCTCCGGGTCCTTGCCCGTGCAGTCGGCGCCACTGCACTTCACCCCGGCCGGCAGATCGGGATTGACCGAGGCGGACGCCGAGGGCGTCTTCGGCGCGCTCGCCGCCTTCTTGCCGTCGCCGCCCCCGGTGAAGTACACGGCCGCGGCTATCACCACGAGCGCACCCACAACCCCCGCGAGGAACATCGTCAGTCGCCGCTTACGCCGCGCCGCCGCCTCCGCGGATCCCCCCGCGGATCCCCCCACGGGCGCACCCGGCCCACCGGCACCGACAGACCCGGCCGGACCCACGGAACCCCCCGGCCCCGACGAACCCACGGAACCCGCGGAACCCGTAGAACCCCCCGGCCCCACAGACCCCGCCGGAGTCGACGGACCGTACCGCCCCCCGTCACCTGACGGCGTGGCGACGGCCCCCCAGCCCCCACCACGCGAGCCCCCACCGGACGAAGGCCCACCCGAAGACCCGCCCGAAGAGGACCCGCCGTACCCGGCACTCCCACGCGCCCCACCCCCGAGCGGCGACGAAGAGCCGTACGACGAGTCCTCCACCTCCGTGGCGGACGGCTGCGGCGGCACCGTCGGCGACACCCCCGCGGGCCCGGCGATCCCCGGCGTGATGCCGGGCGTCGCGGTCGCGCTGCCGCCCTTGCGGGCCTGCTTGCCGTTGCTCCCCTTCGCCGGGGGCGCCCCGAACTCCCCGAGCGCGGCGCGCGCCTGGGAGATCCGGATCGCTTCCATGGTCATGTCGTGGCGCATCTCCGAGCGGCTCCACGCACGCTCGGCCAGCTCCCACATGGTCGTCAGATGGATGGGATTGGTCCCGGTCACCTCGGCCAGGGCGACGATCGCGCCCTTGGGCGCGAGGAGCCGACCGTTGAGGTACCGCTCCCAGGACGTCTTGCTGTAGCCCGTACGGTCGGCCACCGCGGCGATGCCCAGCCCGCTCCGGTCGACCAGTCGGCGCAACTGGCTGGCGAACTCCCTGACCTGCGGATCGAGTTCATCCGGCAAGTCCCTCCAACGAGGCATTACTGCTCCCCCCCTGCTTCTTTCCCCCCGTACGTGCCTGACTGTTCCCCCGCGTGTTCGGCGCCCCTCCGTCGAGTCCCCCCGGCCCCCGGTCCCCGTTCTGGCTACCCACAGGGATGCGATCGGTCAGGATCTCAGTTCCCGGGATGGGGGCGCACGGGAGCATTCGGGCCCGGGCATGCACCGTTGCACGCCCCGCGGACTGCGGACTGCGGACTGCGGACTGCGGACTGCGGACTGCAGCCCATTGTCCCATCGACGTCATGCCCGCCAATCGGACCCTCGCCCTCCGCAACAGGACGTCCGATACCGTCCCGATTGGCCACGCTAACCGGGTTGTTGGTACGGATCAGGGTAAATCCTTGAACTTGTCAAGACATCGACACAACGGGAACACAGGTGCGACCTCACCCGTCACGAGAACGCTCAGTTCACCCGAGGGTGACGGCACCCACGACGGAGGCGAGGAGGATGACGACGGCGAGGAGGGCCGCGTAGAGGAGGAGGCGGGGCGTACGGGGCCCGGCGGGCCGCCGGGACGCCTCCTCGTCGAGCAGGTCCCACCACGGGAGCGTGGGGTCCTCCTCGTAGCCGTCACGGCCGCGCACGGCGGGAACGCCATGCGCGACGGGGCCGGGACCGCCCGCCGGTACCCGTACGGGCGGCACGGGCGGCACGGGCTCGCGCGGCCAGGCCCGCACCGCCAGTTCCCAGCGCACCCCGAAGCGTTCGGTCTCCTCGTCCGCGACACCCGCGACCCGGCACAGGGCGACGACCGCCTGCCGGGGCGGCGGCTGGCTCGCGTTGAGGTAGCGCTGCCAGGAGGACTTGCTGTACGCGGTGCGCGTGCCCAGCGCGACCAGGCTCATCCCGGTGCGGTCCTTGAGCAGCCGCAACTGCTCGACGAAGTGCCGTACCTCCGCCGGAAGCTCCTCCGGCAGCGGCTGCCAGGCACCCATCGCTTCACCCACCTCCCGCGGCGCTCACCAGGCGCCCCGTGTCGTTCCCCGTGAGCGATTGACGACGCCGGGCGGTTGACGGTTCCCGTGACGTGGCGCGGACACCGTGGCGGAATGGTCACTTCCGTGCCACAGGGAACTGACGGCTGTTGTACAGGCGGTGCCTGTACAGAAGGGTTGACCCGGGCGGTCCGGCCGCCCGGCCGCGGCCCGTCCTTACTCGGGGGAGGGGACGGGCCGCGCGCTGCTTCAGGGCATGCGCGGGGGTCTCAGCGGACCGTGAAGTGCAGCGTGTCGTCCAGGAACGGGATCACCAGCCACGGGTTGGGCTGTGCCATCAGCGAGAGCAGCACGATGGCGACGCCCAGCACGCCGTACGTGAGCATGTCCGTGAAGCGGGAGCGGACCGCGAGCATGCCCACGTCGGGCAGCATCCAGCGCATCACGGCGCCGGCCAGCAGCGCGGCGCCGATCAGGATCGTGCCGAGCCGGAACACGTCGAGGGCGGTCAGCAGCAGGCCGAGTCCGACGGCCGACAGCACGGCGAGGATCGGCCACTGGCGGGCCGGGGCCGGGGCGTCGCCGCCCGCCGCCCGGCCGCCGCCCTCGGGCCTCGCGGTATCCCTCGTGAACAGGGGGAAGCGACGTGTGGTGCGGCGCGGCTTCCCCTCGGCGTCGGGGGCGCTCACGGCGTCGGGCGCGCTCACGGCGTCGGGCGCACCCGGCTCTCCCTCGGCGCCCTCCGCCTCCCGCACACCCGCCACACCGTTCACGGCCCCCGCCTTCCCCGAACCGGCCTCACCGTTCACGGACCCCGCTTTCCGAGGACCGGCCTCACCGTTCACGGACCCCGCTTTCCGAGGACCGGCCTCACCGTTCACGGACCCCGCTTTCCGAGCACTGGCCTCACCGTTCACGGACCCCGACTCCCGCATGACGGACGCACCCTTCACAGCCCTCGCCCTCCGCACGGCCGACCCGCCGTTCGCGGACGCGGCCTCCCGCACGGCCGACTCGGCGTCGGAGTCGATGCCGGAGCCGGAGTCGCGGGCCGCGGCGTCCTCGGGTCCGCCGTCAGCCGACACTGCGCTCCGCCGCTTCCACCACGTTGACGAGCAGCTGGGCGCGGGTCATCGGGCCCACGCCGCCGGGGTTCGGGGAGATCCACGCGGCGACCTCGGCGACATCCGGGTGAACGTCTCCGACGATCTTGCCCTCGGCGCTGCGCGAGACACCGACGTCGAGGACGGCGGCGCCCGGCTTCACGTCCTCGGCGCGGATGAGATGGGCGGACCCGGCCGCGGCGACGATGATGTCGGCGCGCTTCAGGTGCGCGGAGAGATCACGGGTGCCGGTGTGACACTGGGTGACCGTGGCGTTCTCGCTGCGCCGCGTCAGCAGCAGCGGCATCGGACGCCCGATGGTCACCCCACGGCCGACGACCACGACCTCGGCGCCCTTGATCTCCACGCCGTAGCGGCGCAGCAGGGTGAGGACGCCGTTGGGGGTGCACGGCAGCGGGGCCGGCTCGTTGAGGACCAGCCGCCCGAGGTTCATCGGGTGCAGGCCGTCGGCGTCCTTGTCCGGGTCCATCAGTTCCAGGATGCGGTTCTCGTCGATGCCCTTGGGGAGCGGGAGCTGGACGATGTAGCCGGTGCACGTGGGGTCTTCGTTGAGTTCGCGCACCACCGCCTCGATCTCCTCCTGCGTGGCGGTCGCGGGCAGTTCACGCTGAATGGAGGCGATACCGACCTGGGCGCAGTCGCGGTGTTTGCCCGCGACGTACTTCTGGCTGCCGGGGTCGTCGCCGACGAGGACGGTCCCCAGGCCGGGCGTGACGCCCTTCTCCTTGAGGGCCGCCACGCGGGCGGTCAGATCGGACTTGATCGCGGCTGCGGTGGCCTTGCCATCGAGAATCTGGGCGGTCATGGACCCATCCTCGCGGATGACCCGCTCCCGGTTCCAATCCGGGCGCCCCTTTCCCCCTGTGACCAGCCGTGATCAGCCGTGTTGCACTTGCACAACACCTGCACAACACAATCGGAAGGGCTCTGGACAAATAAGTAAGGCATTGAGAACGATGAACATCACAGTGCCGCGGACAGTACCGGGGGGACGGACCGCTCTGTAGAACTCTCCTCCGCACCTTGCCGCGCGTCCCCGCACCAGGCAACGGAGGAAGACCCGCCATGAGTTACGGCGACCCGAACAACCCCTACGGTCCCCCGCAGGGCCAGCCGGCCGGCTACCCGCCCCAGGGCCAGCCCGGCTACGGCTACCCCCAGGGCGCCCCGCAGCAGCCCGGTTACGGCTACCCGCAGGCCCCGCCGATCGGCCAGCAGCCGTACGGCGGCTACCCCGGTGGCCCGATGGAGATGCCCGGCACGGTCAAGGCCGCGCGCGTGATGCTGTTCGTCATCGCCGGTTTCCAGGTGCTCGGCGCCATCCTGATCGCGATCTCGGCGCTCGCCGTCTCCGCCGCGAAGAACAACGCGGACCTCAAGGACGACGTCCAGTTCCAGCAGCTCGCGGACTACTCGGCCGGCGTCCTGTGGGGCGTCACGGTCGCGGTCCTGGCGTGGGGTGTCTTCGCGATCTGGCTCGGCGTCAAGTGCGCGAACGGCGGCAGCGGCGTCCGCATCGCCGCGCTGGTGTTCGGCATCCTCACCGCGGTCCTCGGTATCTACCCGTTCGTCATCATCGGTCTGGTGCACACCGTGCTCGCCATCCTCATCGCGGTGTTCGTCGGCAAGGCGGACGGCGCCGCCTGGTTCGACCGCCCGAAGTACTCGGTCTGAGGCCACCGGCGGCACGGCCGCCACGAGGCCAAGTCCGAGGCCGACTCCGAGGCCGACTCCGAGGCCGACTCCGAGGCCGACTTCCAAGCCACGAAGGCGACTTCCCGCCATTCGCTCCGAGGGCCGTGTCTCACCCTGCGCAGGGGGAGACACGGCCCTCGCGCGTCTGTCTGCTCTCGGCCCCTCAGCGGCCCTGCGGCAACGGCGCGAGCCGGGACTGCACGACCAGCTTCACGACTCATCAGGCCGGGCAGGCGACCCGCGCATGTGCGCGAGCCGCCCTCTGGCTCAGCCGCAGTTACCGGTGATCCACTGGTGGGACCGCACCTTGTACGTACCGGCGAGGTTGCCGCCCTGCTGCTGCCGGGTGCAGCCGATCCGGCCGTTGTAGTTGGTGTTCGCGTAGAAGGCGACACCGCTGTACGACCCGGTGCCGGCGTTCCACACCGACTTCACGTTCGTCGTGGCGGCCCAGGAACACTTGATGGCGCCGCTCTGCCAGTCGGGGTCGGCGACGCTCCACGAGCACTTGCTGCCGGTGAAGTTGAAGCCGGTCCAGAAGCAGACGTCACCCGACGCGCAGTCCACGGCGGCGGCCGAGGCCGGTGCCGCCGAAGCGGAGGCGGGCAGGCCCAGCGTGGTGGCGGCCGCCGCGCTGACGGCGAGGGTCGCGAGCAGCGGGGAGAGCCGGCGCGGACGACGTATGACGGAAAGGTTCATGGGTCTGTTTCTCCTTGCGATGCGGCTGCTGGTGCTCGGACAGCCAGAAGGTGGCAACGCGTGTCCCGGCCGGGCAAGGAGACCGGGCGGGATGGGACGCCGGGACGTCCGGACGCCCGCTACTTGGCGCGTTATCTAACCCCTGGGACGGCCGTGGGACGGCTACTGTGTCCAGCCACTGGAACGTCTGACCAGCGTGCCGTAAGTGCCAGGGGGGAACAGCGATGCCCGCGTGCCCGGAAACCGAACGGTTCGCCGCGCTGTTGCGTTCGCTGAAGAACCGGTCCGGTCTGAGTTACGAGGCCCTCGCCAAGAAGACCGGAACGGCCGGATCCACACTGCACCGCTACTGCCGCGGCACTTCGGTGCCCCAGGACTACGGCAGCGTGCACCGGTTCGCCACCGCCTGCGGCGCGACCCCGGACGAACTGCGGACACTGCACCGGCAGTGGGCCCTGGCCGACGCCGCCCGGACGGAGCCGGGGACGGCGACAGAGGCAAAGGCGGAGGCGGAGGCGGAGGCGGAGGCGGACGCAGGCATGGTCGAGGTCGTCGATCTCGTCGGTCTCGTGGACGGTGCTGGTGCCGAGGAGCCGACGGCCGTGGAGCCAGGAGCGGTCGAGCCGGAATCGGCGGTGCCGGGAGCGGTGGAGCCGGGAGCGGTGGAGCCGGAGGCGGTCGAGGTCGGGCCCGTTCGGCCGGTCCGTCAGGGCCGGTTCCGTCTTGACCAGTTCCGGCAGGGCCGGTTCCGTGTCGTGGTGATCGGCGCCGTGGTCCTGACGCTCGGTGTCTCCGCCTGGGCCCTGACGACCGATCACCCGTCGTCCGGCAGCAGCGGCGGCTCCGCGGCGGACGGCCGTCTGCTCTTCTCGGCCGCCTGTCAGCCCGTGGTGGCCATGGGCCAGCACGACGCCTGCGTGGGCGAGGTACAACGGCTGCTGCACGCCAAGGGCGCCGACATCGACGTCGACTCGGACTTCGGCCCGCAGACGCTGCGCCGGGTCACCGCCTTCCAGGTGTTCACCGGTCTCCAGCCCAACGGAGTCGTCGGGGACGCCACCAAGAAGGCGCTCTACACCTCGAACGTACGCATGACGGTCTGGCCGCCGGCGAAGGTACGGCAGCACATCCGCGCGGTCTTCACCGACACACCCGACGCGGCGGTCGCCATCGCGGACTGCCAGTCGTTCCTCGACCCGCTGCACATCCTGCCCAACACCAACGGCACCCGTAACTGGGGTCTGTTCCAGATCTCCGACCTGCGCCTGCGCGAACTGGGCGGGACCCCGCGTCAGGCGCTGGACCCGGAGTGGAACATCAGGGCGGCCAGACGCCTCTGGAGCAAGAAGCGCGATTTCCACGACTGGCCGAACTGCGAGCGCGCGGTCAAGGGCGCCGCCACCACCGCGCCCGCACGGTAGCGGCGGCCCACCGGAACCCCGGTGGACCGCCGCGCACGCACCGACCTGCCGCGGATCAGTGGAAGAAGTGCCGCGTCCCCGTGAAGTACATGGTGATGCCCGCCTTCTTCGCGGCCTCGACCACCAGCTCGTCACGGACCGAACCGCCGGGCTGGACCACGGCCCTGACGCCTGCCTCGGCGAGGATCTCCAGACCGTCGGGGAACGGGAAGAACGCGTCCGAGGCCGCGTACGACCCACGGGCCCGCTCGGCGCCCGCCCGCTCGACCGCGAGCTTCGCGGAGTCGACGCGGTTGACCTGGCCCATGCCGACGCCGACCGAGGCGCCGTCCTTGGCGAGCAGGATCGCGTTGGACTTCACCGCGCGGCAGGCCCGCCAGGCGAAGGCCAGCTCGTCGAGCTCGCCCTCGTTCAGGGCGTCACCGGTCGCCAGGGTCCAGCTCGCCGGGTTGTCGCCGTCGGCCTGGAGGCGGTCGGTGACCTGGAGCAGCGCGCCGCCGTCGATCGGCTTGAGCTCGGTCGGGTTCGCGGGCGCGCGGTGGGCGCGCAGCACACGGATGTTCTTCTTCTTGGTGAGGGCTTCGAGGGCGCCGTCCTCGTACTCGGGCGCCACGATGACCTCGGTGAAGATCTCGGCGACCTGCTCCGCCATCTCCTTCGTCACCGGCCGGTTGACCGCGATCACACCGCCGAACGCGGACAGCGGGTCACAGGCGTGCGCCTTGCGGTGCGCCTCGGCGACGTTCGAGGCGATCGCGATCCCGCACGGGTTGGCGTGCTTGATGATCGCGACGCAGGGGTCCTCGTGGTCGTACGCGGCACGGCGCGCGGCGTCCGTGTCCGTGTAGTTGTTGTACGACATCTCCTTGCCGTGCAGCTGCTCGGCCTCCGCGAGACCGCCGGCGTGGGAGGTGTAGAGGGCGGCGGGCTGGTGCGGGTTCTCGCCGTAGCGGAGGGTGTGCGCGCGCTCCCAGGTGGCGCCGAGGAAGTCGGGGAACCCGGAGGCGTCGACGGGGGCGTACTCGGAGGCGAACCAGGAGGCGACGGCGACGTCGTACGCGGCCGTGTGCTGGAAGGCCTCGGCCGCGAGCCGCTTACGGGTGGTGAGGTCGAAGCCGCCGGTCCGCACGGCGGAGAGGACGTCGCCGTAACGGTCGGGGCTGGTGACGACGGCCACGGACGGGTGGTTCTTGGCGGCGGCACGGACCATCGAGGGGCCGCCGATGTCGATCTGCTCGACGCACTCGTCGGGCGTCGCGCCCGAGGCGACGGTCTCACGGAAGGGGTAGAGGTTGACGACGACGAGGTCGAAGGGCTTGACGCCCAGCTCTTCCAGCTGCCGCTGGTGGTCGGGCAGCCGCAGGTCGGCGAGGATGCCGGCGTGGACCTTGGGGTGCAGGGTCTTGACTCGGCCGTCGAGGCACTCGGGGAAGCCGGTCAGGTCCTCGACCTTGACGACGGGGACCCCGGCCGCGGCGATCTTGGCGGCGGTGGAGCCGGTGGAGACGAGCTCGACACCGGCCTCGTGGAGCCCGCGGGCAAGCTCTTCGAGCCCGGTCTTGTCGTAGACGCTGACGAGCGCGCGCCGAATGACCCGCTTGGTGCCCTCGGTGCTCTCGGCCGTGACTGTGCTGTCGGCGGTCACTGGATAACTACCTTTCGTCCCTCAATGCGATAGCCGTTGCGGGCGAGCCGCCCCACGACATCGACGAGCAGTCTTCGCTCGACTTCCTTGATGCGCTCGTGCAGAGCGCTCTCGTCGTCCTCGTCCCGGACCTCCACCACGCCCTGAGCGATGATCGGTCCGGTGTCGACGCCGTCGTCGACGAAGTGGACGGTGCAGCCGGTGACCTTCGCGCCGTACGCGAGCGCGTCGCGTACGCCGTGGGCTCCCGGGAAGCTGGGCAGCAGGGCGGGATGCGTGTTGACGAAGCGCCCACCGAACCGGGTGAGGAATTCCTTCCCCACGATCTTCATGAACCCCGCGGAGACCACCAGGTCGGGCTCGTGGTCGGAGACGGCCTCGGCGAGCGCGCCGTCCCACTCGTCCCGGGTGTCGTAGTCCTTGACGCGGCGGACGAAGGTGGGGATCCCGGCCCGCTCGGCCCGGGCGAGCCCTTCGATGCCGTCGCGGTCGGCGCCCACGGCCACGATCTCGGCCCCGTAGGCCACCGGCCCGGCCGCGGCGATGCCGTCGAGCAGTGCCTGCAGATTCGTGCCTGATCCGGAGACCAGCACGACGAGGCGCTTGGTCTTGGCCACGACGGGGCCCTTTCTCGGGGGAACGTTTGTACGGTCGTACGAATGCTTCGCGCCCCTGGATACGGGGAAGTCTACGAAGCGGCCGACCGTCAGCAACGATACCGGCACACCGGGCAGCCCCCACGGGACGGGGGCGTGGCCGGAAGGTAGCGTCTGCGGTGGATCCTCCCGGGAACACCGTTCAGCACGGGGAACGCCCTGTGCGCTTGGGACGTTGACCTGGGACGGGTAGAACGTTCGGGGTACGAGCCCCGGGGGCGAACATCCGGGGCGCGGGCCTCGGGCGGAAAACCCGGGGCAGGGACTCCACGGAGCGGTGTCCGGGGTGCGAATCCCGGGTCCTGATCCTGAAAACGAACGCCCGGGGTGCGAGCCCCGCGCAGGACGCTCGGGGTGCGCGTCGCGAGCACGATGCCGTGTGGACACGCCGCCCGCCAGAACCACCAAGGGGAAGACGCACACCTGATGCCGGACCGCAGTCTCCGACTCCCTCCGCTGCTGCTGCGCGAGCGGCGCCCTTCGTCTACCCCGCCGCGGGAGAGCGGGGACACGCCCGCGGGTGGGAACGGTTCCGCGGGCGGACGCGGCCCGGACACAGACTCCGGCACGGGCTCCGGCTCCGGCACGGGCTCCGGCACGGGCTCCGGCTCCGGCACGGGCTCCGGCACGGGCTCCGGCTCCGGCTCCGGCTCCGGCTCCGGCTCCGGCTCCGGCTCCGGCTCCGGCGACAATCCCTTCGCTCCGCCGCCGGAGGGCACGCCCGACCGCCCCTGGCAGCCTCGGCGTCCCGCGTCCGGCCAGAGCCCGAACGAGAACGACGGCTCCGGACCTGGCTCCGGCCCCGGACAGTCCCCATGGGGCAGTCAGTGGAGCGACCGGCAGCCGGGGCGTTCGTCCGGCGGCGGTTTCGGCGACCGTCCCGGGGCTCCGCAGGGTCAGGGCGGCCCGGAAGGTCCCGGCGGTGGGCCGGGCTCCGGAATGCGCTGGGACCCGACGGACCCCGCCCAGCGCCGCGCACGCTACGCGCTGCTCTCCGGAATGTGGGCGTTCTTCTTCGCCCTGTTCAGCTGGCCGTACGTGGCCCTGCTGCTCGGTGCGCTCGCCCTGTACTGGGGCGGCAGCGCACTGCGCGCCAAGCCCCGCGCGCAGGACCCGGACACCCCGGCCCCCGACGCGAACACCCGCCCCCAGACGACCGCCGCGGTGAGCGGCCTCGTCACCGCGTCCCTGGCCATCGTCATGGTCGCCGCGACCTTCACCGCGCAGCTCGTGTACAGCGACTACTACTCGTGCACGAACGACGCCCTCACCAACGCCGCCAAACAGTCCTGCAACGACCTCCTCCCGAAGGACCTGAGGGGCGTCCTGGGAACGCGCGGCTAGCGCAAACGCGAACAGAAAACGCGCCCTGACAGGGGCGCGCGGAACGACGCGCCCAGCGCCCAACCCCCCACACACCCGCAGCAAACATCAACCTGCCCCCAGGAGGATCCAAGGGCGCAGCCCCGGGCGGGGTCTGGGGCGCAGCCCCAGGGGATGGGAACGGGCAGGGGCGGCGGGGGTGAGGGAACCGAGGGCTCCTCACTCACCCCATGTCATCGGAGGGCAGGAGGTCGTACGGCTCCAGGCTCGGATCCCGAGCCGGGCCCGAACCCGAAGCCGGACCCGCCCCCGCCCTCGAAGCCGCCCCCACCGTAGGAGTCGGCTCCCTCTTCGAAACCGCCTCCACCTGCCCCCTCTCACCACGCGACCGCCCTGCCCAGACCCCCCGCGAGAATCGCGACCGCCACGCCCCCCAGGAGAACCACGAGGCCCACAAGGGCCGAGAGAGCCACGTAGGCCAAGAAACCCCCCGTCGCCGCCGAAGCTCCCACCCCCACAACCCCACTCCCACAGGAACCCCCACCCCCACCGTCCACACCACCACCGCTCCCCCCACCTGCCACCACACCGGCCCGAAGTGAGCCAGCGCCGCCACCCCCAACGGCCCACCCGCCAGCCCGGCAAGCACCGCCATCACCAGCCCGCACCACACGGCCGCGACCCCCACCCCCACCACGACCCGCCCCCACGACCAGGCCTCACGCCCCTCCCCCGGCGCCCCCGCGGTCACCAGGAACCACGCCACCGTCACCCCCGCCACCACCGGCACCGCCATCCCCACCTCACTCCACACCGTCCCGGGCACCGGCACCGCCGCCAGCAGCGGAAACGCCGGCAGCAACGGCCCGGGCCCCGCCGCGGACAACGGCCCCGCAACATGCCCGGCCCCCAGCACGACCCCGGGCCCGAGCCCGTACGCGGCCCCCCACACCGCCGCGTTCGGCACGAGCGCCATACAGAGCAGCAGTACGGCGAACCGCCCCGACCACACCTCGGTGAGCTGCGCGAACGAGTCCCGGGCGGCATCGCCGTGCCACACGAGCGACGCCGCCACCAAGAGCGAGCCACCCCCGACGAGCACCGCCGCCCCGGCTCCGGCCGCCCGCGCCGAGGCCCCGAGGAATTCGGGCGAGCAACGGCGTACGCCGGCGGGCAACACGGCGAGCAGCCGCCGGACCCGCGCGGGCGCGGGGAAGCCCGCGCGTCCGTACGTCGCCCACACCCCCACGCCCGCCGCGCTCCCGGCGAGCAACGGCAGGCATCCGGCGGTCCACACCCACGAAGGCCGCAACTCCCCGCCCGAGCAGTACAGCGCGGCCGCCAGTCCGACCGTCAGATAGCCCCCGACGACCCCCGTCCACACCGTGCCCGGCTCGGCCGCGGCCTCGGCGTCCGCCACGCCACGCACCGCCCGGTACAGCAGCCACACGGGCAGGACGACCAGCAGCAGCGGTGTCACACCCACCGGCATGGGCAGGCCCGACTGGGTCTCGGTGCGGATCAGCTCCACGCCGTGCGCGAGCAGCCACAACGCGGCGGCCACGTGCAGCGATCCACTCGGTCCGCTGTCCGGATAGGGCGAGCTGATCCACAGCATCATGACGAGGACGGCGAACGAGCCGAGTCCGAGCCCCGCCGCGAGGGCGCCACCCAGGAGGCTGGCGCCCAGTCCGGGTGAACGGTGGCGCATCCGGGTGAGCAGGGGCGACAACGACAGCCTGCGGTCGGTCATTTGGGTCACACCCGCCATGCTCCCAACGACACGCGCTTTCTCGTCGTAACAGGCGAACCTCGGATGTGTCGCTCAATATGCAGCTATGTACTTTTTCGTACTAAGGGGCACCCTATGGGGTCCGACATGACACGCACCCCTGTGACCCCGCTGCCCTCCCCCAAGGAGCGCCGCCGCCTGCGCGAGGCCCAGTCGCTGAGCCAGGCCGACGTCGCGGCCGCGGTGGGCGTCACCCGTGCGACGGTGCGCTCGTGGGAGAACGGCCGTACGACGCCACGCGGCACCAAACGGGATGCGTACGCACGACTGCTGACGGGCGCCGAGGAGGTGACCACGCATCAGGAGAGCCCGGCTCCCGCCCTGGTCGGCGCCGCCACCGGCCCCGTACAGGCGCCCCCCGACCGCGCCGAACCCACCCCCGAGCCGCCCTCCGACACCCCACCCGCCTCCGCACTCGCCCCCAGACCCGATCCCGCACTCGGCCCCGACCTCGCACTCGGCCCCAAACCCGAGCCCCTCCCCGCACTCGGCCCCAAAGCCGAACTCGAACCCCTTGCGGCCTCCCTGACGCCTGATCAAGCCTTCGACGCCCTCTACGCGTTCTGCGCCCCCGCCCTCGTACGGCAGACCTACCTGCTCACCGGGCGGCGCGAACTGGCGCGCGAGTCGGTGGAGCGCGCCTTCCAGCTGGCCTGGCACCGCTGGCCCGAGGTGGCCATGGACCGCGACCCGGCGGGGTGGGTGCGGGCGACCGCGTACGAGTTCGCGCTCTCGCCCTGGCACCGGATGCGCCCCCGGCACCGCAACCCGGAGCCGCCGCCCACCGCCCCCGCGGACCGCGCGCTGCTCGACGTACTCCTGCAGCTGCCGCCCGTGTACCGGCGGACCCTGCTGCTCTACGACGGGGTCGGGCTCGATCTGCCGGAGACCGCGGCCGAGACGGAGGCGAGCACGCCCGCGGCGGCCAACCGGCTGCTGCGCGCGCGTGAGGCCGTGGCCACGCGGCTGCCGGAGCTGGCGGAGCCGAAGGAGTTGCACCGGCGACTCGCCGAGGTCGCCTCCGCCGAGCGGCTGCGCGCCGCGAAGCCCACCACGGTCCGCTGGGGCGGAGAGCAGCGCGCCCGGCACTGGACCCGCGCCGCCATCGCCTTCACGGTCGTCCTCATCGGCGCCACGACACTGACGCTCCGTACGGCCCCGGACCACTACGAGCCGCCGCTGGCGCCCGGCGCCACGGTGCACGGGGTGCCGCCCCGGGTCGCGCCCGGGCCGCTGTCCGCGGAGGAGCTGGCCCTGCGCGCCAAGCTCAAGGGGGAGACGGCCAGCGGGCCGGAGCGGCTGGTTCCGAAGGCAGGCTGAGCCGGGTACGACGACGGGCTCGCACCCCGGTGGGGATGCGAGCCCGTTCAGTCTGGAGAAGGTCCAGCCTGGAGAAGGTCAGCCGGCGAGGATCTCGCGGGCCAGCTTCGCCGTCTCGGTCGGCGTCTTGCCGACCTTGACGCCGGCGGCCTCGAGGGCCTCCTTCTTCGCGGCGGCCGTGCCGGAGGAGCCGGAGACGATGGCGCCGGCGTGGCCCATGGTCTTGCCCTCGGGCGCGGTGAAGCCGGCGACGTAGCCGACGACCGGCTTCGTCACGTTCTTGGCGATGAAGTCCGCCGCACGCTCCTCGGCGTCGCCGCCGATCTCACCGATCATGACGATCAGGTCGGTGTCGGGGTCGGCCTCGAACGCGGCGAGCGCGTCGATGTGCGTCGTACCGATGACCGGGTCGCCACCGATGCCGACGGCGGACGAGAAGCCGATGTCACGGAGCTCGTACATCATCTGGTACGTCAGCGTGCCGGACTTCGAGACCAGGCCGATGCGGCCCGGCTTCGTGATGTCGCCCGGGATGATGCCGGCGTTCGACTGGCCCGGGGTGATGAGACCGGGGCAGTTCGGGCCGATGATGCGGGTCTTGTTGCCCTTCGACTTCGCGTACGCCCAGAAGGCGGCGGAGTCGTGGACGGCGATGCCCTCGGTGATGACGACCGCGAGGGGGATCTCCGCGTCGATCGCCTCGACGACGGCGGCCTTGGCGAAGGCCGGCGGCACGAAGAGGACGGACACGTTGGCGCCCGTCTTCTCCATGGCCTCGGCGACCGTACCGAAGACCGGGATCTCGGTGCCGTCGATGTCGACGGACGTGCCCGCCTTGCGCGGGTTCACGCCACCGACGATGTTCGTGCCGTCGGCCAGCATGAGCTTGGTGTGCTTCATGCCCGTGGCACCGGTCATGCCCTGGACGATGACCTTGCTGTCCTTGTTGAGGAAGATAGCCATGGCGGTTGTTTCCCTCGTCCCTTACTTCGCAGCCGCGAGCTCGGCGGCCTTGTCGGCCGCGCCGTCCATGGTGTCCACGCGCTGGACCAGCGGGTGGTTGGCGTCCGACAGGATCTTGCGGCCCAGCTCGGCGTTGTTGCCGTCCAGACGCACGACCAGCGGCTTGGTGACTTCCTCGCCCTTGTCCTTGAGCAGCTGGAGCGCCTGGACGATGCCGTTGGCGACCTCGTCACAGGCGGTGATGCCGCCGAAGACGTTGACGAAGACGGACTTGACGTCCGGGTCGCCGAGGATGATCTCCAGGCCGTTCGCCATCACGGCGGCGGAGGCGCCGCCACCGATGTCGAGGAAGTTGGCGGGCTTGACGCCGCCGTGGTTCTCACCGGCGTACGCGACGACGTCGAGGGTGCTCATGACGAGACCCGCGCCGTTGCCGATGATGCCGACCTCGCCGTCGAGCTTGACGTAGTTGAGGTTCTTGGCCTTGGCCGCCGCCTCGAGCGGGTTGGCGGCGGCGTGGTCGACCAGCGCCTCGTGCTCCGGCTGGCGGAACTCGGCGTTCTCGTCCAGCGACACCTTGCCGTCGAGCGCGATGACGCGGCCGTCGGCGACCTTGGCGAGCGGGTTGACCTCGACGAGGAGGGCGTCCTCCTTGATGAAGGTGTCCCACAGCGTCACCAGGATCTCGGCGACCTGCTCGGCGACCTCGGCCGGGAACTTCGCCTGGGCGACGATCTCGCGGGCCTTCTCGATCGAGACGCCCTCGTTGGCGTCGACCGGGACCTTCGCGAGGGCCTCGGGGTTCTCCTCCGCGACGACCTCGATCTCCACGCCGCCCTGAACGGACGCCATGGCGAGGAAAGTGCGGTTGGTGCGGTCGAGGAGGTACGAGACGTAGTACTCCTCGGCGATCTCGGGCGCGGTCTCGGCGATCATCACCTTGTGGACCGTGTGGCCCTTGATGTCCATGCCGAGGATGTCCGTCGCCCGGGCGACGGCCTCGTCCGGGGTGGCGGCGAGCTTGACGCCGCCGGCCTTGCCGCGGCCACCGACCTTCACCTGGGCCTTGACGACGGACTTGCCGCCAAGACGCTCGGTCGCCTCGCGGGCTGCCTCAGGCGTGTCAATGACTTCACCGGCCAGCACCGGTACACCGTGCTTGGCGAAGAGGTCCCTCGCCTGGTACTCGAACAGGTCCACGCGCGTCCGTCCCTATCAGTGATCTCGCGGTTCGTTGGATGCGTGGGCGTGCCGCGAAGGGCAACGTGACGTCCGCTGTCACAAGGGTGGCGCACACGGTGTCCGAGCGCGCGGCATGTCCGTCTCGCAGGTTATCGCCGCAGGACGTGGGTCCCTAAATCGCAGGTCACACCTGAGCGGTGATACCTGTCACAGATCTGGCCGGGACGGGGCCTCACCAGGCTGGGGTTTGCCTGGTGAGGCCCCTCGAACAGCCCCTGAGGGGCCCAGGGAGGGTGGTCCCCACCCCAATGGGGGCGACCCTCCCCATCCGCGGGGTTTCGGTCGGACACGGCCGACGGCTTTCGGCCGTCCGGGCCGTGGCCCCGCGGAGTCGGTCGGTGGGTACAGCGAGCGGTACGAGCGGTACGGCGGGAGGGACGGTCAGACGCTGTACGTGCCGTACGGGGGGGTGCCGTACGGGGGGGTGCGGACAGCTCGGCGTGACGGACTCGGCCGCACGTCGTCCGCGACGCCCGCCTCGGATCCGCCGACATTCCTCTCGACGCCCTAGGCCAGACCGGTGGCGCCGGCGGATTTTCTTGCCGGAGAGGGTCCAGATGGGGACCGGATCGGGGCCGGAGAGGGTCTGGAGAGGGTCTGGAGAGGGTCTGGACGCGGGCAGACCTGTTCCGCCCCCGCGCGGCAGGCCGACATCGGGGAAAGGACCGTCCTAGCCGGGGAAGACCGGAATGTCCCGGTATCTATCCCGGGTCTCGGCCGCGGTCACCGCCGCGGGAACGCCGGGCACGAGCCGTAGCGGCACCCGGTGACTCGGAGTGACGACGGCCTGAGGATCGCCGTGGCGCGGCGTGCCGCTGTCGACGGCCGACTGGCCGCCCAGCGCGCCCGAGGGGTCGCCGGGGGGTGCCTGCCGGTCGGGCCCCGGTCCCGGCGCCGCCCCCCGGCGCTCGCCGCGCACGACGACACCGGCCGTGTCCGTACCGAGGCGGGTAGGGCCGTAGTACGTCGGACCGACAGGCCCGGCGTCCGCGTGCCGCACCACGGCATGCGACGACGAAGGCATGGGCCCCGCACCCGAGTGCTGGGGGCCCGAACCGGCGGACGGAACCTGACCCCCCGCACCCGGAAGCACAGGCGGACCGGGCAGACCAGGCAGTTCCGGCACCTCGGGCAGGGAGGGCAACGAGGGAAGGGACGGCAGGGTCCTCGGCGGCGCTTGGCCCAACCCGCCGGTCACCGTCTCCACGAGATCACCGACCGGCCGTACGACGCTGTCGGCAGCCGGCCCCACGACGTGCCGGACGGTGTCGGTCACATGGGTGACGGTGTCGCCGACCTGAGCGACGGTGTCCGTGACGTGAGCGTGAGCGACGGTGTCCGTGACGTGAGCGTGAGCGACGGTGTCCGTGACGTGAGTGACGGTGTGGGCCGCCGAGCGCGCCACCGGGAGCGGAGCAGCCGGCTTCACCACCCGTACCGACGAACTCGCAGGAACCGTCGGAACCAACCCGTCCGCCGCATGCGCCCGCTCCCCGCAAAGGAGCCCGAGCGCGAACAACCCGGCCACCAGCAGCGCCAGTCGCAGCGCACGCCGCCCGGCCGCCGTGCGCGGCATGCGCAGAGCGGCACCGGCGAGGGGCGGTTCGACGACGGGCAGGGTCAAGACGGGGTGATCCTCCGTGCGGCGGGAAGAGGCGTCGATCCTCGCACGGGTCTCCTGAGGTCGCGCAAGCCCCCTGTCGCCGCTCCGCTCCTCTGCTCTTCCTCTCCCCACGTCTCCTCAGGCGGTGTCCGGTATCGGGAGCGGCCGTTTCTCGATCGCCGCCGCCATCACCTCGGGAAACAGGTCGGGCGTACAGGCGAACGCCGGTGCGCCCAGCGCCGCGAGCGCCGCCGCGTGCTCATGGTCGTACGCGGGCGCCCCTTCGTCGGACAACGCCAGCAGCGTCACGAACTGCACCCCCGACGCCTTCATCGCCGCGACCCGCTTGAGCATCTCGTCGCGTATACCCCCTTCGTAGAGGTCGCTGATGAGCACGACCACCGTGTCGGCGGGCCGGGTGATCTGCGACTGGCAGTACGCCAGCGCCCTGTTGATGTCCGTACCGCCGCCCAGCTGGGTGCCGAAGAGGACGTCGACCGGGTCGTCGAGCTGGTCGGTCAGATCGACGACGGCCGTGTCGAAGACGACGAGCCGCGTGGCGATGGACCGCATCGACGCGAGGACGGCGCCGAACACGGAGGCGTAGACGACGGACGCCGCCATGGATCCCGACTGGTCGATGCAGAGGACGACCTCCTTCTTCACGGACTGCGAGGCACGCCCGTAGCCGATCAGCCGTTCGGGCACGATCGTGCGGTACTCGGGCAGGTAGTGCTTCAGGTTCGCCGCGATCGTGCGGTTCCAGTCGATGTCGTGGTGACGAGGTCTGCTGATGCGTGTACCGCGGTCGAGGGCGCCGGTGAGAGTCGCCCGCGTGCGGCTCGCGAGCCGCTTCTCCAGATCCTCCACGACCTTGCGCACGACGGCCCGCGCCGTTTCCCTCGTCGTCTCCGGCATGGCCTTGTTGAGGGAGAGCAGCGTGCCGACCAGGTGCACATCGGCCTCGACCGCTTCCAGCATCTCGGGCTCCAGCAGGAGGGTGGACAGCCCGAGCCGGTCGATGGCGTCCCGCTGCATGACCTGTACGACGGACGAGGGGAAGTACGTCCGGATGTCCCCGAGCCAGCGCGCGACCGACGGCGCCGACGCCCCCAGCCCCGCCGAACGGTCCCGCCCGGACCGCCCCTTGCCGTCCTTCCCGTACAACGCGGTGAGCGCCCCGTCCATCGCCGCGTCCTGGCCCGCGAGCACGCAGCCGGTGCCGTCCGCCTCCTCACCCCCCAGCACAAGCCGCCACCGCCGCAACCGCTCGCCGCCGGCGTCGGTGGGTCCGCCCGGAGCGTTCGATCCGGTCGCTTCCACAGGTGCCGCTGTCATCGGGCCACCCCCGCAAAGTCGTCGTCTTGGGCCTCGTCCAGCCCCAGCAGCAGGCTCAGCACCGGCAGGACCGCGTCGGCGCGCCCGAGGTCGAGGTCGGGCGCGAACCCGGGGATGCCGGAGGCGGCGGCCTCGGCGCTCCCCCGCGCCCCCGGGCCACGCCGGACCAGCTCGCCCAGCGTTCTGCGCACCCCTGCCTCGTACGCCGCGAACGTGCGCCGCAGCAGTGGCAGCACATCGGTGAACGCCTCCGCCGGCACCCCGGTCAGCCACGCGTCCACCAGACCGAGCAGCCGCTCGTCGTGCACGAGCAGCATCCCGCCCCCGGAGCCACCACCGACGAACCCCTCGATCCACGCGGCCGCGTCCCCCGGTTCCGTACCCGGCGACAGCACGAGACCCATGAGCAGCGCGGCTTCGTCCTGCTCCAACTCCCCGTCGTCCAGGAGCAGTCGTACCGCCCGCCCGCGGATCACCCCCGGCACGGTGTCCCGCCCGGTCAGCACCCGCAGTACGGAGTGCCAGCGCTCGCGTATGCCGTCGGAGGCCGCCGTGCCCGGCTCCCCCAACAGCCCCACCGCGCCGTGCACCGCGTCCACATGGCGTCGCATGTGCTCGGCGGCCTCGGCGTCGAGGGCCGCACAGGCCGGTGGGAGCCCGACGAAGATCCGCTCGGCGAGGCCCACGGCGACGTCCGTGAGCGCGTGTGTGTCCGTACCGCGCACATCGCCGTACCGCAGGGAGCGGACCAGCGCGGGCAGGGCCTGGGCGAGGTGGCCGACATCCGCGTCCAGCGCCGCCCGGTCGGCGAGGACTCGCATCACCACGGGCAGCGCGTGCGGGAGTTCGGCGAGCAGACAGCGCTCGGCCAGTGCCGTGACATCGGCCAGGGCGTGCGCGGCGACGGCGTCCGCCTCAGTCTTGCCGGTCGCCGCCGACAGCACCGTCGTGCCCCAGACCCCGGCCTCGGCGACCCGCACGGACAGCTCCGGCTCCCAGCACAGCCGCCAGGTCTCCCGGAAGGTCCCCGTGCTGCCGCGCGAGGCGGTGGGCTCGCCCCACGCGATACCGAGCAGCCGCAGCCGGTGCAGGAGTCTGCTCCGCCCGGCGTCGGTCTCCCCCCGCAGGTCCAGCTCCACCTCCCGCTCCATCGGCTCGGGTTTCAGCCGCAACCGCTTCTGCGCACGCGCCAGGTCGCGCTGCAACGGCACCGCGGGAGCGGACCGAGGCACCTCGCCCAGCACATCGCCGACCACGAGCCGGTCGTGCACGAGCCCCAGTGGCACGTCCGAGCCCTCGCACATCACGGCCCGTACGGCGTCGGTGGTCTCGGTCAGCCCGGGCAGTGGGCGACCGCGCATCGCGGCGAGGGTGTCCGCCAGCCGTACCGCCTCGATGACGTGCGCCGAGGACACCATCCGGTCCTCGTCGCGCAGCAGCCTCGCCACCTTCGTCATCCAGCGCTCGACGGGACGGTCCGGGGCGGCGAACAGATGCCCGTACCAACCCGGCGCGTCGATGCCCGCGCCGTACCCGCTGACCCGCGACAGCCTCCGGTGCGTCCAGGGCACCCACGTCATGTCGGCCTTGGCCTTGGGGAGCCCCTTGAGCAGCGCCCGATCGGCGGCCACGGTCCTCTTCTGCCGCAGCGCAGGCACGTGCCAGGCCCCGCACACCACGGCCACCTCGTCCCCGAACTCCCGCTGCGCCGCCCGCATCTGGAGCCGCATATACGCCTCGCGCACCAGGTCCCGGTCGTGTCCCCCGGCCCCGTAGGCCTCCCGCAGTGCCTCCATCGCCTCCTCCAGCGCGGTGAACGGCGCGAACGGGTCGGCCCCGATCCCGGCCCCGCCCCGGTGCTCGACCACGTCCTCCCACCAGCGCTCGGGATCGTCGTAACCGGCCGTCTCCGCGAGTACGGCGAGGGGGTCGATCCGCACGTCCGCGTCGACGGAACGGTCGGCCGCACCGGTCTCCTTCTCCTCTTCGTTCCCCCACGCCAGCGTGTGGGTCGCCGGGAGGTCGATGAAGCGGGCCGGGACTCCGTGCTCCAGGGCCCACCGGATCGCCACCCACTCGGGGGAGAACTCGGCGAGCGGCCAGAAGGCGGAGCGGCCGGGCTCGTCCACGACATGGGCGAGGAGCGCGACGGGAGGACGCATGTCCTTCTCGGCGGCGAGCGGGATGAGGGCGTCCGCCTCCGGGGGTCCCTCGATCAGTACGACCTCGGGCGTCGCCGCCTCCAGCGCGGCCCGCACAGCTCGGGCCGACCCCGGGCCGTGATGCCGCACCCCCAGCAGGAACGGCCCCGCCGTGAAGGTCGTCATGCGCTCACCTCCCGGCAGGCCCGGTAGAAGTCCTTCCAGCCGTCCCGCTCGCGGACGACCGCCTCCAGATATTCCTGCCAGATGACCCGGTCGGCGGCCGGATCGCGGACGACGGCGCCGAGGATGCCGGCCGCCACGTCGGACGCGCGCAGGACACCGTCGCCGAAGTGGGCGGCGAGGGCCAGGCCGCCCGTGACGACCGAGATCGCCTCGGCGGTGGACAGCGTGCCGCTGGGCGACTTCAGCTTGGTCCGCCCGTCGGCCGTGACCCCGTCGCGCAGCTCGCGGAAGACGGTGACGACACGACGGATCTCGTCCATGCCCTCGGGGACGGCGGGCAGGTCGAGGGACCGGCCGATCTGGTCGACACGCCGCGAGACGATGTCGACCTCGGCGTCCGCGCTCTCCGGCAGGGGCAGCACCACCGTGTTGAAGCGGCGGCGCAGGGCGCTGGACAGCTCGTTCACCCCGCGGTCGCGGTCGTTGGCGGTGGCGATCAGGTTGAAGCCGCGGACGGCCTGCACCTCCTGGCCCAACTCCGGTATCGGCAGGACCTTTTCCGACAGGATCGTGATCAGCGTGTCCTGCACGTCCGCCGGGATGCGGGTCAGCTCCTCGACCCGGGCCGTCATGCCCTCGGCCATGGCCCGCATGACCGGGCTCGGCACGAGGGCGTCCCGGCTGGGGCCGTGAGCCAGCAGCTGCGCGTAGTTCCAGCCGTACCGGATCGCCTCCTCCGGTGTGCCCGCCGTGCCCTGCACCAGCAGGGTCGAGTCGCCGCTGACCGCCGCGGCCAGGTGCTCGGACACCCACGTCTTCGCGGTGCCGGGCACGCCGAGCAGGAGCAGGGCGCGGTCGGTGGCGAGCGTGGTGACGGCGACCTCGACGATGCGGCGCGGTCCCACGTACTTCGGTGTGATCACCGTGCCGTCCGGCAGCGTGCCGCCCAGCAGATAGGTCGCCACCGCCCACGGCGACAGCCGCCAGCGGGCGGGCCGCGGCCGGTCGTCCTGCGCGGCCAGCGCGGCGAGTTCGGCGGCGAAGGCGTGCTCGGCATGTGGTCGCAGCGCGTCGCCCGCGCTCTCGCTCACACCTTCACCCAGGCCCTCGCTCACGGGCGGACGGACGGTCGTCGGTTCAACGGACGCAACGGGCACGGACATGGCTCGCTCCCCCTCCAGCTCGGCCGGTTCGGATCTGGTTCCACCGTGCACCACGCCACTGACAATGCGCTCTGACCTGCGCAAATACGCTCGCGAAGGTCGATTGTCAGTGGCGGGACCTACCTTCGATGACATGACTCAGCAGGGGGTGCGCTGGACGGCGGATCAGGTGCTGGCACTGGCGCCTGATGCCGCGTCACGTACGGCCGGCGGCAAACTCGGCGTGGCCGGGCCGTGGTCGGAGGCAGGCAGTTCTGACGAGGGGACGGTATGGGGACTGTGCAGGGGAAGCGGCAGCAGGCCTTATCAGACAGTCATCGACATCGCGGACTCCACCGGGCCCGCGTACACGTGCAGTTGCCCGAGCCGGAAGTTCCCGTGCAAGCACGCGCTGGGACTGCTGCTGCTCTGGGCGGGCGCGGACGGTTCGGTGCCGCGGGGGCCGGCGCCGGACTGGGCGGAGCAGTGGATAGAGGGGAGACGAGAGCGAGCGGGGGAGAAGGGGACGACGGGCGGGGGATCTGGGACGGCGTCACCGGGCGATCCGGAGGCGGCGCGACGCAGAGCGCAGCGGCGGGCCGAGCGGATCACCGCGGGGACGGCGGAGCTGGAGCAGCGGTTGGCGGATCTGCTGCGGGGCGGCCTCGCGTCGGCCGAGCAGGCGGGGTACGGGATGTGGGAGGAGACGGCGGCCCGCATGGTCGACGCGCAGGCGCCCGGACTGGCCGCGCGGGTCAGGGAATTGGGGGCGATCCCCTCCTCCGGACCCGGCTGGCCCGTGCGGCTGCTGGAGGAGTGCGCGTTGCTCCATCTCCTCGACCAGGGCTGGCTGCGCCGTGAGCGGCTGCCGGACGGCCTGGCCGCGACGGTTCGCTCGCGGGTGGGGCTGCCCGGTTCGGCGGACGGGCCACCGGTGCGGGACCGCTGGCTGGTCCTCGCCCAGTACGACACGGCGGACACCCGGCTCACGACCCGCAGGATCTGGCTCTACGGCGCGAAGACCGACCGCACCGCGCTGCTCCTCTCCTATGGGGCCGCCGGCCGCGCGCCGGAGCTGACGCTGCCGGTGGGGCTGGCCTTCGAGGCGGAGGTGTCCGCGTATCCGGGCGCCGGACAGCTCCGAGCGGCCCTGGGTGAGCGGTTCACGCCGCCCGCCCCCGCGCGGACGCGTCCACCGGGGCTGACCGCCCCCCAGGCGGCGGCCCGCTTCGGCGAAGCCCTGCGGGCCGACCCCTGGCTCGACTCCCACCCGGTCACGCTGGCCCGGGTGATACCCACCCCCGACGGCGGCACCTGGCAACTTGCGGACGCCGAGGGCAACTTCGCCCTCCCGATCGCCCCTTCCCTTCTCTCCCGACCCGGACTGTGGCGCCTCGCCGCCCTCTCCGGCGGCGCCCCCGTCACGGTCTTCGGAGAGTGCGGCCACCGCGGCTTCACTCCCCTGACGGCCTGGCCGGAGGGCGACGGGGAGCCGGTGTCCCTGTGCTGACCACCAGCACCACCGGCACCGCTGGCACCACCGGCACCACCAGCACCGCCCACAGCACCAACACCAACACCAACACCACTGTCCCCGCTCAAGCCATCAGCACCGCCTCCCCACGGAAAGGACGCTCATGAACACGACCTCCGCCTCCGCGGGCGCGCCCGTCGGTGGTTCCTGGGAGGAGCTCGTCACGATGGCCCTGCTCGGGACCGAGCGGCGCCCGCCTCCCGCCTGGGCCGCCGGGCGCGAGGCACCGATGGCCCTGCTGGACGCGGCCGCGGTGGAAACCCTGCGGCGGCGGGCCGGGGTGCGGGCCGCACGGGCGGCCGCCCGTCCCGAGCCCGCCGCGCCCGACCCACGACCGGCCCTCCCGCCCGCCGCGGCCCATCGACTCGCGACGCTGCTGGCGGACCGGCCCGGCACGGGAGGCGGCGGCCGCCGGGGCACGGCGCCCGACCTCATGGAGCTGCTGCCGCAGTGGCTCGCGCTGGCGAACGCGCGGGGTTTCGCACCGCCCCCGGAAGCACTGCCCGCGCTCCTCGACGCCGCCCGGGGCCGTACGGACCTGCGGCCGGCGGCCCTGTCCTTCGCCGGGCCGCGCGCCCTGTGGCTCGCCCGGCTGAACCCGGACTGGCGCTTCGCCCTGCGTTCGCTGCCCGGCGGCGGCACCACGCTGCCCGGCCCAGAGGACCCCGAACGTACGCAACGGCTCTGGCAGGAGGGTCTCTTCGCCGAGCGGGTCGCACTGCTCACATCGATACGGGCCCAGGACCCCGGGGCCGCACGCGAGCTGCTCGCCACCAGCTGGGCGACCGAGCGGGCCGAGGACCGGCTGATGTTCCTCGACTCCTTGCGCTCCGGACTGTGCGCGGCGGACGAACCGTTCCTGGAGCGGGCGCTCGCCGACCGGAGCCGCAACGTCCGGGCCACGGCGGCGGAACTGCTGTCCGCGCTGCCCGGTTCGGCGCTCGCCGCGCGGATGGCGGCACGGGCCGGCTCATGCGTGGCCGTCGACCGGACTCGGGGCACACCCTCGATCGTCGTCGAGGCGCCGCACGAGTGCGACGCGAGCATGGAGCGCGACGGTGTTGTACCGAAAGCTCCGGCGGGACGAGGGGAACGGTCGTGGTGGCTGGGCCAGTTGGTCGAAGCAGCGCCGCTCGGGACGTGGTCGCGACGGCTCGGCGGACGTACGCCGGAGGAGATCGTGGCGCTTCCGGTGACGGACGACTGGCGGAGCGAGCTGCATGCCGCGTGGTGCCGGGCGGCGGTGCGGCAGCGGGACCCGGGCTGGTCCCGGGCTCTCCTCGGGACGCCGTCGGCTCCGGAGGCCGGCGGCCCGGGGGCGGTATCGCTGGCGGAGCGGTCGAAACTGCTCGCGACGCTGGGCTCCGCCGAGCGGGCCGAGTGGGTGGCGGGGTTCATCGCCACGCACGGTTTGTCCGAGGCGTTCCAGCTGCTCGGGGTCTGCGCGGTGCCGTGGGCGGGGCCCCTGGGACGGGCGGTGGTCGACGCGCTCAATATCGCGCGGGACGCGGGGAGTTATCCATGGAGCTTCAGTGGGGTGATGGGGCTGGCCGAGCGGTGCCTGGATCCGGCGGAGGCGGGGCGGCTGGAGGGACTCACGGCGGTCGCCGACGAGCCGGAGAACGCGGCGCCCGGTGCCGGTGGCTACTGGGCGGAGGCCTTCCAGCGCCTCGTCACCACCCTGCGTCTGCGCGCGGTGATGTCCTCGGAGCTGGATGGTGCGGAACCACGCTGACAGGAGCGCCCCTTGAGGGCCGCGGGGAACCGCGCGACCAGCCCCCACCCACCCGGGGCCGCCCCACGAGCAAGGGGGACCGCACCCCCGCCGGAGAGGCGCTACGCGCCGGCCGGCTGGCGTACGTTCGCCCGGACCCACTCCACGATCGACGCGGTCGTCGCGCCCGGCGTGAAGATCTCGGCGACGCCCTTCTCCTTGAGCGGCGCGATGTCCGCCTCGGGAATGATCCCGCCGCCGAAGACCTTGATGTCCTCCGCGTCGCGCTCCTTGAGGAGATCGATGACCGCGGCGAACAGTGTGTTGTGGGCGCCGGAGAGGATCGAGAGGCCGATCGCGTCGGCGTCCTCCTGGATCGCGGTGTCGACGATCTGCTCCGGGGTCTGGTGGAGCCCGGTGTAGATGACCTCCATACCGGCGTCGCGCAGCGCCCGCGCGATCACCTTGGCCCCGCGATCGTGGCCGTCGAGCCCCGGCTTGGCCACCACCACGCGGATCGGACCGGCTGCCACACCCATCACTGCCTCCATGAACGGACTTCATCGACCGCCCCGCACCGCACCGGCAGGGGAAGTGAACGAACGTTATCGTCAGATCCGTGCAAACCGCAGTTTCCCGCTGAAGACCGAGGGGGAAATCACACGGTGGGACACATTCGCCGCGCACCGCTCCGCGTCACTGCGGCACACGCGCCGCAGGGATCTGCGACGCGCGGGCCGTGGCCGGAGCCTGCGCAAGGAGAGCCGCCAGCAGGTGGCAGCACCACCGTCGCATCACGGAGGCGCGACGGCGGTGCGGCGCACCGGCGGGAGCACGACGGCAGGGAATCCCGTCGCGTCACCGGCGCACCACACGCCACGGACGCACCGTCGGCAACCGCCCACGCCATCGCCACCGGCACCACCACCGCGGCTTTCCACGAGGGCACACGGGGGACAGAGCGGTCCCGCTGCGTGCCGACTGGAGGTCGGCCATGAAGGTCACCGGGGCTGAGTTGCCCTTTCTCCCTCTCCGTCAGCGCCTGCTGCCCAGCCGACTGACCGGGCTCTCGGTGGCCCTGTTGAAGGCGACGGCCCTGGAGCTCGCCATCCTCGCCGGGCACCTCCTCCTCTATCCGTCCGGCATCACCCAGGAGCGCCGCGGCACCTCCGCGCTCCCCCGGCCCGACGCGCCCCGGCTGCCCACCGGGACCAAGCCGCCGGTCGTGCTGCTGCACGGCTTCATCGACAACCGTTCGGTCTTCGTGCTGTTGCGCCGCAACCTCGCCCAGCACGGCAGGCAGCACATCGAGTCGCTCAACTACTCGCCGCTGACGAACGACATCCGCGCCGCCGCGGAGCTGCTCGGGCGTCACATTGAGGACATCTGCGAGCGTACCGGGCGCGACCAGGTGGACATAGTGGGGCACAGCCTCGGCGGACTGATAGCCCGCTACTACGTTCAGCGCCTCGGCGGGGACCTGCGCGTGCGCACCCTGGTCACGCTCGGTACGCCGCACGCGGGCACGAAGGTCATTCCGCTGATGAACGCGCACCCGATCGTCCGTCAGATGCGCCCGGGTTCCGAGGTGATCGAGGAGCTGCGCAAGCCCGCGCCCGACTGCCGCACGCAGTTCGTGAGCTTCTGGAGCGACCTCGACCATCTGATGGACCCACTGGAGACCGCCTCCATCGATCACCCGGACCTGCTCGCGCAGAGCGTCCAAGTGAGCGGAATCGGACATCTCGCCCTGCCCGTCCACCCCGCGGTCGCCGCCGGGATACGGCAGGCACTCGACTTCGAGGAGACACAGGCCCGCCCCGCCGCCGCGCCCGCCGCCGAAACCGGGGGCCTGACAGTGGCGTAACACCCCCACAGAACATCCTCAACATCGAACGGCAATCGAACGCCAGGCCAAAGCCGTGCCCGCCGTCCCCCGAAACACGGCCGAATGCCCGTTTCCCGAGCGGAGGAAACCTGCGGAAGATTGTCGCGCCCGCGTACCGCCGGGTACAGTCGCCGCACTGCTCTGCCAGCCCCTGTTGTCGAGGCGAAAGAGAAGTTGGTGAACGACCGTCACCCGTCGGGGACCGTAACGCCCCCGGCTCCGGCCTCCGATGCCGCCGCGGCGCCCTATGCGTCGTACGGTGGCCAGGAAGCCCAGTACGGCGACTTCACCTCGTACGACGGCTACGCCACCACCGGTACGTACGCGACCGGGAGCTTCGAGACCACGGGTTTCGAGACCTCGACCTTCGCGGCCGACCCTCTCTTCGGCGACATGTCGGGCGGCGACGGCACGGGTTCGTACGACGCCACGCAGTGGGGCACCGGCAGCCACCAGATGCCGCACTACGACCCGTACGCCGCGCAGCACCAGGCCGCGTACGACACGGGTGCCTACGACACGACCGCCTGGGCGAGCGGATACCAGCAGCTCGCCGACATCCCCGCGCAGCGCCCGGGCCCCGAAGGCACCGGCCAGTGGGACGCGACCGCCTGGCTCCAGGCCGAACAGACCGGCCAGGCCCAGCAGTGGACCGCGCACACCCAGGAAACGGGCGCCTACGACGCCACGCAGTGGAACACCGCGGGCGAACACGACCCGTACGACGGGTACGAGCAGCACCAGCAGGCCGATTCGTACGAGCAGCAGCTCGCCGCCGAGGCCTACGAGCATCAGCCGGTGTCCGAGTCCGACGTGGACGACCGGCCCTTCGACCAGCAGGCGACCGCGACCTTCGAGCAGGTGTCGTACGAGGAATCCGGCGCCCCGGAGGACGAGTTCGAGGACGCCGGTGACGCGCAGGACGCGCCGCTGCTCGAGGGCATGGAAGAGATCATTCCGGCCCCCCGTGCCGCGAACCGGTCCGCGTCCCGTTCCCGGCGACGCAGCCCGGCGAAGCGTTCCGCCTTGCTGACCGTCGCGGTGCCCTCGGCCTGTGTGATGGGGGTCGCGGGGATCGCCGCCGCCTCCGTGGGCACCATCGGCGGGAACGACAGCAAGGACAACACGACCCTCAGCGCGTCCGACGGGACCGCGGTGAAGCCGTCGGCCGCCAACAACAAACTGGACACCCAGCTCCAGAGCCTCTCCGCGGGCGCGGACGACTTCGCCGACCGGGCCAGCCGGACGCAGGAACGTATCGACCTCAAGGCTCAGCAGGCTGCCGAGAAGCAGAAGGCGGCGGCGGAGGCGGCTCGCAAGGAGCGGCTGCGGCCGAAATTCGTACTCCCGGTCACGCAGAAGGGCCTCAGCGCCTACTTCGGCCAGGCCGGCATCAACTGGATGTCCGTGCACACGGGCATCGACTTCCCGGTGTCGTACGGCACACCGGTGATGGCCGCGACCGACGGCACCGTACGGACGCAGTGGAACAGCGCGTACGGAAACATGGCGATCGTCACCGCGATGGACGGCACGGAGACCTGGTACTGCCACCTCTCCAGCTACAAGGTGCCGTCGGGGACGGTCGTGAAGGCCGGAGACCAGATCGCCTTCTCCGGGAACTCCGGCAACTCGACCGGTCCGCACCTGCACTTCGAGGTCCGCCCCGCGGGCGGCTCGGCGATCGACCCGCTGCCGTGGCTGCGCAGCCACGGCCTGGACCCGACGTGACCCACGGGGCCTCGGGCCTGACGTGACCCACGGGGCCCCGGGCCGCCCGACGTCATCCATCGGCCCCTCCCCCGGCGACGTGACCGAACGCCGTCGCCGGGCGCCATGCTGCCGCCCCGTAGAACTACAGCTTCTCCACCGGCGCGTACCGCAGCAGCAACCGCTTCGGCTTCGCCTCGCCGAAGTCGACCGTCGCCTCCGCGTTCGCACCCGTACCCTTCACGCCGACCACGGTGCCCAGGCCGAACTGGTCGTGGGTGACCCGGTCGCCGACCGCGAGTGAGACCACCGGCTTCTCGGAGACCCCGCGGCGCGTCGCGAAGCCGGAGGCACCGGACGCCGCGGACCGCGAACGCGAGGACGACAGCGAGGCGGCCACACCGGAGACGGGCCCCGAGGGCATGGGAGCGGTCGCGCCGGTGCGCTTCCACTCCAGGTGCGTCTCCGGGATCTCCTCCAGGAAACGGGACGGCGGGTTGTACGAGGGCTGGCCCCAGGCGCTGCGCATGGACGAACGGGTGAGGTACAGCCGCTCTCGCGCGCGCGTGATGCCGACGTACGCGAGGCGCCGCTCCTCCTCCAGCTCCTTGACCTGTCCCAGCGCGCGCATGTGCGGGAAGACGCCGTCCTCCATGCCGGTGAGGAAGACGACCGGGAACTCCAGGCCCTTGGCGGTGTGGAGGGTCATCAGCGTGATGACGCCGGAGCCGTCCTCATCCTCGTCGGGGATCTGGTCGGAGTCGGCGACCAGGGCCACCCGCTCCAGGAAGGCGGCGAGCCCGACGGGCGTCTCGCCCTCACCCGCACCGGACTCCTGCTCGAACTCCAGGGCCACGGCGGCGAGTTCCTGGAGGTTCTCGATCCGGGTCTCGTCCTGCGGGTCGGTCGAGGCCTGCAGCTCGGCGAGGTAGCCGGTGCGTTCGAAGATGGCCTCCAGGACAGTGGCCGGGCCCGCACCGGACTCGACGATCGTACGGAGGTCCTCCATCAGCGTGTTGAAGCGCTTGACCGCGTTCGTGGACCGCGCGGCCATGCCGTACGCCTCGTCGACGCGCTTCAACGCCTGCGGGAAGCTGATCTTCTCGCGCTGCGAGAGCGCGTCGATCATCGCCTCGGCGCGCTCACCGATGCCGCGCTTGGGCACGTTGAGGATGCGGCGCAGCGGGACCGAGTCCTCCGGGTTGGCCAGTACACGCAGGTAGGCCAGGACGTCCCGGACCTCCTTGCGCTCGTAGAAGCGGACGCCGCCCACGACCTTGTAGGGCAGGCCGACGCGGATGAAGATCTCCTCGAAGACACGGGACTGGGCGTTCGTACGGTAGAAGACGGCGACGTCTCCGGCCTTCGCCTCGCCCGCGTCCGTGAGACGGTCTATCTCTTCGGCGACGAACTGCGCCTCGTCGTGTTCGGTGTCCGCGACATAGCCGGTGATCTGCGCGCCCGCGCCCGCGTTGGTCCACAGGTTCTTGGGACGGCGGGACTCGTTGCGCTCGATGACCGCGTTGGCGGCGGAGAGGATCGTCTGCGTGGAGCGGTAGTTCTGCTCCAGGAGGATCGTCGTCGCGTTCGGGTAGTCCTCCTCGAACTGGAGGATGTTGCGGATCGTCGCGCCGCGGAAGGCGTAGATCGACTGGTCGGCGTCGCCCACGACGCACAGCTCGGCGGGGAGCAGGTCGTGCTCGCCGTGCGGGGTGTCCTCGTCTTGCGCGCCGGTGCCGACCAGCTCACGCACCAGCGCGTACTGCGCGTGGTTGGTGTCCTGGTACTCGTCGACCATGACGTGGCGGAAGCGGCGACGGTAGTGCTCGGCGACGTCCGGGAAGGCGCGCAGCAGGTTGACCGTGGTCATGATCAGGTCGTCGAAGTCGAGCGCGTTGGCCTCGCGCAGCCGCGACTGGTACATCGCGTAGGCCTGGGCGAGGGTCTTCTCGAAGCCTCCCCCGGACTCCGTCTGGGAGATGCCCCCAGCGACCTGGGCGGCGAAGTCCTCCTCGTCGATCAGCTCGTTCTTCAGGTTCGAGATCTTGGCGCTGAAGGACTTGGGCGGGAAGCGCTTGGGATCGAGATCCAGATCACGGCAGACGAGCGCCATCAGCCGCTTGCTGTCGGCGGCGTCGTAGATCGAGAACGAGGAGGTGAAGCCGAGCTTCTTGCTCTCCCGGCGCAGGATCCGCACACACGCGCTGTGGAAGGTCATCACCCACATCGCGTTCGCGCGCGGGCCGACGAGCTGCTCGACGCGCTCCTTCATCTCGCCCGCGGCCTTGTTCGTGAAGGTGATCGCGAGGATCTGGCCGGGGTGGACATGGCGCTCGCCCAGCAGATGGGCGATGCGGTGGGTGAGCACCCGGGTCTTGCCGGAGCCCGCGCCGGCCACGATGAGCAGCGGGGAGCCGGAGTGCACCACGGCCGCGCGCTGGTTCTCGTTCAGCCCGTCCAGCAGGGCCGCCGGGTCCACGGCGGGGCGGGGCGCGCCGTCGCGGTAGTAGGCGTCCCTGCTCGCGGGCGCGTCGAAGCGGCCGCCGAACAGGTCGTCCGGAAGCGGCTCCGGCGCTCCGTCCTCGGGCGGCGGCGGGGGCTCTTCCTCGTGGGCCCCGGAAGGCTGGAGGTCCGCCAGAAAGCTGTCATCAAAGAGGCTGCTCATCGCTCTCCGAGTCTAGGCGGCCCCACTGACAACCCGCGGCCACCCTGAAAACCCGACCGGTTTTCCGCGACGGCACATGGTCTCTTTACGTGACCGCGCCTGATCCCTTTCCACCGGCCTTTCCGCCGCCCTTGCCACCGCGGACGCCGTCACCGTTCAGGATCGTTTCATTACGGTCAGCCACAACCAGTCCCGATCAATGGCCGCCAGGACCAAGGTCACAAAAATGTATCGGGCATATCGCACATCAAACTTCACAGAACACTTATGAGTTGGCTAGCGTGCCGGGCAGGCCGCTCGACCCAACCGGCGAACACCGCCGGGCCGTGCGGCCTCCGCCGAGTCCGGTGCGCCCGTGTGGCAGCCGGAGCCGGGGACCCAACCGACCTTGGGGTGAATCGGTCCAATTGTCCGCTGGGGCAGGGACCGTAGGGCAAACCTTCCGGAAGTACCCGCCCGAACCCGACAGCTAACTCGGTAGGCGGATGACGGAAGGAGTCGCCACCTTGGCGTCGCATCGCAAGTGGAGTCCTACGGGTACGCGCATAGCGGGTATACGGACTCCCGCCCTCGCCACGGCGGCCCTCACCTCCGTGGCCCTGCTCTCCCAGACGGCGAACGCCGCGCCCTCGGCCGACTCCAAGCCGAGCATCGAAGAGGTCGAGAAGAAGGTCGACGACCTCTACCACCAGGCCGAGACGGCGACCGAGAAGTACAACGCGACCAGGGAGAAGACCGCCCAGCAGCGCAAGCGCGTCGACTCCCTCCTCGATGACGTGGCCCAGCGCACCGAGAAGCTCAACACCGCGCGCGAGGAACTGGGTTCGTTCGCCGCGGCGCAGTACCGCACCGGCGCCGCCGCCCCCGACACCGCGAGCCTCCTGCTGGCCGACAATCCGCAGGACTACTTCGACCAGACCCAGCTGATGAACCGTCTGACCACCCGCCAGAAGGCGGCCGTCGACGACTACGTCACTGAGCAGGCCGCCACCACGAAGAAGCGCGCGGAGGCCTCTGAGAGCCTGCAGACGCTCACCACGACGCAGAGCGCGCTGAGGACGTCCAAGGCCGACGTCCAGCGCAAGCTCGCCGAGGCCCGCTCCCTGCTGTCGAAGCTGACCGCCGAGGAGAAGGCGCGGCTCGCGGCGATCGAGAAGAAGCAGCAGGAAGCGGCCGACCGCAAGGCGGCGGAGCTGGCCCAGCAGCAGGCCGCAGCGCAGAAGAAGGCCCAGGAGGCGGCCGCACAGCAGCAGACGGGTTCCGGCACCTCCGGGACCACGGGCTCCGCCGGCACCTCCGGCAGTTCGGCCACCGACTCCTCGTACACCGCCAAGGCCGACAAGGCCCTCGCCTTCGCCCGCACCCAGGTCGGCAAGCCGTACGTCTGGGGCGCGACCGGGCCCGGCTCCTACGACTGCTCCGGCCTCACGCAGGCCGCCTGGAAGGCCGCCGGCGTCGATCTCCCGCGTACCACCTGGGACCAGGTCAACGTGGGCACGACGGTCCCGCTCTCCGACATCAAGCCCGGTGACCTCGTCTTCTTCTACGACGACATCAGCCACGTCGGCCTCTACGTCGGCAACGGCATGATGATCCACGCCCCCAAGCCGGGCGCGTACGTCCGCGAGGAGTCGATCTTCTACGGCGGCGAGTCGATCATCCACAGCGTGGTGCGTCCGGCCTAACGCCTCGCCGCCCGGCACGCGCGCGTGGGGCTCATCGAGCTCCACGCGCGCGTGGCCCGCCGCCAACCCGCTCGAAGGTCCTTAGCATCGGGCCCATGTCAGCCATCTCCCCGCCCGGCACCCGGCGGACCGGCCTGCGCAGCTGGTGGGCGCAGAGTCCGCCGGGCGCCGGAGCCGCGATCCTGGCCACCGGCATCATCTCGATCGGGCTGGAGCAGACCGGCTACGAGATCCTGTCCCGGATCGTGCTGGCCCTGGCGGCCGTCGGCTGGCTCGGGCTCGCCGCGGCCTTCGTCGTACGGCTGCTGCGGGAGCGGGAGCGGTGGCTGACGGAGGCCGGTACACCGAGCGCGCTCACCGCGGTCGCGGCGACCACCGTGCTCGGCACGCGGCTGGTCACGCTGGGGTGGAAGGTGCCGGCCGAGGCCCTGCTCGCCCTGTCGGCGGCGCTCTGGCCGGGGCTGCTCCTCCTGGTCGTACGGCAATGGCGGCCCCGTATGCCCGGAGGGGTGTTCCTCGGCTGTGTGGCCACGCAGGGGCTCGCGGTGCTGGGCGCGACGCTCGCCCCCGCGACGCACACGGACTGGCTCGCTCACACCGCGCTGGTGCTGTTCTGGCTGGGGCTCGTGCTCTACGCGGCGGCACTGTTCTACTTCGACTACCGCGAGGTCGCCACGGGCGCCGGGGACCAGTGGGTCGCAGGCGGCGCGCTCGCCATCTCGGCGCTGGCGGGGTCGAAGCTGATCCTCGCGTACCAGGCGAACATCTATCTGTGGAACAACGACGACAACGGCGTGCTGCGCTGGGTGACCGAGGCGCTGCTCGTGCTCGTCCTCGGCTCGTACTGCGTGCTGGCCGTGGCGGAGGCCCTGTGGCCCCGACCGCGCTACGACGTGCTGCGCTGGGCGACCGTGTTCCCGCTGGGGATGACGGCGGTGGCGACGCTGTCGGTCGCGGCCGCCATCGGCGTCGGCCGGCTCAGGGGGCTCGGGCAGGTGCTGCTGTGGATCTCGGTCGCGGCGTGGCTGGCGGTGGCGGCCGTAGCGGTCAGGCGTCCGCGGGAGCCGTAGCGGGCGGGCGTCCGCGGGAGCCGTAGCGGGCGGGCGCATCCGTAACGCTGTCCGGAAGCGCCGTAGCCGTCCGTGGGGGCCTTCGGGGGGACGTCAGGTCCAGAGCACTGCGATGAAGATGTTCGCGGTCGTGAGCAGCCCTACGAGCCCGAACAGGCCCTTGTCCACCTTCTCGTCGTCCCGCTTCACATAGACGAGTCCGAGGATCACGATCAGCAGGGCGAGCTTCACGCCGATCTTGAGGGTGTTGACCGAGTGGTCGTCTGCCTGGTTGAGGCCGACAAGGGCGACGCCCGTGACCAGCATGGTCAGCGCGCCGTGCAGCATGGCGGGGACGAACCGGGCGGTGCCCTGGCCCATCGCCTTCATCTGGGTGAGGAAACCACCGAGGAGCGAGGCGATGCCGATGATGTGCAGGCCGACGAAGAGATGGATGAGTACGTCCATGGAGCCGGAGCCTAATCGGAGGCCCTGCCCCCTCTTGTCACCGGCCCACCCCCTGTAGACCCGTACCACCTGGGAACCACCGATTGCCCCGGAACCGCCCCATCGGTCATCACACCGCGTGAAGTCGACTGCGCCGGGCCGGGATCACGGTCACATACGGTCGCCCTGCGATCCAGTGACGCCACTTCCGTACATGGCGTTACCGGGACATCACTCTCAGGTTTAGCGTCCTCCACCAGGTGACCGGCTCCCCACCGCCGCCCGGGCCAGGGGCGGCAGCCGGACACCACCGCCGAGAAAGGTCCGGCGGCGGCCCGCTCCCCCTGTGTGGGCCGCCGCCGGACGTGTCCCCCGCTGACCGCGCTCGTCCCCGGCGGTCGTAGGCAAGTCCCCGGGAAGGATGTGGGCCCTCGTGGCAGCGCACCGAAAGCCCAGACAGCGCTCGCTCGGTGGAAACACGGCCCGCACAGCCGCGACCATCGCCCTCGCGGGCGCGGCCACGGCGACGGGCTTCGACGGGACGGGGCACGCGGACCCGCAGCTGTCGCCGGCACAGGTGAAGGCCAAGGTGGACAAGTTGTACGAGGAGGCGGAGGTCGCCACCCAGAAGTACGACGGCGCGAAGGACAAGGCCGACAAGGCCGAGCAGCGGCTGAACGCACTGCGCGACGAGGCGGCACGCAAGGAGGACCGGCTCAACACGGCACGGGACGCGCTGGGTTCGATCGCCGCCGCGCAGTACCGCAGCGGAGGCCTGGACCCCGCGCTGCAGCTCGCGCTCTCCGACGACCCCGACCAGTATCTGGAAGGGGCCGCGTTCGCCGAGCGGGCCGGCAGCCGGCAGGCGGAGGCCGTGGCCCGGGTGCGCAAGCAGCTGCGGGAGATCGAGCAGCTGCGCGGGGCCGCGCATGTCGAGCTGGCCTCGCTCAAGTCGCGTCAGGCGGAGCTCAAGCGGGCCAAGAAGACGATCACCGGGAAGCTGGACACGGCGCGGCAGCTGCTGTCGCGCCTCACCGACGAGCAGCGCGCACAGCTCGGGGACCTGGGAGTGGCCGGGGGCGCCGGGGGCATGGGAAGCGCCGGGCAGCGCGCCTCGCGCTCCGCCGCGCGGGACCTCGGCCCGGTGCCGTCGCCCGGCTCCGTCGCGGCACCCAACTCGCGTGCGGCGGAGGCCGTCGCGTACGCCTACGGGAAGCTCGGCAGCCCCTACGTCTGGGGCGCCACCGGGCCCGACGCCTTCGACTGCTCGGGCCTGGCCCAGGCCGCGTACCGCGCCGCGGGCATCTCGCTGCCGCGCACGACGTACGCGCAGATCAACGCCGGACACCGGGTCTCACGGTCCGAACTCCGCCCCGGTGACCTGGTGTTCTTCTACTCGGGCATCAGCCACGTGGGCATCTACGTCGGAAACGGCCAGATGATCCACGCCCCGAACCCGTCGGCGCCCGTGCGGCTGGCGCCGGTCGACGAGATGCCGTTCGCGGGGGCCACCCGAGTGGCGTGAAAGACGCGGGGGCGACCGCGGTGTGGTGCGGACGGAGAAGTGGATCACGGTAGCGTCGGCGCGGACTCTGTTTCCGTCGTCATCGCTCCGTCGTCCCGTCGTCGTTACGTCGTCGCTCCGTCGCCAAAGAGGTTCTGATGCCCGGCTCTCTGCTGCCGCCTCCGCCGCCGCCCGCGCACATCAGGACCTGGCCGGACCGCGCCGCGCTGCTGGCCGACCGGGGGCGGGCGCTGGAGGAGCTGCGCAGGCGGAGCCTCGGGGTGCACCGGGTGCTGCTGCTCTGGCTGCTGGCGCTCGCGGCGATCGTCGGCTGGGCGCTGCTGGTGCTGCCGCTGCGGCAACTCGAGCAGCGCGACCCCACCGGCTTCGTCCTGGGCCCGCTCTTCGCCCTGCTGGGCCTGGCCGCGCTCGCCCCGACCGTCGTCGCCGTCGCCCTCTCCGTCCGCCGGGACCATCACATACACCGACTGCTCGACGCCTGGTCCGAGTTGGACCGGCACCCCCCGACCGACTCCCGGCTCCGCTCCCCCGGCCTCAGCCTCTTCTGGCTGCTCTCCTCGCTCGGCGTCTGCGCGATCGGTGCCTGGACGTCCTTCACGACAGCCGCGCGGGCCGAGCCCGGCCACCCCCTGTACAGCGATGTCGTCCAGGGCATGGGCATCGGCCTGATCCTGTGGCTGACCGGCCTCATCGGCATCGTGAAGGCCGTACGTCACTACCGCTGGGCGCTGCGGATACTGGGCCCGGCGCCCGACGCGCAACACCGGTAGGCAACCCTCTCGACGCGATCGGCTAGACCAGCCGACGCGCGGTGGCCCACCGGGTCAGCTCGTGCCGGTTCGACAGCTGGAGCTTCCTGAGGACCGCCGAGACGTGGGACTCGACCGTCTTCACGGAGATGAACAGCTGCTTGGCGATCTCCTTGTAGGCGTAGCCGCGGGCGATGAGACGCAGGACCTCGCGCTCGCGCTGGGTGAGACGGTCGAGGTCCTCGTCGACGGGCGGGGCGTCGGTGGAGGCGAACGCGTCCAGGACGAATCCGGCCAGGCGGGGCGAGAAGACCGCGTCGCCGTCCTGGACGCGGAAGACGGAGTCCACCAGGTCCGTGCCGGTGATGGTCTTGGTGACGTAGCCACGGGCGCCGCCGCGGATCACCCCGATGACGTCCTCCGCGGCGTCCGACACGGAGAGCGCGAGGAAACGGACCGGCTGCCGGGCGTCGGCCATCAACGGGGCGCAGCGGCGCAGCACTTCGACACCGCCGCCACCGGGCAGATGGACGTCGAGCAGGACGACCTCGGGCCGGGTGGCCGTGATGACCGTGACCGCCTGGTCGACGTCCGCGGCCTCGCCGACCACCTCGACGCCGGTCCGCTCGGTCTCTCCGATCTCGGCCTGTACTCCCGTACGGAACATGCGGTGGTCGTCGACGAGCACGACCCGCACACGGCGTCCGCCCGCGGCAGCCGTCGGGTGGGGGCCGCCGGCGGTCGAGCCCGTGGGCACGCCCACACCGGCGACGGACTCGGTGGCCGACCCGGCGACGGACTCGGTGGCCGACCCGGTGGTCGGCCCGGTCGCGGCCACAGCCCCCGCCCCGGCCGTACCCACGGCGGCATCCTCCGGCCCGTTCGATGCCGGGGTCTGCCCGGTCGGTCCGTTCATGTCGCTCATGACGTCTTCTCCGCCCTTTCCATCTCCAACTCGACCTCCGTGCCGCCGTCCGGCACCGCGCGCAGTCGCGCCGTACCGCCGTTGCGCTCCATGCGGCCGATGATCGATTCTCTAACGCCCATGCGGTCGGCGGGTATCCCGTCGAGGTCGAAGCCGGGACCGCGGTCACGGACGGACACGAAGACCGTCCTGCCCTCGACTTCGGCGTAGACCTGTACGGCGCCGCCCTCGCCACCGTACTTGGCGGCGTTCACCATCGCTTCCCGCGCGGCCTGCATCTGTGCGGTCAGGCCCTCGTCGAGCGGGCAGTCGCCGACGACGACGACCTCGATGGGGACGCCGTGCTTGTCCTCGACCTCGGCCGCGTTGCGACGGACCGCCTCGGCCAGGGTCGCCGGCTCGTCGGCCTCGTCCTTGCCGGTGCCCTCCGGTTTGTAGAGCCAGGCGCGCAGGTCGCGCTCCTGCGCGCGGGCGAGCCGTCGCACCTCGTTCGCGTTCTCCGCGTTGCGCTGGATCAAGGTCAGGGTGTGCAGCACCGAGTCGTGGACGTGGGCGGCGACCTCGGCCCGCTCCTGGGCGCGGATGCGCATCAGGCGCTCCTCGGAGAGGTCCTGGGTCATGCGCACGAGATAGGGGCCGGCGAGGAGCGCCGTGCCGACCAGGACCGCGAGTGCCGCCTGCAGGACCGACCCGAGGTGGGCCGCCGAGCCCTGGAGCACGAATATTCCGGAGACGCCCGCGGTGACGAGCAGGACACCGGCCGCGGAGCGCAGCAGCGTGAGCGTACGACGACGACGGCCGACCTCGACCCAGCGGGCCCGCCGCGCGTTGTCCGCCTGGCGCCAGACCAGGGCGACGCCCGCGCCGACGAGAACGGTCGGCCAGAGATAGGCCCTTGCCCCACCGCCGAGATTCACATTGCCGACGAAGACCATGGCCACGACGACCATGAGGAGCAGGGCCACCATCTGGCCCCGGTCCGGCTTGCGGGCCACGAGTCTGCGGCGGCCGTCGGGGGCGGTCTCGGTGGTGAAGGCCGGGGTGCGCCCGGAGTCGACGCCGCCGACGCCGAGCGGCACGAAGAACCAGAACGCGGCATAGAGCAGCGCCCCGAGGCCGTCCGCCATGAACAGGCCGACGAAGACCAGCCGCACCCAGATCACGGGCAGCCCGAGATGCCCGGCGAGCCCTCGCGCCACGCCCCCGAGCCAGCGTCCGTCGCTGCTGCGGTAGAGCTTGCGCGGGGGCCGCGGGTCGTCGAGGGGCACTGCTGCGGCTTCCGGCATGCCATCGATGTTCACACGGGCGGAGGGCAGGAGCATCAGGGTCGACCCCCGATACTCCCCTGATCTTCGAGAGACCGGTGCTCGAACGGTTCCCCCCCCGCCCCCGTCAGGGCCGATATCAGGGTTCGGCCAGGGTCGTCCCGACTGCCGCCGGGCCTTCCCGCCCGTCACCATGGACACATGACAGATCAGCAGCGCGCGGCAGCGGAGCCGGATCCCGGCCCCGGCCCGGGCGCCCCACCGTCGGGCGCCGGGCCGCGGGCCACCGTGCCGCCCTCCGCGGGCATCGCCACGGGCGCCGGGGGAGCCGCGGAGGGCGTGGGAGTACCGGGCGCGACAGGTGAGGAACCGCGCGCGCACGGGGAGCCGCCCGCGCCCGAGGGCCCGCGCAGGTTCCGGCGCGACCGGCGGCAGAAGATGCTGGGCGGTGTGTGCGCCGGGCTGGGGCGGCAGTGCGACATGGACCCGGTGATCTTCCGGATCGTGCTCGCCGTGCTCTCCGCCACGGGCGGCATCGGTCTCATCTTCTACGGCTTCGTCTGGCTGTTCGTTCCCTACGACGACGAGGAGGAGAACGAGGTCCGCAAGCTCCTCACCGGCCGCGTCGACGGCCACGCGCTGGCGGCCGTGCTCTTCGCGCTGGTCGGCTGCGGGGTGTTCCTGTCGATGTTGAGCAACGGCAGCGTGCTGACGTTCGCCGTCGTCCTCTCCCTACTGCTCGCGGGCGCGGGGTACTGGTCGCAGCAGCGCGGCGCCCCCGACCCCGACCCGCTCGCCGCCCAGGCGGTGGCGGACGCCCCGCCGGAGGCGCAGGCGCCCCCCGTCCCCGTCTCCTACCCGTCCTGGTGGCGCGACCCGATCGTCAAGGACGGCTCGCACGTGGGCGGCACCGGCTATCTCTGGGGCCCGTCGGACGCCCGGGACCGGGATGTCGCGGCGGCGCTCAACATCGCCCGCGGCATGCCCCGCCCGGACATACGGGACCTCCGCGCGGCCCGTGAGCCGCAGCCGCGCGGCCCGCGCTGGATCGGCGGCTGGGTCTTCCTGCTCGCGCTGGTCGCGGGCGGCCTCGGCACCGGCCTGACGTGGCACGACCATCCGCTCGCCATCAGCCTGCAGACCGGTCTGTCCTGCGCGCTCGTCGTGTTCGGCCTGGGCATCGCACTCAGCGCGTTCGTGGGGCGTACGGGCGCGGGGTCGATCTTCCTCGCAGTGATCACGGCAGCGTTGCTGGCCGGCTCCGTGGCCATGCCGAAGGACATCAGCACCCACTGGATGCGGGTCGAGTGGACCCCCAGGACCGCTGCCGCCGTGCCGGAGCGTTTCGACCTCGGCACGGGTGTGGGCACCCTCGATCTCACCCATCTCGGCCTCACCAAGGGCCAGACGGTGACGACGGCCGCGGAGGTGGGCGCGGGCCGGTTGAGGGTGATCGTCCCCAAGGACGCGACCGTGAAGCTGAACATCGAAGTGGGCGTCGGGGACATCCAACTGCCGGGCGACGGCAAGAAGGACGTGGACGTGGAACCGGGCAAGCACAAGCAGGTGACCCTGCCGGCCCCGACCGGCGGCAAGAACGGCGGCACGCTCGACCTGAACCTCCAGGTCGGCGTGGGACAGGCAGAGGTGATCCGTGCCACGTCATGAGTTCCAGCCGGGAAAGCTGGTCGCCGGCCTGTTCCTCACCGCCGCGGGCGTCACCTACGCGGGCGACGCGGGCGGTTGGTGGGACACACCGTGGTTCGCGATCATCCCCGTCGTCACGGGTGGGCTCTGCCTGGCGGGCGCGGTGGCGTTCCTGACCCATGGCATACGTCGGCGGCGGTTGCGGCGGCGGGGGGCGGGGGTTTCCGGGTAGCGGGGGCGTGAACGGAGCGCTGGTGGGTGCAGGGCGATCCACTCCCTGCACCCACCAGCCTGCAAGGCCCTGCACGTGCGAGCCACCCTGCGATGCCGTGCGACGCGCTGCGTTGAACCGTCCTGACCCGCGTTACTCAGTAGCGGAGGTTTCCGGACCGTTGGCCGCGCCTCGCGCGCAAGGCCGCGTCGACGGAGAAGACCGAGGCGCCCGCGAGGACCAGGGGCAGCCAGGCCATCAGGTAGGCGAGGTCGTTGCCGTAGTAGTACGGGTCGGAGGCCCAGCTCACCGTCAGCCACAGGCTGAGGGAGATGAGCGCGCCGCCGAGCGCCGCGAGACGGGCCAGCAGGCCGATGAGGGTGCCGATGCCGACGGCCAGTTCACCGAAGGCGATGGCATAGCCGAAGCCGACGGGGCTCTTCAGGGCGAGGTCGACAAGGGCCGGGATCGCGGAGGAGTCATGCACATTGCGCATCAGCTCGCCGATCGAGCCGGAGCCGGAGTCGGAGAGGAAGGCGCTGTTGGTGAGTTTGTCGATGCCGGCGTAGATGAAGGTGACGCCGAGGAAGACGCGCAGGGGCAACAGGGCATAGCGGGTGGCGGTGTCCCGCCAGTCTCGTCCGCCGCCGTCGAGATAGGGGGTTTGGGTGTCCGACCGCATACCGTGAGTCATCGCTCTCCGCCGCCTCTCGCCACGTGCCGTTGACCCCTCAACAGACCATACGTACGAGAACGGGTTCCCGCTCAATGCTCGGGGCCAGTTTTTTTGATGGCGCGGGCACGCCCCCAAGGGCGCGGAGAACTGCGCGAACGGCCCCCACCGGCCCGCAGTCGAACGACTCCGGTGGGCCCACCCGCCCGCATTCGAACTTACTCCGGTGAGGCCCCGGCCCGCAGCCGCGGAGTGGTGAGACCCCCGCCCGCGGCCGCGGGGTTCAGTCCGTCACTTCGATCAGGCAGCGGTTCGTTTCCACTCCGGCTGCCGTTACCACCTGGACCTCCACCCGGCCCGGTTCCACGTCGACCGGGACCGGCACGGTCAGGACCGCGTCCGTGGGGTTGCTGAAGCCGCCGGGGACCGGCACCAGGGGGACATGGACGTGCACCGCGCCGATGCGGACAACCATGCGGGACAGACGGTCCGCGCTCTGGGCGCCGGGTGGGACGAAACCGGCGCCCCGGATCTCGATGTCGTCGCCGGTGCGGATCGGCGCGTCGAGGTCGCCGGCCTCACGGGAGCGGACGACGGAGAGGATGACGGGGCGGCCGCCCTCGGCGTACTTGCCCGCGAGGTAGGTGGCCGCCGAGACGAGGACCAGGAGCGCCAGGCCCCAGGGGAGGTCGGGCAGTTGCTCCGGGCGCCTGGCGAGCCGTACCGCCGCGAAGACCAGGGCGACGGCGCCGATGACGACGTACTGGATGTCGGCGAAGCTGCCCCGGCCGGAGTCGTCCGTGAGGAGGTCGGCGGCGCGCGGCCGGTCCGCGCGTACCTTCTGCAGGCGTTGCCCGAGGACCCGCAGGCCCACGACCCGGCGTACCAGCACCGCGATCGCGCAGACGACGGCGACGACGGTCACCACACCGGCACCGCGGGCGAGTTCGAGGCCGGCGATCAGGTCGTCGCGCTTGCCGTGGGCGGAGGCCGCCGCCAGTTGGCCCACGAGGACGAGTACGGCGTAGACGACGAACAGGACCCAGCCGGCGGCCATTGCCCGTGAGGTGGAAAGGCGGTTGTCCTCGCCGACGACCGGGGCGAGGGCCCCGCCGCGCGCCCGGTGCAGATAGCCCGCGCCCGTCAGCCCGGCGGCCACCACCAGAGCGGCCAGCAGGCCCGCCGTGCGCGCCGCCGTCCAGCCCGCGCCGATCGCCGTGAGCGCCTGGACGACGAGCAGGGCCAGGACGGCCCCCCACACCGCGTACGCCGTGCGTCGCCACAGGCGTCCCAGCCATGCCTCGCCGTCGACGCGTCCGCGCTCGGCGACCAGGTCGGCGGACTGGGTGAGTTCGTCGGAAACCCACTGCCGGGACGCCGACGCCGAGTGCGCGACGGCGGCGGGCAGTCCCTGTCCTGACGCCAGCTCGTCGCGCCGGGCGAGGAACGCGGCGACGGCGCGCCGGTGCCCCTCGCGCGCTCCGTGCGGACAGTCCCCGCAGGTGCAGCCGCCCGTGTGCGCCGCCCCCTGTCCCGCACCGAGCCCGCCACCGCGCTCCGCGCCGTGTCTCGCCTCCTGCACCGCCACGCCCGCTGCCGCCTTCCCCGCGCCGAGAGCTGCCTCGCAAGTCTTGCAACTGCCTTGCGATGACAGGGCATTGTGCCGCACGAAACAGTGCTCGCGTCGGGCAGGTCTGGTCAACGCGGGTGAAGCGGGGGACCCCGTGTTGACCCGGCTGCGAGAATTTCCCCATGGCCGAGATCATCCAGCGCGACGGGACCTGGGCCTTCGACGGCAGCACGGTCAGGATCACGCCGGGACTCCATCGCTCCGTGCCGTTGTTCCGGCAGACGTACGGAGAGATCGCCGTTCCCCTGGAGGCGGTCTCAGGCATCGTCTACGAACCCGAACGCAAGCGCGGCAGACTGCGCCTCAGGCTCCGTGAGGGTGCCGATCCGCTGCTCCAGGCGACCGGCGGGCGGCTGCCCGACGCGGCGGACCCGTACCGGCTGACGGTCGACATCGACCGTACCGGGGTCGCGGAGTACGTCGCCGAGGAGATCCGGCACGCCCTGCTCCTGGACCAGATCCCCAAGGAGCCGGCGAAGGCCTTCCTCCTCGCGGGGCCGCCCGTGCCCGTGTCCGTCCGGTCCAGCGACGGCACGGTCTCCTTCGACGGCGCGCAGGTGCGGATCGACTGGGCGGACACCTCGGACCGGGTCAAGCGGGCGACGGGGCCGCGGATCATCGCCGTCGGGGACCTGGTGCAGGTGGAGTGGCTGCCCAATTCCGGGTACGAGGACGGGTTTCTGCGGTTCGTGACGCGCGAGACCGTGTTCTCCAAGCTGCCGCCGGAGAAGGATCCGTTCGCCCTCGACCTGTGGGGCAGCGCCCGCCGCGACCTGCTCACGGCGCTCGTCGCCGCCGCGGTGACCGCCCGGCTGCCACATCCGTCCCTCCGGGCGGGCGAGCACGTCGACGTCCCGCCGCAACTCACCGCCGCGGCGGGACCAGGATCGTCGCCGGCAGCAGCATCGGTACCGGCCCAGGCCGACCATCACGACGTACTGCTGCGGCGGCTGCGGGAGCTGGGCGAGCTGCACCGCGACGGTGTGCTCACGGACGAGGAGTTCGCGGCGACCAAGGCGGCCGTACTGCGGGGTTTCTAGCCGTTGCGCACCGGGATTCAGCTGAGGAGGTCCGCTTCGCTGCGGCTGATGTCCTGCCACAACGGCTGGTAGTTGATCCACGCCACCAGGTCGCCGCCGAGCTGCTCCCGGGTCGCGACCGCCTGCTTGTGGTCGATGAGGAGGGGGCGGCCCGCGGCCCGTGCGGTCAGCTGGACCTGGCTGGAGCGCTCCATCGACAGGAACCACCAGGCCGCCGCGTCCACCGAGTCGCCCACGGTCAGCAGCCCGTGGTTGCGCAGCACGAGCGCCTTGCGGGTGCCGAGCGCGGAGGCGATCCGGCGGCCCTCCTCGGTGTCCACGGCGACACCGGTGTACGAGTCGTACAGCGCGTGGTCCTCGTAGAAGGCGCAGCTCTCCTGGCTGATCGGGTCGAGCAGGTCGCCGAGGGCGGACAGGGCGCGGCCGTGCACGGAGTGGCAGTGCGCGACGGCGACGACGTCGGGGCGGGCGGCATGGACCTGGGCGTGCACGGTGAACGCCGCCTGGTTGACGTGGTAGCGGCCCTCGATCACCTGCCCGTCCTGGTTGGCCATGACCAGGTCGCTCACGGTGACGTGCTTGAAGGGCATCCCGAAGGGGTTCACCCAGAAGCAGTCGCTGTACTCCGGGTCGCGCGCGGTGATGTGACCGGAGACCCCGTCCTCGAAGCCGAGCCGCCCGAAGATCCGCAGCGCCCCGGCCAACCGTTCCTTGCGATGGCGTCGCTCGTCGTCCAACGAGTCGTACATCGGCGGCATGGCGAACTGCAGCTGGTCGGTGGGCAGGGGCACGGGCGGCGTGGGCCCTTGCATAGGTCCTCCAGCACTGGCGTGTCCGATACGGAGCGGAAGTTACCTCCGGTCGGTGCAGGAGAACAGAGCCGTTCGGTGAAGAGAGTGCGCAACCGTTACGAGAGAGCCGAGGCGGCTGCCCGAGAGCGCCTGCCGAGCGCCCGCCCATACCCGACAGAAGATGTCGGGTATGGGCGGCACACTCACCGTATGAGCGCTGCCAACGGCCTTACCGTGAGCCCTGCCGACCATGAGAACCCTGCACGCTGGGGCACCTTCGCCGCCGCCGAACCCTCACTCGCCCAGTCGGTCGAAGAGCGTTTCGGGGCCTTCACGCACCACGTCCTGGCGACCCTCCGCAAGGACGGTTCGCCCCGGACCACCGGCCTGGAGGTGCGTTTCCTGCGCGGCGAGCTGTGGCTCGGCATGATGCCGGACTCGCTCAAGGCACTCGACCTGCGCCGCGACCCGCGCTTCGCGCTCCAGGCGAACCCGGGGCCGGGCACGGCGATGGGCGGCGGGGACGTCCGGATCAGTGGGCGGGCCGTCGAGGTCGACGACGGGGCGATCAAGGCCGCGTACGTGAAAGAGGTGGAACCGCCGGAGCCGTTCCACCTCTTCCGCACCGAGCTGACGGAGGTCGTGCGGACCTGCGTCGAGGACGACACCTACCTGGTCGTCCAGGTCTGGATGCCCGGAGAGCCGGTGCGGACTCTCAGGCGGACCTGACGGGTGGGACTACTCCCACTCGATCGTGCCCGGGGGCTTGCTCGTGACGTCGAGGACGACTCGGTTGACGTCCGCGACCTCGTTGGTGATGCGGGTCGAGATCTTGGCGAGGACCTCGTACGGGAGGCGGGACCAGTCGGCGGTCATCGCGTCCTCGGAGGAGACGGGGCGCAGCACGATCGGGTGGCCGTACGTGCGGCCGTCACCCTGGACGCCCACGCTGCGGACGTCCGCGAGCAGGACCACCGGGCACTGCCAGATGTCACGGTCCAGGCCGGCCGCCGTGAGCTCCTCGCGCGCGATGGCGTCGGCCTCGCGGAGCAGGTCCAGGCGCTCCTTGGTGACCTCGCCGACGATCCGGATGCCGAGGCCCGGGCCCGGGAAGGGCTGGCGCTGGACGATCTCGTCGGGGAGACCGAGCTCCTGCCCGACCATCCGGACCTCGTCCTTGAACAGCTTGCGCAGCGGCTCGACGAGCTCGAACTCGAGGTCCTCGGGGAGGCCGCCCACGTTGTGGTGGGACTTGATGTTGGCCGTGCCGGTGCCGCCACCGGACTCGACCACGTCCGGGTAGAGCGTGCCCTGGACCAGGAAGGCGACGTCCTCGCCCTGCGCGGCCTCGGCGATGATCTCCGCCTGGGCCTGCTCGAAGACCCGGATGAACTCCCGGCCGATGATCTTCCGCTTCTCCTCGGGGTCCGAGACGCCCTTGAGCGCGGTGAGGAACCGCTCCTGCGCGTCCACGACCTTCAGCTGTACGCCGGTCGCGGCCACGAAGTCCTTCTCGACCTGCTCGGTCTCGCCCTTGCGCATCAGGCCGTGGTCGACGTACACGCAGGTCAGCTGGGAGCCGATGGCCTTCTGTACGAGGGCGGCGGCGACGGCGGAGTCCACGCCGCCGGAGAGGCCGCAGATGGCGCGCTTGTCGCCGACCTGCTCGCGGATGAGGGCGACCTGCTCGTCGATGACGTTGCCGGTCGTCCAGTTCGGCGTGAGGCCCGCGCCGCGGTACAGGAAGTGCTCGAGCACCTGCTGGCCGTGCGTGGAGTGCATGACCTCCGGGTGGTACTGGACGCCGTACAGCTTCTTCTCGTCGTTCTCGAAGGCCGCGACCGGGACGACGTCCGTGGACGCGGTGACCGTGAAGCCCTCGGGGGCGGCGCTGCACGCGTCGCCGTGCGACATCCACACCGACTGCTCGTCCGGGGTGCCTTCGAAGAGGGTCGATCCGGGCTTCGAGACGTGCAGGGGCGTACGGCCGTACTCGCGGGCGCCGGTGTTGTCGACCGTGCCGCCGAGGGTCGTCGCCATCAGCTGGAAGCCGTAGCACATGCCGAAGACGGGGACGCCGGACTCGAAGATCGCTCGGTCGAGGCGGGGGGCGCGCTCGGCGTACACCGACGAGGGGCCTCCGGAGAGGATGATCGCCGCCGGGTTCTTGGCGAGCATCTCCTGGACCGGCATGGTGCTCGGCACGATCTCGCTGTAGACCCGGGCCTCGCGGACGCGGCGGGCGATGAGCTGGGCGTACTGCGCACCGAAGTCGACAACCAGGACGGTGTCGGGGGCGGCGGGGGACGCTTCTGGCACGGTTTGCCTTCCGGCGGTGAGCAGGGGGTGTGGGGTATCAAGTCTACCGGGGGTCCGCGCGAGCGTGCCTGCACCGGGTTCTGCGCCCCCGCCCCCTACCCGACCCATCCCCAGGGGCTCCGCCCCTTCGACCCCGCCAGGGGCTCCGCCCCCGGACCCCCGATCGGCCTGAACGGCCTCGTCCTCATACGCCGGACGGGCTGAAGATGCGCGCAGCGCCCCTTCAGGGGCACGGGGATCTCAGGATCCGAACCCGCTTGGACGTGGCAGGGCCTTGTGGGCATACTGCTTGCATGCTTACGCAGGCGACCTTCGTGTTTACCTATGGCAACCGGCCCACCGGCTGCCATGGTCGTGCTGCTTGAGCAACTGACAAGCGACTTCCCAGGCGCCCCGGGCCGACAAGGCCCGGGGCGTCTGCCGTTTCCGGGTCCTGCCGATCCGGGGCACCTCATCCCAAGAGGAGCCCACCATGGCCGACGTACTCGACAAGACCGGCGCCCGTACCGACGAGGCCGCAGACGTGATCACCGGCGCCCGTGAACGCATCGACGCCCTCGACGACCGGATCATCGGCCTCGTCCAGGAACGGATGGCCGTGTCGAAGGTGATCCAGGAGGCCCGGATCGAGTCCGGTGGCCGCCGGGTGAATCTCTCGCGCGAGATGGAGATCCTCGCCCACTTCAGGGACGCGCTCGGCAAGCCGGGCACCTCGCTCGCCATGACGCTGCTGGAGCTGTGCCGCGGCCGCGTCTGACCCCGTACGCGACGTGCTCACGTACGCACGTACGCATGCCCTCTCACCCGTACGGCGCGTGACCGCGGCGCCGCGGACTTCGTTGGTCCCGGTGTCCGTGCCAGCCAGGGGCGGGCCCGAAAGAACCACGCGTGGCTCCACTGGGGCGATGAGACGTACGGATCGTGCCGTACGTCGTGGGACCTCGTCCCAGGGGTGTGACCGGACGGCAGGGGACAGCGGCCCGGTCACTCAAGAGAACGGTCGGCTCCGGGGACGCCCGGGGCCGTCCGGCGGAATCTGTTCCACGGTCCCACGTCCCGTATCCCGTGTCCGTACCCCCCGTATCCGTCCCCTCATGTCAGTACACCTGTAGCCATACCCCGTGTCCGTACCAAGACCCGCGGCGCAGCCCCCGGCGCCGCTCCCCAGGCACCGGCGCTGCCCTGACGTCGGTGCTGACGACGAAGGGCCCCGCGGTCTCCGTCCCGCGGGGCCCTTCGCACGCCCGTCACCTCGCATCAGGTGCGGGACAGCGTGCCGCACGTCTCCGTGCCGGAGTGCTCGATGTCCCGGCTGCGGTCGTACGGGTCGGTCGTGGGCCCCGTCGGAGGCGCGCCGCTGGGGGCGGCCGAGTCGAACTGGGGGTGCAGGAATCCGTCGTAGACGTCGCAGGCGGTGTTGCCGAGGTCCTGGTCGTACCGGATGACCGACAGCTTGCCGGGAGTGGCCTGGTACTTCCGCGGGTCGAGGAGTTCGAGGTCGAGGACGCGGCGCACGATGGTGCGGGCCACCTCGGCCGAGCCCCCGCCGGAACCCTCGGTCGGCGCCCCGGACGTCTCCGTCGCCCCCGACGCCTTCGATGCCTGGTCCGCCTGGATCAGGGGGTAGACGAAGGTGTAGTCCATGTGGAGGGCGACGGACCCGTGCTCGCCCGCCTTGAACGTCATCCGGCCACGGACCTTGACCACATCCCCGGCCGGCCGCACCTCGGCCGGGTCGAACCGGCTGAAGAGCATCAGCGGATCGTGCTTCTTGCCCGGCGCGCGCAGCCAGCTGTTCACGTCGTCGAGCATGCGGGGCTGCTTCGGGTCGAGAACGGCGAGCGCGCTCTCGGGGCGCTCGCCCCGCAGGGTCCCCGGGGCCAGGTTCGCGCCGACGAGCAGGGTCTTCGCCTGCTTCAGGGCGGCGGCCACCTGCGCGCTCGTGAACGTACCGACCGGCTTCGCCTTCGGTACGACAATGGCGGCGGCGCCGTCGGCCCAGCCCTCGGCGGGCGAGCCGGCGAACGGCCTGTCGAGGGTGGGCGTGTCGGGCGCGGCGCTGGAGGGAGCGGCGGTCGGAGGCGCGGTCTCGGCGGGCAGGGCGGCGGCGGACGCGCCCCCGGACGGCGTACCGGACGACGTGCCGAAGGGGTCGCCGGGCAGCAGCGAGGGCTTGACCGCGACCAGCGCCACGGCGATCGCGACGGGCACGCCGAGGATCGCCCACAGCCGGCGCCGACGGGACGCGCGCCCGTCCATCTCCCGCCAGGCCGGACCCGTTCGCCACCCCTCCGGCTGGGCGCCCTTGGCGTCCTTCTGCCGGAGCCGTTCGGTCACCATGCGCGCCCGGGCGGACGGCTCCTTCGGCGCCGAACTGCGGATGTCACGTTCGGTGTCGCGGGCGAACCGCTCCCACACCTCGTCGGGGACCGAGGGTTGCTTGAACTCCCCGGACTCCCCCGCCCCTTCGGGCTGCTTGTCAGACACGAGGATCAGTTCTAAGTGGATCGAAAGGCTGTACACAAGGCAGATCCGTGCAGATCCGCGTGTGACACAGCCCACATAAGAATTCTGTGAGTGAAGGCACAACCGTTCCCAGGTTTCGCGGGTCACACCTGCAGAACCAACGGCCACACCCGCGCCCCACACGCGGAGGCCTCATCCCATACGCGTACCGTGACGACGCGGTACCGGACTTTCCGAGGTCTTCATGAAGCTTCGCCGTGCCATGGCCCTGGCGGCCGCAACGGCAGCAATAGCCCCTCTGGCGCTGCTTTCGGCGCCGGCCGCGTTCGCGGAAGAGAGCCCCTCCCCCACCGCGACGGTGTCCGAGTCCGCGAGCGAGTCCGCGTCGGCGACCCCGACCGAGACCACTCCCGCGCCCTCCGAGACCCCGTCCGCGTCGGCGACCGAGACGGCTCCGACGTCGAGCGCCTCCGCCACCGCCACCACCTCGACCTCCGCGACTCCCGCGCCGAGCACGTCGACGTCGCCCGAGCCGTCCGACACGCCGGAGCCCGAGCCGTCCGAGTGCCAGGACTCCAAGGTCGACGTCTCCATCTCCGGCCTGCCCGGCAAGATCGCGGCGGGCAGTGGCTGGCACAAGTTCTCCCTGAACGTGCTCAACAACTCCAAGTCCACCCTGAACGAGCTCGGCTTCTTCGCCGGCGCGTCCTCCGACAAGGCGGGCGACGACCTCTTCCAGAGCAAGAAGGTCCAGCTCCAGGCCTACAACGAGGACACCAAGGCCTGGGAGGACGTCGACTCCGAGGGTTACGCGGTCGGGTTCGTCGGCTACACCGACGAGCTGAAGCCCGACTACGAGGTCGACATCCCGCTCCGTATCAACGTGAAGTCCAGCGCCCCGGTCGGCGCCGGCTTCTCGCTCGGCGCCAGCATCTACGGCGACACGGACGGCCAGTGCACCGGCTACGGCGAGGTCGCGTACAAGTTCCAGATCGTCTCCTCGGGTACCGACACCGATGGCACCAAGCCGCAGGAAGGCGGCAAGGTTCCGGTCTCGGACAAGCCGGCCGACAAGGGCAACACCCCTGAGGTCAACGGCAGCCTCGCCGAGACCGGCTCCAGCTCCGCCCTGCCGATGATCGCGCTCGCCGGTGGCCTCGCCGTCGTCGCCGGTGCCGGTGCGGTGTTCGTGGTGCGTCGTCGCAAGACGGGTGACGCGACCGCGTAAGCGGTGAGCGGCACACCCACGTAGGCAGCACGCCTCGTAAGAGAAGAAGGACCTGGGCTCGGAGGGGGGCACAGGTCCTTTTTCGCGTTCCCATGAGCCGTCTGCATGTGGGTACTGCTTACGGCTGCACTGCCTACGGCTGTACTGCTTACGGCTGCACTGCTTACGGCTGCACTGCTTACGGTTTCGGGGGCACCGTCGGCATTCCCAGGAACGGCAGCCGCAGCGCGCCGAAGGCGTCCGCGGGCACCGCCGGGTCACGGGGCGCGACCGGCTTCAGACGCTCGTACGCCGCTCCCGGCGCCGGACGCGGGTCCGCCTCGCCCTTGTTGGGCCAGTACGACATCGCGCGTTCGGCCTGGGCGGTGATGGTGAGCGACGGGTTCACCCCGAGGTTGGCGGAGACCGCGGCGCCGTCGACGACGGAGATGCCCGGGTGGCCGTACAGCCGGTGGTACGGGTCGATCACGCCGGTCTCCCGGGAGTCGCCGATCGGGCAGCCGCCCAGGAAGTGCGCGGTCAGCGGCGTTCCCATCAGCTCGCCCACATTGCTGCCCGCGAACCCGTTGATCTCCGCGGCGACGGCGGACGCGGCCTCGGACGCCGCCCTGATCTGCTTGGGGTTGGGCGCGCCGTGCCCCTGCCGGGCCGTCAGCAGGCCCTTGCCCGCGCCCTTCGGCTTCAGGTAGGTCGTCAGGGAGTTGTCCAGCGACTGCATCACCAGACCGATGATGGTCCGCTCGGACCAGCGGCGGTTGGAGAGCGAGCGGAGCACGAGCAGCGGGTGCTTCGCCGCGTTCGCCAGCCATCCCGCCACCCTCGACGAACCCTCCGCGTACGGGACCTGGAGGATGGACAGGCCGCCCATGGCGTTCGAGCCCTTGCCGTAGCGGACGGGCTCGATGTGGGTGTTCGCGTCCGGGTGGATCGACGACGTGATGGCGACACCCTGGGTGAAGTCGGCCCTGGGCGTGCCGTGTGCCTTGCGGTAGCGGCGGTCGTCGGTCTGCGCGCCCACCAGCGCCTCCGAGTTGGTGCGGGTCAGCTCGCCCAGCCTCGGGGAGAGGAACGGCAGTTGGCCGCCCGCCTTCATCCGGTGCAGCAGTGTCTGCGTGCCGTACGTGCCCGCGGCGATGACGACCCTGCGCGCCTTGAGCGTGCGCCCTTCGCCCTTGCGTTTCCCGTCCGTGGGCAGGGTGGCGACGGCGTATCCGCCCTGCGAGTCGTCGGTGACGGACACGACGGTGGTCATCGGGTGCACGACCGCGCCCGCCTTCTCCGCCAGGTACAGGTAGTTCTCGTTGAGGGTGTTCTTCGCGCCGTGCCGGCAGCCGGTCATGCACTCGCCGCACTCGGTGCACGCCTTGCGGGCGGGTCCGGCGCCCCCGAAGTAGGGGTCCTCCACCTCACCGCCGGGCCCGGCCTTGGCCGTGCCGTCCGCGTCCTGCCCGTCACCGAAGAAGACGCCGACCGGCGCCATGTGGAAGCTGTCGCCGACGCCCATCCGCTGCGCCGCCGCCTTGAGATGGACGTCGGAGGGGGTCATCGTCGGGTTGAGCCGCACGCCGAGCATCCGGCGGGCCTGGTCGTAGTACGGCTTCAGCTCCGCCTGCCAGTCGGTGATGTCCTTCCACTGCGGGTCCTCGAAGAAGGCCTTCGGCGGTACGTAGAGGGTGTTGGCGTAGTTCAGGGAGCCGCCGCCGACCCCGGCGCCCGCCAGCACCATGACGTTGCCCAGCAGATGGATGCGCTGGATGCCGTACATGCCGAGCGCCGGAGCCCACAGGTAGTTCTTGATGTCCCAGGAGTTCTTGGGCAGCGCGTCACGGGTGAAGCGACGGCCCGCTTCCAGTACGCCTACGCGGTAGCCCTTTTCGGTGAGCCTGAGGGCCGTGACCGAGCCACCGAAGCCGGAGCCGACGACGATGACGTCGTAGTCGTACGGGTCGCCTACCGGCGGTCGGGCAGAGTTCTCCTGCGACACGTGTTCTCCTCGCTGCGGGTCGTCCGTGGTTGCTCGCGCAGTTCCCCGCGCCCCTTGCGGGGCGCTAGCGCAGCCGGAGCGCCTTCATCACCCTCAGGCTGCGGCTCATGAACTGCGCGTACTTCTCGTCGTCCATGCCGAGCGAGGGCGCCATCGGCAGCAGCCGCTGCTGGGCGACGGTCTGTGCCTCGGTGTACTTGAGGATGCCCTCGGAGCCGTGCCGGCGGCCGAGGCCGGAGTCCTTCATGCCGCCCATCGGCGACTGGACACTGCCGTAGGCGGGCGCGTATCCCTCGTTGACGTTGACCGTGCCGGTACGCAGCCGCGCCGCGACCGCGCGTCCGCGCCGCCCGTCCTTCGTCCAGACGGAGGAGTTGAGGCCGTACGACGTGGAGTTGGCGAGTTCGACGACCTCGTCGTCCGTCTTGAAGCGGTAGAGGGAGACGACGGGCCCGAAGGTCTCCTCGTTGCAGACGGCCATGGGGGCTTCCACGCCGTCGAGGATGGTGGGCTCGTAGAAGTAGGGGCCGATGTCGGGGCGGGCGACGCCGCCGGCGACGATCTTCGCGCCCTTCGCGACCGCCTCCTCCACGTGCCGGGTCACGGTCTCCAGCTGCCGCTCCCCCACCAGCGAGCCCATGTCGGCGCCGTAGGCGAGGGAGGTGCCGAGCCGCATGGCCCTGGTCCGGGCGGCGAAGCGCTCCGCGAACGCGTCGGCGACGGACTCGTGGACGTACAACCGCTCGATGGAGATGCAGAGCTGCCCGGCGGAGGAGAAGCAGGCGCGAACGGCGCCCGCGGCGGCCTTGTCGATGTCGGCGTCCTCCAGGACCACCATCGCGTTCTTGCCGCCGAGCTCGAGGGAGACGCCGACGAGCCGGGCAGCGGCGCCCTGGGCGACCTCGCGGCCGGTCCGGGTGGACCCGGTGAAGGAGACGTAGTCGGCGTGCTTGACGACCTCGGGACCGACGACCGGACCGTCCCCGATGACGACCTGGAAGACCTCGGCGGGCAACCCGGCCTCGACGAGCAGGTCGCGCGCCCACAGGGCGGTGAGGCAGGTCTCGGTGTCCGGCTTCATCACCACCGCGTTGCCCGCGACGAAGGCCGGGAGCGCGTCGCCGACGGAGAGTTCGAGGGGGTAGTTCCAGGGCGCGATCTGGCCCACGACACCGCGCGGGTGGCGCAGTTCGGTGACCTTGGTGAGGGTGGGCATGGCCCCGGCGTGCCGCTTGGGGCTGAGGTAGGCGGGAGCCTTCCTGCCGTAGTGGCGGGCGGCCACGACGACGGCCTGTACCTCTTCGTGCGCGTGCAGCCGGGCCTTGCCGGTCTCCAGCTGGATGAGGTCGAGCACCTCGGCCTGGCGGGCGAGCACCAGGTCGTGGAAGCGGAGCAGGACGGCGGCGCGCTGCCGTACGGGCGCGGCACCCCAGGCGACCTGCGCCTTACGGGCCCGCTCGAAGGCCTCCTGTACGTCCTCGGGGGTGGACTCGGGCAGGTCGGCCAGCTTCTCGCCGGTGAACGGGGTGTGGTTGGCGGTCCGTCCGGAGCCGACGACACCCCTGGTGAGCTGCGCGACCAGCTCGGGCGTGACCACGTCGGCGGCGGTGCGGGCGCCCACGGGTGCGGGGGCGAGGGGGTTGGTGCCGGTCTTTTCCGACTTGACCGTGCCGGTGATTTCCGAGGCCTGCGAGTCCGTCATGAGGCGCAGCGTATGACGGAGCGCGGGCTTTGGGTACCCGTTGGTAACTCGCTTTCACCGACTGCACACACCGCGCCAGTGGTCACTGGCAGGGAACGCCCTGATCAGGGCGTTGTTCAAGCAGCCGGACCCAATCCGGGGCCGACCAGGTTGGTCAGCTCTCCACGTCCGCGCCACCCACGAACTCCGAGGTGTCGAGGTCGAAGTCGAAGGGCGGGGGAACATGCAAGGGCGTACCGAAGGTGACCGTGGTCCGCGACCGATAGCCCTTCGAGGAGGGGTCCCAGAACGCGGTGATCTCCCCCACCTGCATGTCCAGCACCAGATACACGGGGACGACGCGCCCGTACGTGTCCAGCTTGTCGAGCCAGTCGGCGTCCTTGGTGGACGCGGAGGTCAGCTCGGCGACTAGGGAGAGGGCAGCGCCGTCGGCGTGCCGGCCTTCGGCTTCGAAGGCGGTTTCGTCGGCGACAAAGAGGTCGGGCCCGAAGCCTCGCTCAGCAGGCGGAAACACGAAGAGGAATGGTGAGGTCTCCGCGACATGCCCTTCAGGCGCATGAGCCTCCACCTGGCTGCGAAGCCTCCGCATGGGACGCAGATAACGCAGCTTCGACCACGGCGACACGACGATCTTCCCCCGGATGAGTTCGGCCTTGTAACCCTCAGGCGTGTCCAGCTCCTCGACGGTCCGAAGCATGTCCCCAAAGGCTCCGGCCGAAGGAGCGTCTATGGCCGCCGGACGCTCGCTCATGATGGTCACCGCGGTCCTCCACCGATTACAGGGCGTGTCGCTGCCTCCACGGTAGCGCCGCGCGGATTGCGCCGCTCGCAACCGTGGACCCTCACGCCGCGGCCGCCTGGCCATCGGCCCACGGTCCCAGCTCGCACCACAGCAGCTTTCCACCCCGCCCAAAGAGGTCGCCGCCGAGCGGGTAGCCACCCCACGCATCCGCGTAATGACATACGAGGAACAGTCCGCGTCCGCCGCCAGCCGTGGCGGGGACGGGATGGAGTGGGGTGGGGTGCTCGTCGAAGGGGGGCGGAATGTGGGGGTTGGCGTCCCAGACGCTCACGCGGAGGCGGGTGTCGCCGAGGGCGCGGAGGCGGAGGGTGGCGGGGCCAGTGGAATGCTGGTAGGCGTTCGTCACGAGTTCCGAGGTCAGGAGTTCTGCGGTGTCGGTGAATTGGGTCATGCCGTGTCCGGCGAGTACTGCTCTGAGGGTGCCGCGGGCGATGTGCGGCGCGAGCGGATCGTGCGGCAACTGGAGGACGTAGGCCCAAGATGCGGACGGACCGGACTTCTGCGGGGATACGGTGACCATGAACGCCTCCTGCAGTGGGGGGATTTGAGTTCGCTCGACGGATCCGGGGCCGGGCGGTGGCATGCCGCGTGCACACGTGGGTGTCGAGTGCAGCGCAGTGCGCTTCCGGCTTGCCAGCCGGGTCAGTTGAGCGGCTTGAGACTCACCGTATCGACGTCCGTAGAATGGTTGCTACAGAATCTGCGGATGCATCCGACGTTCCACTCGTGTGAGTGACCGCGCACGGCCCACGACAAGGAGCGGAAGCACATGCCGCCACGGCAGACCCCAACGGCACGCCAGCTCCGGCTGGGAGTTGAGCTCCGCAAGCTGCGTGAACGCGCGGGACTCACCGCCCGCGAAGCCGGCGAGATGATCAGCGCCAACCAGGCACGGATCAGCAACATCGAGACGGGCCGCTTCGGACTCAGCGAGCAGCGCATCCGAACCCTCGCCCACAACTACGACTGCACCGATGAGCCCCTAGTCGACGCCCTCGTCGCCATGGCGGCCCACCGCGAACGCGGCTGGTGGGAGGAGTACCGGGACACCCTTCCACCTCGCTTCCTGGACCTCGCGGAGATGGAGCACCACGCCACCGCCCTGCGCGTGGCCCAGGTCATCAACATCCCCGGACTGCTCCAGACCCCGGAACACGCCCGTACGCTCTTCCGCCAGGTGGTCCCCACCCTGCGTCCGCACCAGATCGAGTACCGCATCTCCCACCGGATCAAGCGCCAGGCCATCCTCTACCGCGAGCAGCCATCGCCGTACACCGCGATCATCCACGAGGCCGCGCTGCGTATGCAGTTCGGTGGAACCGAGGTGGCCCGGGCGCAGTTGAAGCACATCGTCAAGGTGAGCGAACAGCCCCACATCACCGTCCGGGTCATCCCCTTCGACGGGACCGCATTCCCCACCGTCGGCCATGGGCTCGACTACGCCTACGGACCCGTACCCGCACTCGACACGGCTCAGCTCGACGCCGCCTACGGAAGCGAACTCATCGACACTTCAGCGCAGTTGACTAAGTACCGACTGGTGCTTGACCGCATGGAGAAGGCCACCCTTGAAGCGGATGACTCCCGCGACCTCATCGACCGCATCGCCCACGCAACGTGAAGGATGACCGTGACTGAACTGAACTGGCAGAAGTCCACGTACAGCGAGGAAGCCTCCTCCTGCGTCTACCTCGCCACCACCCCCACCGGAACCATCCTCCTCCGCGAAAGCGACGAACCAGAGACCATCCTCACCACTGGCCCGGACCAACTCGGTGCCCTGATAGCCACCCTGCGACCGTAAGACGGACGGAACCCATCCCGCCTGAAGGCGAAACAACCCCACCAGTACTCCCACCGATGGGCTGCTCTTCGCATCGTCAATAGCTACCTCGGCTCGACCGCCATCGATCCGACCGGCACCTCCGACATCTCGGGCCAGGGCAGCCCACGCAGTCCGCAAGATCTCGGGGCGCGCGCACGACCGCAGTCAGTCACCCTCCAGATGCAACTCCAGCAACGAATCACCCATGCACCTCTCCGCGAGGGTCTTGATCCGATCCAACTGAGCAATGTTCGACGTGGATTCCGTCCGCCCCCGAAGCAGGTCGACCTCTTGCACGAACTGCTCCATCTGCTGCGCTGTCAGGACCAGCGACCCATAGGGGTCTACCCTTTGCAACATCGGGGTATCGCTTTCCGCGCACATCCGAGAGAAGGAATCCGCGCCGTCCGGAACAATTTCAACGACCGCCATTTGACGCCTTTTCGGACTCGTCCCTTTTTGGTTTATCTGCATAAGAATGACATCAACGCCCATGCTTGCATCTTAAGGTATGGGCGTCGATATAGGGGCAGGGCAACCCTCCCGAGGTACCCTGCCCCCATCAGTCCGCCAAAATCAGAGCCGAATCGCCGACAGAATCACCTCAGTCGGACGGGAAGGCACTGATCACCTTATGGTCGCGCACAACGACCCGAATATTGAACTGGTCCTCCCCTGCCGCAGTCTTTCCGATCGCGGTCGGGAAACGATAGGTATACGCCCCATCGGTCGTGTCATCCCCCAGGGCCCTGTTGATCATCTTCTGAATCTTGGCTTTGCTGGTGGTGTTGAACTTGCTCTTGTGTGCCCACTTGGGATCGTTCCTGTTGACGTGGCGGTCCCAGATGTGATCCCAGCGCCCCTTTGAAATCGGAACCGAGCAACTCGCGTTGTGGACAAGGACGGGAGCCGAGCCCGCCAGCACGTAGTACGTGTGCAGGTTGGCAACAGTGAGGTTGTGCACCGTCGCCCGCTGCACCGTCCACCGCTTGACCGCGGTGATCTGGACTCGGGTTCCGGCGGTGAGGCGCAGCGACTCCCCCGGCTCCAGGTCGGCAGCATCAATCCATCTGCCGAGCTCCGGTACCCAGAAAGGGTGACCATCGGTCGCGGTGACCGTGGACGTCTTATTGCCTGTTTCGCCGTCTACGTCAAGGCTGATCTTGACTAGGTGCTTGAGGCCGGTGCCCTTGATCTCGGCCGTGACCGTCTCGACCCTCGTCTCACCGGTCTCGGGATCCGTGGCCAAGATCTTGTCGCCGATGTCGACGTCCTTGATCGCCTTTGTGGTGCCATCGGCCATCTGCACCCTGGTGTCGGGCGTGAAGCTATTGCACTCCTCGGCTGCCTTCGTGGCTTCCTTCGCGACCTTCTTGGCCCTGCGCCACCCCTGGAAGTCGTCCCAGAGCTTCTCGCCCAAGCCAACGATCCGCTTGCCCACGGCATAGGCCTTGTCGACCCGCCACCCGTACTTCGCCACCAGTCGGCCGATAGGGCCACCACTGATGAGCGAGCTCACCACGTTGAGCGCAGTGTTGCCGCACGAGCCGAGATTGCCCGTGGTGAAGCAGTCAAGGGCGTCGGTGATGCCGAGTTCGTCGGCGATGATCTTGGCGAGTTCCTTGGCGATGTCGATCGCGCGCTGCTTGGCGGCGTCCTCCTTGGCGCGGGCCTGTTCTGCCTTTGCCTTGGCAGGCGTGTCGACACTGCCGCCGCCATTGCCTCCGGAACCGGAACCGTCGCCGCCTGTGCCTCCGCCACCCTTGCCGGCCTTGTTGATGGTGTCGATGGTGTCCTTGGTGCAGCTGTAGTTGGACGGGCCGCAGCTTTCGAGCCCCGAGGGGTCACTACGAGTCACCGGGCTGTTGTTGGCGTAGGCGTAGCCGTTGATCTGCTGCGGGTCGCCGTAGTCGATGATCGGGTCGGCCGAGATGAAGCGGCCGGTGTCGGCGTCGTACTCGCGTGCCCCGAGTGTGACGAGGCCCGTGGACGCCTGGATGGTGCCGCCCACGAAACCCTTGTCGTTGACCCATGACGCGCCGGAGGACGACGACTGGTCGCGGGTGTTGCCGAACGGATCCGTGCGTCGGCGTGAGGTCGCGCCCGTCTTGGCGTCGATGGAGAGTTCCGCCGTGCCCTGGTGATCCGCGCCGAGGAAGTGCACCCCGCTCGCGTCCCGCATCGCCACCGTGGTCGGACCGAAGGTGTAGTAGCGGGTCGCGGTCACCTTGGACGTGGCCTTGTCCAGGTGGAGTTCCGTGCCGGGCAGGTAGACGGTCTTCTCGGTGGGGGTGTCCCGCAGGATGCGCTCACCCGAAGCGTCGTACTTGTACGACGTCACCTTCCCGTCGGCATTCGTGACCTGGGTCAGCTCGTTCTGCTTGTCCCAGTCCAGGGTCTGCGTGTCACCGGACAGGACCCGCGTGTGGGTGTTGCCCGAGATGTCGTAGGTGTAGGTGCCCTGGGACGTGACCTGCGGCGTGGTGCTGGTGGCCGCCGTCTTCTCGACGACCGACGAGACGGTGTGTGGACCGGAGTCCGTGCCGTTCGGGCCGGAGCCCTTGGCGTAGGTGTAGTCGCGGGTCGAGGTGCCTGCGCCGTTCAGGCCGTGGCGCACCTCGCTCTTGCGATTGCCGATCGAGTCGTAGCCGTACTCCGTCCAGTAAGGGGAGACTCCGCCGACCGTCGAGGCCGACGCGCCCGAGGAACAGGCCGCTTCCGTGCTGCCGGTTCCCGAGGCACCGCCGGGCGTCGTGGACGAGGTCCACGCGTCCGTCAGGCGGCTCAACCCGTCGTAGGTGAAGCACTGCACATCACTCGTGCCGGCGCTCGGGGTGTCGGCGATGGAGAGGATGTTGCCGCTGGAGTCGTACGTGTAGTCCGCGTCGTACGCCGCGCTCGCTCCGCCCTCGACCCTGACGTTGGAGTTCTTGAGCCGGTCGGTGCCTGCCTCGTAGTTGTACGACAGCCAGGTCTTCTTGTCGCCGCTGGCGCCCGTGTACAGCTCGAGCTGCTCCAGGTTGGATGTGGGCGAGTAGGTCACGTCCGTGACGTAACTGAGGCCGCCGAGCGAGGTGGTGAGGCCCGACAGGCGCTGCAGGTCGTCGTAGCCGTACTTGATCGCCTCAGCCGGCAAGTCACCTGCCGCAGGCAGCCCCTGACCCTGCACCGAACTGTCGTCGTTGTACTGGGCCGTGTACTCGTACGTGCCGCCCAGCTGCGGCTCGGCCGTCTTCGACAGGGTGAACTTCGTCGAGGTCGGCTTGTAGTCGTTGTCCGCGTCGAGGACCGGGTAGATCACCGACGAGTAGACCGCGCCGTCCTTGTACGTGTACTTGCCGTACAGCTCCCCCTTGAAGATCGTGTCGTACTTCGTCACCGACAGCTTGGTGCCGGTGTCAGCCTCGCCCTGCCAGGTCGAGATCTCCCGGCCCAGTTCGTCGTACTTCGTCGACGTCTTGGTGCCGTTGAGCGTGACCGATGTCGGACGGTCCATCGCGTCGTAGGTGAGCGTGGAGGTACCGGTGTCGGGGTCGACGGCCGTCTTCTTCCGCCCCAGCTGGTCGTACTCGTACGACCAGACGTTCCCGGCGTCGTCCGTCACCTTCGACAGCTGGCCCGAGGGCGTGTAGCCGTACGACGTGGTGACCGCCGCGCCCCCGGTGGGGTACTCGATTCGCGTCGTCGCCTGCCCCCGCGCGTCGGACACGACCGTGGTGGCCGACTGCCCTGCCGGCGGGTTCGCCGTGATCCGGTCGCCACCGTACGTGTACGTGGTGCGGTACTTCTCCGTGCCCGCGACCTTGAAGATCGATGCCGTGGCGCGGCTCGCGCCGTCGTACTCGGTGACCGTCTGCGCGTCCACGTCCGAGTTGAGGGGCTGGAAGAGCGTGGAGGACGGGGCTCCGGAGGTGTAGTAGGTGTCGTTGACCTTGGCGACGCGGTTGGAGCCGTCGTAGATGGTGTCGGCGACCATGCGGCCGCCGCCGTCGCCCTCGGTCTGCTGCTGGCGCGGGCGGAGCAGGCCGTCGTAGAGGGTCCACTCACTGCCGTACGAGGTGCCGTCGTTCTCGATCTTCTGGGTGTGGACCGCGGTCGGGCCGGAATCGCCGCGGATCAGATAGTCATACTTGATCGACGGGGTCAGACCGATGCGGTCGGAGAGCCAGACGGAGGTCAGGCGACCCAGGCCGTCGTAGGCCAGCTCCGTGCGCTTGCCGTTCTCGTCGACCTTGGCGCTCGGCAGGCCCCACTGGGTGGCGTACTCGGTCGAGGTCGTCCAGCCCAAGGTGTTGGTGACCGTGGACTTCGTGGCCAGGCCGTAGGCGTTGTCCGCGTAGACGGTCGTCGTGGTGTGGGTTTCCGCGTCCTTGACCGAGAGCGGGCGCCCGTAGGGGTCGTACGTCGTATCGGCGGACGTCTGGTACGTGGCCACCTTGCCGTCGTGGGCCGTCAGGCGCTTGGTGAGGGTCGGGTCACCCTTGGTCGGAGCCGCCCCCAGAGTGGTCGAACCGTCGTACAGGGTCAGGTCGTCGGAGATGACCTGGGTGGCGCGGTTGGGTGTCGTGGCGCAGTCCACGGCGACCGTTTCCGTGCGCGAGACGTACGCGTACAGGTGGGCGCTCGCGTTGTCTGCATACTCGGTACGTGTGCACTGGTTGTCGGCGACGCCGACCTCGCCGTCGTCGTCGACCTGGGTGATACGGCCGGTCGTGTCGTCGTACACGTTGGTGGAGCGGGTGTTGCGCCAGTCGCCCGTGGTGAGTGCCGTGTAGGAGTTGGTGGTCCCCTTCTCCACGTAACGGGCTTTGCGCGTGCCCCAGTCGTGGGTGTCGGTCGCGGTGACCGCGGACCACGGCTCGGTGACGGCCTTCTCGGTGATCTTGTCACCGTTATAGGTGACCGTCTCCAGCTCGAAGCCGGCCTTCCAGTCCGAGTCCGTGTACGACACGCCGTTGGTGTCGGTCACCGTCGCGGGGCGGGTGGCTCCAGTCTTGTCGACGTCGCCGTCGAGGCCACGGAAGAAGGTGTGCTCGGTCTTGGTGTTGGAGGCGGAGTTGGTGCCGTCGGAGGTCTCGACGCGGACCTTGCCGTAGCCGCGCCAGTCGCCCCACGTGCGGTACTCGTCCTTGGTGATGCCATCGGCCTTGGCCTTGCGCCAGCCCGCGTCACCCAGGTACGTGTACGAGGTGACCTGATCCGGGTTGCCGCCGGTCAGGTCCTGCTCGACGACCGACGCGACGACGTACTTGTGGAACCAGTCCACGATCGGGTCGGTGACGCCCGGAGGGGTCCACTTCACCGGGAAACAGCGCTTGGCCGAGGAGTCTTCGGTCGGCAGGCTGCTCGGCGTGCACTGCGTGTCGGCGTAGTTGACGCTCAGCTTGCCGCCCGACTCGCTCACCACTGCGGAGAGCCGGAAGCGGTAGAAGGGCTGCAGGTTGTCGCCGCTCACGTCGACTCGGTTGGCGAGCTGCTTGCCGTAGAGCTCGACGGACGGCACGGAGGCGTCGGTGCCCACCTTGCCGGTGTGGGTGATGTTGTTCAGCCACAGCGACTTCGAGGCGTCTCCGTTGTCGGTGAAGATGTGGGAGACGCTCCACTCGTCGACCGGGGTGTATATGGAGTCGCCGGTCCGGATCTGCGTCGTGATCTTGGTGAGCTTCTTGCGGGTCCAGAAGGTCGGCGAGTTCTGACCGGCACACTTGGTGTCGGCCTTGCAGTTCTGGTCCCAGGGAATGTCCGGCCAGTCGGCGGCCGTGGAGTCCTTGAGCGCGTCGACCGAGCAGTCGGTCAAGGACCCGATGCAACGCTCGGCAGTGGTGAAGGCGACCTGGGCGGCCGGCTTGGTGGAGTACGCCTTGCCCACGCGCTGGCCGTAGTCGATACGCTTCAGGTAACCGCCGCGGACGTAGGACTTGCCGTTCTCGGTGGTCTTGAGGCCCTGCGTGTAGTAGTTCGTCTCCTTGCCGTAGAAGTACGACATGACGTTGCCGTGCGGGTCGATGACGTGGTCGAGGTTCCAGCGCCAGGCCTGTGTGCAGTACGCGTTGGCGAAGGTGGCGTTGTAGCAGGGCTCGCCCGAGTCGTCGCCGTAGACGGGGACGGTCCAGGTGGAGTCGGTCTCCTCGTTGCCGCTGGCGTAGCCGGGCAGCCGGTTCAGACCGAAGAAGTACTGGGTACCGTCGCCGGTCGTGATCTTCCAGTATTCGCCGTTGTTGTCGCCGTTGGTGGCGTCGGTCAGGTGCTCGACCTTGGAGTTGTCGTCATTGCTGATCCGCCACTCGCCCGTGGTGTCGTCCTTGACGATCTCACCGGAGGTGCCTCCTGTGAGCGAGAGCGTCGCGTTGTCGAACGCCCAGCACTGGTCGCCGAGATTGGAGGCCTGACCGTCGTCGGCGCAGCTCTTGTAGCTGCGCTCGATGTAGCCGGGATCGTAGGAGAAGCCCTGGCCGACCCACGAGCCCTGATTGTTCGTGGCCGCGGTCTGGCCGTCGATTGACTGGGAGTTGTAGCTGAGGCCGACCGGGGGCTGCAACCCGCCCGGTACCGGCGGCGTAGTCAGGGGGTACGACCAGGTGAACGCGCCCGAGCTGGTGTCGACACCCCACTCCGAGGACGGAGCCAGGCTCGTCGCCTTGTAGTCGCCCTGTCCGCCGCCGCTGCTCGCGGTGGCCGCCAGCACCGTCGCCGAGGTCGCGTTGGCCGCCTCGGTCATCATCTGGGTCGTGGCGCCCGTGGTGTCACGGGCTGCGGCAACCTTCGCCGTCAGCGTCTGCTTCGCCGCGTTGTTGCTGCTCTTCAGATTGGTCGGCGTCGAGCAGCTCTTCTTCTCCGGCGTGGTCAGCACACACTCCGGGTACTGCACGAGCCGCAGCCGGGAGCCGTAGCCACCGCCGTAGGCGTCCGCGAAGTCCGAGTAGTCCAGGGTGACTTGCGCGTCACCCTGGACGCTCTCGCCGTCTGTGCGGGCCACGGTGAACAGGACCCCGTCCACACCGGCGGCCTGGGCTGCCTTACGGCCCAGCACCTCGACACGTACAGACTCCGCGCTCTTGTCTCCACCAGCAGCCTTGGCCGTCAGGGGCAGGTCCGCGGCCTTGGCCGCCTTGCCTGAGAGGTCGATCTCGGCGCTGCCCGCCTTGGGCCAGTGGACCTTGTCGGCTTGCTTGACCGCGGCCTTCTTCGCGGCGTTGGCCTTGTTGTACGTCTTGGCCTTGGCATTCTTCCCGCGGACCGGGGCGTCGAGATCGGTCTGGGTCTTCGGCTTGGTCTGGCCGGTGTCGGCCACGGCATCCGTAGGGGTGTACTGCGGGAGCAGACCTATGGACAGCGCCAGACCGAGGACCAGCGCGGCGCGGCGTCGGCCGCGGCGCCGGCCCGGTCTGGCAGACCGGAACCAAATAGGCAGGGGCATGACATCTCCATCGGAATCGGGGGATGCGGACGTCAGTGAGTGGACGGACACGCTCAGTGCCAGCGGCAGGCAACAGCGGGACGCGCGGGTGAGCGGCCTGGGTGCCGCCCGCCCGCGCGTCCTTGGGTTATGCGGAGGTCTCGTCGATGCTGGCACCCGCGGGCATCACCGCGACCAACGTCACCAGCGAGGCGTCCAGCGGCCCCTGGTACATGCGCACTTCGTCGATCGCGCCGGAGAAGTACTCGCTCGCGGTCGAACCGGTCAGTGTCCGGCCGACCTGGAGCCCCGTCTTGCTGAAGTCCCAGGTGTTGTCCCAGGGCGCCTCGGCCACCGCGACGCCATTGACGTACAGGAGCACATCGCCGAAGACCGCGTTGTAGACGAGGGCGAGATGGTCGCCATCGCCTTCCAAGCTGGGCAGGTCGCCGTTGTCGAGGACGGTGGTGGTGACCGGGGCCGACGTATCGGCTCCCGTCACTCCCAGCTGCCAACGGTTGCTGGCCGCCAGGTACTTCACGGTGATCGCGCTGTTATTCGTGCCGGACAGTGAGAGAACCGTCTCGTTGCCGCTCGGGTTCACCGCGGCGAGCCGGGCGCGGGCGGTCAACGTGAAGCTGTCCTCGGCGGAGAGCAGACCCGCCGCCCTGGTCGCATAGGCGCTTGTGCCGTTCAGCGCCAGGTGTCCGTCACCCCACAGGGGCTCGGCCGGGGGCACACAGTCCGGGTCGAGCTCGGGGTCGCAGGAGTCGTCGGGCAGGTAGATGGAGGCACCGCCGCCCAGCGTCAGCCCGGTGTCGCCGCCCGTCTCCGGCGAGACACCGGACGTCGCCGCGTCCAGCTGCCAGTAGGCGAGCTGGTGGGGCTGGATGCCTCCCAGCTCCTGCCCCTCGGTCACAGGGATTACCCGGTCGTGGAGCTTGACGTCGGCGACGCTGCCCTTGAGGAAAGTGGTGTAGCCATTCAGGGAAAGCTTGCGGCCGATCTGGACGCCACCGGTGGCGCTCCACGTGGAGTGCCGCGCCTGGACATCATCGGCGACGAGCACTCCATTGACGTACAGCATCATCGTTGCGAGTTCGGCGTCGTACACCCCGATGAGGTGGGTCCAACTGCCGGGGACTGCCGCCGCGCCCGAGACTTTCCAGGTGCCGAGCGAGTCCATGTCGGAGACGGGGATGCGGAAGGTCCACGACGCGCTGACCGCGTCGTAGCCAAGTTCGAAGCCCGGCTGAGCCGTGCCGTCCTGGCTGACGACGGTCATATTCTCAGCGGGGAGTGAGGGGAGCATCACCCAGGCACTGATCGAGAATGTAGAACCGGTGTCGACCGCGGACTTGCCGGAATCCAGGTAGGCGCTCGCGGTGCCGTCGAACGAGGCCGCCGTGTCGGTGGAGCCGAGCGGCCCCTGGACACCGAAGGTCACACCCGAGCCTACGGCCGCATTGGGCGCGCCGTTGCTGCCGGCCGCTGATGAGGCGCCCTTTGCGTCGCCGAGCGTCCAGCCCGCGACCGGAGCACGACCGTCGCTGACCAGGAAGGTGTGGGTGGTCGGAGTCGTCTGCGGGTTGCCCGCTCCGTCGATCGCGGTGACGTGCAAGAAGTACGGGCCTTCGCTCGGTGGCATCCAACGGATGGTCGCCGGGCCACCGGTGGACTCGGCGTTCACCGTCACGGGCGTGTTCACGGCGTGCGGGCCTGTGAAGTAGTACTTGTACTTCGTCACGTCGGTGGACGGCGAGTCCATGGTGAACGCGCCATAGTCACCGGTGCCCGCGTGCCAGGCATCGTCGTCCGGGTACCGGGACGAGGTGATCACAGCCGACTTGGGCTTGCTGGTGTCGTAGATGAACTCGCAGCGGGTCTGGTCGCCGTCGGTGGACCAGGGACCCCACGCAGTCTGGTCGTACCCCTGGACCGCCCAGGCGATGGTGGTGTTCTGCGGGATACTGAAGCCCGCCTCGCCGTCGCCGGTGAGGTCGCTGCCGATGGTGTACTTGAACACGGCCTGGCCGGTGCTGCCCTTGCCGGTGGTGCTCTGCTTGCCCGTCGTCGCGTAGTGGACGACCTCGGCGCCGGAGCTGTTCGTCCACCAGACCTTGAACTTCGCCTGCAACGTCTCACTGTTGCCCTTGACGTCGTTGTGGTCGTAGTCCTTGACCACAGCGGTCACGTGCGGCGCTTCGGTCACGTAGTGCTCAGTGGCCTTGCCGTACTCGCACGAGCCGCCAGGCGCCATCTCCAGCTCGTCCATGTCCGGCTCCAGTGGCGGCCGATTGTACGTCACGGAGACGTACGCGTTGCCGCAGAAGCGCTTCCAGTACGAGGTGTCGGACTCACTGGCCGCCTTGAGACGGAACGTGGTGGTGTCCCAGCCGCTGTCGGCGGCCTTCTGGATCGTGCTCTTGGCGTCGAACCGCACGTTCTGGTTGGTCGACGTGCACGAACCCGCCGGGTTCGTCGGCGACTTGGAGTCGACGGTGCCCTTCGAGGACGGCTGGTTGGACCAGTTCGTCGACGAGCTGATCGCGCTCGCGCCACTGCTGTTGACCCGGGCCAGCTGTGCCTCGCGCGCGGAGTCGCTGTAGGTGAATACCATCGTCACCGCGAACTCGGCGTCGACGATGTCCTTGCCCTCGAACGTCCCGGTCGGGATCGCGAAGAACTGCCTCTTGACGTCGTCGTTGCTGGCGCAGCGGAAGGACACGTCGGACGGGCAGCGGCCCACGCCTTCGTCGTCATCGAACTTCCAGTAGGAGTTGGACGACCAGTGCGAGGACACCATGGCCCAGCTGCTGCGGTTGGCGGTCTTGATGACGGGGTCGATGTAGACCGGGAAAACCGTGTCTTTGCCGGTGAGCAGCCCGGCATCCGGGGTGAGCGTCATGGAGTCCGGCGCAAGGCCTACGGCAACATCCGCGACCTGAGCCCCGTCGGGAGGGGTAACCGTCTCGGTGTCCCCGGCCGCCTCTGCCGACGGGGAGGGCGACGACTTGGCGCCGTCGTCCGCCCCGTTCTCATGACTGGAATCCCACATCAGAGGCTGCGGCGCCTCGAAGACGGTGCCGCCGGAACCGCTGTCGGTGACGGTCAGGCCGCCGCCCACCGCATCATTCAGCTCGACGGCGGTGGAGTCCACGGGCAGTTCGAGCTGTGCCAGCTCAGGGTTAGCCGCGGCCTTCGCGCTCTTGACCACCAAGACGTGCGAGAAGCCCTCGGCGCTGGCGGTGACCTTGAGGTCGACCCCGTCCAGGACGTTCTTGTATGTGGCGGTCGAGCCGTCGATCTCCGGCTTGGGAAGCTCGTGCAGCCAGTCAAGGGCAAACGAGCGCCCGTCCTTCTCGATCTCGGCGAACGTCGTGTCACCGCCGCCGGAGAAGGACATCGCGCTGAGGGCGGCCCTGGGCGCGTACGACCCGTTGCTCCGTTTGACCAGTGTCGTGTCGATCGCCGCCCATTTGCCGTTCTTGCGCGTACGGACTGGCTGGACGTACTGCTTGACGGTGAAGGTGCCGTCAGGGTTGGCGACCGTCGTGCTGCGCTCGTCGCGCAAGCTCAAGACCTCCACGGGGTCGCCCGACTTGGCGGCCTTGGTCTGCGCCGCGTCCTGGGTGAGCGCCGGGCTGTCGCCGACCTGGTCCGCCTTGCCCACCTCACCGGCACCGGCGCGGACCGTCCGGTCGAGAGCGGGCGCGCCGCTCATCCCGGTCGTCAGCAGGGCTGCGAGAGTTGTGGCGATGGCTACGGTACGCCCTCTGCAGGGCCATCTTCTGTGCCTGCGGAGCTTCATCGTGCTGTGCTTCCTTCTCTCCGCACCACCGGTCATCCCACCGCTCCGAATGCAATGCCCTCGTCAGGAAGGCCCCCCGAGCCGGGCTTGTAGGTGGTGGCTCCGGCGCTGGTCGTCCCGTCAACATCCGTCCACGAGACGACGTACAGCGCACCCTTGGAGGTGTCGGATTCCTTGCTGTACGGAACACCCAGGTAGAGGCTGCTGCCTCCGGAGGTCATAGCCATTCCGGTGTAGTCGCGGGTTGTGACGGTGCCGGGCAGGACACTCGAGCCACGGGTCAGGATCTTGTCGTTCATGCCGATGGCGGTGTCCAGCGGCCGGAAGATCTGGACAGCGCCCGCGTCCTTCACGGAGCCCGCGTCCCGCCCCGGAATACCGACCGCAAGTCGGACGGTGGCCGCACTGGTGACAACGGCGGTGTTGGTGTTGGCGATGGTGACGCGCTGGCCGAAGAAGTCCCCTGCGGCGAGCTCCCCCTCTATGTCGCCAGGCGCGGGATCAATCCCGGCGATCAGCGAATAGGCACCAGAGGGTTGGATCCGAACAACTGTGACGCTCCCGGCGTCGACGACCCCGTCAATGTCTTCTCCGGGAGTACCGACTGCCAGGAGCGCATCGGAGTTGTACGTCTGGTTGCTGGGCCGGTAGTTCGTCATGGAGATGGACGTGCCGAATGCATCGCCGGCTTCTGCCACACCAGGGATCGCGTCGCCAGTCGTTCCTTGTCCAATGCCAGCAAGCGGGGTAGGAAGCCCATCCACAAGGGTGTGACTGAAGACCGTGACGCCTCCGGCGAACTCCTGGTCCCCGATCGCTTCACCGGGCCCGCCGACTGCGAAGAATCGATTCGTGCCGGCCACGGAGTAGCCGAACCGGTCGTTCGCCTCGACGACCCCAGGCACACCCGCGGTCCTCTCACTCACCGTCACCTTGGTCGTGCCCTGGACGTAGGTGACGCAGCCGGCGTCTGAATAGGTCTTGCCGTCGTCGCCGGTGACATTCTCACCGGGAGCACCGACGACGAGATAGGGCTTCCCGTCCGAGGTCTCGCCTGCTCTGACCGCGAAACCGAACCAGTCATACGCCTCAGTCGTCGTGCTGGAGTCGAATCCCGCCTGGGAATAGCCCTCGATCTTGGAGCCACTTCCGATGCCGGTGGGTGTGCCGTGGATGATGTAGATCGCACCGGCGTCGACGAGATTGACCCCGTCCTTGACGATGTCCTCATCCGGGACACCCACCACCAGGTCCGAACACCCGTCTCCGTCAACGTCGTAGGAAGTACGAGACGAACCGAAGTGATCGCTGACCTCGGGTGTGGCATTCATGCCGCTGGTCGCCTGGGAGATCTCGGACACACCCTTGCCGCCGGCGAGGACCACCCGCACCAGGCCAGCGCCCTTGACCCCGCTCACGGTGGCCTCTGGATCCGAGATGACCGTGTCGACGAGCCCGTCGCCATTGAAGTCCGTCGACGTTCCCGCCGCGCATGTGGCAGCCACGGCCTGGGGTGACCCCAGTGCCACAAGCCCCGCTGCCACCATGAAAGCGCTTGCTATCGTCGCCAATAATCCAGCCGCCCGCGTACGCGTACGCACACCCCACCCCTCGATCCCGCCCCCGGATGGACCCCCCTCGGCCCACCCTGTGAAAGCTGTAGGCGCCGACTAAATATTGGATCTATAACAAGTGTCAACCCCCCCTTTACTCATGCTTTGTTGCCATGGGGGGGGTGTACCGGCATCGACAAGCCCACCCATTCGAGATCAAATGAGCAGAAGATCCATTTCACCAGAAGAATGAATAAATCGACCACAGAACAGTGACCTGCAGCACGCCCCAAGCCCGCACTTCACCGGGCATTCATGTTGTACACACTGGCAACTCACGGTATATTCATATCCCTGTCGGCACCTTCTCCCGCGCACCTGGACCTTCGCTTTCGCGGTTTCAAATGCGGCCTAAAACGAGGCGTGCCCCGTCTTGCCAGGAGAACGTGACGATGGCCACGCCCACCGTTTCGGTGATTATCGCTGCCTACAACGCGATGCCCTATGTGACGCGCACCCTTTCCTCGGTCGCCGAGCAAAGCATCGGCCAGGAGCAACTCGAAGTCATCGTCGTCGACGACGGCTCGACCGACGGGACCGGCGCCGAACTCGATCGGTTGGCCGCCCTTCATCCCCAGTGGCTGCGCGTCGTCCACCAGGCGAACTCCGGCGGACCCGCGGCGCCCCGCAACGCCGGACTCGACCTGGCCCGTGGGAAGTTCGTCTTCTTCCTGGACGCCGACGACTATCTGGGTCCGGAGGCCCTGGAGCGCATGGTCACCATGGCGGAGAAGAACGGCACAGACGTCGTGCTCGGCAAGATGGTCGGTGTCGGCGGACGCGGCGCGCCCACCTCCATGTTCCGGCAGAACCAGCCCAGGACGGACGTCTTCACCTCCCGCGTGTACTGGACTCTCAGCCCGATGAAGCTGTTCCGCCGCGAGCTGCTGGAACGGCACGAGCTGCGCTTCCCGACAGATCTGTCCACCGGCGAGGACCAGCCGTTCGTGGCCAGCGCCTATCTGTACGCGTCCGGGATCTCCGTGGTCGCCGACTACGACTGCATCTTCTGGGTCCTGCGGGACGACGGCGGCAACGTCACCACAAGCACCTCTGGCTCCGAACCGCGCCTGCGCTACTTCGCGCGCATGGTCGACCTGATCACCGACAAGGTCCCGCCCGGCCCCGGACGCGACCGTATGGCGCACCGACACCTCACAGTCGAGGTGCGGACGCTCATTCACTGGCACCTCAAGCTCGAGACCCGCGACAGCCAGCGCAGGACCCTTGCCCGCCTCGCCGAGATCATCGCCCCGTTGCTGCACGACGGCCTGCGCGAGGAACTCTCAGCGATGGCCTGGCTGCGCCTCCACTTCGTACGGCACGAGATGCTTGACGAGCTCCTCGAACTCGACCTCTTCGAAGACGAGTTGAACGCGTCCGGCGTGGCCACCCCGCTCGTCGTCGACAAGGGCCGCGCCTACGCCCAGTACCCGTACTTCCGCGACCCCGTACGCGCCGTGCCCGACGACTGCTACGACGTCACCGACCAGGTCGGTGTCCGGCACCACGTCTCCCGCGCCGAGCTGCGCGGCACCACGCTCTATCTGGCGGGGTACGCGTACCTCCACCGCGTGGCGACCGACGACGTGACCACCGAGCTCGTGCTCCGCGAGCGTGACAGCGGGACGGAGTACCGCCTCCCCGTCACGCACACCGCCACCCCGAGGCTGGGCGCCCACGAGGACCAGGGCCGGTACACGTACGACACGGCCGGGTTCGAGGCTGCCGTCGGCATCGACAGCGCGGCCGACGGCGCGCCGCTCGGCGACGGGCTGTGGGACATCTCCCTGGCCGTCGGGGCCCAGGGACTCTCACGCGAGGTACGAATCGGCAGCAAGCGCGCCTCGGACGTGTCCGGCGTATCGGACACCCGTGTCGTGGACACCACTCGAGGCGTTCGTGCCGTCACCCTGTACACCACCAAGCCGCACGGCAACTTCACGCTCGACCTCGGCGAGAAGAAGCACAGGGTGGTGTCGCATCTGAAACTCGAGGCGGCCCGCTGGAACGCCAGTACCCCCACGGAGCTGCTGATCACCGGTCGGTGGACGTTGGGTGCCTACCCCGAAGGCCCGCTGACCCTCGTACTCGGTAACGACGAGGGTGCAACCAGCGACTTCCCGGTCACACGCACCGCACACGGCGACACTTTCACTGCGCGCGTGCCCGTCACCGACCTCCCAGCCGGCCTCTGGAACGGCGAACTGCGTCTCTCCGGCTGGTCTGTGCCCCTTCCCCGACTTCCGAAGGACCTGGCAGCGGCCAAGTGGCGGCGTCGGGGCGTCCCCTGGTACGCGAAGCCCGTGTCCGGCAGCGGTGCGGCGTTCGCCCTCCGGGTGGCGAAGACGGATCTCGTCAGGGCGATCTCCGGCAAGCTCAAGCCCTGAGGAAAACGGCCGGCTTCACGAGAAGCACTCAGTAAAAGTACAGCTAAATCGTGATTTTTTCACAGCATTTCCAGCCCCTTCCCTTGCACACTCGGCGGCCATGAAAGAAATGGCCAAGTCGACCGGAAGAAGGGGCACCCGGACTAATTGGAGAGCGTGACGATGGCCGGTCCCACCGTTTCGGTGATTATCGCTGCCTACAACGCGATGCCCTATGTGACGCGTTCCATCACCTCCGTGACCGAACAGACCATCGGGCGGGACGCGTTGGAAATCATCGCGGTCAACGACGGTTCGACGGACGGAACGGCCAAGGAACTCGAACGTCTCGCCGAGGAGTTTCCGGGGCTCTTGAAGGTCGTCCACCAGGAGAATTCTGGTGGCCCCTCAGCGCCGCGCAACGCCGGACTCGACCTCGCTCGCGGGGAGTTCGTCTTCTTCCTCGATGCCGACGACTACCTGGGACCCGAGGCCCTGGAGCGCATGGTCACCATGGCCGAGAAGAACGGCACCGACATTGTGCTCGGCAAGATGGTCGGCATCGGCGGCCGCGGCCTGCCCATGTCGATGTTCCGAAGCAATCAGCCGAAGACCGATGTCTTCAACTCCCGTGTCTACTGGGCCCTCAACCCGCTGAAGCTGTTCCGGCGCAGGCTGCTGGAGCGGCACGCACTGCGATTCCCGACCGGCATGCCCGTCGGTGAGGACCAGCCGTTCACCGCCCTGGCGTACCTGCACGCCTCGGGGATCTCCGCGATCGCCGACTACGACTGCCTGTTCTGCACCCTGCGGGAAGACGGCGGCAACATCACCGTGCGCACCAAGGGTTCGGAACCTCGCCTGCGGTTCCTCGCCGCCATGGTCGACCTCATCCTGGAAAACGTGCCGCCCGGCCCCGGCCGCGACCACCTGGCACACCGGCACCTCACCGTCGACGTGCCCCATGTGCTCGACAGTCATCTGGTACACGAACCCCGCACGCAGCAGTTGAAGTCCCTCGCCGAGATGGCGGAGATCATCGCCCCGCTGTGGCACGAGGGGATGAACGACCGGCTCTCGGCGATGGCCCGGGTTCGACTGCATCTCGTACGGCACGGGATGCTGGACGAGGTACTTGAATTGGTGGAGTTCGAAAAAGAACTGGCCGACAGCAAGGCGGCCACCCCCGTCCTCCTCGACGGCGGCCGCGCCTACGCCCGCTACCCCTTCCTCCGCGACCCCACCCGCACCGTTCCCGACGCCTGCTACGACGTCACGGGCCAGTTGGGTGTCCGCCACCACGTCAGCCGGGCCGAACTGCGGGGCACCGCGCTCCACCTGGCCGGACACGCCTATCTGCACCGTGTGGAGACGCAGGACGTCACCACCGGACTTGTCCTGCGCGAGCGCGACAGCGGCACGGAGTTCCGGCTGCCCGTCACGCACACCGCGACACCGGACCTCGGCGCCGATGCGGACGAGGGCGCGTACGCGTACGACTTGGCCGGGTTCGAGGCGGTCGTCGACATCACCACCGCCGCCGACGGCAGGCCCCTCGACAACGGGCTCTGGGACATCTCGCTCGCGGTCGGCGCCCAGGGCGTGTCGCGCGAGGTCCGCATCGGCAGCAAGCGCGCCGACGATGTGTCCGGCAAGGCGAGCACACGGGTGGTCGACACGGGCGCGGGCGTGCGGGCGGTCACGCTGTACACGACCAACCCGCACGGCAACTTCACGCTCGACCTCGGCGAGAAGAAGCACGGCGTGCGGTCGCACCTCCGGTTCGACGGCGTGCGCTGGGCCACCGGCGCGCCCACCGAACTGGAGATCGCCGGGCGGTGCACCCTCGCCGAGTACCCGGAGAACGCGCTGGCTGCAGTCCTGGACGACGGTCACGGTGGGAGTGCTTCCTTCACCGCCGTCCGCGGTGACGGCACCTTCATCGTGCGGGTGAAGGTCGCTGAACTCACCGCCGGCGAGTGGACCGGCGAACTACGTCTCGGCGACTGGCCGTTGCCCCTCCCGGCGCTCCCGAAGAAGTTGGCCCCCGTCAAGTGGCGCCGACGGGGACTGCCCTGGTACGCCAAGCCGGTCCCCGGTGCCGGGAATCGCTTCGCCCTGCAGGTCTCGAGGACGAACCTGGTCAGGGCGGTCGCGGGCAAGCTGAAGACGTGACCGCCACCGCCTCGAGCAGTGCTTTACCAACTTGACGTTTCCTTGACCTTTACCACATAGTCCTTTCACCTCATGTACACGGCAGGTACCCGGCCGCGCCTCCAGGCGCGGCCGGTCACGTCCGCACACCGAAGGACTTCCCCAGAATGAAGAGATCCGCGCTGTCGCGCCCCGGCGTCGCAGTGGTCGCGTCGGCGCTCTCGCTCGCCCTGGCCACAGGCTGTTCCGACTCCGGTTCGGATTCCGGATCCGGTGACAAGGCGACGGGCGACAAGGGGGCGACGGCCACGGTCAAGGCCCCGAACGACGCCGAGTTGAAGAAGCTGATCGTCGGCAAGAGCGACCTCGACGGGTACCGCTTCGCGGCGGCCGACCAGTCCGAGCGGTTCGCCTCCTCCAAAGAGGAGATCACCGTCACCGACGAGAAGTGCGCGCCGCTCGCCTATGTCCTCACCGGCTTCGCGCCGGGCGACTCGACCGCGTACGTCAACACCATGGCCACGCCGGTGGAGGCCAAGCCCAGCGCGTCCTCCACCAAGAGCATGGAGGACATGACGGAGAAGGAGCTCGACGACGCGCTGAACTCGATCACCGACACCCTCGGCGGGACAGTCACCATCGTCTCGCTCTCCTCGTACGAGGGCGACGGCGCCCAGGAGGCCATGTCCTCGGTCTCCGACGCGGTCAAGGGCTGCGCGAGCGGGTTCACGGCCACGGCGAAGGGCGCGAAGGGCGACGCCCAGAAGTTCACCAAGGTCGAGGCCGAGAAGGCCTCGGGCAGCGGCGACGAGTCGGTCGCCTTCGCCGTGGCCGGTGACGCGGACGGCGACAAGATCGTCGTGCACGGCGAGGCGGTGCGTCACGGCAGCACGGTGGCCACGTACTACTCGATCAACCTGGCCGTGTTCCTCGCCGACGGGAAGCCCAGGGAGTACGGCATCCCCGCCGAGCTCGTCAAGGCCCAGGCCGGCAAGCTCGCCTGACCCCTCGTCGCCCCTCTACAACTGGTCGATGTCCAGGTTCGCGATCGCCGTCCTGGCGACCTCACGGCCGCGTGCCGTGAAGTCGCCCTTGCCCGGATAGCTGATCGTGAGCTTGTACATGTCGCCCTTGGCCGTCTTGTAGTAGAAGATCTTCACCTCGCGCGGACGCGGGTTCTGGCTGTCGGTGGTCGTGTAGACGACGGTGTTCTCGGCGGACTGCCTGCCGTGATACTGCGTTTCCTCCGGGTCCGTCCGCGGGGCCTCGGGCATGCTCAGCTCGTACGCGCCGCTGCCCTTGAAGTCGTCGTTGTCGGCGTACATCTCGGCGGCCGAGGAGTCCTTGATCCGATGGCTCGTGTCCTCGGACTTCTTGATCAGGGTCAGGCCGATCCAGACGCTGCCGCTCCAGTCGCTGTACGTGACCCAGTGCCCCTTGTCCGACGTCCGGTCCGGGGTCGATCTCTGGTAGCCCGCGGGTGCCGCCAGTGTCGCGGCGACGTCCGTCTCGTGGTGCTTCTTCCAGCCGTCGGGCAGCGGCCCCGCGAACGGGTTCGCGAACAGCAGGTACGCCGCCACCGCCGCCGCGACGACCACCGCGCCGAGGCCGATGAACAGGGGCGTGCGGCGCACGCGCAGCCCCTTGCCGCCCGGACCCGCGATCTGCACCACCTGCGTCGGCTCCGGGGCGGGTGGCTCGGCGGCCTCCTCCAGCATCCGTCGGACCCGGTCCGCGCCGGGCCGTCGGGAGGGGTCCTTGTCCAGGAGTCCGTTGATGGCCTCCGCCAGCGGCCCTCGCGCCGAATTGGGCGGCGCCGGGGTGGAGTTGAGGACCGACTGCAGCGTCGCGGGCGTGTTGCTGCGGCGGAAGGGCGACACGCCCTCCGTGGCCGCGTACAGGACGACACCGAGCGACCAGAGGTCGGAGGCGGGGCCCGGACGCTGGCCGAGCACCCGTTCCGGCGCGATGTACTCGGGCGACCCGACGAAGCCGCCCGTGGCGGTCAGATTCGTCTCGCCCTCGATCTGCGCGATGCCGAAGTCGGTGAGGACGACCCGGCCGTGCGGGCCGAGCAGCACGTTGTCAGGCTTGACGTCCCGGTGCAGGATGCCCGCCGCATGCGCCGCCTCCAGCGCGCCGAGCACCTCGAGACCGATCCGCGCCGCCTCACGCACCCCGAGCGTGCCCTCCTGGAGGGCGGCGCCCAGCGAACGGCCCCGCACCAGCTCCATGACGATCCAGGGCTGTCCGTCCACGACCGCGACGTCGTGGACGTTCACCACCGCCGGGTGATCGAGCCGGGCCGCGGCGCGCGCCTCGCGACGCATCCGCTCGAAGACATTGGCGCGTTCACGCTCGGGAAGGTGGTCCGGGACGCGGGGCTCCTTGACGGCGACCTCACGGCCCACCGTCTCGTCCTCGGCCCGCCAGACCGTCCCCATCCCACCGTGCCCGAGCTTGCCGAGCAGCCGGTAGCGGCCCGCGATGAGCCGCCCGGTGCCGGGGTCGGGATCGGGCTCGGTGGCGGGGTTGGGCGCGGGCGCGGGTACCGGACCGGGCGCGGGTACCGGACCGGGCGCGGGTACCGGGCTGGGCGCGGAGTCGGCCGTCGGCTCCGGGGCGACCCGGGTCGGCGGTTGCAGAACGAAACTCGTCGGCTCGTCGGACCCGTAAGGGACTCCCCCGTTGTTCCTCATGGGTCCATCCCTATCGCGGCACGCTCTCCGGCATCCAGACCCGTCGCGCACCGGTCACAGACCCGTGACGCGAGCCGTCCCCTATTTCCTGTTTGTCTCCCGTCTACGGGGCCACGAAGGCGGTCCCGTCTACGGGCCACGAAGGCGGTCCCATCTACGGGGCCACGAAGGTGTCCAACGCCACGTCGAAGTACTCCTTCGCCTGCGTCACCTTGCCGACCGGCGCCGACACCCACACGTCGTACATCCGGCCGCCTTCCTCCCAGCAGAGGTCGTACGTGTGCCGCGCGCCCTCCGCCTTGGTGAAGCCGTTCCAGGTGAACTCCCAGAGCGCGGCGGGCTGTCCGTCGTGCGTGGTCGAGGTGACGGTGCCGTCGTGGTAGCCCGGGTTCGTGGACGACCCGTCGGCGTCGGCACGCCGCATCACCGCGAGCGGGCCGCCCGCCTCGGGGTCGGTCGCCTTGATGCCGAGGCGGAAGGTCTGGCCCGGCGACAAGTAGAAGATCCGCTCGCCCTCCGGATCGCGGGTGAAGCCGTCCGGCACGGCGAGCGAGAACCCGTCCGGGTCATGGACCGTCCGGTAGCCCGAGGGCGCCGTGCCGGAGGAGGCGGTCGGCTTCTGCTGCCGGGTGACGGTGACCGTGGGGGCGGGGCTCGGTGAGGCCGAAGACCCCGGCGCTGCGGGCGCGCTCGGGGAGTGCGACGCGCTCACGGACGTGCCCGGCGCCGAACTGGCGGACGGAGTCGACGTACCGCCCCCGCCGCTGCCTCCGCCGCCCCCGCCGTGGTTCACCAGCAGCACCGCCGACACGCCCGCTCCGGCCACGGCGGCGACCAGCGCCGCGACGACGAGCATGGTCCGCGGCGACCGCTTCGGGGCACGGTCGGACCCGGCGGCAGGGGGAGCATCCGGTGGAGGGGAGGGGTGCGCGGCCTGCTGGACGGGGGACTTCCGCTTCGGTACGTCGCGTTGCGTGGGCGTGTAGCCGGCCGACGTGGCCCGCGGCGTACGGCCCGTCTCCAGGAACGCCTTGAGCAGCCGCTCCGCCTCCACCACGTCGAGCCGCCGCTCCGGATCGCGCTCCAGCAGCCCCCGTACGACCGGCAGCAGGGGCGCGGCCTGCGCGGGCGGGCGGATCTCGTCCATGACGACGGCGTGCAGGATGCCGCCCAACGAGTCACGGCGGAAGGGCGATTCACCGCTCAGGACCGTGCACAGCAGCGCCCCGAGCGACCACAGATCGGACTCGGGGCCGGTCCTGACCCCGGACATCCGCTCGGGCGCGGTGTACTCGGGCGAGCCGACGAACGACCCGCTCTCGGTGAGCGTCGTGGCGCCCGCGACCTGGGCGATGCCGAAGTCGGTGAGCACGACACGGTCGGTGCCCGCCTCCATCAGGACGTTGGCGGGCTTGAGGTCACGGTGCAGGACACCCGCCTCGTGCGCGCGGCGCAGCGCGCCGAGAAGGGCGAGGCCGATCCGGGCGGCCTCGCGCGCGTCGAGGGGACCGTCGGCGGAGATCCGCTCGGCGAGCGAGCCGCCGTCGATCAACTCCATCACGATGTAAGGCCGTTCGTCCTCCTCGACCACGTCGTGCACGACGATGATGTGCGGGTGGTGCAGCTGGGCGACCGCGCGGGCCTCGCGCAGGGTGCGGTCGCGCTGCGTGCGGGCCTCGTCGTCGGAGAGCGAGTCGTCGAGGGCGAGTTCCTTCACCGCGACCTGCCGGGCGAGCAGCTGGTCGGTGGCGCGCCAGACGACGCCCATGCCGCCCCGGCCGATCCTGGCCTCCAGCCGGTAACGGCCGCCGATCACACGGACGTTCTCCCCCTCGGTCCCCATACGCCCCATCATGCCGCACCGGACGGACGCGCTCCGGGCTCCGGACCGCGCGAGGGTTGTTATCCGGCCTCGTCAGACCGGTTGCGACCAGTTCGTGTCCGTCCGGCCCGTCAGCTCTTGGGGAGCCAGCTGCGGAGAATCACGTCGAACTGCCGGCGCGCCGTGTCCCAGTCCGCCGCGGGCGAGGACATGTAGATCGCGTACTCGACACCCTCGCGGCTGAGGTACGTCTGCTCGATCGCCCGCCGCTCGCCGGGGAACGGCGTATGCTTCGGCAGCGCGGTCCAGGTGAAGTCCCACAGGGAGCCCGGGCAGTCGCGGAACGTGTTGGACTGCAGTTGCACCCGGCGGTAGTCGGCCAGCTTGGTCAACTGCTCCTCCAAGTCCTGCTGGTGTGCGTACGGGGTGGGGAAGTCCGGCGAGTCGTCGATGGCGATGCGGACGAAGTGCTTGCCGCCGTCGGGCGTGTAGTCGACCTGGTTGCCGTTGGCCTGCCGCTGCCAGGTCTTGTCGGGCAGGGAGATGGTGAAGCCCTCGACGTCGTCCCGCTGCACCCAGGTGTCGGGCACGGCGCCGGACGGCTCCTGGGTGCCCGAAGTCGCGCTCGAGGTGCTGTCGGGCTTGGTGGTGCCGGGATTCGCGGTGCCGGGCGAGGCACTGTTGTGGGTGTCGTCGGTCCGTGCGCCGTTCACATAGTGCATGGCCACGGCGCCGCCACCGCCCATCAGGGCGGCGAGTACGACGACGAGGGCGATCGTACGACCGCGGCGCCGTCTCCCGGACGCGCCCCCGGTGCCGGTGCCCTCGCCCGGGGGCCCGGGTACCGGCGCATGAAGCGTCGGCGTCGCCCCGTGCGCGCCCGATCCGTGGGCCACGGACCCGTGCGACGCCGTCTCGTGCGCCCCCGGTCCGTGGGGCGCGGCGCCGTGCGATCCCGTCGCCCGGGGCGCCGTCCCGTAGGGCGCCACGCGCTGCGCGCCCATTCCCATGGTGCCGGTGTCCACGTGCTGTTGCGTCGGCACATACGCCTGCGCCGCACTCGGCCGGCGCCCCTCCGCGGCCTCGGCGAGCATCTGCTCGGCCTCCTCCGCACCGGGCCGCACGGCGGGGTCCTTGTTGAGCAGCGCGGTGATGACGGGCCCGAGCGGACCGGCGTGCTGCGGCGGCGCGGGCTCCTCGTCGACGACGGCCTGCATGGTGGTCAGCGGCGAGGTCCGCCGGAACGGCGACCGCCCCTCCACCGCCGTGTACAGCGTCGCGCCGAGCGCCCACAGGTCGGCGGACGGCCCGGGGTCGTGCCCGCGCACCCGTTCGGGTGCCAGATAGTCGACCGAGCCGACGATCTCGCCGGTACGCGTGATGGTCGTGTCGCCCTCGACCTGCGCGATCCCGAAGTCGGTGAGCAGCACCCGTCGGTCGGAGGACAGCAGTACGTTCCCGGGCTTCACGTCACGGTGCAGCACGCCGGCGGAGTGCGCGGCGCGCAGGGCGCGCAGCACCCACAGCCCGATCCGCGCCGCCTCGGTCGGTTCGACGCGCCCCTTGTCCTTGACCTCGTCGGCCAGTGAGTTGCCCTCGACCAGCTCCATGACGATCCAGGGCCGGTTGTCGTGATCCAGGACGTCGTGCACGGTGACAACGGCCGAGTGGTTGATCCGGGCGGCGGCCCGCGCCTCGGCGTGGGTGCGCGCCAACAGCACGGCCCGGTCGCTCTCCGTCACGTACAGCGCGGCCGTCAGCTCCTTGATCGCGACGGCACGGTGCAGCACCTCGTCGTGCGCACGCCACACGCGGCCCATGCCACCGCTGCCGATGGATTCGACAAGTCGGTAGCGGCCCGCGAGGAGCAGGCCCTGCATCTGATTCACGTTTCCCCGCAATGGTATTGACAGGGTCAGACTAAAGAGCGGTCCCCGCACAGGGAACCGGCGGGGTCGTACGGAGACCGCACTGTGACGGTTCTCCCTTCCGTGTACGGGAGGGAACCATTCGGCGTTCAGCGGTTCATGACTACGGGAATTGCTCAGCCGGTGACTCGGTAGGTCGCCGACGCCTGCTCGTACAGCCTCGTGACCTCGTCCCGTTCGGCCTCCGGGCCACGCACCTGCACCACGTGGTAGTGGCCGCCGACGATGATCGCGAGATTGCGGACGTACAGCGACTGCCCCGCGGAGTTCTGCCAGGTGAACTGCCCCTCGGCCATGGTCCGTCCGCCCACGTCGATCCGCCGCATCCCGCTGGACGTGGCCCACGTCGAGTCGCGGAACGGCTGCAACTCGCTCTCGGTCTCGCGCTGGTACGTCAGCGGATCGCCGCCGTACTTGTTGGTGCTGTCCCGTCCGGGTACGACGATGAGCTCGAAGTCGCCCTGGGCGTAGACCACCTGGCCGCGCCCGTTCTTGGGCGTGCGGTTCCAGCCGTTGGCCACGGCGACCTGGAAGCCCTCGGAGTCCTTGCGCAGGGTGAAGCCCTGGCCGACCGCCGGGTCGTTGGACTGCGAGGTCGTCGAACTGGCGCCGCCCGAGGGGTTCGTGTCCGTGCCGGGAGAGGTCTGGTCGGGGCGCGGCTGGCTGCTGGCGCTGCCGTCCGCACCCGTGCCCGCGGTGTTCCCGGGTGCCGGGCTCACCTGGCCCGCGGAGCCGGTCCGTTCGCCGTTCGCGTCGCTGTTCGGGTCGGTCTTCTTCGGCATGAAGACCATCGCGTAGGCGACCGCCGCGACCAGCAGGAGCAGGACCAGCAGGAGCAGGTTCCGGCCCAGCTTGCGGGGCTTGGCCGTCTCCGTCGACCTGGCCGGCCTCGCCTGCCGGTCGGGCTTCGCGCGCTTGTGGCGGGCGTGCGCGCTGGTCACGGGCAGTCCGGCCCGGCGCCTGCGGACGAGCTCGCCCCTGCGCCGTACGATCGGCAGCCGGCTGGGGTCGACGGGCGGCGCCGCGACGACGTGCGCGCCCGCCTCGGGCTCCGGCGCGGACCGCACCAGCGAGCGCAGCCAGCCGCTCAGCTCCTCGAAGTCCAGCCGCTCGGTGGGATCCTGACGCAGCAGAGACTCCACGACGGGCCGCAGTGGCCCGCATTCCTCGGCGAACGCGGGCGGCTCCGCGCACACCAGTTGCACCAGCTCCGCGGTGTTGTCCTCCGGGTAGGGCGCGTGCCCCTGCACGGCCCGGAAGAGCAGGGCGCCCAGCGCCCACAGATCGGTCTGGGGGCCGATCGGCGCCGCCAACTGCCAGTTCTCGTGCACCGGCCCCGCCTGCTCCGGCGCCCATCGCTCGGTCACCGGACCGACGACGGCCATCCGCGCCTGCCGGGCCCGCTCCGCGGCGAGCGCGGTGGCGGGACCGCGCCGCGGGGGCGCACCGGCGACCAGCTCGTCCCAACGGCCGTTGGGCGTCGGGGCGGAGGTGGACTGCTGTCCGGGCACGAGGGCGGGGGTGCCGTGGTTCTGGGGACCGTGGTTCTGGGGACCGTGGTTGTGGGCGCCGTGGCTCTGGATTCCGTGGCTGTGAGCACCGTGGGGGCCCTGGGTTCCTGGGGGAACCGGGGTGCCGCTGTGGCCGCTTCCATGACCGGTCGCGGGGCCGGGGAGCGCCGGGCGCCCCTGTCCGCCATTGGCACCGGGACCGGGACCGGGACCGGGGCCACCGAATCCGGGGCCGTTGACGCCAGGGGCGGTACCGGTGCCGGGGCCGCTTACGGGGCGGGGCTGCGCGCCGGGCCACGCGCCCGCGCGTCCGACACCGACGCCGTACGGGTCGGCGATCTGACCGGGGGGCGGGGTCTCGGGCCGCTGCTCCACACCCTGCCCGGAACCCTGGGTTCCCGGCACGGAGCCGTCGACCGGCGGGGCGGGACGGGGCCCGGGCAGTGCCGCCGGACCGCCCCGCTGCTGCTCGTGCACCCGGGCCGCGGCCCGGGCTCCGGCCCGGTACGCGGCGATGGCTCCGGCCCGGGCCGCCCGGGCGTCGCCTCCGGCCTCCAGAGCCCTGCGCGCCAGGGCCGCTCCGCCGTCGACGGGCGGCTCTCCCACGGGAGTGGTGTTCTCGGCCCGCGCCTCGATCGCGGCCCGCCGCGCGGCCTCGGCGTCGGCCCCCTGCGCACTGGCGACCACCGCGCCGAACGAGGCTCCGGGACCCCCGCCGGAGGCACCACCGGCTCCCCCGCCGGGCAGTCCTCCGGTCACTCCACCAGGCGCGGCACCGCGCGCACGCGCCGCGCCACGCGGGACACCGGCGCCCGTACCCGCTCGTGAATCCGCGCCGGGACCCGCGTGGGGTGAACCGACGCCGACGCCTCCCTCACCCCCGGGACCCTCGAAGTCCTGTACCGGCACCGGGTCGTACCCGCACAGTGCCTCCTCCGCGGCGCCGGCGGCCAGGCCGGTCAGCATCACCCGGCCGTCGTCGCAGACGAGCACCGTGCGCACGGTGATGTTGCGGTGGACCCATCCGTGCGCGTGCAGCACCCGCAGCGCGGTGACGACGTCGGCGGCGACCTCGGCCGCCCGATAGGGGCTCAGCGGCTTCTCGGCGAGCAGCGCGGCCAGCGACCGCGCGGGCACCAGCTCACTCACTATCCACAACGACCCGCCTTCGGCGAACACGTCGAAGACCTGGTCCAGCCGAGGATGGTCGGGAATCTGCGCGGCGGCCTGCGCCGCCTCGATCGCCCGTCGTACGGCGGGTTCGGTGGGCCTGCGCGTGGTCCGTGCGGAGGCGCGCCGCACCCCGCCGTCCCGCGCCACGAACCCCTCGGGCAGCCCGTCCGCGTCGAGCATCTCCGCCTCGACGACCTCCGGCAACGGCACCTGCCGGACGAGGACTTCCTGACCGCTGTAGGTGTCGAAGGCCCGGCTCTCGGCGAGTTCGTACTCGTCGGAGGGCGGCAGCGGCAGGCGGTAACGGTCGGCGAGTACCCGTCCCGCATAGTCGTCCACGATGCCTCCCCCGGCCGCCCGGTGGTCAATTCCGTTCGCCTCGCGTCCCGTTACGGCTTCGTACGGTCCGCAACCACTCACGATACGTGCCGGAGGCAACCCGCAATGTCGGGATGCGAGATGTCACCGCCCCGTGACCGACCCCTACAACAGACACCCCGGGCGAACCGGCCCGAACCTCACGACATGGGCACGCGCCTCACGACGCGGGGTCGGGCCCATGTCTCACGACTTCGGCTGGAACGTCATCGTCAGTGTCTTCCACGTGTCCTTGCGCAGCTCGCTGTCCCAGTCGGATGCCTTCGCCGTGTACATCAGCCCGTACCCGAGATGATCGTTCACGACGAACCCGCGGTCGATCGACCGGTACTTCGTGCCACCGTCCTGATAGGTGAACTCCCAGTCGGCCGTGTTCCAACTGCGGTAGTCCACCTGCTCTATGCGCACCCGCTTGTACTGCGAGCGCACCATGTACCCCTCTTGGTTCTTCCAGTCCGCCACGGGGTCGCTCTTGGGCGTGGTCGTCCAGCCGACGAGGAGCTTCTGCCCGTCGGGACCGGTGAAGCGGGCTCCCGCGTCATCCGTCGACTGGTATTTCCACCCCTTGGGCAGCCCGATCTTGAACCCCTGGCTGCCCTTGTACGTCGACACGGCGGTGGAGCCCGAGGAGCCCGACTCCTTGCCGTCGCCGCTCGTCCCGCTCGTCCCGTTCGTGGCGGCGGCGCTGCCCGACGCGTCGGTGTTCGGCGTACTGCCCGAACTCCCGTCCCCGGCCGACCCGGTGGCACCGTCCGTCTTGTCGCCGCTGTCGGTGTGAGAGCCGCTGGTCGCGCCCTTGCCGCCGCTGCCCGCGGTCACCCCGTGGGACGCGGCCGCCTTGGTGTCACCGCTCTTGCCGTTCTTCGCCCCGCTGTCGTCACCGCCACCGAGGGTCAGGGCCAGCACGGTGCCGATCACGGCGAGCGCCACGACCACCGCGATGATCATCAGGGTCCGCCGTGGCACCACATCGGTGAGCGGTGCCCGCGGCACGGGCCGCGGCGGCCGCTCGGGCGCCACGGGCCACCCGGAGGCCGGCCTGGCGTCGCCGGTCGAACCGGCCGAACCGGAACCCCCCGAACCCGCCGAGCCGAGAGCCCCCTTCGAGCCGACGGGACCGGAGGGCGAGCCCACCGGCGCGCCGTCACGCACGCCCGGCTTCGGGGAGCCCTCCGCCGCCTTGCCACCCTGACCGGGCGTGACCGTCCCGGACGTCCCCGGCTTCCCCGCAGCCGCGGCGGGCTTCGACACGTCCACGCGCGGCGGCGCCGGGGGAGCCGCCGGAGCCTTCGGAGCGGCCTGAGCCGCCCCCTCCACTCCCACCGAACCGGAAGCCGCGGTACCGCCGGAACCACCCGCACCACCCGCGCTGCCCGTCCCGCCCGCAGCGCCGGACTTCGCACGGGCCGTCGCCGCGGCGGTGGCCGCCGCCGTCGCCGCACCGGCGACCGAGGCGGCCTTCCGCACGGAACGCAGCGCCCCGCGCAGCCGCTCCCCGGCCTCCTCACCGCGCTTGGCCCCGGAACCGCCCGAGTCGCCCGAGCCGCCCGAACTCTTCTTGCCCCGGCCCTCGTCCGGCACCGGCGGCAGCGCCACGACCTTCGTCGCGTCCGCCGGCTCCGGCACGGTCTCCTTGGGCTCGGGGGCGTAGACCACCTCGCTGAGCATCGCCCGGGCGCGTTCGTTGTCGAGCCGCTGCGCGGGGTCCTTCACGAGCAGCCCGTAAATCACGTTCTCCAGCGGGCCCGCGTTCTTCGGCTGCTCCACCGGCTCGGTCATCACCGCGGTGAGCGTCGCGATCGCGGAACCCTTGTCGTACGGCGGCACGCCCTCGACCGACGCGTACAACAGCCCGCCCAGCGACCACAGGTCGGCCGCGGGGCCGGGCTTGTGCCCGCGCGCCCGCTCCGGCGAGATGTACGAGGGCGCGCCGACCAGCATGCCGGTCGAGGTGATGGACGGGTCGCCCTCGACCTGCGCGATACCGAAGTCGGTCAGCACGACCCGGCCGTCGTCGGAGATCAGCACGTTCGACGGCTTCACATCGCGGTGCAGGATGCCCTCGCGGTGCGCGGACCGCAGCACGTCGAGTATCACGAGCCCCACCTCGGCGGCGCGCCTCGGCGTGAGCAGGCCGTCCTCCCGGATGACCTCGGCGAGCGACTTGCCCTCGACGAGCTCCATCACGATCCACGGCCGGTTGTCCTCGTCGACCACGTCGAAGACCGTCACCGCGCCGTTGTTGCGAATCCGCGCGATCGCCTTGGCCTCACGCAGGGTGCGCGTGATCAGCCGCCGCTTCTCGTCGTCGTCGATGCTCGACGGGAACCGCAGCTCCTTGACGGCGACCGTGCGGCCCAGCGTTTCGTCCTGGGCCCGCCACACCGTGCCCATGCCGCCGCGGCCGAGAACATCTCCCAGCCGGTAGCGCCCGGCGAGGAGACGTTCGCTCTTGTCCTGACGGGATGCTCCCGCCCGCTCCGCCTCCGACATGCGTCCCCTCATGCAACCCGCCCTGACAGAGCCTTCATTGTCCCTCACCCGACAAGCGCTCAGCGCCCAGGGGGCCCTTCGGCCGACAAGCCTCCGGCGACCGGCACGCCCCTCACCTGCGGACCACCTGCTCGTGCGCACAGGTCCGTCCCCCATGATGTGCCGCAACAGGGAAGGAACGCCGATGCCTGCGCCCCGGACACCTCGGACACTCCTGGTCATACCCGTGTCTCCGGCCGTCCTGTTCCTGGCACCGACCGGCCTGCCGCGCCTGCTGCCGACCGCCGGTCCTTCCCACTCCACCACACCCTCGGCCGCCCGTCACACCCCCAGGTCCGCGGCCCCGACGGGCTCACACTCCCCCGCCGCCCCGGCAACGAGCGCCCCCCGTGCCCTCCGCCGTCTGCTCCCCCTTCTCATCACCCGCGGCAAGGCTCCCGCCGCCGCGCCGCTGGCCGGCGACACCAAGGGCGCCGTCCCCCTCACCCCGCTCCAGGCCGTCCGCATCGCACTCACCCACCCCCCGGCCGCCCGCGGCCGCTTCGCCTACTCGAACACCAACCACGTCCTGCTCGGCATGGTCATCCGCCAGGTCACCGGCCACTCGTACGCCACCGAGGCCGAGCGCCGCATCATCAAACCCCTTCGTCTGACAGGCACCTCTTTCCCCGGCGCCCGCACCTCGCTGTCCTCCCCGCACGGCCGCGCCTACTCCGCCGACGGCACCGACGTGACCTCCCTCGATCCGCGCGTCGCCGGCGCGGCGGGTGAACCGGTCACCACGCTCGCCGACCTGAACCGCTTCTACGCGGCCCTGCTCGCGGGCGACCTGCTCCCGTCCCGCCAACGGCACGAGATGCTCGACACCCGCACCGCACAAGGCCTGTACGGCATGGGTCTGTATCCGATGAAGCTGTCGTGCGGCACCACGGTGTGGGGGCACGACGGCCCTATCTCCGGCAGCTACGTGCGCACCGCGGCCACCGTCGACGGCCTCCGTGTCCTCACCTTCCGGGTGAACACGGACGGGATCGAGGACCCGGACCTCGAACCCGACCTGCTCGCCGCCGAGTTCTGCCCCCGCACCCAGTAGAACGACCGGGTTTCGAGCAAAGATCCCAGCTCACGACACCCGTTCGAGTGACATGCACGGGAACTCCCCAGCAGGCCCTCATGGGCAGCGCGGCCCGATCAGCGCGGCACGATGTCCGGCGCCCCCAGCCGCGCCGCGTCTGCCGTCTGGTCGTCCGGCTGGCGCTGGGACTCCCGCTCGGCCTCGACCCGCTTCTCGTAGTGCTCCACCTCGCGCTCGATCTGGTCCTTGTCCCAGCCGAGGACCGGCGCCATCAGCTCGGCGGCCTCGCGGGCGCTGCGCGTACCGCGGTCGAAGGTCTCGATGGAGATACGGGTGCGCCGGGTCAGCACGTCGTCCAGGTGCCGCGCGCCCTCGTGCGAGGCGGCGTAGACGATCTCGGCCTTGAGGTAGTCCTCGGCGGCCGGAAGGGGTTCGCCCAGCGCGGGGTTGGCTGCGATGAGCTCGAATATCTCCTCGGCCAGCACACCGAACCGGTTCAGCAGATGCTCCACGCGGACCACATGGAGTCCGGTGCGCTGCGCGATGCGCGCCCGCGCGTTCCACAGCGCCCGGTACCCCTCGGCCCCGAGCAGCGGGATGTCCTCGGTGACGCATTCGGCGACCCGCTGGTCCAGGCCGTGCACCGCCTCGTCGACCGCGTCCTTGGCCATCACCCGATAGGTCGTGTACTTGCCGCCCGCCACGACCACCAGTCCCGGCACCGGATGGGCCACGGTGTGCTCGCGCGAGAGCTTGCTGGTGGCGTCCGACTCGCCCGCGAGCAGCGGTCGCAGTCCCGCGTACACACCCTCCACGTCGTCGCGGGTCAGGGGCACCGAGAGCACCGAGTTCACATGCTCCAGCAGATAGTCGATGTCGGCGCTGGAGGCCGCGGGGTGGGCCTTGTCGAGGTTCCAGTCGGTGTCCGTGGTGCCGATGATCCAGTGCCGCCCCCAGGGGATCACGAAGAGGACGGACTTCTCCGTGCGCAGGATCAGACCCGTCGCGGCGTTGATCCGGTCCTTCGGCACGACCAGGTGGATGCCCTTGGAGGCCCGTACGTGGAACTGGCCTCTCTCGCCCACCATGGCCTGGGTGTCGTCGGTCCACACGCCCGTGGCGTTGACGATCTGCTTGGCGTGGATCTCGTACTCCCCGCCGCCCTCGACGTCCTGCACCCTGGCGCCGACCACGCGCTCGCCCTCGCGCAGGAATCCGGTCACGCGGGCGCGGTTGGCGACCTTCGCGCCGTACGCCGCCGCCGTGCGCACCAACGTGGCCACATAGCGGGCGTCGTCCATCTGCGCGTCGTAGTACTGCAACGCGCCGACCAGCGCGTCCTTCTTCAAGGCGGGTGCTATGCGCAGGGCGTGGCCGCGCGTCAGATGGCGGTGGGCGGGCAGTCCGCGTCCATGTCCGCTCGTCATCGACATGGCGTCGTACAGCGCGACGCCCGATCCCGCGTACAGCCGCTCCCAGCCCTTGTGCTGGAGCGGGTAGAGGAAGGGCACCGGCTTCACCAGGTGCGGTGCGAGGCGCTCCAGCAGGAGTCCACGCTCCTTCAGTGCCTCGCGCACGAGGGCGAAGTCGAGCATCTCGAGATAGCGCAGTCCGCCGTGGATCAGCTTGCTGGACCTGCTGGAGGTGCCCGACGCCCAGTCGCGCGCCTCGACCAGGCCCGTGGACAGGCCGCGTGTCACGGCGTCGAGCGCCGTCCCCGCGCCGACCACGCCCGCGCCCACCACCAGCACATCCAGCTCACGCTCGGCCATTCCCGCCAGGGACTCGGCGCGCTCCGCCGGCCCCAGTTTCGCTGTCCTCACCGCTGCCTCCCGCTGTCTGTCGCGCTGGCCGCACCTGTCCGGCGACGCCCGGCTCACGTCCCCCTGCCCCAAAGTCTGACGGCGATGTCCGTCATCGGCCACCACGCGCCCCCAGCCTGTGGACAACACTCCCGGAAACTCGCCCACCCAATACCGTAAATCGGTCATATTTACTCCTAGTCTGACATTGCGCTCGCCCGTTCTGTCCACAGGGCTTGCGCACCTGTCCCGCTTCGGTTACTGGGAAGGACGGCCCACGCCATGCCCGCAGATCTCGCCGTCATCGGACTCGGACATCTCGGCCTGCCCCTGGCCCAGGCCGCCGTCGCCGCCGGCATCCCCACGCTCGGCTACAAGACCGGGCCGGAGGGCGGTTCACTCACCCCGGCCGAACTGCGCCGGATGCTCTCGGGGGGCTTCCGGCCGACCACCAACCCCGCCGAACTCGGCCGCGTCCGCACCGCCGTCATCTGCGCCCCGACCCCACCCGGCCCGGACGGCACCCCCGACCTCGGCCAGGTGGCCTCGGCCGCCCGCACCCTGGCCGAACGGCTGCGCCCGCACACCACCGTGATCCTGGAGTCGCCGGTCCACCCCGGCACGACCGAGGACTTCCTGCGCCCGCTCCTCGAAGAGGGCTCGGGCCTGCGCGCGGGGCGCGACTTCCACCTCGCGTACTCGCCCAGCCGCGTCGATCCCGGCAACCGCGACTTCACCCCCGCCAACACCCCCAAGGTCATCGGCGGCCTCACCCCCGCCTGCACCGAGTCGGCCGCCGCCTTCTATGGGCGCCTCACCGACAAGGTCGTACGCGCGCGTGGCCCCCGCGAGGCGGAGACCGTGCAGCTCCTGGAGACCAACTACCGGCACGTCAACATCGCCCTGGTCAACGAGATGGCCGTGCTCTGCCACGATCTGAACGTCGACCTGTGGGACGTCATCCGCTGCGCCGAGACCAAGCCGTTCGGATTCCAGGCGTTCCGGCCGGGACCCGGCGTCGGCGGCCACGGCATCGCCCAGGACCTCACGGGCCACTCGGGCCGCACCCTCCGGATGGTCGAACTGGCCCAGCAGGTCAACAGCCACATGCCGCAGTACGTCATCCAGCGCGCCGCCACGCTCCTCAACGAGCACGGGAAATCGGCCCGCGCCGCACGCGTGCTCCTCCTCGGCGTCACCTACAAGCCCGACCTCGCCGACCAACAGGGCTCGCCCGCCCGCGAGATCGCCCTGCGGCTGATGGAACTCGGCGCGTCCGTCAGCTACCACGACCCGCACGTCCCGGCCTGGAACGTCCTCGGCCGCCCCGTGCCGCGCGCCGACTCCCTCTACGAGGCCGCCGCCGACGCCGACCTCACGATCCTGCTCCAGCAGCACCGCACGTACGACCTGCAGGGACTGTCGGTGAAAGCACAAGTGCTGTTGGACACCCGCGGTGCCACGCCCACGGGGGCGGCGCACCGGCTGTGAGCGTTCCCCGCGAGATCCCCACGCGGGAATCCCACCAAGCCGAAACGGCCCGCCGGTTGAACCGGCGGGCCGTTTGAACGAGCAACTGAATTACCTGGCCGAGTGCTCGTAGCGGTAACCGATCGCCTTACGAGCCGTCCCCTTACCCACATCCTTGCCAGTAATCTTGCTGTACACGCTGAAGGAGTATTCCTCGTAGAGCGGGTACGCCTTCAGGGTCCCGAACTTTCCCCTGGGCACATTCCAGCTGCCCGCCATGCTCTTCGTACGCGATTTCGTGACATCGAAGCCGACGGCTGCGGACACGGGCTCCGCGGCCACCGTGATCGTCGCGCTCTTCGTGTTGCTCACGGTTTCAATGGCGGTCAGCGTGAGCGTCATGGGGCCCCGTCCCTGCACTATGGCAATGGAATTCCTGCCCTGCACCAGCCCGTGATACTTGACGCCCTTGATGCCGCACAAGGCCGGGTTGAACTGGAGCCTCATGCTCCGGCACGGCGTCTTCGAGGCAGCACTGGCCTCGCCGGTCATTCCCATGGTGCCCGCGAGCACGGCAAGGGTTATGGCTGCAGCGCGTGCGCCACGGGATACGGCAAAGCTGGTCGATCGCAACGGATTTCCCCTCGTTCTGCTACTGGTCAAGCAGCAGGACAGAGGCTACCGATGTCAGGGACACGGCAGATAACCGAATCGACGTATCTGATCAACATTTGAGCTTGCCTCCGTACGAAGGCCACTCGGAGGGGGCTCGGACCGGGCGGGAACCGGACCGAGCCCCTCGGCTCAGTCGGCGGCGCTAGCGCTTGTGCTGCGAGTCCGCGACCGTCACCTCGACGCGCTGGAACTCCTTGAGCTCGCTGTAGCCGGTGGTGGCCATGGCGCGGCGGAGGGCGCCGAAGATGTTCATGGAGCCGTCGGGGATGTGCGAGGGCCCGGTGAGGATCTCCTCGATGGTCCCGACGGTGCCGAGGTCGACCTTCTTGCCGCGCGGCAGCTCCTCGTTGACCGCTTCCATGCCCCAGTGGTGGCCCCTGCCGGGCGCGTCCGTGGCGCGGGCCAGCGGGGAGCCCATCATCACCGAGTCGGCGCCGCAGGCGATCGCCTTGGGGAGGTCGCCGGACCAGCCGACACCGCCGTCCGCGATCACGTGCACATAGCGGCCGCCGGACTCGTCCATGTAGTCGCGGCGGGCCGCGGCCACGTCGGCGACGGCGGTCGCCATCGGGACCTGGATGCCCAGCACGTTGCGCGTGGTGTGCGCGGCGCCGCCGCCGAAGCCGACCAGGACACCGGCCGCGCCCGTGCGCATCAGGTGCAGCGCCGCCGTGTACGTGGCGCAGCCGCCGACGATCACGGGGACGTCGAGCTCGTAGATGAACTGCTTCAGGTTCAGCGGTTCGGCGGCACCGGAGACGTGCTCCGCGGAGACCGTCGTACCGCGGATGACGAAGATGTCCACGCCCGCGTCGACGACAGCCTTGGAGAACTGGGCCGTGCGCTGCGGCGACAGGGCGGCCGCGGTGACGACGCCCGAGTCGCGCACCTCCTTGATGCGCTGCCCGATCAGCTCCTCCTTGATGGGAGCGGCGTAGATCTCCTGGAGGCGGCGGGTCGCGGTGTCCGCGTCCAGCTCGGCGATCTCGTCGAGCAGCGGCTGCGGGTCCTCGTACCGCGTCCACAGGCCTTCGAGGTTCAGTACGCCCAGGCCGCCCAGCTCGCCGATGCGGATCGCGGTGGCCGGGGAGACGACCGAGTCCATCGGGGCTGCCAGGAACGGCAGCTCGAAGCGGTAGGCGTCGATCTGCCAGGCGATCGAGACCTCCTTCGGGTCTCGCGTACGGCGGCTCGGGACGACGGCGATGTCGTCGAAGGCGTACGCCCGGCGGCCGCGCTTGCCGCGCCCGATCTCGATCTCAGTCACGTGTGTGGCCTTTCCGTTGTTCAGACCCTCAAAGGATCTCAGCAATCCCGGCCTTTCTGGCGGGATGGTCCGTGACGGCTGTCACCACAGCGTAAGCGCTGCTGCACCCTGACGACGGTCTCCCGATTCCTCCCCGCGCTGGGCGGGTTTTTCGCCGCCTGCCCGCCCCACCCCGGTCTTGCGACCGGGCCAGGCGTTGCGGGTCTTACAGCCGGCTCCACGGGGCTTCGACGCAACCGTGGTCGCGTCCAGGTCTCCGGCCACTCCGGTACCTGTCAGTACGGACGCCGCAAGGGCGGCGAGGTTGTGCGCTGCGTTGGCATCCCGATCCAGGACCGAGCCGCACACGTCGCACTCGAAGACCCGCACGTTGAGAGGCAGTTTGGCTTTCACTGCGCCACACCGGGAGCATGTCTTAGACGACGGATACCAGCGGTCAGCGACCACTAGACGACAGCCGTTTCTCTGGATCTTGTGAGTGAGGTGGCGACGGATCTCACCGAATCCGGCGTCTGCAACGCTACGCGCCAACCGCCGGTTCTTGAGCATCCCAGCAACGTTCAGGTCCTCCACGACCACGGTGCCGTATTCAGCCGCCACGCCTGCCGTGAGTTTGCGGACCGCGTCATCGCGGAGGTTCGCAACCCGGTGAAGGATTTTGTTCCGCTCGGCGTTGGCCTTCTCCCACCGCTTCGACGGTTTCCGCCCTGTCCGGTGATCGGGGCCCTGGCGACGGGAGACCCGGCGGTTGTGGTGGCGTAGGAGTCCTTGCGCCTCGTCGAGGTACTTCGGGTTGTCGACATGCCGCACCTCGCCCGTGCTGTCCGCGAGGACCGCGAGGATCTTCACCCCAAGATCCATCCCCACCACGACATCCGGCCGGGACACTCGATCGATGTCGCGCTTCCGCTCCACTTGAAACGCCACGAACCAGCGACCGCGTTCGTATCGCACGGTCGCGAACAGGACCCGCGCCGCGCCAGACACCAGGTGCCTCAGGAAGGCATCGGCGCGTTCATGGATCCGGATCGTGCCGAGCCTGGGTAGCGTCACATGCCTGCCGTCGGCCTCGACACGGATGGTCCCGGTCGTAAACCGGCAGGACAGGCGCGCCGTCCGTTTCGGCTTCCGCCGTGGCACGCCCACATCCTGCCCTTTGCGCTTGCCGTTCTTCGACCTCGCATAGTTATCGAACGCGGCAGCCGCGTTCGACAGACCTGTGTTGTACGCCTCCTTGGAGCTCTCCTCCCACCAGGATGCGAACCGTGGGTCGGCGCGCTTGGCCGCGTTGAACGCGCGCCGCAAAACAGGCAACGACCATGAGCGCCACTGAGTCAGTTGCTCCTCTGGGATGCCGTAGGTCTCCTCGGCCCCTCGCTGGTACCAAGAAGCGGTCACATGAGTCACAGCCCAGTTGTACGCCGCTCGGGCAGCACCGCAGTGGGACTCAAGTGCCCTCTCCTGACCTGCGTTCGGGTCGAGGGCAAACCTGTACGCCTGGACAACGAAACCGGGGCGCGGCTTGAACTTCTTCATCTACCAACCCCCCTTATTCGCAGTCACTGTGAATAAGCTACCAGCTTTATCGTGGTGACTGTGAATATGGACGGATTGCTCACCACCGAGCAGGCAGCCGAGCGTCTCGGCATCAAGGTCGAATCGGTATACACATTCGCCCGCCGCCTCGACGGCTTCCCAAAACCCATCCGAATCGGCCGCACCCTCCTTTGGACGGAGCAAGAACTCGACGCCTGGCGTACCGCACACCCGGCCCGCCACCGCGGATCCACCTAGATCCCGCAGGTCGTGCTGCTTCAGCCACACACACCGAGGGCGGCCCCGGAACCTCCGGGACCGCCCTCACGTACCTGTACGACTAGTCGTTACGGCTGTAGTTCGGCGCCTCGACCGTCATCTGGATGTCGTGCGGGTGGCTCTCCTTGAGACCCGCCGAGGTGATCCGGACGAACCGGCCCTTGGACTCCATCTCGTCGATGGTGGCGGCGCCCACGTACCCCATGGTCTGGCGCAGACCGCCGACGAGCTGGTGCAGCACGTTGGCCAGCGGGCCGCGGTAGGGCACCTGGCCCTCGATGCCCTCGGGCACGAGCTTGTCGTCGGAGGCCACGTCCGCCTGGAAGTAGCGGTCCTTCGAGTACGACCTGCCCTGGCCCCGGGACTGCATGGCGCCGAGGGAGCCCATGCCGCGGTAGGACTTGAACTGCTTGCCGTTGATGAAGAGCAGCTCGCCGGGCGACTCCTCACAGCCCGCCAGGAGGCTGCCGAGCATCACCGTGTCGGCACCGGCGGCCAGCGCCTTGCCGATGTCGCCGGAGTACTGCAGACCGCCGTCGCCGATCACCGGGACACCCGCGGCACGGGCCGCGAGGGCCGCTTCGTAGATGGCGGTGACCTGCGGGACGCCGATGCCGGCGACCACACGGGTGGTACAGATCGAGCCGGGGCCCACGCCCACCTTGACGCCGTCGACACCGGCGTCGATCAGGGCCTGAGCACCGTCACGGGTGGCGACGTTGCCGCCGATCACGTCGACGTGCACGCTCGACTTGATCTTCGCCATCCAGTTGAGCGCGTTGCTGTTGTGCCCGTGCGAGGTGTCGACGATCAGGAAGTCCACCCCGGCCTCGGCGAGCGCCTGAGCGCGCTCCAGTGCCTCGGGGCTGGCGCCGACGGCGGCACCCACCAGCAGCCGGCCCTCGGCGTCCTTCGCGGCGTTCGGGTACTTCTCGGCCTTCACGAAGTCCTTGACCGTGATGAGGCCCTTGAGGACGCCCGCGTCGTCGACCAGCGGAAGCTTCTCGATCTTGTGGCGGCGCAGCAGTTCCATGGCGTCGGTGCCGGAGATGCCGACCTTGCCGGTGACCAGGGGCATCGGCGTCATGACCTCGCGCACCTGGCGCGAACGGTCGGTCTCGAAGGCCATGTCACGGTTGGTGACGATGCCGAGCAGCTTGCCGCCACCGTCGGTGACCGGGACTCCGCTGATGCGGAACTTGGCACACAGCGCGTCGGCCTCGGCCAGCGTCGCGTCCGGGTGCACCGTGATCGGGTCGGTGACCATGCCGGACTCGGAGCGCTTCACCAGGTCGACCTGGTTGACCTGGTCCTCGATGGAGAGGTTGCGGTGCAGTACACCGACGCCTCCCTGCCGGGCCATGGCGATCGCCATGCGCGACTCGGTCACCTTGTCCATCGCCGCGGAGAGCAGCGGGATGTTCACACGTACGTTGCGGGAGATGCGCGACGAGGTGTCGACCGCGTTGGGCAGCACCTCTGAGGCGCCCGGCAGCAGCAGCACGTCGTCGTAGGTCAGCCCGAGTGTCGCGAATTTGGCGGGCACTCCGTCGACGTTGGCAGTCATGACACCTTCCCCAAATGGCCTTGATCGGTGCGGATGTCCATGCTAACGGGAAGCGGGGGGCTCCCATTCCACGGTTCGGATCGCCCTCGGGCTTCGTAGGTTCGTACGGGCGGGGTGGCGATGCCGTTCAGTTGTGGGCCGGGGCCCGGTCCCCGCGGGGGAACGACGCGCACCCCACGCCCGGGAAAACCGGTCCGCCCCATGGGAGGGCGGACCCGTCGCGCCGGCCGACGCGTCCCCAGAGGTCCCGGGTGCCGGAGGCCCCCGAGACTCGCCTACTGCTCCGCCAGCGCCCGCAACCGGCTCAGTGCACGGTGTTGGGCCACCCGAACGGCGCCCGGTGACATTCCCAACATCTGGCCCGTCTCCTCGGCCGTGAGGCCCACCGCGATGCGCAGCAGAAGCAGCTCGCGCTGGTTCTCGGGGAGGTTGGCCAGGAGTTTCTTGGCCCACTCGGCGTCGCTGCTGAGGAGAGCGCGCTCCTCCGGGCCGAGGGAGTCGTCGGGGCGCTCGGGCATCTCGTCCGAGGGAACCGCCGTCGAACCGGGGTGGCGCATCGCGGCGCGCTGCAGGTCGGCGACCTTGTGCGCGGCGATGGCGAAGACGAACGCCTCGAAGGGGCGCCCGGTGTCCTTGTAGCGCGGCAGTGCGAGGAGCACCGCTACGCAGACCTCCTGGGCCAGGTCCTCGACGAAGTGCCGCGCGTCGCCCGGAAGCCGGGAGAGGCGGGTGCGGCAGTAGCGCAACGCCAAGGGATGTACATGCGCGAGCAGGTCGTGCGTGGCCTGCTCGTCGCCGTCGACCGCGCGATGGACGAGCGCACCGATCACCGTCGTCTCGTCGTCGCGCATCGGTCCATGGTGCCTCGGCGTCGTCTTGTCCGTGGCACCGCGTCCATAGTTGTGCACCGAAGCGTTATGAGCAGGTGCGCCGGAACTCATCTCCTGCGCCCTCCCCTTCCGCTCGACCGACTCGTCCCCGAGGAACTCCACACCTCAAGCATGCGGCATCCGCGGCGAAACGAGCAGCGGGCACTCGGCGGGCGCTGTTGTCGGCCCCGCCCACCATGAGGTAGGCGGGGTGCGTCGTACCCCCGCGACGGCTCACCTAACGGACCAGACCCCACCGGAAACCGAGCGCCACGGCGTGCGCGCGGTCCGAGGCGCCGAGCTTCTTGAACAGCCGCCGGGCGTGCGTCTTCACGGTGTCCTCGGAGAGGAACAGCTCGCGGCCGATCTCGGCGTTGGAGCGACCGTGACTCATGCCTTCCAGCACCTGGATCTCACGCGCCGTGAGCGTCGGCGCCGCGCCCATCTCGGCCGACCGCAGTCTGCGCGGGGCGAGCCGCCAGGTGGGGTCGGCGAGCGCCTGGGTCACGGTCGCGCGCAGCTCGGCGCGGGAGGCGTCCTTGTGCAGATAGCCGCGGGCCCCGGCGGCGACGGCGAGCGCCACGCCGTCCAGGTCCTCGGCCACGGTGAGCATGATGATGCGCGCACCTGGGTCGGCGGACAGCAGCCGCCGGACGGTCTCGACGCCACCCAGTCCGGGCATGCGTACGTCCATCAGAATCAGGTCCGAGCGGTCGGCACCCCAGCGGCGGAGGACTTCCTCGCCGTTGGCTGCCGTCGTCACGCGCTCGACGCCGGGCACGGTCGCCACCGCTCGGCGGAGCGCCTCTCGGGCAAGCGGGGAGTCGTCGCAGACGAGGACGGATGTCATGGCCGCCCTCCGCAGCTGATGCGCGTCACCTTGAGCCTCCAGGCTGGTACGAATCGTCATCTGTGCGGTCGACACTCGCCGACGGAACTGCCGTCTGCCCGAGCGCTTGTTCCTTCAACCGCCTCCGCACTCTCAACGACGGTCACTCGAAAGAGTTACGGGGCAGTCGGTCGCCTTCGGCACTCTACGTGAGGGCGTGGACACGAGGCAGACATGCGCAACGGACCCTCAACGTTTCATCACAACCTATGCCCCATTCAGCCTGTTTTCTTCCCCTTTGCTGGTGTCTGCGGCTAGATTCGCAATGAGTCATATTTTCATCTCCTTAGATCGTAGATGTACGGTCGGTGGGCACAGAGCAGCCCAGAACGCGACAAGGGGACACGTAATGGCAGATTTCTCCCGCCTTCCCGGTCCGAACGCGGACCTCTGGGACTGGCAGCTCCTCGCGGCCTGCCGCGGGGTCGACAGCTCGCTCTTCTTCCACCCGGAGGGCGAGCGCGGTGCGGCACGGAGCGCTCGCGAGAACTCGGCCAAAGAGGTCTGCATGCGATGCCCGGTTCGCGCCCAGTGCGCGGCACACGCCCTGGCGGTGCGCGAACCGTACGGCGTATGGGGCGGCCTGACCGAGGATGAGCGCGAGGAACTCATGGGGCGGGCGCGCAACCGGCTGGTGGCGGCGTCGACCACCGGGAGCGGCGATCCCGCTTCGAACAACTGAAGGAACGTTTCTGCTTTTCAGTCCACCGTCGGGCACGCGCACGCGTGCCCATGCTTTTTGATGGCGTCAGCCGCTTTCGGGCGACGTCAGCGGCTCGCGGCCCGCGCCAGTTGGTCGAGCGTCGCCGCCACCGCCGGCACCTGTGCCAGGTCCGGCAGGGTGAGTGCGACGATCTCGCGCCGCACCGGCGGCTCCACCGTCACGGTGCGTGCACCCTTGGGGCGTACGGACTCGATCGCGAGCTCCGGCAGGACCGCGACCCCGAGGCCCGCGCCGACCAGCCCGACCACGGCCGGGTAGTCGTCGGTGGCGAAGTCGATGCGGGGCACGAAGCCCGCGGCGCGGCAGACCTCCACCAGTTGTCCGCGGCAGCGCGGGCAGCCCGCGATCCAGGGCTCCCCGGCGAGTGCGGCGATCGCGACCGAACCGGCCCGCGCGAGCCGGTGCTTCTCGGGGACCAGCCCGACGAGCCGGTCCCGCAGCAGGGGCCGTACGACCAGGTCGTCCCACTCCTCGGCACCCGCGGCTCCCTCGTAGCGGAACGCGAGGGCGATGTCGCAGTCCCCGGCCCGGAGCTTCTCGACGGACTCCGGCGGCTCGGCCTCCTCCAGGGAGACTCGCGTACCGGGATGCGCGGCGCGCAGCGCGGCGAGGGCCGTGGGGACGAGCGTGGAACTGCCGCTGGGGAAGGAGACGAGCCGGACCCGGCCCGCGCGCAGGCCCGCGATCGCGGCGACCTCCTCCTCGGCCGCGGTCAGGCCCGCGATGATGCCCGCCGCGTGCCGGACCAGCGCCTCGCCCGCCTGGGTGAGGCGCATCTCGCGGCCGGTGCGGACGAGCAGCGGGGTGCCGACGGACGATTCGAGCGCCTTCATCTGCTGGCTGACGGCGGGCTGGGTGCAGCCCAGTTCACGTCCCGCCGCCGAGAAGGAGCCGGTGGCGGCGACGGCGCGCAGAACACGGAGATGACGGGCCTCGATCACCTCTCGAGCATAAGTGAGCCTTGGGTGCGGCGGCGAATATCGCGTCGCTGCTTTGGTTCTCATCGCCTAGCGTGCTGTCATGAAGCTTCTGTCCTTGAACATCGGCCGCCCTCGCGCCGTCCCGTACACGGACCAGCCCGAGGGCGTGACCGGCATCGACAAGCGACCGGTGGACGGGCCGGTGCGGGTGGCGGCACCCGGGCCCAAGGGGGTCGGCGCGAGCGGCCTCGCCGGGGACGCGGTGTGCGACCTGCGCCATCACGGCGGGAACGACCAGGCGGTGTACGCGGTCGCCCGCGAGGACCTCGACGGCTGGGCGCGCGAGCTCGGGCGGCCGCTGGCGAGCGGCGCGTTCGGCGAGAACCTGACGACCCAGGGGCTCGACGTGTCCGGCGCACGGATCGGCGAGCGCTGGCGCGTCGGCTCCGAGGTGGTCCTCGAAGTCACCTGCGGGCGCATCCCCTGCCGTACGTTCCAGGAGCACGTCGGTGAGCAGCGCTGGGTGAAGCGGTTCACCCAGAAGGGGGCGCCCGGCGCCTATCTGCGGGTGATCGAGCCGGGCGAGATCCGGGCGGGCGACCCGATCGAGGTCGTGCACCGGCCCGACCACGAGGTGACGGTCGCCCTCGCCTTCCGCGCCGAGACGACCGAACGGACGCTGCTGCCAAGGGTGTTGGCCGCGGGCGACGCGCTGCACCCCGAGTTGCTGGAGATGGCGGAGAAGTACGTGGCACGGCACAGCGACTAGCCGCCCGGAGCGGGGCGCGGGGCGGGGGCGTCCGGAGTGTGCGAGGGACTCGTGGAGCAAGCTCGGGCGTTGGGTGGCGGGGGCGCGGCGGGTCTGGTCAGGTCACTAGCCTTGGGTCATGACAACGGCTCTGATTACGGGATCGACCGCGGGCATCGGCGCCGCCTTCGCGCGGCGGCTGGCGGCTGACGGGCACAACCTCGTGCTGGTGGCGCGTGACACCAAGCGGCTGGGCGAGCAGGCGACCGAACTGCACGACCGGCACGGCATCGAGGCGGAGGTGCTGACCGCCGACCTGGCGACGGACGAGGGCATCGAGGCAGTGGCCGCCCGCCTCTCCGACCGCAAGAACCCGGTCGACCTGCTGATCAACAACGCGGGCTTCGGCAACAAGGGCCGCTATCTCGAGGTGTCGATGGCCGACGAGCTGACGATGCTCAAGGTGCACTGCGAGGCGGTGCTGCGGTTGACGTCGGCGGCGACCGAGGGCATGCGGGAGCGCGGCCGGGGCGGAGTCGTCAACGTCGCGTCGGTGGCCGCGTTCGTGCCGCGGGGTACGTACGGGGCGTCCAAGGCGTGGGTCGTGCAGTTCACGCAGGGTGCGGCGCGGGATCTGGCGGGCACCGGCGTACGGCTGATGGCGCTGGCCCCCGGCTTCGTCCGCACCGAGTTCCACCAGCGGGCCGGGATGGGCACGGACAACATCCCGAACTGGATGTGGCTGGATGCGGACAAGCTGGTCGCGGCGGCGCTCGCGGACCTGGCCCGCGGCAAGTCGCTGTCCGTCCCCGACCCCCGCTACAAGGCGCTGATGGGCCTGGTGAAGGTGGCGCCGCGAGGACTGCTGGGCGGGGTGACGTCGAAGACGGGCCGGAAGTACGGCCCCCAGTAAGGGCCACCGCGCAGTGGGTGGTGTCGTCCCTCCGGTGGGAAACTGAGGGTGTTCAACCGGACCCAGGGGGCCGGAGGCGACGCCATGACATTCGTACAGCTCATCGATTGCAGGACCAGCCGGTTCGACGAGATGAACCAGCTGATGGACACATGGGTCGAGAAGACCAGGGGCAAGCGGACCGCGACACACAGTGTGATCGGCAAGGACCGCTCCGACGAGACCCACTTCATAGAGATCGTGGAGTTCCCCTCGTTCGAGGAGGCGATGCGGAACTCGAACCTCCCCGAGACCGACAGGGTCTTCCAGGAGATGGTGGCGCTCTGCGACGGGCTGCCGACGTTCACCGACCTGGACGTGGTCCGGGACGAGCAGTTGTTCGCGGCCAACATCCGCAGGTTCTTCGAGACCTTGGCCGGCCCGGGTGAACTGCCGCCGCTCAACGGTCTGATGGTGGAGAGCTACCACGACCACGATCCCGCCAACGAGCAGGACACCATCGGCCTCGACGCGATGCGGCGCGAGATCGAGATGTGGCGCGGCGGTTTCGACTTCACGTTCACCGTCGAGGACCAGCTCACCCAGGGCGACCGGGTCTGCACCCGGTGGGCCTGGAACGGCACCCACAAAGGCGACTTCATGGGGATCCCGGCGACCGGGAAGCAGGTCACCATGACCGGCACGACCGTCTTCCGCTGTCAGGAGGACGGGAAGATCGCCGAGGGCTGGTGGCAGTACGACCGGCTGGGGCTGTTGGCTCAGCTGGGGGCGCTGGACGCGCTGGAGCAGTAGTGCGGTGGTCGGTGGCGCGGTAGCCGGCCGTCGAACAGTCGGTAGGGCCGGGTACGGGAGAAGCCCCCGTTCCGTGCGGAACGGGGGCTTCTTCGGGAGTACGGGACTCAGTGGGAGTGTCCGTGGCCGTGGCCGTGACCGGCGTCGGCCTCCTCCTCGGCCGGCTTCTCGACGACCAGGGTCTCGGTCGTGAGGAGCAGGGAGGCGATGGAGGCGGCGTTCTCCAGGGCGGAGCGGGTGACCTTGACCGGGTCGATGACACCGGACTTGACCAGGTCGCCGTACTCGCCGGTGGCCGCGTTGAAGCCCTGGCCCTTGTCGAGCTCGGCGACCTTGGAGGTGATGACGTAACCCTCGAGGCCGGCGTTCTCGGCGATCCAGCGCAGCGGCTCTACGGCGGCGCGGCGGACGACCGCGACACCCGTGGCCTCGTCGCCGGTCTTGTCGAGGTTGCCCTCGAGGATCTTCACGGCGTGGACGAGCGCGGAGCCACCACCGGAGACGATGCCCTCCTCGACCGCGGCGCGGGTCGCGGAGATGGCGTCCTCCAGACGGTGCTTCTTCTCCTTGAGCTCGACCTCGGTGGCGGCGCCGACCTTGATCACGCACACGCCGCCGGCCAGCTTCGCGAGGCGCTCCTGGAGCTTCTCGCGGTCCCAGTCGGAGTCGGTGTTCTCGATCTCGGCCTTGATCTGGTTGACCCGGCCGACGACCTCGTCGGAGTTGCCGCCACCGTCGACGATGGTGGTGTCGTCCTTGGTGACGGTCACGCGGCGGGCGGTGCCCAGCACGTCCAGACCGACCTGGTCAAGCTTGAGGCCGACCTCCTCGGCGATGACCTGACCACCGGTGAGGGTGGCGATGTCGCCGAGCATGGCCTTGCGGCGGTCACCGAAGCCGGGGGCCTTCACGGCGACGGCGTTGAACGTGCCGCGGATCTTGTTCACGACCAGGGTCGACAGGGCCTCGCCCTCGACGTCCTCGGCGATGATCAGCAGCGGCCGGGAGGCGTTGGACTGGATGACCTTCTCCAGCAGCGGCAGCAGGTCCTGGATGGAGCTGATCTTGCCCTGGTGGATGAGGATGTACGGGTCGTCGAGGACGGCCTCCATACGCTCCTGGTCGGACACCATGTACGGCGACAGGTAGCCCTTGTCGAAGGCCATGCCCTCGGTGAAGTCGAGCTCCAGGCCGAAGGTGTTGGACTCCTCGACGGTGATGACACCGTCCTTGCCGACCTTGTCCATCGCCTCGGCGATGAGCTCGCCGACCTGCGGGTCCTGGGCGGACAGCGCGGCGACGGCGGCGATGTCGGACTTCTCGTCGATCGGGCGCGCGGTGGCGAGGAGCTCGTCCGAGACCGCCTTGACGGCCGCGTCGATGCCCTTCTTCAGCAGCGCCGGGGAGGCACCCGCGGCGACGTTCTTCAGGCCCTCGCGGACGAGCGCCTGGGCCAGCACGGTGGCGGTGGTCGTACCGTCACCCGCGATGTCGTTGGTCTTGGTCGCCACCTCCTTCACCAGCTGGGCGCCGAGGTTCTCGTACGGGTCGTCGAGCTCGACCTCGCGGGCGATGGTGACACCGTCGTTGGTGATGGTGGGTGCGCCGAACTTCTTGTCGATGACGACGTTGCGGCCCTTGGGGCCGATCGTCACCTTGACCGTGTCGGCAAGCTTGTTGACGCCGCGCTCGAGGGCGCGACGGGCGTCCTCGTCGAACTTCAGGATCTTCGCCATGGGAGCGATTCAGCCCTCTCGGAAAACTGGGGTGAACGAACCGCGCCCCCGACGCCCGGCTGGTTATGGTCGCGGGGGCCAGGGGCGCAGTTCACTGCAAAACTGGGTGAAACGGTGAAGCTCGGTGAACTACTTCTCGATGATCGCGAGCACGTCGCGAGCCGAGAGGACGAGGTACTCCTCGCCGTTGTACTTCACCTCGGTGCCGCCGTACTTGCTGTACAGCACGATGTCGCCGGTGCTGACGTCGAGCGGCAGGCGCTCGCCGTTCTCGAAGCGGCCCGGGCCCACAGCGAGGACGACGCCCTCCTGGGGCTTCTCCTTCGCGGTGTCCGGGATGACCAGGCCGGAAGCCGTGGTCTGCTCGGCGTCCAGCGGCTGGACCACAACACGGTCCTCGAGCGGCTTGATGGCAACCTTGGAGCTGGTGGTCGTCACGATCCGACCTCCCCCTTCGGAGATCTCACGGGGTTAACTGTCTGAGGTGGCGACCAGGTGGATCCGTCGTCGCGGGTGCCGGACCTGCCCGTCGCTATTGGCACTCTCCAGGGGGGAGTGCCAGGGCCGAGACTATGACCGCGATTAGCACTCGGTCAAGCGGAGTGCCAAAGCCTCCGGCGTGGCGTGGGCTTTTGGGCACCCGGCGTGCGTGTCGGCGCGCCCCTGGGGGCCGCGCCCCCAGACCCCCTTATCGGCCTGAACGGCCTCGTCCTCACACGCCGGACGGGCTGAGGGACACCGCCCCGAGCCGCAGGGTCAGAGGTAGTTCTCCAGGCGCGCCGGTGTGAAGCCCTCCGCCTGGATGCGCCGCAGGAGTCTGACCGTCGCCTCCGTGAGGTTGGGCTCCTCGAAGCCGGAGAGGATGTCACCCCGTCGCAGGCGGCGGGCGTCGGGCTCCCGGCCGAGGACGACGGCCGCGACCCCGCAGTCGGCGGCGGCGCGCAGCGTGGTGGTGTCGTAGGTGCCGTAGGGCGGACGGAAGAGCCGGGGGCGGACGCCGAAGCGGGCCTTGAGCTTCTCCTGCTGGCCGCAGATCTCGGCCCGTTGACCCGCGTACGGCAGTCCGCGCAGCGAGGCGTGGTGGAGGGTGTGGTTCTGCACGCTCGCGCCGACCGTCCGCAGCTGGGCGAAGTGCCCGTACCCCGGCCCGACGACACTGTCCGTGAGGAACATGCTGACCGGCAGCCGCAGTTCACGGACCATGTCGACGAACCGCGGATCGCGCTCGGCACCGTCGTCGTACGTCAGGAAGACCACCTTGTCGCGGGTGGGTACGCGGTCCACGACGGGGGCCAGCCCCGGCGCCGCGCCGCGGAGGGCGGGCCGGGCGGCCTGCCGCGGCGCGGCGGCGAGCGGGGTGGGCAGCCCCCAGTGCCGGTACGTCGACGAGGTCGGCCCCTTCGGCCGGGACCTGCGCACCTCCTGCGCGGCCTTCTTGCCCAGCCGTTCGATCGGGTCGACGGACTGGGCACAGCCGGTGCAGCCGGTCAGGAGCGCCGCGGTGAGCGCCCCCGCGACCAGCGCCCGCGTTCTCACAGGTAGTCCTCCAGCCGTGCCACCGCGTACCCCTTGTCGGTGACCAGCTTCAGGAAGCGGCGGATCATGTCGGGCATGGTGCCGTCCCAGTCCTCCCTGCCGCGGAAGTGGGTGAGGACGATGTCGCCGGGGTGCAGGTCGCGGTCCCAGTCGCGGTACTCCCAGTGGTCGACGAAGACCTCCTCGTCCCAGATGGGCGCGTACTTGATGCCGCAGGACTTGGCGGCACGCAGGGTGTCCCGGTTGTAGTTGCCGTAGGGCGGCCTGAAGACCTTCGGGCGCTTGCCGAACTGCTTCTCCATGATGTCCTGCATGCCGCAGATCTCGTGGCGCTGCTCCTCGTACGACAGCCCCGGCAGGTAGGGGTGGGTGAGGGTGTGGTTGTTGAGGGTGACACCCCGGTCGCGCATCTTCCGGAAGTACCCGTAGTCGTCCTTGACCAGGTAGTTGCTCAGGAAGGCGGTGTAGGGGATCTTCAGGTCGCTCATCATCCTGAGGAACGCCGGGTCCTTCTCGGAGCCGTCGTCGATGGTGAGGAAGACGACCTTGTCCTTGGTGGGGACGGTCGTGAAGACCGGCGGCAGGCCGAGCTCTTCCTGATCGGTGACCTCGAAGCCGTCGCGGGGTCCGATGACCGGCTTCCTCGCCGGGGCCGGCGGTGCGGCGAGCGGGACCTTCGCGAGCCCCCAGTGCTTGGCCGCGACGGCCCGGGCGGCCTGCTGCGCACGGAGTCTGGCGGCGTAGGAGTCGAGGGCGCGGGCCGGGGGCGCGTGCAGCGCCTGCTGGGGCCCCTCGACGGGACGGGCGCCGTTGGTGTCGTCGTCGGCGCAACCGGACGCGAGGGCGGCGACGGCGAGGACGGCCACTCCGCCCCATACGCGCGCCCTCTTTGCGTTGTTTTTGTACTTTTGTCGTACTGATCGCATGGTGTCGGATCCTCGCAGGCCACCGCCCGTCCGGGGCTCCGACACCGCGACCGGGGGCGCACCGTCCACCGACTGGCCCACACCCACCCGCGCTGACCGACAATGGGCCGGTGAACGACGTCTCCTTCGCCTCTCTCCTCACCCCCGAGGGCCACGCCCTGCTCGACGAGGTGCGCGGCACCGAACCGGCCCAGGAGCTGGCCGTCGCCACCCGGCTGCGCCGCGACCACCCGGCCGAACTGGTCTCGGCCGCACTCGGGCAGGCGCGGCTGCGGCAGCGGGCAGCGGCGAAGTTCGGCGCCGAGGACGCGGAGCGGATGTACTTCACCCCGAACGGGGTCGAGCAGTCCACGCGCACCACGGTCGCCACCCATCGCGCGCGGCGGCTGCGGTCCCTGGGTGTGCGCTCGGTCGCCGATCTGTGCTCCGGCATCGGCGGCGACGCGATCGCGCTGGCCCGTGCCGGGATCCGCGTCCTCGCCGTCGACCGCGACCCGCTGACGGTGGCGGTGGCGCGCGCGAACGCCGAGGCGCTCGGGCTCGCCGACCTGATCGAGGTGCGCGAGGCCGATGTGACCGAGGTCGGCACGGAGGCGTACGACGCGGTCTTCGTGGACCCGGCGCGGCGCGGTGGACGCGGCCGGATCTTCGACCCGGAGGCGTACTCGCCCGCGCTCTCCTGGGCGGTCGCGACGGCTCTGAAGGCCCCGCTCGCCGCCCTGAAGATCGCCCCTGGCATCCCCCACGAGGCGGTCCCCGCCGAGGCCGAGGCCGAGTGGATCTCGGACGCCGGTGACGTGAAGGAGGCGGTGCTGTGGTTCGGCACCGAGCCGGGGCTGGTGCGGGCCACCCTGCTGCCCGGCCCGCGCGAGCTGCGCGGCCGCGGCCTGCCCGACCCCGCGGTGCGCGAGGTCGGGCGCTACCTGTACGAGCCCGACGGCGCCGTCATCCGCGCCCATCTGGTCGCCGAGGTCGCCGAGGAAGTCGACGGCGGCCTGGTCGACGAGACGATCGCGTACATCACGGCGGACGAACTGCGCCCGACGCCGTACGCCGCCGCCTACGAGATCACCGACCGACTTCCCTTCAACGTCAAGAAGTTGAAGGCGCTGCTGCGGGAGCGGGAGGTCGGGGTACTGACGGTGAAGAAGCGGGGGTCGGCCGTCGAGCCGGAGGAACTCCGCAAGAAGGCCCTGCCCAAGTCGCACGGCCCCCACTCGGCCACCGTCTTCCTGACCAGGGTCGCGGGGGCACCGACGATGCTGCTCGGCCACCCGGCCCAGCGGCACGCCTCCCAGAGCCTGTCCGGCGGACCGGCCTAGCGACAGTCCCGCGCCCTCGTCTCCAGCAGCTCGCGTTCCCGTGCGTTGCGGGCCAGGCCCGCGGCTCGTTCGAACTCCGCGCGGGCCTCCTTCGTACGGCCGAGGCGGGCCAGCAGGTCGCCTCGGACGCTGGGCAGCAGGTGGTAGTCGCGCAGGGCCGGTTCGCCGGCCAGCCGGTCGACGATCTCCAGCGCCGGGGCGGGGCCCTCGGCCATGGAGACGGCGACGGCGCGGTTCAGCTCGACCACGGGAGACGGGGAACGGGTCGCCAGCAGCCCGTACAGGGTGGCGATCTGCCGCCAGTCCGTGTCCTCGTACGCGTACACCTGGGCGTGACAGGCGGCGATGGCGGCCTGGAGGGCGTACGGGCCGGGGGGTCCGGTGGTGACGGCGCTCGCCCGGCCGAGGGCGGCGAAGCCGCGGCGGATCAGCAGGCGGTTCCAGCGGCGCCGGTTCTGGTCCTTGAGGAGGACGGGCTCGCCCGAGGGGCCGGTGCGGGCGGCGGCGCGGGACTCCTGGAGCTCCAACAGGGACACAAGACCATGCACTTCGGGCTCCTTGGGCATCAACTCGGCGAGCACGCGGGCCAGTCGCAGCGCGTCCTCGCACAGGGCGGGGCGCAGCAGGTCGTCGCCCGCCGTGGCCGCGTATCCCTCGTTGAAGACCAGGTAGATGACCTCGAGCACGGACCCGAGGCGCGCCTCGCGGTCCGGGCCGTAGGGGACCTCGAAGGGGACGCCCTTCGTCGCCAGGGTCCGCTTGGCGCGCACGATGCGCTGGGCGACGGTCGCCTCCGGGGCGAGGAAGGCGCGGGCGATCTCGGGGGTGGTCAGACCGCCGACCAGGCGCAGGGTGAGGGCGATGCGGGCCTCGGCGGAGAGGACGGGGTGGCAGGCGGTGAAGACGAGCCGCAGCAGGTCGTCGTCGATGTCGTCCGGGTCGGAGGGTTCGTCGAGGTGGTGCGGGGCGGTCACCGAGAGGTCCCGCCCCACCTCCGCCAGCTTGCGCGCGTAACTCTCCCGGCGGCGTACGAGATCGATCGCGCGGCGCTTGGCCGTGGTCGTCAGCCAGGCGCCCGGGTTGTCCGGGACGCCCTCCCGCGGCCACTGCTCCAGCGCCGCGACCAGGGCGTCCTGCGCGAGCTCCTCGGCGATGCCGACGTCGCCGACGATGCGGGAGACGCCCGCGATGACGCGGGGCGACTCGATCCGGAAGATCGTCTCGACGGCTTCGACGGCTTCGACGGCTTCGACGGCCTCGTCGGCACCTCCGGTGGCCCCGGACGCGACGGGCTGCGTGACGGGCGTGACGGTGGGCTGCTGCTCTTCCACAACCCACCATCAGACACCCGCGACGGCCGCAGACCAAGGAACCGCTCAGCCCTCGGCGATCTCCCGTACCTCGCAGGTCACCGTCCAGTGCTCCTCGTGCACCTTCAGGAACCGCTTGGTCCACTCCAGGGCCTCGGCCATGTCCTTGCACTGCATGAGCGCGTAGCCGCCGACGACCTCCTTGGACTCGGTGAAGGGCCCGTCGGTGACGGACAGCTGCCCGCCCGACCAGTGCACCCGCTTGCCCTGGGCGGACGGCGTCAGTCCGGCGGTGTCGAGCATGACCCCCGCCTTGGTGATCTCCTCGATCAGCTCGCCCATCCGCTGCATCAGCTCCGGGCTCGGGCCCTCGGCGGGCGCGGTGCTCTCGTCGATCTGGACCAGCGACAGGTAACGCGGCATGGTGACTCCTCGTGTCCGTGGTGCCTGGGAGGCGGGGCTTCTCCCTGCCTCTCACCCGTGCGTCGAACGGGAGACACCTGTTTCGACACCGTCCCCGAAATTCTTTGAACTTTCTCGCCGGGCGCTGCCCCGGGCTCCGTGTGGGCAGGGTCCTCGTATGCCCTTCGACCACAACGACCACTACCACCGGATGCTGCTGCGGAAGTTACCGAAGCACGGGCGCACCGCCCTCGACGTCGGCTGTGGCACCGGGGGTTTCGCGCGACAGCTGGCGGCGCGGGGCTATGAGGTCGACGCCGTCGATCCGTCCGCCGAGGTGATCACCGCGGCGCGGCGGATCGGCGGTGGCCCCCGGTTCCGGCGGACGGACGTGGCCTCCGCCGGGCTGCCGAAGGGGCACTACGACGTCATCACCTGTCTGGCGAGCCTGCACCACATGCCGTTCGGCACGGTGACCAGGTTCCGGGAGGCGCTCGCGCCCGGCGGGGTGCTGCTGGTGCTGGGCTGCTACGCGGGGATCACCTGGTGGGACCTCGCCGCCGTGCCCGCCAACGCGGTGGCACGGGCGGGGGTGGCGATGGGTGAGCGGCTGCGCGGAGATGAGGCCGTGCCCCTGCGGGCGCCGGTGCGCGAGCCGCGGATGTCGCTGGCGGACGTCCGGAGCGAGGCGGACCGGCTGCTGCCGGGTTCCCGCGTCCGCCAACTCCTCTACTGGCGTTACCTGTTGACGTACCGGGTCGGCGGGGTCGACCGGGTCACTTGAGCGAGGCCCACAAGTCGCTCGCCTCCGGCTCGTCGGCCACCACCCGGTTGGGGTTCGACGGAGCCGTCACCACCGGCATGGTGATCGTCCTGACCTTGTCGGAGGAGAGGGACTTCAGGCTCTGGCCGAGCTTCATCAGTTCGCCGAGCGAGTCGAGCCCCGTGTCCGTCGTCAGACTGCCGGTGACGGCGTCGGCGACTTTGTAGAGCTTGGTGGGGTCGGTCAGCAGGGACGTCGACGCCATCTGTTCCAGCAGTGCCTTCACCAGCTTCTGCTGGAGGCCTATGCGGCCGAGGTCGCTGCCGTCGCCTATGCCGTGCCGGGTGCGGGCCAGCGCCAGGGCCTGGGTGCCGCCCAGGTGGTGCGTGCCCGCCTTCAGGTGCAGATGGCTCTTGTCGTCGTCGATGTTCTGGTCCGTCGTCACCGTGACGCCGCCGAGCGCGTCCACCAGCTTCGCGAAGCCGGAGAAGTCGATCTCGATGTAGTGGTCCATGCGGACGTCGGTGAGGGACTCGACGGTCTTCACCGCGCAGACCGGACCGCCCACCGAGTACGCGCTGTTGAACATCGCGTTGTACGCCACCGAGGTCGCCCCGCCGGACGCGGTCGGGCACGACGGGCGGGTCACCAGGGTGTCCCGGGGAATGCTCACCACCGTCGCCTCGGTGCGGCCCTCGTCGATGTGGACGACCATCGCCGTGTCGGAACGGGCGCCCGAGCTGTCACCGCCGCCGAGCGCGGCGTTCGCCTTCCCGCTGCGCGAGTCGGAGCCGAGGACCAGGATGTTCACGGCGCCGCTCGGCAGCGGGGCGGCCGAGGCGGACGCGGACGCCGACGGGGCCGACACCGCCTTCGCCGGACGGTCGTCGCCCAGCGCGCTGTTGATGTCCACGCTCTTGATGTTCTGGTTCAGATGCCAGTAGACCCAGCCCGCCCCCGCCGCGGAGAGCACGAGGACGCCGGCGAGCGTGATGCCGGCGGCTTTCAGCAGACCTCTCCGCCGTCCGGCACGTCTCGCCGCGCCCTCGTTCCCGTCCCCGCTCTCGACCCCGTTCCCGTCCCCGCGCCCGGCCCCACGTCCGCCCCCGCGCTCCTCTTCTGCAGTCACGCGGAGGAACGTAAGTCCGAATTATTACGAGCAGGAACCTCTTCTGGGGTTTCCTTCGGAAAATCTAAGACTTCTCACGCCGCCCTCAGCCCAGCGTCACCGTGGGCACCGGATTGCTCCCGCTCCATGACGCGTTGAACCCGAACGTCACTGATCCGCCGTTCGGTACCGTTCCGTTGTAGGAGGCGTTCGCGCACGTCACCGCCGCACCGGACTGGGTGCAGTCGGCGTTCCAGGCCTGGGTGATCCGCTGGCCCGCGCCGTACGTCCAGTTCACCTTCCACGACGACAGCGCGGCCCCGGCACAGGCGATCCTCACCTGCCCCGTGAACCCGGTGTTCCACTGGCTCTGGACGCTGTACGTCGCCGTGCAGGCCCCCGTGGGCGGTGGTGTCGTGGTCCCGCCCAGTGAGCCCGCGATCGCGTAGTACGCCGGTTTCGGCAGGTAGTTCTCGTCGTACGGGGTCGCCGCGCCGTAGCCGGAGAAGACGTCCGGGATCCAGGAGTCGGAGTCGGTGAAGCCCCAGACGGTGACGCCGTAGCACCGGGACACCGCCACGCACGCGTCGATCACGGACTTGTAGTCGGCGGCCTGCTGCGTCAGCTTCGCGCTGTCGGAGGGGAGTTGCATACGGATGTCGAGCTCCGTGACCGCCACGTCGACGCCGAGGTCGGCGAAGCGCTGGATGTTCTGCTGGAGCGTGGACGGCACCTGGCCGAGGACGAGGTGGGCCTGGAGACCGACCCCGTCGATCGGGACGCCGCGCTCCTTCAGCGACTTGACCAGGTTGTAGAGGGCGGTGCTCTTGGCGTTGACGCCCTCGACGTTGTAGTCGTTGATGTAGAGCTTGGCGCTCGGGTCGGCCGCGTGCGCCCAGGTCAGGGCCTGGGCGATGTAGTCGGATCCGAGGCCGTTGTACCAGAGGGTCGAGCGGTAGGTGCCGTCCTCGTTGAAGGGCTCGTTCACCACGTCCCAGGCGGCCAGCTTGCCCTTGTAGCGGGTGACCTCGGTGCTGATGTGGTCCTGGAGCAGCGAGCTGAGCTGGGCGGACGTCCAGGTGCCGTTCGTCAGCCAGCTCGGGTTCTGGCTGTGCCAGACCAGCGTGTGGCCGCGTACCTGCTGGTTGTGGGCCTGCGCGAAGGCCACGATCTGGTCGGCCTCGGCCCAGTTGTAGGTGCCCCGGGTGGGCTCGACGGTCTCCCACTTCATGGCGTTGCCAGGAGTGAGCGAGTTGAACTGGGCCCCGGCGATGTCGCCGTACGTCCCCGTCAGCTTGGACCCGGTGACGGCGGTGCCGATCACCTTGCCCTTGGCGGCGGCGAGGTCGCGCAGCGGGGTGTCGGCCGCGTGGGCGGCGGGGGCCGCGACCAGCAGGGCGCCGAGGGCGGCGATGCCGGTGAGGACGGACCCCAGGGATAAGCCTGTTCTCAGAGATCTCATGCGGGTGCCTCCGAAAGTTTCGGTCTTGCAACCGACTGGCTTCGGAGGAGTGTGGGGCGGGATGCCCCACTCGTCAATACGTCCACTTCACGCCAGGCCGACCGTCGGAGCCGCCCCCGTACTGCTGCGCACCACCAGACTCGTCGCCAGCTCCACCCTGGTCCCCGCCGCCGGCCGCTCCTCGCGCCCCAGCTCCAGCACCAGCCTGGCCGCCGCCTCCGCCATCTCCGTCAGCGGCTGCCGTACGGTCGTCAGCGGCGGCCCGACCCAGCGTGCCACCGGCAGATCGTCGAACCCCACGACGCTCAGGTCCTCCGGGATGCGCAGACCCAGCTCGCGGGCGGCCTCGTACAGGCCGAGCGCCTGGAGGTCGTTGCCGGTGAAGACAGCCGTCGGGCGGTCGGGGCGGCGCAGCAGGTCGAGGCCCAGCCGGTAGCCGTCCTCGTGGTGGAAGTTCCCGACCCGGATCAGCTCCTGGTTCACGGGCAGTCCCGCCGTCTCCAGCGCCGCCCGGTATCCGTCGACCCGGGCACGGCTGCACATCATCCGCGAGGGCCCGCTGATCGCGCCGATCCGCCGGTGCCCCAGGTCGACGAGATGGCGGGTCGCGGCCAGCCCGCCGTGCCAGTTGGTGGCGCCGATGGACGGCACGTCGTCGCCCGGGTCGCCCGCCGGGTCCATCACCACGAACGGGATGGACCTGCTGGTCAGCAGCGCGCGCTGGGATTCGTCCAGCCGGGACAGGACGAGGATCACGCCGTGCGGGCGACGGGCGGCGACCTGGTCGGCCCAGGTCCGCCCGGGGGTCAGCCGTCCCGCGCTCTCCGAGAGGACGACGCTCAGCCCCTCGTCCCGCGCCACGTTCTCGACGCCCCGGATCACCTCCATCGCCCAGGCGCTCTCCAGCTCGTGGAAGACCACGTCGATGAGGGGCGAGCGGGTCGCCTCGGCCCGGCGGCGCCGGTAGCCGTACGCGCGCAGCAGCTCCTCGACCCGGGTGCGGGTGGCCGGGGCGACGTCGGCCCGGCCGTTGAGCACCTTCGAAACAGTCGGCGCGGAGACGCCGGCCTCGCGGGCGATCTCAGCGAGGGTCGCGGTCCCCGAGGAACGGTCCGCCATCCGCTTCTCCACGGGCTTCGCGGGATTCATGGGCGCGATCGTATCCCCGGGCGCACGCCGGGCGGCCCCTCTCCGACCTCACTGAGGTCCTTAACATTCGGAGACTGGCGAGAAACATTCGGCCGCTGCGGGAGCCGACGGCTCACTTCACGCGCACCTCGCACCGCATCCGCCGCTCCCGGCCCACCACCCGCTCGGGCCCGGTCAGCGTCACCGGCACCGCGTACCGCACCTCGCCCTCGGCGCTGGACGCCCCCAACCGCAGCTCCAGCTCCCCCGGTTCGACGATCCGGTCGCCGTCCGGGCCGGTGTACGCGGCCAGGTCCGCCGGGACCGTGAAGTGGACCTCTGCCGACGCGCCCGCCTCCAGCGGCACCCGCGCGTAGCCCACCAGCCGGGCCACCGGCCGCGCCACCTTGCCGACCGGGTCGTGGAGATAGAGCTGCACGACCTCGGTACCGGCCCGCTCCCCCGTATTGCGGACGGTCAGCCGCAGGGTCGTCTCGCCGTCCGTCGGAAACGCGGTGTCGTCGACCGACGGCGCCTGCCAGTCGTACGTCGTGTACGACAGTCCGTGTCCGAAGGGGAACAGCGGCGTCGGGTCGAGGTTGCTGGCCTCGCCGCGCTGTCCGAGCGGCGGGGCGAGATACGTCCACGGCTGCCCGGCCCGCTCGCGCGGCACGCTCACCGGGAGCCGCCCCGACGGGTTGACCCGCCCGGACAGCACCCCGGCCACCGCGGGACCTCCCTCCTGTCCCGCGAAGAACGCCTGGACCACCGCCGCGCACCGGTCCGCCCAGCGCCCGAGCGCGTACGGCCGCCCCGACAGCAGCACCAGCACGACCGGTGTCCCGGAGGCCAGCGTCTTGTCGACCAGCTCTCCCTGCCCCTCGGGCAGTTCGAGATCGGCCGCGTCGCACCCCTCGCCCGAGGTGCCCCGCCCGAACAGCCCCGAGCGGTCGCCGACCGCGACCACACACACGTCGGCGGCCACCGGATCGTCGGTGAACTCCACGTCCGGCAGCTCGGCGCGCAGTGCCTCCAGCAGCGTCGGCACGCCCACCCCCATCTCGACCTCGGGGTGGTCGAGGAGGACATGGCGGGGGAAGGTGTAGCAGCCGAGCATGGCCGCGGGATCGTCGGCGAGCGGGCCGAGCACGGCGATCCGCCGCACCCCGGACGCCAGCGGCAACGTACCCCCGTTGGCCAGCAGGACGACCGACTCCTGCGCCAACTGCCGGGCCAGCGCCCGCATGTGCGGCGGATCGAGATCGGCGGAAGCGGAGTCGGCGGGCGGTGCCCAGTCGGGGTCCAGCAGCCCCAGTTCGCACTTCTGCGTCAGCACCCGCAGCGCGGCCCGGTCCACGAACTCCTCGTCGAGGGGCCCGGCGCCGTAGCAGCGCACGGCGGGCAGCTCGATGTCCACGCCCGCCGCGAGCGCGAGCCCGGCGGCCCCCGCGGGCGAATCGGTGAGTCCGTGCGCGGTCTCCAGAAAGGACACCCCGAAGTAGTCGGCCACGACCGTGCCGGTGAACTGCCACTCCTCCCGCAGGAGTTCGGTGAGCAGTCGGCGGTGCGCGTGGGCGGGCAGCCCGTCGAGGTCGTTGTAGGAGGCCATCACCGACCGCGCCCCGCCCTCCCGTACGGCCATCTCGAACGGCGGCAGGATGACGTCCGCCAGTTCGCGCGGGCCGAGCGAGGCGGGCGCGTGGTTGCGGGCGCCCCGGGAGGCCGAGTAGCCGGCGAAGTGCTTGAGGGTGGCGACGACACCCGCCGACTCCAGGCCCTGGACATAGGCGGTGCCGACGGTCGCCACGAGGTAGGGGTCCTCGCCGATCGACTCCTCCGTACGGCCCCAGCGGGGATCGCGTACGACATCGAGGACCGGGGCGAGGCCCTGGTGGACGCCGACCGAGCGCATCGAGGCGCCGATCGCCGCCGCCATCTCCTTCACCAGGCCCGGGTCGAAGCTGGCGCCCCAGGCGAGCGGGGTCGGGAAGACGGTCGCCCGCCAGGCCGTGAACCCGGTGAGGCATTCCTCGTGCGCGAGCGCCGGCAGCCGGAAGCGGTTCGCGGAGCGGATGCGTTCCTGGAGGGAGGCGAGGCGGGCGGCGCCCTCGGCCGGGTCGACGGGCGCGGTGCCGAAGGGGCGGGTCAGCTGGCCGAGCCCGTGCGGGAGCAGCCGCGTCAGGTCGATGTCCTCGGACAGGGCGTGCTGCAGCGGCGCCATGTCCCGGCCCGGGGTCTCGTTCGAGCCGGGCCACACGCTGTAGAGCTGGGCGACTTTCTCTTCCGTGGTCATACGGGCGAGCAGGTCGGCGGCGCGGACGCCTGCGGGCAGAGCGGTGTCCTGCCAGGGGTCGGTCATGTAACTCCTCACATCCACAGGGGCATCTGGAGAGGCTGGTGCTCAGCCCTTGGTCGCGCCGAGCGTGATGCCGCCGATCAGCTGTCGTTCGGCGACCGCGTAGAAGGCCAGGGCGGGCGCCATGGCGAGGACCAGATACGCGAAGATGCGGGCCACATCGGAGGCGTACTGGCCCTGGAACTGCTGGATCCCGACGGGGACCGTCCACCAGGTGGGTTCGCTGAAGACGAGCAGGGGGAGCAGGAAGTTGTTCCAGCTGCCCACGATGGCGAGGACGGAGACGGTGCCGAGCGCCGGGCGGGCCAGCGGCAGCAGGATGCGCCAGAAGAAGCCGAACGGGGAGCAGCCGTCGAGGGTGGCGGCCTCCTCCAGTTCGCCGGGGATCTCCCGGAAGAAGCCGCGCAGGATGACGATCGTCATGGGCAGGCCGAACGCGGCCTGGGGCAGGATCACGCCCCAGGGGTTGTCCAGCAGCCCGAAGGTGCGCAGCAGGATGAACAGCGGCAGGATCGCCACCGCGAAGGGGAACATCAGCCCCATCGTGAAGACGGTGAAGAGCACTTCCCTGCCCCGGAAGGCGAACCGGGCGAGCGCGTAGGCGGCGAGCGCCGACGCCCCCACGGTCAACAAAGCGGTGGCGACCGCGATGAGGGTGCTGCTGCCGACGGACCGCCAGAACGTTCCCGAGCCGAGCAGCGAGGTGTAGTTCGAGGTCACCCAGGGGTGGGGAAGGCCGAAGGTGTTGTGAGAGAGCTGGTCGGTGGACTTGAAGCCGGAGACCAGGGCGTACAGCAGTGGGGTCACCATGACCGCGCCGACCAGCCACAGGGTCACGTACACGGGCAGTGTGCGCAGCCTGCGACGGCGTACGACACTCTTCGGGACGGTGTTCTTCGGGACGGTGTTCTTCACGACGGTGCTCATCGGCCTGCTCGCATGGTGGTGATGGCTCCTTCGGTGTCGCGGCGCAGCACGAAACGCTGGTAGGCGAGGGCGAAGACGAGGCTGATCAGGAACATCGCCACGCTGATCGCGCTGGCGTAGCCCATCTGGTAGCGCTTGAAGCCGTACTGGAACATGCTGATGACCATGGTTTCGGAGTGGTGGTCGGGACCGCCCGCGGAGATCACCCACACCAGGTCGAAGAGCTGGATGGCGCCGATCACGGACAGGAACACACTGATCCGCAGGGTCGGCGCGAGCAGCGGGAGCGTGACGTGGCGGAAGCGCTGCCAGCTGTCGGCGCCGTCGATGCGTGCCGCCTCGTGGAGCTCCGCCGGGATGCCCTGGAGGCCTGCCAGGTAGAGCATCATGTGGAAGCCGAAGTACTTCCAGGTCATGACCAGGAAGAGGGTGGGCAGGACGGTGTTCTGGCCCGCGAACCAGAGCCCGCCCAGGCCGTCGAGACCGACCGCGCCGAGGACCTTGTCGGCGAGTCCGTCGCCCGGCGCGAAGATCATGCTGAACAGCACGCCGGTGATGACTTCGGACAGGATGTACGGCGCGAAGAACAGCATCCGGTAGACGGCCCGGCCGCGCAGTCTCTGGTTGAGCAGCACGGCCATGGCGAGCGCGAACGGCAGCTGGAGGACGAGGGAGAAGGCGACGAGCAGCAAGCCGCGCCACAGGTCCCCGAGGAACACCGGGTCGTGGAAGAGCCGAGTGTAGTTGTCGAACCCCACGGAGTCGGTGGGCGAGCCGAATCCGCCCCAGTTGAAGAAGCTGACGTAGAAGGCGTAGCCCATCGGCAGCAGGACGAGCATGCCGAACAGGGCGAGCGCCGGGACCGTGAAGACGAAGGCCGCGAACCAGTCGCGCACGCGCCGCAGGGCGGGACGGCGGGGCCCCCCGCCCGGTGAAACGGCCGTCGCGCCGGTCGACTTGCCGAGCTCGGGCACATACGTCGACGCGGTCGAGGTCGAGGTCGAGGTCGAGGTCGAGGTCGAGTGCGTCATCGCCGGCCGCTAGCTCTTCTCGCTCTTGGCGACCTGGGTCACCGAACGCGTGACCTGCTCGGGCGACTTGGAGCCGGCGATGAGCGCGGCGACGCTGTCGTTGATCTCCTGGCCGACGGCGGGGGCGTAGGCCTGGTCGAGGTAGAGCTGGAAGCCGGTGGCGTTGTTCAGGGCGTCCGACACGGCGGTGAGGTTGGGGTCGGTCAGCGCGGGGCGCGCGTCCTTGGACACCGGTATCAGGCCGGTCTCCTTGACGAGGGTCTCGGCGAACTGCGTCTCCGCGAAGAACTTCAGGAACTCCACCGCCGCGTCCGGCGCCCCCTTGCGCACCGCGTGGCCGCCGCCCCCGCCGAACACCTCGGTGAGCGCGCCCTTTCCGCCCTCCACGGAGGGGAAGGAGAAGAAGCCGAGATCGGCGCCGAGGCCCTTGCCGGAGGACTTCTCGACGCTCGGCGCCCACTGGCCCATCAGCTCCATGGCCGCCTTGCCGTTGCCCATGGTGGCGGCTTCGCCGTTGGGCTCGGAGTAGGCGGCGCCGAGGAACCCCTTCTGGAAGGGTTCGAGCGCGACGAGGTCCTTGAGGTGCTGGCCGGCCGTGACGAACCCGGCGCCGGTGAAGTCGGCGTCGGTGGCGGCCTTCTGCATCGCCTCCAGTCCGGCGACGCGCATCGACAGGTACGCCCAGTAGTACATGCCGGGCCACTTCTCCTTGCCGGCCAGCGCGATGGGCGTGATCCCGGCGCTCTTGAGGGCCTTGACGGCGTCGAGGTAGCCGGACCAGGTGGTGGGCGGGGTGGTGATCCTGGCCTTCTTGAAGAGCGCCTTGTTGTACCAGAAGCCGACCATGCCGATGTCGAACGGGACGGCGTACGTCTTGCTGTCGAACTGGTAGGCCGACATGGCGGCGGGCACGAAGTTCGTCGTCCACGGGGAGACCTTGTCCGTCAGGTCCTCGACCAGACCCGCGTCGATCTGCTGCTTGAGGACTCCGCCGCCCCAGGTGTGGAAGATGTCCGGCAGTTTCCCGGAGGTGGTCAGCGCGGTCATCTTGGACTTGTACGCCTCGTTCTCCAGCGTGACGATCTTGACCTTCACGTCCGGGTGCGCGGCCTCGAAGTCCTTGGCGCGCTGGGCCCACAGCTTCTTCGCCGGGTCGGTGGTGGTGATGTTCCACCACTCGATCGTGGTCTTGCCCGAACTGTTCCCGCTGTCGGAGGAACCGCACGCGCTCAGGGCGGCCGCCCCCAGTCCGGTCGCCGCGGATGCCGCCAGGAACCTCCGGCGGGAGAAAGAGGTGTAGGTGTCGCCCAACGCTCGCATCGCACACCTTCCGGAAGAGAGCCGATAATTATCGGCCGAGTGCGCCGGAAGTTACGGGGGTACGACAGACGTGTCAACGCCCCTGACAAATATCGGAAGTTCTTTGACCGCGGGTGGTTCGTGGCTGGTCGCACCGGCCCGCAGCCCCGCGACAACCTCAAGCCCCCGCCCGTGGGGCCGCCGTCAGCCCCGTCGCGCCGTACTCGCCCGAACGACCAGCTCAGTGGCCAGTTCGACCCTCGGAGAGACCGGTTCCTCGCCCAGCGCCAGCCGGAGCACCGTCCGGGTGGCCAGCTTCCCCATGTCCGCGAGCGGCTGCCGCACCGTCGTGAGCGGCGGCGCCGACCACCGGACCTCCGGCAGGTCGTCGAACCCGACGACACTCATGTCCTCGGGCACCCGCATCCCTCGCCGCCGCAGCGCCTCGATCGCCCCGAGCGCCATCTGGTCACTCGCCGCGAACACGGCGGTCGGCGGTTCCTCCAGGTCGAGCAGCGTGTTGCAGCCGTCGAAGCCGGCCTGATGGTAGAAGTCCCCCGGCACGATCAGCGCGTCGTCGACCGCGACCCCCGCGCCGTCCAGCGCCGCCCGGTACCCGTCGAGCCGCGCCCGCGAGCACAGCAACCGCACGGGCCCGGCGACAAAGCCGATCCGCCGGTGCCCGAGCCCGAGCAGATGCTCCGTCGCCGCCATCCCGCCCGCCCAGTTGGCGGCGCCGACGGTCGGCACGTCGAGGGTCGGGGACCCCGCCGGATCGATCACGACCAGCGGCACCCCGAGCCGCCGCAACTCCTCGTGCAGCCGGGGTTCGAGGACCGAGGTCACGAGGATCACGCCGTCCGAGGCACGGGCGCGCAGATTGGTCATCCACTGCCGCGCCGAGCCCGACGCACCGTGGATGGCGGAGACCACGGTACCCACGCCCGACGCGTGCGCGACCTCCTCGACCCCCCGGATGATCTCCACGGCCCAGGGGCTGTCGAGGTCGTTGAAGACCAGGTCGATCAGGGCCGCCCGGTCACCCGGCGCGGACGACCTGCGCTGGTAGCCGTGGCGCCGCAGCAGGTCCTCGATGCGGGCCCGGGTCTCCGGCGACACGTCGGAGCGACCGTTGACGACACGCGACACGGTGGGCACCGAGACACCGGCCTGCCGGGCGATCTCGGTGATCGTCACCTTGTTCTTGATGCTCTCCCGGGCCACTGCGCCCACCTCCGTCGACACGTCGAACCGCTCCTCTACCGTTCCACACCCACACGCGAAACTTTGCAGGAGTCTTCCGGAAAAGCGAGGTCGGCGTGAAACCCGGCCGGAGACGAAAGCGTCAGGAGACCGACTCGAACCGCCACCGATGGACCGTCCGGGTCACCAACTCCCCGGCCGGTTCCGGGAGTTCGGGCAGGTCGGCGTCGTAGGGCGCGTCCCACCAGGTGATGACGAGGACCCGGTCCTGCGGTGCGCGCAGGACCTCCCGTCGCAGCGGCTCGCTCGCCAGCTCCTGTCCGCGCACCCACGCGAGCAGCTCGTCGCCCCGCCCGGGGACGGCCCGCGCCTCCCACATCAGCGCGACGCTCACGAGTACAGGTTCTCCTTGGAGACCTCGTGCACGTGATCGTGATCGTGGCCCTGGTCAGGTGAACGCCCGGGCACATGCGGGTCGGTCACCGGGAGGGACGAGTCCGCCGACAGGTCCCAGTCCGAGGCGGCGCGCCCACGCGTCACCATCTCCGCGCCCAGTGCGGCCACCATCGCCCCGTTGTCCGTGCACAGCTTCGGCCGCGGCACCCGCAGCCGGATCCCCGCGGCCTCGCAGCGCTCCTGGGCGAGCGCCCGCAGCCGAGAGTTGGCGGCCACGCCACCGCCGATCATGAGGTGGTCGACGCCCTGGTCCTTGCAGGCCCGTACGGCCTTGCGGGTCAGCACGTCGACGACCGCCTCCTGGAAGGAGGCCGACACATCACGCACCGGCACCTCCTCGCCCGCCGCCCGCTTGGCCTCGATCCAGCGCGCCACGGCCGTCTTCAGACCGGAGAAGGAGAAGTCGTACGCCGGGTCGCGCGGCCCGGTGAGCCCGCGCGGGAAGGCGATCGCGGTGGGGTCGCCCTCCTTCGCGTACCGGTCGATGACCGGACCGCCGGGGAAGCCGAGGTTGAGCACGCGCGCGATCTTGTCGAAGGCCTCCCCCGCGGCGTCGTCGATGGTCGCGCCCATGGGCCGTACGTCGGAGGTGATGTCGGTCGAGAGCAGCAGGGACGAGTGGCCGCCCGACACGAGCAGGGCCATCGTCGGCTCCGGCAGCGGGCCGTGCTCCAGCTGGTCCACGCAGATGTGGGAGGCGAGGTGGTTGACGCCGTACAGGGGCTTGCCCAGCGCGTAGGCGTACGCCTTCGCCGCCGAGACCCCGACGAGCAGCGCGCCGGCCAGCCCGGGCCCCGCGGTGACCGCGATGCCGTCCAGGTCCCTGGCGCTCACCCCCGCGTCCTTGAGCGCCCGGTCGATGGTCGGCACCATCGCCTCCAGGTGGGCGCGGGAGGCGACCTCGGGCACGACGCCGCCGAAACGGGCGTGCTCGTCGACGCTGGACGCGACGGCGTCCGCGAGCAGCGTGTTGCCGCGGACGATGCCGACGCCGGTCTCGTCGCAGGAGGTCTCGATACCCAGGACCAGCGGTTCGTCAGCCATTGCTCTCTGTTCCTTGTACGCCGTTTACTGAGGGTGAACCCGGGGCGGAGCCGCTGTCGGACGCGGTGCGCATCCGCATGACCAGGGCGTCGACGTTGCCCGGCTGGTAGTAGCCGCGGCGGAAGCCGATGGGCTCGAAGCCGAAGCGCTCGTACAGCTTCTGCGCGCGGACGTTGTCCACGCGGCACTCGAGCATGACCTCGGCGCACTCGAACGCGGTCGCGGCCCGCAGCAGCTCGGTCAGCAGCCGGGCGCCGAGGCCGGTGCCCCACTGATCACGTCGTACGGCGATGGTCTGTACGTCGCCCAGGTCACCGGAGGCGGCGAGCCCGGCGTATCCGACGAGTCGGCCGCTCTCGGTCGCCACCACGTACCGGCGCGTCGCCCCGGGCCCGCGGGCGTGGGCCAGCTCGGACCAGAACATCCCCCGCGACCAGGCGTCCTCGGGGAAGAGGTCCTTCTCCAGCTCCAGTACGGGATCGATGTCCCACCAGCGCATCTCGCGCAGCTCGGAGGTCACTTCGGGGTGACCACCTTGTAGTTCTTGGGCACCTGGGCGTCCGGGCGGCGCAGGTAGAGCGGCCGGGGCGCCTCCAGCTCCTCGCCCGCGGCGAGTTTCTCCGCAGCCAGGGACGCGAGCGCGCCCGCCGGGACATGCTCGGGAGCACGGGCGTCCGGGAAGGTGTCGGGATAGAGCAGCGCACCCGCGCCCACGGCGGGCAGACCGGCGACCGTCCCGGCGATGTCGGCGGGCCGGTCGACGGCGGGCGCGGAGGCACGCGTACGGGGGTCGTCGTACAGCGCCCAGTACACCTCCTTGCGCCGGGCGTCCGTCGCGACGACGAACGGGCCCTCGACGCCGGCGGCGTCGGCGGCGTACGCGAGCCCGTCGAGGGTGCACAGGCCGTGCACGGGCACGCCGAGCACGAGGCCGAAGGTGTCGGCGGTCATGAGGCCGACGCGCAGCCCCGTGTACGGGCCGGGGCCTACGCCCACGACGATGCCGGTGACGGCGTCCAGCTTGAGGCCTGCCTCGGCGAGCACCCGGTCGACGGCCGGCAGCAGCAGCTCTCCGTGCCGGCGCGCGTCCACCTGGCTCGACGAGGCGATGACGGACGTGCCGTCGTGCAGGGCGACGGTCACGGCGGGGGTGGCGGTATCCAGAGCGAGCAAGAGCACGCAAACAGCCTACGGCGCCCGAGCGGGACGCACGGCCGTCCCGGTCTGCGGGGCGGCGGCTGCTACCGTCACCACAAAGGACGTAATGGACACGAACGCGGTACGAGAGGCGGGTACACAAGGTGGCTAGAAGCAGCTCGGGATTCGTGGCCGGGCTCACCGCGGCGGCTGTCGCGGTGGTCGGCTTCCTCGCCTACCAGGCGTCCGCGAACGTGCCCGACACGCTGAGCAAGCCCCCCGCGGGCGCGTCCAAGGTCCCCACCACGAAGGCTCCCCGGGACAAGAAGAACCCGGTGGCGCTGCCGACCGCCTCGGGCAGGGGTGAGCGGGTCGTCTACTCGGTCGACGACGACCGCGTGTGGCTGGTCACCGCGAACAACAGGACCGAGCACACCTTCAAGGTCACCCCCGGCACGGTGGACCCGGCGGTCGGCACCTACGCCGTCACCTCTCGCTCCAAGGCCGTCACCGGATCGGACGGCGCCCAGATCGAGCACGTCGTCCGCTTCGCCGTCGTGGACGGCGTGACGATCGGCTTCAGCTCCGCCATAGACGGCTCCACGGGCTCCCCCGACTCCACCAAGAAACTCGGCGGTATCCGGGAGTCCCGCAAGAACGGCACCGCGATGTGGAACTTCGCGACGATCGGCGTGAAGGTAATCGTCATCCGGTAGTTGGCGCACCTGTGCGGAGGCGCGCCCTGAGGGGCGCGGGGCTGTGCACATGAGCGGCTCCGCCGCGGGGCGCGACCAGCCCCCACCCACCCGCAGACGAAGTACTGCCCCTCCGGCGGAGCGCTCACGCGGCCTTACGCGGCCGCGCCTGCGCACGCGGAGCCTCCGGCATGGGCGCCCGAGGCGGCCTGGACACCGCGTCGGCCGCCGCACACGACGCCAGGAGATCCCGCATCGACACCCCACCGCACGGCTGCTGGACCGGCACGTCACGTTCCGAAGCCGACATGGACGCCTCCTGGGGATTCGGGGGCAAGCGTGGTTAGGTAGACCTAACTACGGACTGAGGTCCATGTGACCACGGCCGGGACACCGAACGCAACATCTTGCCGACGACTTGTCGGAACCTTCACGTCCCCCGGAACCCTCACCCAGGGTGATCAAGCCGCGAGCACGCTCAGATCGGTCGTCGCCCAGCGCTCCCCGAGCCCGGTGAGCGTGACGTGCCGTACCTCGTCCGTGGTGTCGCCGACGGCCCGGTGGATGACGACGTCGAGCCGGTCGTCGGTGAGCTCCTCGACCTTGCCCTCGCCCCACTCCACGACGATCACCGAGTCGGAGAGTGACACGTCGAGGTCGAGGTCCTCCATCTCGTCGAGCCCGCCGCCCAGCCGGTACGCGTCCACGTGCACGAGCGGCGGGCCGTCACCGAGGGAGGGGTGCACCCGGGCGATGACGAACGTCGGCGAGGTGACCGCGCCCCGTACGCCGAGCCCCTCGCCGAGGCCACGGGTCAGCGTCGTCTTGCCCGCGCCGAGCTCCCCGTTCAGCATCACGAGATCGCCCGCGCGCAGCAGCTTGGCCAGGTGAAGGCCCAACTCCCGCATCTGTTCTGGCGAGTTGACGGTGATCCGGACGTTCACGCCCTCGGCGGCGGGCTCAGCCGGGTTGTGCGCTGCTGCTGGTGCTTCCATAGCCACCCACGGTAGCCCCTGCCGGGACGGCGCCCGCGCGCATCAGAAGGTCGGCGAGACGGTCTATGACCACCTCGGGGTGCTCCAGCATGACCAGATGCCCGGCGTCCGGGACGAGCACCAGTTCGGCGTCCGGCAGCAGGTCCGCGATCGCCTCGCTGTGCTCACTCGGTGTCACCATGTCGCCGACCCCGGCCAGCACCAGCACCGGCAGTTCGGCGAAGTACGCGAGGGCCTCGGTCTTGTCGTGCTCGGTGAACGCCGGGTAGAACTCCGCGACGACGTCGATCGGAGTGCCCTCGATCATCCGTTCGGCGAACCGCACGATGGCCGGGTCGACGTCCCGGGACGCGAACGAGTACCGCTTGATGATCCCCGCGAACAGGTCGGCCGTGGCCCGCCGCCCCCGCTCCACCAGGGCGGCCTGCTGACCGAGCGCCTTCAGCACCCCGGGAAGCACCCGGCGCACCGCGTTGACACCCGCGACGGGCAGCCCGAAGTTGACCTCGCCGAGCCGCCCCGACGACGTACCGACGAGCGCGACGGCGACGACCCGTTCGCGGACGAGGTCCGGATACCGGTCGGCCAGCGCCATGACGGTCATCCCGCCCATGGAGTGCCCCACCAGCACGATCGGCCCCTCGGGCACGGCCGCGTCGATGACGGCCTTCAGGTCCTGGCCCAGCTGGTCGATGGAGACGGGCGTGCCGTCCTTCGCCTGCGCGACCCCGCGCCCGGAGCGTCCGTGGCTGCGCTGGTCCCAGTGCACCGTGCGCACCACCCCGCGCAGCGCGGCCCGCTGGAAGTGCCAGGAGTCCTGGTTGAGGCAGTATCCGTGGCTGAAGACGACGGTGACGGGGGCCGGGGCCTTGCGCCCGAAGAGCCGGCGCCGGCGCGGGGTGAACGTCACATCCTGCTCGATGTCGTCCACCTCGTAGTACAGCTCGGTGCCGTCGTCGGCGTACGCCTTGCCCGGCGTGCCGCGCAGCGAGCCGTACGGGCCCGTCGAGTCGAGTGCGAGGCGGGCCTTGTTGCGCATGCCGCGGCCCACCGTCAGCCGCTCTATGGCGACTCCGGCGGCGGCGCCCGCGGCGACCACGCCTATGGCGACGCCGGCGATACCGGCCTTGCGCCAGTTCCCGGCGGCGGAGGCGACGGCCGCCGCGGCGACGTCCGTGACGGCCTCCGCGCTGCTCTCGCTCACGTACCGCTCCTCTTCGCCGGGGTGTCGTTCACTTCAGAAGGTCGTGCTGGGGGTGGTGCCGGTCGTGCTGAGGGTGGTGCCGGAGGTACCGCTGATGGTGCAACTATGTCCTGTTGCCCTGTTGTCCTGCGCGGGGCACCCCCTGTACTCCTTGTGGGTTACCCGCCTTGTTCCTTATTCACGTATACGCGCGGCACTCGGGTTCCGATCCGGGTGACGATTTCGTACGCGATCGTCCCCGCCGCCCGCGCCCAGTCCTCGGCGGTCGGCTCGCCCCGGTCGCCCGGACCGAACAGGATCGCCTCCGAACCGGGCACCGGCTCGTCCCCGCCCAGGTCGACCACGAACTGGTCCATCGCGACCCGGCCCGCCACCGTCCGCCACTTGCCGCCCACCAGCACCGGTCCGGTGCCGGAGGCGTGGCGCGGCACGCCGTCCGCGTAGCCGACGGGGACGAGGCCGAGGGTGGTGGCACCCGCGGTGACGTAGTGATGCCCGTAACTGACCCCGTGGCCCCCCGGTACGTGCTTCACCAGCGCGAGGGACGCGCTCAGCGTCATCACCGGGCGCAGCCCGAAATCGGCCGGGGTGCCGATCTCCGGGCTGGGCGAGATGCCGTAGACCGCGATCCCCGTCCGTACGAGGTCGAAGTGGCTCTCGGGGAGGGTCAGCGTGGCCGGCGAGTTCGCGATGTGCCGCACCTCGGGGCGCACGCCCCGCTCCTCGGCGTACGTCACCATCTCGCGGAAACGGTCCAGTTGGGCACGGATGGAGGGATGCCCGGGTTCGTCGGCGCAGGCGAAGTGCGACCACAGACCGGTGATGTCGATCAGCCCGCGTTCCTCGGCGCGCAGTGCCTCGCGCACGAGTTCGGGCCAGTCGGCGGGCTGGCAGCCGCCGCGCCCGAGCCCGGTGTCGGCCTTGAGCTGGACCCGGGCGGCCGTCCCGGCCGCCTCGGCCGCGGCGATGACCTCCCGCAGGGCCCACATCCCGCTCACCGACACGTCGAGGTCGGCCTCGACGGCCTCCCGCCACGGCCCGCCCGGCGTCCACAGCCAGCACATGATCCGGCAGTCGGTCAGGCCGGCCGCGCGCAGGGCGAGGGCCTCCTCGGGAGTGGCGGTGCCGAGCCAGGTGGCGCCCGCCTCCAGCGCGGCGCGGGCGCACGGGACCGCCCCGTGGCCGTACGCGTCGGACTTGACCACGGCCATCAAGGCCGCGGACGGCGCGTGGGCACGCAGGGTCCGCACGTTGGCTCGCAGGGCGGCCAGGTCGATCTCTGCGCGGGCGCGCAGGGGTGCTGTGTCGTTCATCGCGCCCCCAGTGTCTCAGAGGGGCCCGAGGGCCCCCGGAGGACGGTCAGGTGCCGGCCCTGCGGCCCCACACGTACACGTGGTCGTTCGTCTTGGTGACGTTCCACAGGGAGCGGGCGTCGGCGAGGCGCAGATTGACGCAGCCCCACGAGCCGTTCGGGTCGTAGACACTGCCGTAGATGGCGTGGAAGGCCTGTCCGCCGCTGAAGAACTGGCTGTACGGCATCGGGCTGTTGTACAGCGTCGACCAGTGGTTCTTGTGCTTCCAGTAGACCTTGAACCAGCCGGTCCTGGTCCGGTACCCGGCCCGCCCGCTGCGCATCGGCACCGGTCCCCACAGCACCTTCTTCCCCTTCTGCACCCAGGTGAGCTGCCGGGGCAGGTCCACGCACGCGACGCGGTACGACCGCACGGGACACTTCCCGGCCGCGTTCGGGTTCTTCCTCGCGGACAGCAGCTGCATCCGGGCCCAGGTGACGGGGCCGGCGAAGCCGGTGTCCGGCTTGATCCCCTGCTTCGTCTGGAACGCCCGGATGGCGGCGCAGTCGCCCGCCGACTGCTTCCCGTCGACCTTCAGCTTCAGCCACCGCTCGACCTGCCGCTGGTACGGCCCGGTCAGCTTGGTGCACGTCACGGACTGGCCCGCGACGGCCTCACTGAGGGGGACGTACTCGATGAGCGCGTCCGTCTCCGCGGGGGCGTCCCTCGGCTCGACGGCGTCCTCCTGCGCGCTCGGTGTGTACACCCTGGGCGGCAGCATCTGGTCCGGCGTGTCCACCTGCCACGGCTGATGGGGCCCCGGCGGCACGCCGGGCACCAGCTCGCTTCCCGGCCCGGGTGCCGGGGGCCCGGCCTGCGCCGCCGCCCCCTCCACCGGCATCACCACCAGCAGGGCGAGGAGCACCCCCACGCTCCCGCATCTCATTCGTCTGCTCATCATCATGCGACCAGCGATACGCAACCCCGGGGCGAGCGGGGGTGAGCCGCGCGGACGGGGTCCCCCGTAATGGGCAACGCAGCGCCCCCGTAAGGGGCGCGAGGAACCGCGCGCCCGGCCCCCACCGCCCCGCGGCCAGGGAACCCACCCGGAGAGCTGGGGCAAAGCCCCGACCCAGGGGCGCGAGGAACCGCGCGCCCAGCCCCCACCGGACCCGCAGACAAAGAACCGCGGACTCAGCGGAGCGCGTCGCGGACGTCCCGCCAGGCCTCCGGAATCGCCGCCGCGACATCATGCGCCCCCAAGGGCGCCCCGTCCGCCGCGAGCCTCCCCGCCAGCCCATGCAGATACGCGCCCACACTCCCCGCGTCCAGCGCCGACAACCCGGCCGCGAGCAACGACCCCGCAAGCCCCGACAGCACGTCCCCGCTCCCGGCCGTGGCCAGCCACGCCGTCCCCGTCGGATTCACCCGCACCGCACCGCCCCCCGGATCGGCGACCAGGGTCGTCGACCCCTTCAGCAGCACGGTCGCCCCGTACCGAAGCGCCAACTCCCGCGCCGAAGCCAGCCGAGCCGCCTCGACCGACTCCCGCGAGACCCCGAGCAACGCCGCCGCCTCCCCGGCATGCGGAGTCATCAGCGTGGGCGCTGTACGGGCCCGTACAGCGGACCGGTCCGCGAGCCGCAGCCCGTCCGCGTCCACCAGCACCGGCACATCCGCCTCGAGCACCTGCGCCACCACCGACGCGTCGTCCCCGACCCCGGGCCCCGCCACCCACGCCTGGACCCGCCCGGCCCGTGCGGGCCCCTGGTCCGACACGAGCGTCTCGGGAAAGCGGGAGATCACGGCATCCGCCGCGGGCCCGACGTAGCGCACCGCCCCTGCCCCACCCCGCAACGCGCCGGACACGGCGAGCACGGCGGCGCCCGGATACCGCGCGGACCCGGCCGCGATCCCGACGACCCCGCGCCGGTACTTGTCGCTCTCGGCCCCGGGCACCGGCAGCCGCGCCGCCACGTCCGCGTGCTGAAGGGCCTCCAGTTCGGCCTCCTCGGGCAGTTCGAGCCCGATGTCGACGAGGCGTACGGAACCGGCGTACTCGCGCCCCGGGTCGATGAGCAGCCCGGGCTTGTGCGTCCCGAAGGTCACCGTCAGATCGGCGCGGACGGCGGTGCCCAGGACCTCTCCCGTGTCGGCCTCGATCCCGCTCGGCAGGTCCACGGCGACCACGGCCGCCCGGGAGTCCGCCGCGTACCGGGCCAGCGGCACCGCCTCGGGCCGCAGCCCGCCCTTGCCCCCGATGCCGACGATCCCGTCCACGACGAGGTCGGCCCGCAGGATCAACTCCTCGGCGGCGCCGGACCCGGCGACCGTGCCCCCGGCCCGCCGCAGCGCGGCCAGGCCCGCGCCGTGCGTCCGTTCGGGCACGAGCAGCACGGCGGTGACCCCCGCCCCCCGCCGCGCCAGCCGGGCCCCGGCGTACAGGGCGTCGCCCCCGTTGTCCCCGCTGCCCACGAGCAGCACGATCCGGCTGCCGTACACCCGTCCCAGCAAGTCCGCGCAGGCAGCGGCCAGTCCGGCCGCGGCGCGCTGCATCAGCGCACCCTCCGCAAGCCGCGCCATCAGCTCACGCTCTGCCGCCCTGACCGTCTCCACGCTGTACGCAGTACGCATGGGTCGAGTCTCCCGTACGCGCGCTCACCGCGCCGCCCCGGCCGCCGGCCCCTCCCCCGCCCTACCCCTCTGCCACCACCACGGCCGAGGCCACCCCCGCGTCATGGCTCAGCGACACATGCCACGAGCGGACGCCCAGTTCGGCCGCGCGCGCCGCCACCGTCCCCGTCACCCGCAGCCGTGGCCGGCCGCTGTCCTCGACGTAGACCTCCGCGTCCGTCCAGTGCATGCCCGCCGGAGCGCCCAGCGCCTTGGCGACCGCCTCCTTCGCGGCGAAGCGCGCGGCCAGGGACGCGATGCCGCGGCGCTCCCCGTTCGGCAGGTGCAACTCCTGATCCAGGAAGAGCCGATGGGCCAGCCCCGGCGTACGCTCCAGCGCCGCCAGGAACCGGTCGATCTCGGCCACGTCGATACCGACCCCGATGATGCTCATGCCCAGCACCCTATGGGCCGGACGGCCGCCGACGTGCCGACCTCTCGGCGTTGATTGCGCGAGCTCAGTGCTCGGCGTTCTTCGGCACGGTGATCTGGTGCTCGCCCCAGCTCATCCGCGTCGTCGCCTCGTAGTTCACCGTCGTACCCGCGTCGAGACCCGCCTCCCGGGCCCTGGCCGACGGTTCTACCAGCACGCTCTGCTCGCAGAGCATCGCGCCGGTGGACGGGTCCACGACCAGCCGCTGCTGCACGCTCCCCAGTGGAGTACGCGCCGTGCCGGGGAACGCGACACCGACGCCCTCACGCCCCAGTGGATCGGTGACACGCCCGAGCCCCCGGACGCCGGGCAGGTCCGCGATCACCCGGTACGCGGCCGCCCGTACGGCGGGCTTCACCGGCATCGTGATGAGGTCGGCCGCCTGACGCAGCACCGCGGCCGTGCGGCCGCCGCTGGTCTCGGCACCGCTGCTGTCCTCCCCGTACAGCTTCTCCAGCTGACGGCGCAACTCCCCACTATTGGAAGGGAGTTCGCGCAGATCCTGGTACGAGACGTTCCGCGGGCCGAGGGCGTAGATCTTGTCGTCGGCGTTCGTCCGCATGACCATCGGCCGCCCGGTTCCGATCCTGTACCCCAGCGTGCCCTGTCCGGCCGCCGTCGAGGCCTCGGCCTGCACCGCGACGGGCGAGCCCACGGCCCGCCAGCGCGCCTTGTCCGCCTCGGTGCGGGGCGCGGTCACGTCGTCCAGACCGGAGACCATCAGGCTCTGGGTTCCCGGACGCACACCCACCGACCACTCGCCGGTCGACGTGGTGCGCACGGCGAAGAGCTGTCCCTTCGCGCCGACGACGTTCACGTCCTCCGAGCGCGTGGTGGTCTGCCAGTACGTTCCCTCGGCGGCCGGTGTCTCCGCCTTCTTCGCCACGCTGAGCAGTTCGAGGCGGCCGTCGACCCGGACGTCGGCACGGCCCTGCGACGCCGCCGAGGCCGACCCCGCCGTGGCGGCCGGGGACTGCGGGTGGGCGCTCGCGCGCACACCTGAAGGATCCTGCCCGTCGAGCGTGCTGACGACCACCACGGACGCCGCGACGGCTGCGACCGCCACGACGGTCCCGAGCGGCCGGATCCCGGCCCAGAGGCGCCGCGGTTCATGGGAGCGTGCCGTGCGACTGTCCGTCGCTCCGGCCAGGATGCGTGCCAGGTCGTCGCGCTGCCGCGGGGAGTCGGCCAGCCGGGCCGGGTCGAGTTCGTCGGGCCGGGCGTCCGCGAGCACCCTCAGGACGTCGGGCCGCCCGGACCGTGTGGGGGTGTTCTTCATGTGAGTGCTCCTTTGCGATCGGTGCTGCGGTGCGGGGTCCGAGCGGGTGGCACTTGCGCGGCCTGCGCTGGTGCGGGCGGGGCTTGTGCGGGTTCTACGGACGCCGTCTCCGCCGGGGACACCGCCTCCAGGGCTTTCTCCAGACGGCGGCGGGCCCGGTGCAGCCGGACGGTCAGCGTCGCGATGGTGCAGCCCAGGACGCGTGCCGCCTGCTTGGGGCTCAGCCCGTGCCAGGCGATCAGAGTCAGCAGTTCCCGGTCGGCGTCGGACAGACTCGCCAGGGCCTGCAACGCGGCTTCCCGGTCGGTCACATCCGCCGCGACGTCACCGACGTCGCTGCGGGCCCCGCTGCTGATGCGCTGCGCCTCCTCGGCGGCGAGGGCGTACTGGTGGCTGTCGCGGCGGCGCAGTTCGCGCACCAGGTTGCGGGCCACTCCCAGCAGCCAGGGCAGTGCGGGTTGCGGAATGTCCCGCACGCGCCGCCAGGCGACGGTGAACGTCTCGCTCGTGATGTCCTCGCCTACCTGTCGGCCCACCAGACTCGTGGCATAGGCGAGGACGCGCGGATAGCACTCCTCGTAGACATCCCTGAAGCGTTGGGCATGTGTCACACGCCATCCCCTCATCTCGGCTCTCTCACCAAGCAATGCGCGTGACGGCCCACTTCTTACAGGGCGGGCCGAAATTCATGCGGTGTGGTCCGCGTCACGCCGTGGAGAGGCGAGGGGTGCCCGATACCGAACGAGCGGGAACGGCCGCAGCCGTTCCCGCTCGATCTCTGTGCTGTACGGCCGCTGTGATGTCCGGCCGGGTTTCTCAGACGGTGCCGCAGTCCGCGATGACGATCTTCTTGGACGTGGCGCCGGAACGGCTGCCGAGCTTCTCGACGGCCCGGACGACGTCCATGCCCTCGACGACCTCACCGAAGACGACGTGCTTGCCGTCGAGCCAGTCGGTGACGATCGTGGTGATGAAGAACTGCGAGCCGTTGGTGTTCGGGCCGGCGTTGGCCATGCTCAGCAGACCCGGCTTGGTGTGCTTGAGCTGGAAGTTCTCGTCCGCGAACTTCGTACCGTAGATGCTCTTGCCGCCGGTGCCGTTCTGGTTGGTGAAGTCACCGCCCTGCAGCATGAAGTCCGGGATGACACGGTGGAACGGCGAGCCCTTGTAGCCGAACCCGTTCTGGCCGGTGGCCAGCTCACGGAAGTTGCGGGCCGTCTCCGGGACCACGTCGTCGTACAGCTTGAACTCGATCCGGCCGAGCGGCACCCCGTCCGCGGACACCTCGAAGAAGACGTTCTGTCCCATGGCACTGCTCCTCTTGTATTCGAAAGGTCGTGTCCGAGAATAAGAGGGCACCGACCCACGGGTCACAACGGGAACCCCCACAGCGGGACAAACGGCCTAACACCACCACCGCGACGAGCCTCTTCGCAAGCCCTAGTCACTCTCCGCCGGACCGATTCACACTCCGCCGCCGGTTGTTCTTCGCGGAGGCGCGCACCAGCTCCCCCACGACGAGCGTCACCGCCGCCACGCCCCGGACCCAGCGGGGCCCGCCGCGCGACGCCCACACCACACACACGCACCCACCGATGACAAGTACCAGGAGACCGGCCAGCACCAGAACGCTCATGTTCCCCACCCTGCATTCGCATATCCGTACGGTGCGGTGATCCTCTCAGGAGAGGACGCCCCCGCCTGATGTTGCTGGGCTCACTTGCCGGAGCCGACGTGGTAGCCGATGGGGTCGACGTAGACGTCGGGAGCGTTGCCGCTGGAGGCGGAGATGGTGAAGGCCAGGTCGTTGAGGTTCACGATCTCCGAGACCTTCTCGTTGGGCGGGGTGACGGAGAGCCGGGTGTAGGTCTTGCCGGAGCCGCTGGTGTCCGGGATGAAGTGCAGCAGGAAGCGGGTCTCCTCGCCGGGTCCGATGGTGACGGTGGACCCCGAGACGTCGGTGCGGGCGGCGTCGGGCCCGGTGTCGCCCAGACCGTCGGGGCCCACGAGTTGGACGCCCGGGAAGCCGTGCATGCTGCACTTGCCGGCACCGGTGTTCTTCAGGTTGACGACTATCTGGTCCTTGACCCCCGTGGCGGCTGCGCTGAAGGCGAGACGGTCGGTCTTGCACATGGAGGCCGCCGTCGAGGACTGGCCCTGGGCGGTGACCGCGCTGCCCTTGCTGGAGCCGGTGGAGGAGCCGGACGAGGACGAACCTGAGGTCGAGGTCGAGCCCTTGCCGTCGGCGGAGGAACCGGACGCGGAGGAACCCGAGGTCGAGCCCTTGCCGCCGGTGGAGCCGCTCGCGGCGGTGGACGCGCTGGTGTTGGACGCGCCGGTGTTGGACGCGCCGGTCTTGGCGGAAGCGCTCGATCCGTCGCTGCTGCCGCACGCGGTCAGCGAGAGGCCGGCAGCGGCGACGACGAGGGCGAGGACGGACATCTTCTTGACGCGCATCGGTACTCCTGGGAAGCGGTGTCGTCGCGCTCGCTCCGGCTGAGCGGGCGTTGTTGCTTCATAGGAGACCCACCGCCGGGCGGGCGTTGCGACAGGACTTGCTTCAAGACGCCCCTGTGACACACGAGTCGACGCGCCGTTACGGAAGGTGAAGTCGACCGCGCAACAGCATCAGGCCGCCGCCAGCTCGCACCACACGTACTTGCCGCGCTGCCCGTTCCTGGCCAGCGGCTGCCAGCCCCACAGATCGGCGCAGGCCCGCACGAGGGCGAGGCCGCGCCCCTCCTCCGCGTCGGCGACCCGGTCCCACGGCAGGGACGGCTCCGGCGGCTGCGGGTCCGCGTCCCAGGCGCCGATGCGCAGCACCCCGGCCCGCCACTGCACCCGTAGCGCCGCCTGCCCCTTCGTATGCCGTACGGCGTTGGAGACCAGCTCGGCCGCGACCAGCTCGGCGACGTCGGCGAGGCGGATCAGGCCGTGCAGGGTGAGGATCAGGCGGACGGTACGGCGACTGACGGTGACGGCACGGAGGTCGTGGGGGATGTACATCATGTATTCCCAGGGTTCGGCGACGGTTTCGGGCATGGCTGAACTCCGTTCGAGGGGTGGGGGGTTGGGGATACGCGGCAGTGTCGGGCGGTGGCATTGACGCAGCCGTCCCGGCAGGACGGAGCGGTGCGCTTCCGGTGCCCCGAGGTTTCGCAGCGTGTGCGTCGCGTCACCGACGGTAGGCCTTAGATTTAAGATTAGGCAAGCCCATCGCGTAATCTGCCCCCCGAACGAGTCGCGCCTACAGGCACGTTGAACCAAGGAGCAGTCGATGGGGACCAAGCGCGAACCGACAGCGCGACAGATGCGCCTGGCGGTCGAACTGCGCAGGCTCCGCGAGGCGGCAGGCCTCAGCGCCCGCGAGGCGGCAGCACTGCTCGGGGTGAACTCCGTCCAGATCAGCCAGATCGAGTCGGGCGTCTCAGGCGTCAGCGAACAACGACTGCGCCGCCTGGCGTCGCACTACACCTGCACGGACGGCGAGTTCATCGACGCCCTGGCCACGCTGGCCACCGATCGGACGCGCGGCTGGTGGGAGGAGTATCGAGGCTTGCTACCTACGTCGTTCCTGGACCTGTCCGAACTGGATCACCACGCCCACTTCCGACGTGACGTCGCAGTCCTGAACGTACCGGGCCCCCTCCAAACAAAGGACTATGCCCGCGCCATCTTCTCGAACAGGGTGCCCGAACTCACCGACGAGGAACTCGCATTGCGCGTCCGCCACCGGCTGGCACGCCGGGTAATCATCGAGGGCCCTTCCGCCATCCCGTACGAAGTTGTGATCCACGAGGCAGCTTTGCGGATCAGGGTCGGCGACCGCGCCGCCTCGCGGGCTCAACTCGCAAGGCTCCTCGATCTTTCAGAGACCGACCACATCACGGTGCGCGTCATCCCCTTCGACCTGGACGGCTTCACCAGAGCTGGAAGCACCATGACCTACGTGGGCGGCTCCGTGGCCAAACTGGACACGGTGGTCCGTGATGCCCCCCATGGCTCGGTCTTCGTCGATTCTGAAGCGCAGCTCAGCGCATATCGAACGCGCTTCCGTAAAGTAGAAGCCGTGTCACTCGAACCCGAGCGGTCGCGTGACTTCATCCACAGGCTGACCAAAGAGCTGTGAGGCACCCCATGGACATCCCCGACAACTGGTGGAAGTCGTCGTACTCCGACGGCGGTGACGGCAACGACTGCGTGGAGATAGCCGCCTCACCCACCCACGTGGCTGTTCGCGACTCGAAGGCCCCGACCGAGAGCCCCCTCACCTTCCCGGCCGGAGCCTTCACTCCCTTCATCGACGCCCTGTGCACCGACTTCGCCAAATTCCACGGAAGCACCCCATGACCGCCCCCGACAACTGGCGGAAGTCGTCCTACTCCGGCGAAGGCGATGGGAACAACTGCGTGGAAATCGCGAACTCACCCACCCACATAGCCATCCGCGACTCAAAGACCCCGGCCAGGGCCACCCTCACCTTCCCGGCCGGAGCCTTCACTCCCTTCATCGACGCGCTGAAAACAACTCACTCCACCGTCACCGACTTCGCCAGGTTCCGAGGCTGATCCACCTCGTTGCCCCGCGCCGTCGCCAGTTCACACGCGAACACCTGCAACGGCACCGTCGAGACAAGCGGCTGAAGCAACGTCGGCGTAACGGGAATCCGGATCAGGTGATCGGCGTAGGGCACCACCGCCTCGTCCCCCTCCTCCGCGATCACGATCGTGCGCGCACCCCTCGCCCGGATCTCCTGGATGTTGGACACGATCTTGTCGTACAGAACCGAGCGCCCGCGCGGGGACGGCACGACGACCACGACCGGCAGATCGTCCTCGATCAAGGCGATCGGCCCGTGCTTCAGCTCACCCGCCGCGAAGCCCTCGGCGTGCATGTAGGCCAGCTCCTTGAGCTTGAGGGCACCTTCCAGGGCGACCGGATATCCGACGTGCCGCCCCAGGAACAGCACGGTCTTCTTGTCGGCGAGCGATCGTGCGAGCTCCCGTACCGGCTCCATGGTCTCCAGGACCCGTTCAACCTCGCCGGAGATCTGGGACAGGTCCCGGATGACGGCCTGGATCTCGTCGCCCCACTTGGTGCCGCGCACCTGGCCCAGGTACAGCGCGACGAGATAACAGGCGACCAGCTGCGTCAGGAAGGCCTTGGTGGACGCGACGGCGACCTCAGGACCCGCGTGTGTGTAGAGCACCGCGTCCGACTCGCGTGGGATCGTCGAACCGTTCGTGTTGCAGATCGCCAGGACCTTGGAGCCCTGCTCACGGGCGTGCCGCAGGGCCATCAGCGTGTCCATGGTCTCGCCGGACTGGGAGATGGCGATCACCAGCGACCGCGTACCGAGAATCGGATCCCGGTACCGGAACTCGCTCGCGAGCTCCACCTCGCACGGGATGCGGGTCCAGTGCTCGATGGCGTACTTGGCGATCAGCCCGGCGTGGAAGGCGGTCCCGCAGGCCACGATGACGACCTTGTCGATCTCGCGCAGCTCGTGAACCGGGATCCGCACCTCGTCGAGCGTCAGTGAACCGGCCGCGTCGATCCGGCCCAGGAGCGTATCGGCGACCGCCTTGGGCTGCTCGGCGATCTCCTTGAGCATGAAGTAGTCATAACCCCCCTTTTCCGCGGCCGAGGCGTCCCAGTCGATGTGGTACTTACGCACGTCCGCCGGACGGCCGTCGAAACCGGTGACCGTCACGCCGTCCCGGCGCAGCTCCACCACCTGGTCCTGACCCAGCTCGATCGCCGACCGCGTGTGGGCGATGAACGCGGCGACATCCGAGGCGAGAAAGGCCTCGCCCTCTCCAACGCCCACCACGAGCGGCGAGTTCCGCCGCGCCCCCACCACCACCTCCGGATCGTCCGCGTGCACGGCGACCAGTGTGAACGCGCCCTCCAGGCGGCGGCACACCAGTCGCATCGCCTCCGCCAGGTCGTCGCACGCCGAGAACTCCTCGGCGATCAGGTGTGCGACCACCTCGGTGTCGGTCTCGGAGGCCAGCTCGTGCCCGCGCTCGGCCAACTCGGCACGCAGCAGCGCGAAGTTCTCGATGATCCCGTTGTGCACGACGGCGACGCGCCCGGCGTTGTCGAGATGCGGATGGGCGTTCGCGTCCGTGGGCCCCCCGTGCGTGGCCCAGCGCGTGTGCCCGATCCCCGTCGATCCGGCAGGCAGCGGCCGGCCGACCAGCTCCTTCTCGAGGTTGACGAGCTTCCCGGCCTTCTTCGCGGCGGCGAGCCCCCCGTCCGCCAGCACGGCGACGCCCGCCGAGTCGTACCCCCGGTACTCCAGCCGCTTCAGCCCGGCCATCACCACATCAAGCGCCGACTGCGACCCCACGTATCCCACGATTCCGCACATGCGCCGCAGCCTAAGCGCCAACAGCCCCCCGATCCCGGCACCGCGTGCCCGAATTCGGAAATTCCAGCCAGCTTTCGCAGGGTCCCCCAGCCCCGTGGACGCCCCTGTGTGACCCCGCGTAACCGACTACGTGACCGACCCCACCCCCCACCCCGTCCACACTCCCGTAACAATGGACTGTGATCTCTCCGGTCTCCCCGATGCCCCGGAGCGCCCACCGGCACAGGCCGGAGGCGACTCCCTACGTCGACCTCACCCGATCCGAGTGGAGCGTGCTGCGCGAAAAGACGCCGCTGCCGCTGACCGCCGAGGAGGTCGAGAAGCTGCGCGGTCTGGGCGATGTCATCGACCTCGACGAGGTGCGGGACATCTATCTGCCGCTGTCCAGACTGCTCAATCTGTATGTCGGCGCCACGGACGGGCTCAGAGGAGCGCTGAACACCTTCCTCGGCGAGAAGGGCTCCCAGTCCGGCACCCCGTTCGTCATAGGGGTGGCCGGATCGGTCGCCGTCGGCAAGTCCACCGTCGCGCGCCTGCTGCAGGCCCTGCTCTCCCGCTGGCCTGAACACCCGCGCGTCGAACTGGTGACCACGGACGGTTTCCTGCTCCCCACCAAGGAGCTGGAGGCACGCGGTCTGATGTCGAGGAAAGGTTTCCCCGAGTCGTACGACCGTCGGGCCCTCACCCGGTTCGTCGCCGACATCAAGGCGGGGAAGGACGAGGTCACGGCCCCCGTCTACTCCCACCTGATCTACGACATCGTCCCCGACCAGCGGCTCACCGTCCGCCGTCCGGACATCCTCATCGTCGAGGGCCTGAACGTCCTGCAGCCCGCCCTCCCGGGCAAGGACGGCCGCACCCGCGTCGGCCTCGCGGACTACTTCGACTTCAGCGTGTACGTCGACGCCCGCGCCGAGGACATCGAGCGCTGGTACCTCAACCGGTTCAAGAAGCTCCGCCAGACCGCCTTCCAGAAGCCCGACTCCTACTTCCGCAGGTACACGCAGGTCTCCGAGGAGGAGGCGCTCGACTACGCCCGCACGACCTGGCGCACCATCAACAAGCCCAACCTGCTGGAGAACGTGGCCCCCACCCGCGGCCGCGCCACCCTCGTCGTGCGCAAGGGCCCGGACCACAAGGTGCAGCGCCTGAGCCTGCGCAAGCTGTAGGGACGGGCCGCAGGACCGTCATCCCGTGCGGGTAGCCTGCGCCGCATGCTGCATCTGCGCCTGATCACCCCGGCCGACCGCACCGACGACGTCGTACGGCTGATCGAGAGGACCGTGGGCACGACCCATCTCGTCGTGCTCACGGGCGCCGCCCGCAACCCGGCCGGAGACGTCGTCATGTGCGACGTGGCGCGCGAGGCGGGGGACGAACTGATCGGCGGGCTGCGGGAGATGGAGCTCGACCGGACCGGGTCGATCGCCGTCGAGAACATCGACCTGTCGCTGTCGAAGCGCGCCGAGAAGGCCGAGGAGGAGGCGCCGGGCGAGGGCGCGGACGCGGTGCTGTGGGAGCACCTGGCCGACGCGACGCACGAGGAGTCGACGCTCTCGGTGACCTACGTCGCCTTCCTCACGCTCGCCACGATGATCGCGGCCTGTGGTGTGGTCCTCGACAACGCGATCCTGATCGTGGGCGCGATGGCGGTGGGCCCGGAGTTCGGGCCGCTGGCCGGCATCTGCACGGCACTGGTCCAACGCGTGCCCCGGCTGGCGTGGCGCTCCCTGAACGCCCTGCTCGTGGGCTTCGCGGTGGCGTTGGTGGTGACGGTCGGCTTCACGTACTTCATGGACGCGGTGGACCTTTTCAGCGCGGTCAAACTGGACGCCGAGCGGCCCAACACCAACTTCATCTACCGTCCCGACTGGTTCTCGTTCGTCGTCGCGGTCCTGGCCGGCGCGGCCGGCACCCTCTCGCTGACCTCGGCGAAGTCGGGCGCGCTGGTCGGGGTCGCCATCTCCGTGACCACGGTTCCGGCGGCGGCGAACGCGGCCGTGGCGTTCACCTATGGCGAGTACCGGCAGGCCTGGGGCTCCATCGAGCAGCTGCTGCTCAACCTGCTGGGCATCGTGCTGGCCGGTACGTTCACGCTGGTCGTCCAGAAGTGGCTCTGGGCCCAGCAGCGTGAACGTGCCGCCCGAACAGGTCGGTTCTAGCCCAGCGCCGACTTCACCGCGTCCGCGAGCCGCCCCGCCACCGACCGCGCGTGGTCGATGTCGGCGGCCTCGACCATGACCCGGACGAGCGGCTCGGTGCCGGAGGGACGCAGCAGCACCCGGCCGGTGGAGCCGAGTTCCCGCTCGGCCTCGGCGACCGCGGCCGCCAGTTCGGCGGAGCTGTTCACGCGCGTGCGGTCGACGTCGGGGACGTTGATGAGGACCTGCGGCAGCCGTTCCATGACGGACGCGAGGTCCTGGAGCGTACGGCCGGTCTGGGCGATCCGGGCCGCCAGCAGCAGGCCGGTCAGCGTGCCGTCGCCGGTGGTGGCGTGGTCGAGGATGATCACGTGCCCGGACTGCTCGCCGCCGAGCGCGTAGTTGTGCTCCTTCATCTCCTCCAGGACATAGCGGTCGCCGACCGCGGTCTGGATGAGGGAGACGCCCTCGCGCTCCATGGCCAGCTTGAAGCCCAGGTTGGACATGACCGTCGCGACAACCGTGTCGGAGCGCAGTGCGGAACGCTCCCGCATCGCCAGCGCGAGCACGGCCAGGATCTGGTCGCCGTCCACCTCGGCACCCGTGTGGTCCACGGCGAGACAGCGGTCGGCGTCACCGTCGTGCGCGATGCCGAGGTCGGCCCCGTGCTCGACGACGGCGGCCTTCAGGAGGTCGAGGTGGGTGGAGCCGCAGCCGTCGTTGATGTTCAGGCCGTCGGGCGCGGCGCCGATCGTGATGATCTCGGCACCGGCCTGCGTGAAGGCCTCAGGAGACACTCGGGCGGCGGCGCCGTGCGCCTCGTCGAGGACGACCTTCAGGCCGTCGAGGCGGTTCGGGAGCACGCCGAGGAGATGGGCGACGTACTGGTCGAGCCCCTCGTCATACGCACGCACGCGCCCGACCCCGGCGCCGGTGGGCCGGTCCCAGGGCGCACCGGTGCGGTGCTCCTCGTAGACGCCCTCGATCCTGTCCTCCAGCTCGTCGGCGAGCTTGTGGCCGCCGCGGGCGAAGAACTTGATGCCGTTGTCGGGCATGGCGTTGTGGCTGGCCGAGAGCATCACGCCGAGGTCGGCGCCCAGCGCGCCGGTGAGGTACGCCACCGCGGGGGTGGGCAGCACACCGACGAGCAGGACGTCCACACCCGCGCTGGCCAGACCCGCGACCACAGCGGCTTCCAGGAACTCCCCGGACGCGCGCGGGTCCCGCCCGACCACTGCCACCGGCCGGTGGCCCTCGAACGTACCCGCCTCGGCCAGCACATGTGCCGCCGCCACGGAGAGACCGAGCGCCAGCTCGGCCGTCAGATCCGCGTTGGCGACACCGCGCACGCCGTCCGTGCCGAAGAGTCGTCCCACTGGTGTCCTCCTGATGAAGCTCAGTTTTCGGAAGTCATCCGATCATGCAAGCCTTTGAGCGCCTTGTGCCGTTATACGCCCTGGGCTGTGATAAACGAACGCCCCGGCGGCACACAGCGTGCCGCCGGGGCGAACGGTCGTACGAATACGCAGCAGCCAGTGATTAACGCTTGCTGTACTGCGGAGCCTTACGGGCCTTCTTGAGACCGGCCTTCTTGCGCTCGACCGCACGGTCGTCGCGCTTGAGGAAGCCGGCCTTCTTCAGGGCCGGGCGGTTGTTGTCCACGTCCGCCTCGTTCAGCGCGCGGGCGACACCGAGACGGAGCGCACCGGCCTGACCGGAGACGCCGCCACCCGAGATGCGGGCGATGACGTCGTAGCGGTTGTCGAGCTCGAGCACCTTGAAGGGCTCGTTGACTTCCTGCTGGTGCACCTTGTTGGGGAAGTAGTCCTCAAGGGTGCGACCGTTGATCTTCCACTTGCCGGTGCCCGGGACGATCCGGACGCGGGCGATCGCGTTCTTGCGACGGCCCAGGCCGGCGGCCGGCTGCGGGTCGCCGAAGCGGCCCGCGAGCGACTCCGAGGTGTACTCGCCCTCGACGGGGACCTCGGACTCGGTGGTGTAGTTCTCGATGTCGACGAGCTCAGTCTCTTCGACCGGCTGCTCAACGGTGGTCTCGGCCACGATTCTCCTCAGATTCTTTTCTGTCTTAGGGGGTGGTGGCCGGAACTACTGCGCGACCTGGGTGATCTCGAACGGGACCGGCTGCTGAGCAGCGTGCGGGTGGTTCTCGCCCGCGTAGACCTTCAGCTTCGAGAGCACCTGACGGCCCAGGGTGTTCTTGGGGATCATGCCCTTGATGGCCTTCTCGATGGCCTTCTCGGGGTTCTTGGCCAGCAGCTCGTCGTAACGGACGGAGCGCAGACCACCCGGGTAGCCGGAGTGGCGGTACGCCAGCTTCTGGGTCTTCTTGTTGCCGGAGAGGTGCACCTTGTCGGCGTTGATGATGATGACGAAGTCACCAGCATCGACGTGCGGCGCAAAGATCGGCTTGTGCTTGCCCCGCAGGATGTTCGCGGCAGTGGTCGCCAGACGGCCCAGGACGACATCCTGGGCGTCGATGACGTACCACTGGCGAGTGATGTCGCCGGGCTTGGGGCTGTACGTACGCACGGTCGTAGCCTTCGCTTCTTCAGTGAGTGGGTCCTGACATGGCCACCACGGACGATCACGACAGCCCTGACCGCACCTCGGTGACGCATACCGAGTGCTGGTCGCTGGTCATCGGCCCCGGTGGACCGGTGTAAGGGCCCCTCACGTGAGAATGAGCAAGCCAATACACATAACGAACTGCAAGAGTACCCGCGGTTGCCCGGACGGGTCAAAACGCGGGTTCGCGACCCGAGTGCCTGGGCACTCAGGGCCACGCGAACAGTCCTTGTGAACAGAGTAAGGCAGTCCTTTCTTCCGCAACGGTCCGACTACCCGGCGTCACCGGACGGCCGATGCCGGGGAGCCTGTCGAAGCGTGTCGCACCAACCACCCGGAGATGTCAGTTTTGCCCGTGCGCACTCAGGTCACGCTAGGGGCTCAAGTGCCCTCCGGTGCGGAACGCCACCCCCCGGAGCCCGTCTAAGATGCGCCCCATGAGTTATGGGCAGGGTGGGCAGGGGGAGCCTCCGTGGGATCCCTGGAAGCCTGGTTCTCAGCAACCCGATTGGGGACGTCGGAACCAGACTCCGGACTGGGCGGCACTCGCCGAGGCGTCCGAGACACGCAACCGTAGGCGCAGACTGCTGGTGATCGTCGGCTCGGCGGTCGCCACGATCGCGGTCGGCGCCGCCGTCGCCGTGGCCGTCGTCTCCTCGAACGGGGACAACCAGGCCGGGAACACGCCCAGCAAGCTGCCCGTCACCGCGAGCATCCCGAGCGACAGCACGGCGCCGGTACCGACGTTCGCGCCGACCTCGGCGCCGCCGCCGCTGGATCCGATGGACTTCATATCCAGCGTGCAGAAGGACACCGCGCCGCTCAGCCCGGACATCCTCTTCCCCGGTTCGCAGCTCACGATGGGTGACCGCGTCTACCGCAAGGGCCCCACCGCCTCGACGACGAACTGCGCGTCGGCCGTGCAGGGCACGCTGCCCGCGGTGCTCAACAAGAACGACTGCACCCGGATGATGCGCGTCACCTACAGCAAGGACGGCGTCTCGGTGACCGTCGGCGTCGCGGTCTTCAACACCGCGGCCCAGGCGGCCAAGGCGAAGTCCGAGGCGGACAGCAAGAGCATCATCACCTCACTGTCCGGCCAGGGCGTCGCCAACTTCTGCCGTACGGCGGTCTGCCGCTCGACCACCAACTCCTACGGCCGTTACGCCTACTTCACGCTGGCCGGCTTCACCAACGGCAAGGACGTGACGACGAAGGACGCCAAGGTCTTCACGACCGGCGACGACCTGGCCGAGTTCGCCTTCCGCCAGATCCGCCGCCGCGGCGAGGCCCAGGCGTCGACGGCGGCCAACCAGTAACCGGCCGGCCGCCGCCGTACCCGGGCCCCGGGTCACTTGTTCTTCATGCGCAGCCGGATCGGCACCACCGCCGACTCCAGCTGCGTCTTCAGCGTCATCTTCGAGACCCCCTCGGTCCGCTCCTCGAAGCGGATCGGGATCTCGACGGCGCTGTGCCCCGCCCGTACGGCCTTGTACTTCAACTCGACCTGGAAGCTGTAACCGGCGCTGTCCAGCGTGGCCAGGTCGATGTCGCGCAGGGCCTGGGCCGACCACAGGTTGAACCCGGCCGTGATGTCCCGGATCCGGGTGCCGAGTACGGTACGGGCGTACCGGTTGGCGAAGCGGGAGAGCAGGACGCGGTGCGCGCCCCAGTCCTCGTCCAGCGAGCCGCCCTCGACGTACCGGCTGCCGATGACCAGCCCCACCCCGTTGGCCAGGGCCGTGCCGAGCATCCGGGGCACGGCCTCGACGGGGTGGCTGCCGTCGGCGTCCATCTGGACGACGTACTCGGCGCCCTCGTCGAGCGCGAGGCTCATCCCGGCCGCGTAGGCGCGCCCGAGTCCGTCCTTCTCGGTGCGGTGCAGCACGCTCATCCGGCGCCGCCCCTTGGTGTTGTACTTCTCCGCCAGCTCGTCGGCGATCCTGCCGGTGCCGTCCGGGCTGGAGTCGTCCACGATCTTCAAGTGCAGCCCGTCGAGCGGCAGTTGAAGCACCGCTTCGGCCATTCTCGGCAGGTTGGCCGCCTCGTTGTAGGTCGGCATCACCACGGTCACCGCGGTGTCCGCCCCCATGTCGTGCGTCAAGCCCTTCTCCCCTCCCCGCCGGGCGCTGGACGTCCCAGCGCCCGGAATTCCCAGCCCGCCGCGGTCCAGCGGTCCGCGTCGAGCACTCCTCTGCCGTCCACGATCCGCGGACGGGACACCAGGGCGGCCAGCGGCCCCGGATCCAGCTCCCGGAACTGCGGCCACTCCGTCAGATGCAGCACGAGGTCCGCCCCGCCGAGTGCCTCCTCGGCCGAGACGGCGTAACCGAGCAGCGGATACGCCTTGCGGGCATTGTCCATCGCCTCGGGGTCGTAGACCGTGACGTCGGCGCCGTCGAGCCGCAGCCGGGCGGCCACGTTCAGCGCGGGCGAGTCGCGGATGTCGTCCGAGTCCGGCTTGAACGCGGCGCCCAGGACGGCGATCCGGGCCCCGAGGACCCCTCCCCCGCACAGTTCCCGGGCGAGCGCGACCACCTTGTCGCGGCGGCGCATGTTGATGGCGTCGACCTCGCGCAGGAACCCGAGCGGGACGCCGAGCTCGTCGGCGCGGTGCGCGAAGGCGCGGATGTCCTTGGGCAGACAGCCGCCGCCGAACCCGACACCCGCGCGCAGGAACTTCGCGCCGATCCGGTCGTCGTGGCCGATGGCCTCGGCCAGGACGGACACGTCGCCGCCAGCCGCCTCGCACACCTCCGCCATCGCGTTGATGAACGAGATCTTGGTGGCGAGGAAGGCGTTGGCGGCCGTCTTGACCAGCTCGGCGGTCGGGAAGTCCGCGGTGACCAGCGGCGTCCCGGCAGCCAGGACCGGGGCGTACACCTCCCGCAGGATCGCCTCGGCACGTGCGGAGCCGACGCCGAACACCAGCCGGTCGGGCCGCAGGGTGTCCTCGACGGCGAAGCCCTCGCGCAGGAACTCGGGGTTCCAGGCGACCTCCACGTCATGGGTGTCCGCGAGCCGCCGGGCCGTTCCCACCGGCACGGTCGACTTCCCGACGAGCAGCGCGTCCTGCGCCGCGTGCGCGGCGATCGCCGCGAACGCCGCGTCGACGTACCGCAGGTCGGCACCGTCGCAGTCGGTCCGCTGCGGGGTCCCGACGCACACGAAGTGCACCTGCCCGAAAGCCGCCGCCTCCTCGTAGGAGGTGGTGAACCGCAGCCGTCCCGAGGCGAGATGCCCCCGGACGAGTTCACCGAGCCCGGGCTCGTGGAAGGGCACCCGCCCGGCGGCCAGCGCGGCCACCTTGTCGGCGTCGACATCGACCCCGAGCACCTCGTGCCCGAGCTCCGCCATACAGGCGGCGTGGGTGGCACCGAGATAGCCGGTGCCGATGACTGTGAGCCGCATGAGCACGGCCTTTCCTACGGGATCAGGAACAAAAAAGGTGAGCGGCGACCGGCGTTCAGGACGTCTTCGTCCAGATCTGGTACGTGCCCGAGCCGCCCGAGCTGAGCTTGAACGGGATCGCGCCGACCAGGCGGTAGTGCCCGCTCTCGCGCACCTGCCGCTCGAGGTACTTGTCGAGCTCCGGGGTGGCGATGCCATCCAGGACGACGAGGTCGAAGTAGCCGTCCTTCAGAGCGAGTCGGTAACCCTCGTTGCCGTGGTGGACGACGCCCTTTTTGTCCGCGTACCCGATGCCGTACGTCGAGGTCCACTGAGAGTGTTCCGTCTTGTCCCGCAGGTAGTAGACAGGAACCTCGTACGTGGCACCCAGATACTTGCCCTTGGGCTTCATGTACGGCTCGATCGCCTTGACGAGCGGCGTCGAATCCGGCCACAGGCCGAAGCGCCATTCCGACTGCGAGACACCGAGGCACAACGCGGTGACCCAGATCAGGATGCCCAGCTGGGGGTAGCGGAAGTGTTTGCCGACCAGGCGGATCACGCCGATCCCCGCCATCGGCGCGGCGAAGAGCAGACCGAAGTCCAGGTGCTTGTAGAGCGAGACGGAGGTCTGCAGATGGATCTGGTACGCCGGAGCCAGCAACGCCGTGCCCGTCAGCAGCAGCCCGAGCAGCGTGCGCCAGCGCCAGCCCGGCCCGTGCAGCCCGTACGAGCGCGGGGACTCGTTCATCCGGCCCCGGCGCGCGTAGAAGAACGCGCCCGCGCAGGCCGTGGCGAACATCAGCCCGCCCCACTCCCCCGACTTCTCCAGGAGATCCATGGCGGCATCGGTACCGTGCGCACGGTTGGTGGTGGTCTGCTTCACGCCCGCCAGGACGTTCGTGTACATCAGCCCGACGCCGACGAGCACACCGGTGCCCACGGCCAGCAGGGCCGCCCGCCACAGAGAGCGCCAGCCGCGGTAGTGCCAGCTCGTCAGCGCGGCGAGCACGATCAGAGTGGGCACGTACAGCGCGGACGCGTACTTCACCGCGACGGCGAGGACCATCACGGGTGCCGCGAGCAGCACGACGACCGCGGGCGCCCGGTTGGTACGTACGACGATCCAGGCGGCCAGGGCGAGGAGGAAGATCGCGGGCGCGTCGTAGGTGGCGAACCAGCCCAGCACGATCGTCGGCTGAGTGACCGCGAACAGGGCGGCGGCCACCAGCGCGACGCGCTCGTTGAACATGCGCCGGGTGAAGGAGTACAGCAGGCTGGTGGCGCCCAGCATGCACAGCAGGCTGAGCAGCCGCGCTCCGGACAGCCCGAAGTATCCGTCGACGACCGCGGCCGCCACCGGGTACAGCATCGGCGACCCCGAGAAGTACGACTCGTAACCGCTGTGCAGCGGTGTGCCGTTCATCAGGTGGTCGATGATGTTATGCCCGGCCGCCAGGTACAGGGCCTCGTCCTGGAAGGCGGTGTTGGACAGGCGCAGCGACAGCACGGCCTGGATCGCCAGGACGAACAGCAGCACCCCACGGCTCACCCAGGAGCGTCGCCGACTGGGGGTGTCGTCCCACCCGGCGTCCGGCGTCTCCGGAATCGTGTACGCGGGTTCGGCGGGCACCTGCTGCTCGACGGTGCGCAGCGCGTACGTGGGCTGGTCGCCGTGCCGCTGCTCGGGAATGGCCGGAGCGTACTGCTGCTGCTCCTGGTACTGCCCTTGGTACTGCTGCTGGTACTGGCCTTGGTACTGCTGCTGGTACGCCGCCGACTCACCCTCGGAGTTGAACCACGTGCCATCCTCCTCGTCCGCGCCGTACGGGTCGTAGGGCTGCGGCGTGTAGTGGTTCTGTCCGGCGTTCATCGCGACTTCCGTATGTCGAAGCCGAAGAGGTCGTTCGCGGCGAGGCGCTTGAACTCCTCGAGGGCCAGCGGGCTCGCCTCCAGCCGCCAGTCGGCACGCTTGCGGTGGTTGAACCAGATGAAGCCGATCATGTTGTCGTCGGCCTCCACACCCGCGAAGAGGTTGCGGATGTCGGCGCGACGCCGCTCGCCGGGCATGGCCCCGGTCTCCAGGAGCAGCATGGGCTTCTTGGTGAAGGTGCGGATCTGGTCCCGGGTCGGGCCGAAGACGCTCTCGAAGGCGTTGTCCTCGCCAAGCGTGAAGTAGCCGACGAGGCCGACCCAGTCGACATAGCCGTCGCCCGGGTAGTACGGCTTCAGCTTGACGGTCTTGACCGGGTTGATGATGTTGGGCGCCCAGGCCCAGATCACGTTCGAGGCCCCGGCGTCGAGGAACGTGTCGTGGATGTGCCGCCAGGCGGCCACGTACTGCTGGGGCGTGACGCTCTGGGTGCCCCACTTCTCCCAGTGGCCGTTCATCTCGTCGGCGAAGTCGATCACGACGGGCAGGTTCAGCTTCCGGACCGCCGTCGCGTACTTCTTGATGTACGCGTCCGACTTGCCGGCCGCGATGTCGGTGAACGAGACGTCGAAGGGCTCCCAGGACATCAGCGTCAGGGCGCCCTCGCCCCAGGCCTTGCGGACCCCGCTGGCGTCGAAGCCGTCGCCCCACCCTGCGTAGTACTCGATCAGGTTCGGCTGTTTGCCGGTCATCTTCGTGTACGCGTCGACGTTCTTCATCGAGGTCGGGGCGCCCTCGACGGCCGCTCCGTAATATTTCTTCGCCGGCTTGAGCAGCGGGACGACGTCGTACGGGACGTTCGACTCGGCGCTCGCCGAGGACTCCGGCTTCGCGCCTCCGGAGGAGGCCGACGAGTCGGTGTCCTCGCCGAGCAGCGAGCAGCCGCTGAGCATGAGCAGCGCGGAGAGCGCGAGCACGGCGGACCGTGCGCGGGTGGACAACATCAGGCGGCCGCCTCCGCTCGGGGCTGGACCAGAACGCGGCCCACGACGAGGGCGTAGAAGAGTCCGGAGGACAGGATCAGGGCGAAGTCGGGGGCGTTCATCGTGAACATCCGCCATGCCCCGGCGCCCACCCAGATCAGAGCGGTGCCGCCGCTCCACATCCACATGCCGATCCAGAAGCGCCGGGTCTTGTTCTTCTTGGCACCGGAGGAGCCGGTCGGCTGCCAGCCCATGCGGTTCTTGCGGAGGATGTCCCAGATCGCGAAGACATGGGCCCAGCCATACATCATGCGGGCCGCCCAGGCCTCGAGCCGGTAGGGGGCCTTGTGCCACATAGGGAAGATGATCGTGGTGTAGACGATGCTGGGCACCACCAGGAGCAGATTCTCGACCTTGAGCTTCTCCGGCATCATCAGCAGCAGCACGATCGGGATCACCGGCGCCGCGAAGGTGAACAGCGCCGTATGGATGTAGTAGAAGAAGCCCGACATGTAGCAGAGGCGGCTGGACAGCTTGATCTTCCGCTGCCAGAACTTCTTGCTGCCGAGCAGGCTCATCGAGCCCGAGCACCAGCGGTACTGCTGGTTGAAGAAGGCGCCCGCGCTGTCCGGGCAGACCCCGGTGGAAACGGCGACCGGCACGTACCGCAGATCCCAGCCCAGGCCGCGCAGGTCGAAGCCCGTATGGACGTCCTCGGAGTGCTCGATCAGCGTGGTCCCGCCGTTGGTGTCCAGGGCGGCCCGCCGGTAGATGGCACAGGAGCCGACGCAGATCGCGCCGTCGCTGCCCTGCCGGGACACCTGGACGGAGCGGTAGAACAGCTCCTGCACGGCGCCCGCACCGCGCTCGATCCAGTTCTGCGAGTCCAGGACGCGGAAGTACTGCGGGGACTGGACGATCCCGACGCGCGGGTCCTCGGCCATGTACGGCAACAGCTCTTCTAGCAGGTCGGCGCGTGGCGTGAAGTCGGCGTCGAGGATGAGGCAGAACTCACCGTCCGACTGCCCGAAACCGAAGTGCAGATTGCCCGCCTTCTTGAACCAGCCGCGGTTCTCCCGGGTGCCGTAGCGGAACCCGAAGTCGTGCGCCATCGCCTCGAGCTCGGAGCTGGCCCCGTCGTCGAGCACGAACGGAACACAGACGCCCGGATACCGGTCGGCCATCGCCCGCACATGCGTCCAGGTGTTGTGCAGCACCTCGATGGGCTCACCGCACACCGGCAGGAAGACGTCGACCGAGGGATAGACCTCGGGCCGCCAGTTCGCCACCAGACGCCGGTGGTACTTGATGTCGAAGTCCCGCGTGAAGCCGTTCACCCGCAGCGAGATCAGGTAATAGATCACCGTGAAGACGAGCAGCGGCGTGTAGATCCACAGCACCGGCGTGGACTGCGCCAGCTTGAACTGGCTCACGATCAGGCAGAGAAAGCTGACCAGCGAACTGATCGTCAGAATCCACAGATGCCGCTTGGCGTACGAGTACTTCTCAGCCTCGCTGGGCGGCAGCGGCAGCAATCCCAGGGAGACCTGGCCGCCGCGCCCCGCTCTTCGCCTTCCGCTCTGCCGCGTAGCGCGGCGTCCACCCGCGCGGACAGGACCAACTGAACTCATGCAAAACCCACCCCCGGGCCGGTAACGACCCGTTGACCCCCACCCTCGCCCCAGCCACCCCATTTCGAACTATTGGCCGGGAAGCGAAATCATATCCGGGAGGTAAGCGCTTCGTAAGATACAACCTGCGCACTAAGTCGGATATCACACATGATGGGCGATATAAACAGAGAACATCCCGGTTACGCGCGCATTTCGGCACGCTGCAAAACGGGACCAATCTCCCTGTGCAGGGAGACCGAGATCACGTCAGCAGCAGCCGCGACCCGGCAGCGTCCGCCGGTTTCGCGCCTCCTTGTTGCGCGCGGCGAGCAGTTCGTCCGCCGGGTAGCCGACCTCCTCCAGGGTCAGCCCGTGCGGCCGTACGACATGAACGGCCGAGTCCCGTACGCCGGCCGCGAGCACCTTCCCGGGCCAGTCGGGCCCCCGATGCCCGTCCCCCACGAACAGCAGCGCGCCGATGAGCGAGCGCACCATGTTGTGGCAGAAGGCGTCCGCGCGGACGGTGGCGGTGATGATCCCGTCGTCCCCGCGCACCAGGCTCAGCTCCTGGAGCGTACGAATGGTCGTGGCGCCCTCGCGCTTCTTGCAGTAGGCGGCGAAGTCATGCTCGCCCACGAGCCGCTCGGCCGCCTCGTTCATGGCGTCGACGTCCAACGGCCAGTCGTGCCACAGGACGTGCCCCCGCAGCAGGGGGTCCACTCCCCCGGCGTTGTCGGTGACGCGGTAGGCGTACCGCCGCCAGATCGCGGAGAAGCGGGCGTTGAACCCGCTGGGGGCCTCCCGCAGGGACCACACCCGCACGTCCTTGGACAGCCGTCCGGCCAGCCGCTTGAGCAGCTTCTCCTCGTGCTCCGCCCACAGCTCGACGGGCAGATCCACGTGCGCCACCTGGCCGCGCGCGTGCACACCGGCGTCGGTGCGCCCGGCGACGGTCAGCTCGTACGTGGTGTCCCTGGACCGCGTGACGGTCCTGAGGGCGTCCTCGATCTCCCCCTGTACGGTCCGGCGCCCCGAGGCCTGCTTGGCCCACCCGGAGAACGCGGTCCCGTCGTACGACAGATCCAAACGCACCCGTACGAACCCGGGCTGTACTTCGTCACTCACACCTAGATCCTCTCAAGGCCGGCATCGGTGCCGGAAACGCGAAAGCGGGCCCGCCCCCGAAGGGACGGACCCGCTCACAGCCAGGCAGTGCCTCAGGCGTCCTTCGACTCCTCGGCGGGAGCCTCGGCGGCGTCCTCGACCTTGGCGTCCTCGACCTTGGCCGGAGCCTCGGTCTTGACCTCGGCGTCCTTGGCGGCACGCTTGGTCGCCGCCTCGGCCTCACCGGTGGCCTGCTGGGCCACGGTCAGGGCCTCCACCAGCTCGATGACGGCCATGGGCGCGTTGTCGCCACGGCGGTTACCGATCTTGGTGATACGGGTGTAGCCACCCGGGCGGTTCTCGTAGCGCGGGCCGATCTCGGTGAAGAGCGTGTGCACGATGCTCTTGTCCGTGATCACCGAGAGCACCTGACGGCGGTTGTGAAGGTCACCCTTCTTCGCCTTGGTGACCAGACGCTCCGCGTAGGGACGCAGGCGGCGGGCCTTGGCCTCGGTGGTGGTGATGCGGCCGTGCTCGAAGAGCGACTTCGCGAGGTTCGCGAGGAGCAGCTTCTCGTGCGCGGCACTGCCGCCCAGACGGGCACCCTTGGCGGGCTTCGGCATGGTTTCTCCTAGGTGTCTGCCCCGGCCGTATCAGGTACCGGGGTCAGTGTCCGAGCGGGCGATTGCCCGTCGGAGATCCGGCCACCTCTTTCAAGGCACCGGAGGACCCGCGCCCCGTAAGGGGCGCGGGGAACTGCGCGACCAGCCAAGAACCGGCCCGCAGCCTCGAACCGGCTGTGGAACCCGAACTCTTAGTACTGCTCGGTCTCCACAAAGCCCGCATCCGCGTCGTCGTCCGCGCCAAAGGCGTCCGCGGCGGCGGTCGGGTCGAATCCGGGCGGGCTGTCCTTGAGGGCCAGGCCCATGCCGGCCAGCTTCGCCTTGACCTCGTCGATGGACTTCGCACCGAAGTTGCGGATGTCCAGGAGGTCGGCCTCGGAGCGGGCGACGAGCTCACCCACGGAGTGGATGCCCTCACGCTTGAGGCAGTTGTACGAACGAACGGTGAGCTCGAGCTCCTCGATCGGCAGCGCGAGGTCCGCGGCAAGAGCGGCGTCCGTGGGGGACGGGCCCATGTCGATGCCCTCGGCGTCGATGTTGAGCTCGCGAGCCAGACCGAACAGCTCGACCAGGGTCTTACCGGCCGACGCCATGGCGTCACGGGGACGCATGGCCTGCTTGGTCTCGACGTCGACGATCAGCTTGTCGAAGTCGGTGCGCTGCTCGACACGGGTCGCCTCGACCTTGTACGTGACCTTCAGCACCGGCGAGTAGATCGAGTCGACCGGGATGCGCCCGATCTCCTGACCGACCTGCTTGTTCTGAACGGCGGAGACGTAGCCGCGACCGCGCTCGACGGTCAGCTCCATCTCCAGCTTGCCCTTGCCGTTGAGCGTGGCGAGGACGAGGTCGGGGTTGTGCACCTCGACACCGGCCGGGGGCGCGATGTCGGCGGCGGTGACCAGACCCGGGCCCTGCTTGCGCAGGTACATCACGACCGGCTCGTCGTGCTCCGAGGAGACGACCAGCTGCTTGATGTTGAGGATCAGGTCGGTGACGTCCTCCTTGACGCCCGGCACGGTGGTGAACTCGTGCAGAACGCCGTCGATGCGGATGGACGTGACCGCCGCACCCGGGATCGAGGACAGGAGGGTCCGGCGCAGGGAGTTGCCGAGGGTGTAGCCGAAGCCCGGCTCCAGCGGCTCGATCACGAACCGGGAGCGGAATTCGTCGACGACCTCTTCGGTCAACGAGGGACGCTGAGCAATCAGCATGTTGCGATCCTTCAGTCATGGGCGCCCGCTATTTGACGCCCTGCTGCTACTGCAAGGGTACGGGCGGCACGCCTCCGAAAAGGCGTACCGCCCGGAACCTCAAGACAACCGAGCCTCAGACGCGGCGGCGCTTGGGCGGACGGCAGCCGTTGTGCGGGGTGGGGGTGACGTCCTGGATGGAGCCGACCTCGAGGCCAGTGGCCTGGAGGGAGCGGATCGCGGTCTCGCGACCGGAGCCCGGGCCCTTCACGAAGACGTCAACCTTGCGCATGCCGTGCTCCTGCGCGCGACGAGCGGCCGACTCGGCAGCCATCTGCGCGGCGAAGGGGGTGGACTTGCGCGAGCCCTTGAAGCCGACGTGGCCGGCGGAGGCCCAGGAGATCACGTTGCCCGAGGGGTCCGTGATCGAGACGATGGTGTTGTTGAACGTGCTCTTGATGTGAGCGTGCCCGTGAGCGACGTTCTTCTTTTCCTTGCGGCGCACCTTCTTGGCAGCGCCCTGACGACCCTTGGGGGGCATCTATTACTCCTACGGGAGGTGGTCGGTCCTACAGCGAAGACCGCTGATAAGCGTCCGCTGAGGACTACTTCTTGCCCGGCTTCTTCTTACCGGCGATGGCGCGACGCGGGCCCTTGCGGGTACGAGCGTTCGTGCTGGTGCGCTGACCGTGGACGGGCAGGCCACGGCGGTGGCGAATACCCTGGTAGCAGCCGATCTCGATCTTGCGGCGAATGTCGCCCTGGATCTCGCGACGGAGGTCACCCTCGGTCTTGATGTTGGCGTCCACGTACTCGCGGATCTTGACCAGCTCTTCTTCGGAGAGGTCACGAACGCGGGTGTTCGGGTTCACGCCGGTCTCGGCCAGCGTCTGCTGGGAAAGGGTCCGGCCGATGCCGAACACGTAGGTCAGGGCGACCTCCACACGCTTTTCGCGCGGGATGTCAACACCGGAAACGCGTGCCATTCAATGGCTCCAGTTGTCGTTCGGAGGTCTTCCGCAGAACCGGATCCCGCCCGCCGTCCTCTCCTCTTGTCGAAGATTCGGTACGAACCGGGTCCCCGGCCTCCGACCGGGGGTGTCAGGCCTGAGGAGACTCAGTCCTGGATTCTGCGTATGAACATGTACTGCTTGCGTCGCGCGAAGTATCTGCGGATGCAGAAGGTGCGGTCGTGCGTCAGCCCTGGCGCTGCTTGTGGCGCGGGTTTTCGCAGATGACCATGACCCGACCGTGACGGCGGATCACCCTGCACTTGTCGCAGATCTTCTTGACGCTCGGCTTGACCTTCATTGGTGAGGTTCTCCGGGTCAGTGCCACCCCCCGCGTCCCGGAACCGGGAACACGGAGTAAAGGCAAGATCTACTTGTACCGGTAGACGATGCGGCCACGCGTCAGGTCGTACGGAGACAACTCCACCACGACCCGGTCGTCAGGGAGGATGCGGATGTAGTGCATACGCATCTTGCCGCTGATGTGTGCCAGGACCTGGTGGCCGTTCTGGAGCTCGACCTTGAACATGGCGTTCGGAAGAGACTCGACGACAGTGCCCTCGATCTCGATGGCACCTTGCTTCTTGGCCACGCTTCGCCCTTCGAATCGACTACCTTGATCGACTCCGCACGAGCGCATGCAGACATGCGGGTGCACGAGAGCCGACGAGTCAGTCTACGTCAGGCCTCTCGGAAAGACGAATCGAGAAAGAATGCCCCACTACGGAGATCGTTAAGCAACGGGGGTCGCCGGCACGTGGCCGCGAACCCTCCGGGGCGGCTCCACGGAGACGTACGGCGATCACGTCGCCACCCGCCGTATCCGCCCGGTACCCCCGGCTCGGGTGCCGCGATCCCCCACGCTCCGCCGACCCGGCCTCGTCCGCCACGGTCAGGCCAACGGGTCCGTCACAGTCAGGCCACCGGGTCCAGCGCCGTCAGCCCGTCGGGTCCGGTGCCGTCAGGCCAGCGGGTCCGGCGCCGCCGTGATCCCGTACTCCGCCAGCTTCGCCCTGCCGCCGTCCGGGGCCGTGAGGACCAGCGGGCCCTGCTCCGTCAGCGCCACCGAGTGCTCCCAGTGCGAGGACCAGGTGCCGTCCGTCGTGATGACAGTCCAGTCGTCCTCCAGCACCTCGGTCCGCGGGGTGCCCAGGGACACCATCGGCTCGATGGCCAGGCAGAAGCCGGGGACCAGCTTCGGACCCTTGCCGCGCCGCTTCTCGACGTAGTTCAGCAGGTGCGGGTCCATGTGCATCTCGGTGCCGATGCCGTGGCCGCCGTAGTCCTCGATGATTCCGTACTTGCCGCCGCCGGGCTTCGGTTGACGGCGGATGTACGTCTCGATCGCACGCGAGACGTCGATGAGCCGGTTGCCCTGCTTCATCGCCGCGATGCCCGCCCACATCGACTCCTCGGTCACCCGGGAGAGCTCGAGCAGCTCCGGGGCGTGACCGGAGCCCACGAACGCGGTGTACGCCGCGTCCCCGTGCCAGCCGTCCACGATCGCGCCGCAGTCGATCGAGATGATGTCGCCGTCCTTCAGGACCACCTTGTCGGACGGGATGCCGTGGACGACGACCTCGTTGGCCGAGGTACAGATGGTCGCGGGGAAACCGCCGTACCCGAGGAAGTTCGACTTCGCCCCGTGCTCGGCCAGCACCTTGCGCGCGACCTCGTCCAGGTCCTTCGTCGTGGCACCCGGCACGGCCGCCTCACGTGTGGCCGCGTGAATGGCCGCGACGACCAACCCCGCCGCACGCATCTTGGCGATCTGCTCAGGGGTCTTGATCTGCACCATGGCGGCCCGCGCTCTCCGTCTTCTCCGTCATTCCGACGACGTACCCAACCAGGTCGTGCACCACTACGTACACGACCACCTGCACAACACTACGGCCGCGGCACCCCCGGAGGGCACCGCGGCCGATGGCAGCGTGACGACTACTTGTCGCCGACCTTGCTCTTGAGCGCCTCCATGGCGCGCCCCGTGACCTCTTCCACCTTGCCGAGCGCCGAGATCGTCACGACCAGGCCCTGAGCGGCGTAGTAGTCGATGATCGGCTCGGTCTGCGTGTGGTAGACCTCGAGACGCGTACGGACGGTCTCCTCGGAGTCGTCGTCCCGCTGGTACAGCTCGCCGCCGCAGACGTCACAGACGCCTTCCTTCTTCGGCTGCTTGTACGTCACGTGGAAGACGTGCGAAGAGTCGTTGCGGCAGATGCGGCGGCCCGCGATGCGCTTGACCACCTCGTCCTCGGGGACCTCCAGGTCCAGCACCGCGTCCAGCTTCATGCCCTCGGCCTTGAGCATCTCGTCGAGCGCCTCGGCCTGCGAGACGTTACGAGGGAAGCCGTCCAGCAGGAAGCCGTTGGCGGCGTCGGGCTGCTCCATGCGGTCCTTGGCCATCCCGATGGTGACCTCGTCCGGCACCAGCTTGCCCGCGTCCATGTACGCCTTGGCCTGCTTGCCCAGCTCCGTGCCCTGACTGATGTTGGCGCGGAAGAGGTCGCCCGTGGAGATGTGCGGAATCCCCAGGTTCTTGGCAAGGAACGCAGCCTGCGTTCCCTTACCGGCACCGGGCGGCCCGACGAGGACGATTCGCATCAGCGGAGGAACCCTTCGTAATTGCGCTGCTGAAGCTGGCTCTCGATCTGCTTCACCGTCTCAAGACCGACACCCACGATGATCAGGATGCTGGTACCACCGAACGGGAAGTTGCCGGTTGCCCCGAAACCCACCAACGCCATTGTCGGTACGAGAGCGATCAGACCCAGATACAGCGACCCCGGCCAGGTGATCCGGTTGAGTACGTAGCTCAGGTACTCAGCGGTCGGCCGGCCAGCCCGGATGCCCGGGATGAAGCCACCATACTTCTTCATGTTGTCCGCGACTTCCTCGGGGTTGAACGAGATCGCCACGTAGAAGAACGCGAAGAAAACGATCAGGAGGAAGTAAGAGACCAGGTAGATGGGGTGATCGCCCTTGGTCAGGTTCTGTGTGACCCAGGTCTTCCAGCCGGAGTTGCCGTTCGAGAACTGGGCGACCAGCGCCGGAATGTAGAGCAGCGACGACGCGAAGATGACGGGAATCACACCCGCCTGATTGACCTTCAGCGGGATGTAAGTGGACGTACCACCGTACGACCGGCGCCCGATCATGCGCTTCGCGTACTGGACCGGGATCCGCCGCTGGGCCTGCTCGACGAAGACGACCAGCGCGACCATGACCAGTCCGACCGCGATCACGGTGCCGAACTCGATCCAGCCGCCGGCCAGCGTGCCCTGCGTCTTGATCGCCCACAGCGCGGACGGGAAGGTCGCGGCGATCGAGATGAACATGAGGATCGACATGCCGTTGCCGATGCCGCGGTCGGTGATGAGCTCGCCCAGCCACATGACGACGCCCGTACCGGCGGTCATGGTGACGACCATCACGACGGTCTGGAAGATCGACTGGTCAGGAACGATCTGGTTGGCCACCTGGCAGCCACTGAACAGGGCGCCGCTGCGGGCGGTCGCGACAAGGCCGGTGCCCTGCAGGATCGCCAGCGCCACCGTCAGATAACGGGTGTACTGCGTGATCTTCGCGGTGCCGGCCGAACCCTCCTTCTTGAGGGCTTCGAGGCGCGGGATCACCACCGTCAGCAGCTGCAGAATGATGCTCGCCGTGATGTACGGCATGATGCCGAGCGCGAAGATCGTGATCTGCAGCAGTGCGCCACCACTGAACATGTTGACCAGCCCGAACAGGCCCTGGTTGCCCTTGGCCACGTCGATACAGGTCTGGACGTTCTTGTAGTCGACACCTGGGATCGGAACGTGGGTACCGACCCGGTAGACCACGATGATGGCGAGCGTGAAGAGCAGCTTCTTGCGCAGGTCGGGCGTCTTGAACGCCCGGGCGAACGCGGTGAGCACGGTGCCTCCTGCGACCCCCGCGCAAGTGCGTCAGAGGTGACGGTCTTGAGGTTCGACGGATACGTAACGGATAAACAGCCAAGCGCCGCTCAGAGTTCCGTGTGGGCACAGCGAGCGAAAATTAGCAGTGCAGGCCACCATACCGGCGAGACTGCCCCCCTAGGAACGACCAACCGGGGATACCCCTTTTGTAGGGGCACCCCCGGTCGGGATCGCTCATGTCATCGAGACGCCTGAAAAGGTCAGACGAGCTCGGTGACGGTACCGCCGGCGGCGGTGATCTTCTCCTTGGCGGAGCCGGAAACGGCGTCAACCGAAACCTGCAGCGCGACGGAGATCTCGCCCTGGCCGAGGACCTTGACGAGGCTGTTCTTGCGAACGGCACCCTTGGCGACGAGACCCTCGACGGTGACCTCGCCACCCTCCGGGTACAGCGCGGCCAGCTTGTCGAGGTTCACGACCTGGAACTCGGTCTTGAACGGGTTCTTGAAGCCCTTCAGCTTCGGGAGGCGCATGTGGAGGGGCATCTGCCCGCCCTCGAAGCGCTCCGGAACCTGGTAGCGGGCCTTCGTGCCCTTGGTACCACGACCGGCCGTCTTACCCTTCGACGCCTCACCACGACCCACACGGGTCTTGGCGGTCTTGGCGCCCGGGGCGGGACGGAGGTTGTGGATCTTGAGCGGGTTGTTCTCCGCCATGATCAGTCGACCTCCTCAACCGTCACGAGGTGGCGGACGGTGTGCACCATTCCGCGGAACTCGGGGCGGTCCTCCTTGACGACCACGTCGTTCAGGCGCTTGAGCCCGAGCGAACGCAGGGTGTCGCGGTGGTTCTGCTTGCTGCCGATGTACGACTTCGTCTGCGTGATCCTGAGCTGAGCCATGATTACGCACCCGCTCCCGCACGTGCACGAAGCAGAGCCGCGGGGGCGACGTCCTCGAGGGGCAGACCACGGCGGGCCGCGATCTCCTCAGGACGCTGCAGACCCTTGAGGGCCGCCACGGTCGCGTGCACGATGTTGATCGCGTTGGACGAGCCGAGCGACTTCGACAGGATGTCGTGAACGCCGGCGCACTCGAGCACAGCACGCACCGGGCCACCGGCGATAACGCCGGTACCGGGGGAAGCAGGCTTGAGCAGGACGACGCCCGCGGCCTTCTCGCCCGTGATCGGGTGCGGGATGGTGCCCTGGATACGGGGGACCTTGAAGAAGTGCTTCTTGGCCTCCTCAACACCCTTGGCGATGGCGGCCGGCACCTCCTTGGCCTTGCCGTAACCGACACCCACGGTGCCGTCACCGTCGCCCACCACGACCAGCGCGGTGAAGCTGAAGCGACGACCACCCTTCACAACCTTGGCGACGCGGTTGATCGCGACAACGCGCTCAACGTACGCGGTCTTCTCGGCAGCAGCGCCGCCGTCACGGCCCTTCCGGTCCCGCCGCTCGCCGCCACCGGCACCGCTTCCGCGGCGCTGGGGTCCAGCCATTGGATTACCTCTCTCTTTTTCCGCTAGCTACGCAGCGACCTAGGTCGCTAGCGCGACGGGCGACTCAGAACTTGAGTCCGGCTTCGCGGGCGGCGTCCGCCAGAGCGGCAATGCGCCCGGCGTACTGGTTGCCACCACGGTCGAATACGACAGCCTCGACACCGGCGGCCTTGGCGCGCTCGGCGACCAGGGCGCCGACCGACTTGGCCTGCGCGGACTTGTCGCCCTCAGCACCGCGGACCGTCGTGTCCAGGGTCGACGCCGACGCCAGGGTGTGACCCTTAACGTCGTCGATGACCTGGGCCACGATGTGGCGGTTCGAGCGCGTCACGACCAGGCGCGGACGCTCAGCCGTACCCGAGATGTGCTTACGGATCCGGATGTGACGACGCTTGATGGCAGCGCGCTTGTAAGCGTCGCCCTTAGCAATCTTGACACCGTATGCCATGGCTTACTTACCCGCCTTTCCGACCTTGCGGCGGATGACTTCGCCTTCGTACTTGACGCCCTTGGCCTTGTACGGGTCGGGCTTGCGCAGCTTGCGGATGTTGGCCGCAACCTCTCCGACCTTCTGCTTGTCGATGCCCTCGACCGAGAACCGCGTCGGGTTCTCGACCTTGAAGGTGATCCCCTCGGGGGCCTCGACGGTGATCGAGTGGCTGTAGCCGAGCGAGAACTCCAGGTTGGAGCCCTTCGCCAGGACGCGGTAACCGACACCGCTGATCTCGAGCTTCTTCACGTAACCCTGGGTCACGCCGGTGATCATGTTCGCCACCAGCGTGCGGGACAGGCCGTGCAGGGCCTTGTTCTGACGCTCGTCGTTCGGGCGGGTGACATTGAGAATGCCGTCCTCACCCTTGGCGACCTCGATCGGCGCCGCGACGGTGTGGGAGAGAGAGCCCTTGGGGCCCTTCACCTGGACCGTACGGCCGTCGATGGTGACGTCCACGCCGGCGGGAACCGTGATGGGGAGCTTGCCAATACGCGACATAGCTGTTTCCTCCGTTCCCTTCCGTTACCAGACGTAGGCGAGAACTTCTCCGCCTACGCCCTTCTTGCCGGCCTGCTTGTCGGTGAGGAGACCGTGCGACGTGGAGATGATCGCCACGCCGAGGCCACCGAGCACCTTGGGCAGGGAGGTGGACTTCGCGTACACACGCAGACCCGGCTTCGAGATCCGCTTGATGCCCGCGATGGAGCGCTCACGGTTCGGGCCGAACTTCAGCTCGAGGACGAGCTTCTTGCCGACCTCGGCGTCCTCGACCTTCCAGCCGGTGATGAAGCCCTCCTGCTGGAGGATCTCCGCGATGTGAGACTTGATCTTGCTGTGCGGCATCGCGACATCGTCGTGGTACGCCGAGTTCGCGTTACGCAGACGAGTAAGCATGTCTGCGATGGGATCAGTCATGGTCATGAATTGGCCTTCGGCCTCTCTCGCCGGGGTTTCCTGTATGCGCCATCCCTCTCCCCACTCAGTGGCGGGACGGGTGCGGTGCGGGGACCTACGGCGTAGTAAGTCGATTGGGGCGGCAGGCGCCCAACCCTCCTAGCCTAAGCCATGGAGAGCAGGGCACCTGACCGAACCCTTTACTTACCGAGAGCCCTGGAATCCCTTGTTTAGGGGGACTACCAGGAGCTCTTGGTCACGCCCGGCAGCTCGCCGCGGTGAGCCATCTCACGAAGGCAGACGCGGCACAGGCCGAACTTGCGGTACACGGAGTGCGGACGGCCGCAGCGCTGGCAGCGCGTGTAGCCACGAACGCCGAACTTGGGCTTACGAGCAGCCTTGGCAATCAGAGCCTTCTTCGCCATCTCGCTTACGCCTCCTTGAAGGGGAAGCCGAGGTGACGGAGAAGGGCACGGCCCTCAGCGTCGTTGGTCGCCGTGGTCACCACGGTGATGTCCATGCCCCGGGTACGGTCGATCTTGTCCTGGTCGATCTCGTGGAACATGACCTGCTCCGTGAGACCGAAGGTGTAGTTGCCACGGCCGTCGAACTGCTTGGGGGACAGACCACGGAAGTCGCGGATGCGCGGCAGCGCGAGCGACAGGGTGCGGTCCAGGAACTCCCACATGCGGTCGCCACGGAGCGTGACGTGGGCACCGATCGGCTGACCCTCACGCAGCTTGAACTGCGCGATGGACTTGCGGGCCTTGGTGACGGCCGGCTTCTGACCGGTGATCGTGGTCAGGTCACGGACGGCACCGTCCATGAGCTTGGAGTCACGGGCGGCGTCGCCGACACCCATGTTGACCACGATCTTGACGAGGCCGGGAATCTGCATGACGTTCTCGTACGAGAACTCCTCACGCAGCTTGCCCGCGATCTCCTCGCGGTACTTCGTCTTGAGACGCGGAGTGGTGGTGGTAGCCATCAGATGTCCTCACCCGTCCGCTTGGCAACGCGAACCTTGTTGCCCTCATCGTCGAAGCGGTAACCGACACGCGTGACGACCTTGTTGCCGTCCTTCTCCACGACGAGCTGAACGTTGCTCACGTGAATCGGGGCCTCGGTCGTGACGATGCCGCCGGCCTGCGAACCGCTGGCGGTCGGGCCGGCCTTGGTGTGCTTCTTGACCCGGTTGACACCCTCGACCAGGACGCGCTCGTCGCGCGGGTAAGCGGCAATGACCTTGCCCTGCTTGCCCTTGTCCTTGCCGGTGATGACCTGAACCGTGTCACCCTTCTTGATCTTCATGCTTACAGCACCTCCGGCGCGAGCGAGATGATCTTCATGAACTTCTTCTCGCGCAGCTCACGGCCGACAGGGCCGAAGATACGGGTGCCGCGAGGGTCGCCGTCGTTCTTCAGAATGACGGCGGCGTTCTCGTCGAAGCGGATGTACGAGCCGTCCGGACGGCGGCGCTCCTTGACGGTGCGAACGATGACCGCCTTGACGACGTCACCCTTCTTCACGTTGCCGCCGGGGATCGCGTCCTTGACGGTGGCGACGATGACGTCACCGATGCCCGCGTAGCGGCGACCTGAGCCACCGAGCACACGGATGCAAAGGATTTCCTTCGCCCCCGTGTTGTCGGCGACACGCAGTCGCGACTCCTGCTGGATCACGTCTATCTCCTGATTGTCTGCCGGTTCCCGCGGGGATCCCTTTCGGGTCGCCCCGCGAGCCTGGCGGAACCGTCCTGCGGATGAGCCCCGCAGGAATTACTTGGCCTGTTGAGGGAGAAAACCTCCGCCGGGGGCCGGGCACCTGACGGTGCGGCAGGCCCCCGGCGGGGGGCAACGGGGGGACGGAGCCCCCCGTTTGATTACTTCGCCTTCTCGAGGATCTCCACGATGCGCCAGCGCTTCGTCGTGGACAGCGGACGCGTCTCCATGAGGAGGACGCGGTCGCCGATGCCCGCGGCGTTCTGCTCGTCGTGGGCCTTCAGCTTGCTCGTACGGCGGATGACCTTGCCGTACAGGGCGTGCTTGACGCGGTCCTCGACGGCGACGACGACGGTCTTGTCCATCTTGTCGCTGACGACGAGACCCTCACGGGTCTTGCGGAATCCGCGCGCCTCGGTGTTCTCAGTCACGTTGCTCTCGCTCATCAGGCGCTCTCCACCGTTTCGATGCCCAGCTCGCGCTCACGCATCAGGGTGTAGATCCGCGCGATGTCCTTGCGGACGGCCTTGAGCCGACCGTGGTTCTCGAGCTGACCGGTCGCCGCCTGGAAGCGGAGGTTGAACAGCTCTTCCTTGGCTTCGCGAAGCTTCGCGAGAAGCTCCTCGTCACCCAGTTCGCGCAGCTCGGACGCCTTGGTACCGGCCGACATCACGCTTCACCTGCCTCGCGCTTGACGATCCGGCACTTCATCGGCAGCTTGTGGGCTGCACGAGTGAGGGCCTCACGGGCGATCTTCTCGTTGGGGTAGGACAGTTCGAACATGACCCGGCCCGGGTGCACGTTCGCGATCCACCACTCCGGCGAACCCTTACCGGAACCCATGCGGGTCTCGGCAGGCTTCTTCGTGAGCGGGCGGTCCGGGTAGATGTTGATCCAGACCTTGCCGCCACGCTTGATGTGGCGGGTCATCGCGATACGGGCGGCCTCGATCTGGCGGTTCGTCACGTACGCCGGCGTGAGGGCCTGAATGCCGTACTCGCCGAACGAAACCTGCGTACCGCCCTTGGCCTGACCACGGCGCTTGGGGTGGTGCTGCTTGCGGTGCTTGACCCTACGGGGGATCAGCATGTCGGTCAGGCCTCCGTTCCGGTGCTCTCAGCCGGAGCGGCAGCCGCCGGAGCCTCGGCCTTGGGGGCCTCGGCAGCGGGAGCCTGCTGCGGCTTGCGGCCGCGGCCGCCACGCTCGCCACCACGGCCACCACGGCCGGCCGGGCGGTCGTTGCCACCACCACGGGCCGGGCGGTTGCCGGCGCGGGCAGCGGCGTTCTCGGCGCGGACCTCGGCGATGTTCTTGACGTCGCCCTTGTAGATCCAGACCTTCACACCGATACGGCCGAAGGTCGTCTTGGCCTCGAAGAAGCCGTAGTCGACGTTCGCGCGGAGCGTGTGCAGGGGCACACGGCCCTCGCGGTAGAACTCCGAGCGGGACATCTCGGCGCCGCCGAGACGGCCACCACACTGGATCTTGATGCCCTTGGCGCCGGCCTTCATCGTGCCCTGCATGCTCTTACGCATGGCACGACGGAAGGAGACGCGGGAGGACAGCTGCTCGGCAACGGCCTGAGCAACCAGCTGAGCGTCGGTCTCGGGGTTCTTGACCTCGAGGATGTTCAGCTGGACCTGCTTGCCCGTGAGCTTCTCGAGGTCGCCGCGGATGCGGTCGGCCTCGGCGCCACGGCGGCCGATGACGATGCCGGGACGCGCGGTGTGGATGTCCACCCGCACGCGGTCACGGGTGCGCTCGATCTCCACCTTCGAGATGCCGGCGCGCTCCATGCCGGACGTCATCATCCGACGGATGGCGACGTCTTCCTTGACGTAGTCCTTGTACAGCTTGTCGGCGTACCAACGGGACTTGAAGTCCGTGGTGATGCCGAGCCGGAACCCATGCGGGTTAACCTTCTGGCCCATTACCGGGTTCCTTCCTTGCTGCTGACGACCACGGTGATGTGGCTGGTCCGCTTGCGGATCCGGTAGGCACGGCCCTGGGCGCGCGGACGGAACCGCTTCAGGGTCGGACCCTCGTCGACGTACGCCTCGGAGATGAAGAGGCTGTCGGCGTCGGTGTGGTCGTAGTTGTGCGCGGCGTTGGCAATGGCGCTGTCAAGCACCTTGCCGACCGGCACGCTCGCGGCCTGCGGGGCGAAACGCAGGACCGCCTGAGCCTCCGTGGCATCCATGCCACGGATAAGGTCCACCACGCGGCGGGCCTTCATGGGCGTAACGCGGATGTACCGCGCCTGGGCCCTGGCTTCCATGGTTGTCCTTCCAGTGTCTGTCATGGTCGATTCCACCCCGCGTTAGCGGCGCTTCGACTTCCGGTCGTCCTTGACGTGACCCCGGAAGGTGCGCGTCGGCGAGAACTCGCCGAGCTTGTGGCCGACCATCGACTCGGTGACAAACACCGGAATGTGGGTCTTGCCGTTGTGCACCGCGATCGTGTGGCCGAGCATGGCCGGGATGATCATCGAGCGACGGGACCAGGTCTTGATGACGTTCTTGGTACCGGCTTCGTTCTGAGCGTCCACCTTCTTTACGAGGTGGCCGTCAACGAAGGGTCCCTTCTTGAGACTGCGCGGCATCTAAACCCGCTCCTAGCGCTTCTTGTTCGTCTTGCGGCGGCGGACGATGTACTTGTTCGAAGCCTTCTTCGGCGAACGAGTACGACCCTCCTTCTGACCCCACGGGGAGACCGGGTGGCGACCACCGGAGGTCTTGCCCTCACCACCACCGTGCGGGTGGTCAACCGGGTTCATCGCCACACCGCGGACGGACGGGCGAACGCCCAGCCAGCGCTTACGGCCGGCCTTACCCCAGTTGATGTTGCTCTGCTCGGCGTTGCCGACCTCGCCGACCGTGGCGCGGCAGCGCTGGTCGACCAGGCGGATCTCACCGGAGGGCATGCGGAGGTGGGCCATCGTGCCCTCCTTCGCGAGCAGCTGCACCGAGGCACCGGCGGAGCGGGCGAACTTGGCGCCGCCACCGGGACGGATCTCGATCGCGTGGATCGTGGTACCGACCGGGATGTTGCGGAGCGCCAGGTTGTTGCCCGGCTTGATGTCGGCCCCGGGACCGTTCTCGACGCGGTCACCCTGCGACAGGTTGCGGGGGGCGAGGATGTAGCGCTTCTCGCCGTCCGCGTAGTGCAGCAGCGCGATGCGCGCGGTGCGGTTGGGGTCGTACTCGATGTGCGCGACCTTCGCCGGCACGCCGTCCTTGTCGTGACGACGGAAGTCGATCACTCGGTAGGCGCGCTTGTGTCCGCCACCCTGGTGGCGAACGGTCACACGACCGGAATTGTTACGGCCGCCCTTGCTGTGCAGGGGGCGAACCAGCGACTTCTCCGGCGTGGACCGCGTGACCTCGACGAAGTCGGCGACGCTGGAGCCACGACGGCCCGGCGTCGTCGGCTTGTACTTGCGGATTCCCATTTCTCAGTCCTCGTCCGATATCGGACCAGGGCGCTCCGTTAGGAGGCCTGGCCGAAGATGTCGATACGGTCGCCCTCAGCGAGGGTCACGATGGCGCGCTTGGTGTCAGCACGCTTACCGAAACCGCTCTTGGTGCGCTTGCGCTTGCCCTGGCGGTTGATCGTGTTGACCCCGGTGACCTTGACCGAGAAGACCGCCTGGACGGCCTGCTTGATCTGGGTCTTGTTGGCGCCCGGCGCGACGACGAAGGTGTACTTGCCCTCGTCGAGCAGCGCGTAGCTCTTCTCGGAGACGACCGGCTTGAGAAGCACGTCACGGGGGTCCGTGAAGCTCTTGCTCATCGGCGTCTCGACGGTGTTCTTGCCCTCGGCCTCGTGGCGCTTCGCCTTGGCGACGCGCGCGGCCTTGGCGGCCTTGGCCGCCTTGGAGGCAATGCTCGGGTGACGCGTAGCCATCAGGCTTCGCTCCCTTCGGTGTCAGCGGCCTTGGGGCCAGACACGAAGGACTCGAAAGCGGCCTGGGTGAAGACCACGTCGTCCGAGACGAGAACGTCGTACGTGTTCAGCTGGCCCGGCTCCAGGATGTGGACCTGGGGCAGGTTGCGCGCGGAGAGCAGCGCGGCCTCGTCGGAGCGCTCGATGACCAGGAGCACGTTCTTGCGCTCGCTGACCTTGCCGAGGAAGCTCTTCGCGGCCTTGGTGGAGGGGGTCTCGCCCTCGATCACGCCGGTGATGACGTGGATGCGAGCGTTGCGGGCCCGGTCGGTGAGGGCGTGGCGCAGGGCCGCGGCCTTCATCTTCTTCGGGGTCCGCTGCGAGTAGTCACGCGGGGTGGGGCCGTGAACGACGCCACCGCCGGCGAACTGCGGCGCGCGGGTCGAACCCTGGCGCGCGCGGCCGGTGCCCTTCTGGCGGTAAGGCTTCCGGCCACCACCGCGGACCTCGCCACGACGCTTGACCTTGTGCGTGCCCTGACGGGCGGCGGCCAGCTGTGCGACGACGACCTGGTGAAGCAGCGGAATGCTGATCTTCTCTACGTCGAAGATCTCGGCCGGGAGCTCAACGGTCCCGGCGTTGTCGCCGGAGGGCGACAGAATGTCAATGGTGCTCATAGTCCTCAGGCCCCCTTGGCCGCGGTACGGACCAGGACGAGGCCGCCGTTCGGACCCGGGATGGCTCCCTTGATGAGGAGCAGGCCCTTCTCCGCGTCAACGGCGTGAACGGTCAGGTTCTGGGTGGTGACCCGCTCGTTGCCCATGCGGCCCGCCATGCGGACGCCCTTGAACACACGGCCCGGGGTGGCACAGCCACCGATGGAGCCGGGAGAGCGGTGCTTGCGCTGGACACCGTGGCCGGCGCCGAGGCCCTTGAAGTTGTGACGCTTCATGACACCGGCGAAGCCCTTGCCCTTGCTCTTGCCGGTGACGTCGACCTTCACGCCCGCCTCGAAGACCTCGGCGGAGATCTCCTGGCCGAGGGTGTACTCGGAGGCATCCGCGGTGCGGATCTCGACGAGGTGACGACGGGGGGTGACGTCGGCCTTGGCGAAGTGACCCTTGAGGGGCTTGTTCACCTTGCGCGGGTCGATCTCGCCGAAGGCGATCTGGACCGACTCGTAGCCGTCGCTGTCGTTGGTACGCACCTGGGTCACGACGTTGGGGCCGGCCTTGACGATGGTGACCGGAACAACACGGTTGTTCTCGTCCCACACCTGCGTCATGCCGAGCTTCTCGCCGAGGATGCCCTTGATCTGCTTAGCCATTCTCAGATCACCGATCCCTAGAGCTTGATCTCGATGTCGACACCGGCCGGGAGGTCGAGTCGCATCAGAGAGTCAACGGTCTTGGGCGTCGGGTCGAGGATGTCGATCAGGCGCTTGTGCGTGCGCATCTCGAAGTGCTCGCGCGAGTCCTTGTACTTGTGCGGCGACTTGATGACGCAGTACACGTTCTTCTCAGTGGGCAGCGGCACCGGGCCCGCGACCGACGCACCAGTGCGGGTCACCGTCTCGACGATCTTCTTCGCCGAGCTGTCGATGACCTCGTGGTCGTAGGCCTTGAGCCGGATGCGGATCTTCTGTCCCGCCATGGCTACTCAGTAGTCCTTTGTCTCGTGAAACGCTCTGGAACCCGGGGGTTCGCGTCCCGTATCTCCGACCCACGCGGTCGGGTGTGTCGCGCTCCTGCCGCAGAAATATCCGTAACGGATTTCCCTACGAGGGACGCGGCCCGCCCGAAAGCAACCGCAGGACCGGAGGCTGGAACACCCACCGGGCGCCTGGCCCGCACCCCGCTGACACTTCCCGAAAGATTCCCGTACGTCCGCCTCAGCGCTGCCTTACGGCAGTTGAGGCGACGAGTACTGTGGGACTCGCTTCCGGTCCTCCCGACGGGAGGCGCGCAGCATCGGCACTCGACCGAGCAACTCCGACAGTCTGCCATACGGGGCGGGGGGCTGGCCAATCGAGCCGAGGATCGTACCCCTTGAGTGATGCAGGTCAAACCCTGGACGCGTGCGCGCCCCGGCGGAGGTCGCTCCGATCGGCCTTGGGGTGATCGGCCGGGGCACCTGCTGACGGTGAGTAGCCGCCAGCAAACAGTGCGCAACGGGGCGGGCGCCGGATCATGCGGCGACGGCTCAGGCCCACAGGACGACGAACACGGGTACGGCACAGGCCAGAGGCCCGAGCAGGGCGAGCCGGGTCGTTCGGGCCAGTCGGCGAAAGCCCGGAGCGACGTAGAGCCCGCCCAGGAGGACCGCACCCACTGCGACCTGCGTGACCGGTGTCAGCAGGATCGGCCAGGGCGAACGCCATCCCTCTGAGTCCGCCGAGTCCGCGGCGTACACAAGAAAGAAGAGCCCGGCCGTGACGGCCATCAGCAGAGCCGCGCACCCCCAGAAGAACCGGGCGAGCCCGGCGAAGACGGGCCAGTCGGCGAGATCGCGGGGCTTGACGACGCGTACGGGACCTTGTGTGACGCTCATGGCGCCAGCCTGTCGCCTGACGTGGGCGGGCGGCATGAGCGTGCGTACTCAACCGGTACTCAAGGAGGTACGTGACGGCCTTGCTCGGGGTCCCGCCGACCTCACAGTTTGCCGGTGATGACTCCGCGCCAGGTCCACCCCGCGCCCAGAACGGCGTCATGCAGGGGGTTCTTGAGCTCAGAGCTGTCGAAGCTGAACGTCTTGGTCGCTTCGAGACCGCCGTCTTCGCCCCCGCCGAGCGTCCACTGCTTCGAGACCGTCTGCACCTGGCCGCGTTGGGCCTTGGCCGCAATGGACAGCCTAGGGATGCCGCCGACCCAGGTGACCTCGTACTGCTGGTCGAGGGAGCGGACCTCGTTCTTCTCCGGAACCAGGCGCATGCGGACCTGGAACACCCGGCTCACCTGGGTGCGGGCGAAGAAGGTCTGCCAGGCCGGCTCCAGCATCCGCCACTCCGCCACCAGCTCGGCACCCTCCGCGCGGCCGTCCCGGACGACGTACGGGACGTCAGAGCGGTTGAGGCCGAGCAGCGCCGCGCGGACCTCGGCGACGGATCGCGGGGCGACACCGTCGGCCGGGCGCTTGGTTCCGGTCAGCTTGTCGAAGAGGCCCATGACGTCAACCTATGAGGGGTCGGATCGTCGGTGCAAAGATCTGCCGCGGCCTCGGGGTGCGCCTCCACTGGACGCGCTACGAAGCCACGCCGGCTTCCGGGCGGACCGTGCGCACGAAGTCCCGGAAGTCGTCGAGGACGGTGGGGTGTTGGGACGCGGCGGCGGTCAGGGCCAGGCGGATCACCGACTGCTTGCGCGGATCGGCGACGTCCAGCATGGACAGGTAGACCTGCGATGGGATGAGGTCGGGGGGCACGCCGCCGACGACGGCCGAGACGGCGAGCGTCTGCGTGAGGCCGGGCGCCTCCGCGGAGCCGATCCCGCGACGTCCGCCGGCCCGTTGAGCGCGAGCAGCGCGGCCCGGAGTTCCCTCGTCGGCAGCGGTACGACACCTCTGTCGGGCATGGGTGCCGGTCAGCTTGTCGAAGAAGCCCATCGGATCGACCTGCCTGAGTAGGCGCGCACGGACGGGATGAGTAGGACGCCCGATGCCCTGGACGGCCGGCGTTGCTGGGATGGAGCCCATGACGACGCAGAACGACGGCGCGACGCGGCTCCCTGTTTTCCACAAGACGTGGTGGAAGGCGCCTCTCGTAGCCTCCCTCCTCGGTCTGCCACTCCTCGCCTGGGAGTACAGCCTGTGCCGGGCCCACGGCGAGATGTGGGACGTGCTCTATTGGGCCATGGGCCTGTTCGCGATCGCCTGGGCCCTCCCCCACCGCTGGTCCACGCGGACACTCCGCGTGGTGATAGCCAGCCTCGCACTCGCGTGCACGCTTCTTCCCGGGCTGTTCGCAATTCTCATGGGCGTGGCAGTGGCTGTGTCCTGACGACCGCCCACGGCCGTGACACCGTCCGGGCCGTATCAGAACTGCTCGACCTTCTGGCCGTCCGGAACCTGATAGCAGCCGGATACGACGAAGAAGTTGAGGTTCGGCGGATTGTCCTTGGCCTGGTAGATGATGTTGACGCTGAATTTCTTCGTGCCGTTGTCGGCCGTAAGGTTGAGGTTCTTGTTCCGGCTACTGTCCGGTCCATATTCGACGACCTCCCAGCCATGCTTGGGCAGTTTTGTCTTGAGCTGTTCCATCGTGCCCTCGAGCTGCTCGGACGAGGTCGGGGTGAAGGACCAGGAATGGAAGATCTGGAAGTACTTATCCGGGTCCTTCTTTCCGCACTCCTTGACTCCCGGCCCTGTGTCGGATGCCTTCCCTTTGACGCCGATCAGGTTGTACAGCTCGCTGGAGGTCTTCTTCACAGTCTCGGCAGCGTCACTCGACGTGCTGACGCCGGAAGACGGGATGTCGTCGGAATTTTTGGTGTCAGTCATGCTGCATCCGGTGAGGGTCGCAAGGGCGATGGGCAGGGTGAGCGCGATTGCGCCCAGTTTCGTCTTCACGTCGGGGACCTCGTTTGATCGAACCGGGGCACGGGCCGGTGGGTTGGTCGGGCAAGCCATGCTTCCTACTTCACATGCGCCCAGGGGTCCGGCGGCGGCTTCAGCTGTACGTCGTCACCCTTTCCGACCGCGACCCGGGCCTGGTTCCGCAGGCTGTCGGAGCCCACATCCCAGTAACCGCTGTGGCCTTCGGTATCCGTGGTCATCTGGTTTGCACCGAAGCTCGGATCACTGGGGATGACCCAACCGTCCCCACCGTGGCCGAAGCGACCGATGTCCGGAACAGGGTCTCCGTCGGCCTCCTCGTTCCACACGTGCCCGGCGGGGACATCCAGGTCCGTTGCATGGGAAACCTTGACGCCGGGACTGCCCGCGAGGACAACATCATCGGCGTTGAGCTGCCCCGTCTGGGCTGCGGCGCCGACAAGGGTCGTTCCGTACGAGTGCGCGATCACAGTTCGGTGCGGATCCGAATCGCCGGAATGCGATGCGTCAAGACCGTCCATGAAGTCGCGAAATGCCGGAGCGCCGTCATATGCGTAGTGTTCGAACGGCGAGTCTTTGACGAGATTCTGAGGTGCGTCGTAGCCGAGCCAGGTGATCGTAGAAACAGACTCGCCGTGTGCCTCGGTATTGGCTACACGCCACAGGTCTGTCATCCGGCCAATATCACCGTTGATTTTTCCCAGATTCGCTGTTGTGCCCGGCACATATACTGCCTGATGATCAGCGGTGTCGGGATTTCCGTTGGCGACAATCGCCCGCCCATTGCCGTCCGCGCTGAACCCCAGCAGATACGCCTCGGGCAGCCCGCCATTACCCGTCGCGTCGAAGCGGGTCTGGATCGACTCCATGCCCTTGAGGGATGTGGTGAGGTGGTCGTACCGGTCCCCGTACTTGTTGTACCAGTCCATCCATTCATCGGTATGCACCTTGGACGCGTAGCCCCCGGCGCTGATCCAGGTCCACTCATTGAGCGGCGGCGCCGGGATCGAATTCAGCTCTGTCTGCATCGTGCCCCTCTTCTCGTCGAACACGATGCGGTTGGCCTCGTCCCGAACCGTGGAGGGGAGACCGTCGAGCGCGCCCACGGAGTCGGGTTGCATGGACAACCAGGCGGTCTGCTCCTCCGCGCTGAGTCCCTTCCACCACTCCGCGTTGTCCTTCGGGCTGCCGTTCTTGGGCGGCTGCGGCAGCGAGTCGAGGTACTTCTTGCCCGCCTCGCTCACACCCTTCGTGTCCGAGGAAGCGTCGGCCCAGTCCTTGTCGGAGACGGTCAGATCGTCGTCCGCCTTCAACGCTCGCAGCTTCGGTGCCCACTTCTCGTCGGCTTCCGTCGCCTCCTTGAGGGCGGCGGCGATCTGGTCGGCGTACTCCTGTGCAAGGCGGTGGTTGGGGTTGGGGTCGAAGTTCGCCGCCTGACGACCCACCGCGGAGGCCGTGTCATCCGTCAGGCCGCTCACCGTGCCGCCCTCGGGGATCTTGCCGTCGTCGCCCTTTTCCCCACCCGGCGGATACGCGATCGAGCCGTCGCCGTTCACGGTGAGCTTCGCCGCCAGGGCGCCTTCGAGCGCCGCGTCGAGCTTGCTCTTGGCCACTCCCATCTCGTACGAGAAGGCTTCGAGAGCCGTACTGACGAGACCGCATTCGGCCTGGATGTAGTGGAAGTTCTTGCCCAGCTCCGTCAGCTGTTTGATCGCCGCGGTCGCGGCTTCGCCCTTCAGGGAGTTCCTCATGGCCACGGCGATCTGGTTTTCGATGCGGTCCTTGGCCGCGCTCGCCATGTCAGAGGTGCTGCGGTATCCGTCGGCCGCTTCCGAGAACTCGGTCGGCTTGAGGGCTTTGAGCGTTGCGAGGTCCATGACGTCTCGTTACCGCCCCTTGTCCTGGCCGCCGACAGCCGCCGTATCCGAGTACGCGACCTCCAGGTTGCCGATCTCGACCTCGATCGCCTCGTCGGTCTTCAACTGCTCATTGCCCGTCTTCTCCAGCACGCCCGAGAGCTTCCCGCAGCGCCCGCTCACATCCTTGACGTAGCGCTCCCACGAGTCATGGACGTCCTTCTGGGCTCCGGCAGTCAGGCAGCCGGCATTCTCGCCAAGGCCGTTCTGGCCGTCCGCCAGCGCCCCCAGCGCCTTCCCGATGCCCTCACGAAGTGAACCGACGTCTTCCCCCGCCTTGGCCCAGGCCCGCTTGTTCGACACCAGTGTGCCGCCGTCACCACCTGGGTCCATCGGTACGTGGTTCAACTGCATCTGGGCTGAATGCCGCCCTGCCGCCGCAGTCTTGAGCTGTTCCCACTCGTCCCACGCCATGCGTGGCCCCTCCCCCGTGCCTCGTCGTACGCCGCCTCACCCATGTAAATGTGCGACCGCGACGCTTGATGATCGAGAAATACGGTAGCGCCGCTTCATCACATGCCCATCCGTATCGGCCACCATGGCGCTTGAGTATCCGTACTCAGACGGCGCCAGGGCCTCGGCTGGCAGAGGCATTGCCGTCGCCGTCCGGTGCGCTGGGAGGCGAGTACGGCGGAGGCGTAAACACCGGTGCCATATACGAGAGTTGCCCTGGCGTGGACGCTGTTGCCATGCTCAGGCTTGCGGTGACCCGGCGCTTGCGGATGACCAGGAAAGCCCCGACCGCCGCGCCGAGGAGGGCTACAGCGCCGATGCCCAGGGTGATCCATAGGGTGTTGCTGCCGTGGTCCTTCGAGGAGGCTTCGACTGCCGCGTCCTTTGCCGGAGCAGCGGGGTCCTTACCGGCAGCAACTCCAGGCGAAGGTGACACCGAGGCCCCAGCAGGGAAGTCCCCGAGCGGGTAGACGTCGGTCGGGCCCGGGTCACCCGGGGTCTGCAAGGCGATGCGAGGGCGGACGATGCCGTAGCCGATGGAGTCGTTGCGCTTCGAACCGTCTGTGGGGCCGCCGGCGGTGTTGAGCATGACCCGTAGGACCTGGTTGTTGGTCCAGGTCGGGTGCTTGGACCAGATCAGGGCGGCGCTGGCTGAAGCGAGGGCGGTGGCGTCGCTGGTGCCGTGGGAGCGACAGAGGCCGGTGCCGTTCGGGCATACGTGGTACATCTCGTCGCCGGGGGCGGCGATGTCCACCTGGGGGCCGTACTCGGATTCGGTGGTCTTGCGAAGATTCTTGCCTACTGCGCCCACGCCGACCACGCCCGGGGTGGCGGCGGGGTATTCCACCGGGTTTCCCTCGTCTTCGCTGCCGCTGTTTCCGACGCCCGCAAAGATCAACGATCCCTTGTCCAGCGCATACTTCACAGCGGCAGTGAGCTGCTCCGATCCTTCAGGCACCGCCATCGAAATGTTGATCACCCGTGCGCCGGAATCAGCGGCGTAGCGAATCCCGCGGCTGACGGTCTCGCTGAACTCCTTGGTGTACCGGACACCGTCCAAACCCCTGTCGGGCGTCCGCACGGGGAGGATCTTGGCTCCTGGTGCGAGGCCGAAAGTGCCGGCGCCTCCGTTGGCTTTGCCGGTACCGGCAATCAAAAGGGCCATCCCGGTTCCATGGCCCTCATAATCCGTGTGCTCGTCGCCGGGCGATTCTGGTGCTTCGTCCTTGCCGGGGAGCACCTGTCCCTTCAGATCGGGCAGGTCGTCGTTCACACCCGAGTCGATGACGGCCACGGTGATCCCTTTGCCCGTGCTGGTCTGCCACATCTGCTCGGCCTTCATGGCCGTGAGGTGCCACTCCCGTTCCCGGATAGCTTCCGCGTAGGCCGGAGTGGCCGAAATGCCCACCACCAGCAGGCCCACGGCTCCGGAGACGACACTCCCAAGACGGGCTTTCCTCATCGTGCTGGCAGACATCTGCTTCCTCTGGGTCTCATGTGCAGGGTCGGTCGCTTGCTGGCGGCTCGGTCGTCGAGTGACCGTTCCGCTTCCCGGTTTCCTGCTCCTCGGTTCGGCGGTCGGCCCCCCTGTCTTGCTCGTTCTTGCGTCTCGTCGCGTTCGATGCCCGGGAACCGTTGGGCGGCGCGCTCGTACGTCCGGCAGCGCTCGATGTGGGCGTAGCGCCATCGGAGTCCTGGTTCCGCACCAAACCCGAGCCACCACGGGTAAACGGTCGGGTTCCCAAGCGCTTCTGCTGCTGTGGGCGGCCACCCACGACGCCGCTCCCCGAACCCGTTCCCGTGCTTCGCCGGTCGGCAGGTGTCGCACGCTGTCCGCTGCCCGCTCCACCTGCACCCGTAGGAGGCTTCTGGCCACTAGTGCCACGACCAGGCGCGCTGGGCGTCTCACCCCCTACGACAGTGCCGCGCGACAGTCCACGGGTCGGTCTACCAGCGGCCGGTGACGTGGGACGGCCGCCAACGATGCCGTTACTGCCCGGCACCCGTCCGGGAGGTGTGCCTGCGATCCCCCGTCCCGGAGGCACCGCAGGGCGGCCACCGATCGTCGGACGCGCTGTGCCTGTCGGGCTCCCCGGCTCGGCCGCACCTCCGACGCTCCGTACGCTCCTCGAATCCGGCCCCGCCGGTGCGCGCCCGGGCTGAGACGAAGGACGGCCCCCGATCATCGCGCGCCCCGGTTTGGTCGGGCCTACGGGCGAACCTGGCACGCCGCCCAGCATCGGCCGAACTGTCCCTGCCGGCAGTGTCCCACCGCCATCGGTGCCCCCAATCGGCGGACCAGCCGGACTCACCGGATGCGACGACGGCGTTTGCGGAAGCACCTGCGTGCCGTCGATCTTCACGCCCACGTGGTCGGCCACTTCGGGCAGCGAGTGCTCAACCGTCCGGCGCTCGTCGGGTTCGCCGTCGCCTCGTGCTCCACCCCCAGTAACCTCGGCCACAGTTTTCTGCGACCCGGAGGAGGGGGAGGAGGTAGCAACCGCGTGCCTGCTGGACGCCATGTCAGCGGCGCCGCCTCCTGTTGACACGACTTCGTTTTCCCAGACACGGGGCGCCTTCGGCTGAAGCTGCACCGGCGGCGGCGGAAACGTTGGCCTCTCCAGCCCATCCAGTTGCGTAGCCGACAGCTGGTACGCCTGCCCCAGCTTCGTCATCTGGGCGGCGGCCTCCTGGCGGACCTTCTCCTTGTTCGCCGCCAGTGCCGCGAGCTCGGTCGTGGACTTGCTGCTCACCGCTGCCGCGTCGGGGTCGTTGTGGGCGGCTGTCGCCGCGTCCAGGTTCGCCTGGGCACCGGCCTTGTCGCGGGGGATCGACGCCTGGGCCGTGGCGATCGCGTCGGAGGCGTGTCCCAGCCAGGTCGCCGAGTCCTCGCTGAAGTCGCCCAGGCGCAGGGTCGAGTTGGCGAGATCGCCCGTCCAGGCTCGGAACGCGTCCGCTCCCTCGCCCTTCCATTCCACCCACTGCGGGCGGACCTTGAGCTCTTCGGCGATCTTGCGGATCTCCTTGGCCGCCGCGGTCAGCCGGGTGGCGGCGGCCTGCACGGTGCCGGCGTTCGCCTGGTCGAGCCACGCCAGCATCTGCTCGTGGCTCATGTCCTCGAAAGACGTGCCGCCGGTCCCCTTGCCGGACATCAGAACTCCTCCATCGGATCCATCAGATGCTGCCACCCGAGTCGCCGCCCGCCGCCGCCTGGTCCGGCTTTGCGTCACTGCCGCCGTCGTGGCTCTTCTTCGGGAGGCCTGGGTCGTATTCCCCGCCGTAGTGCTTCGCGGTCTCCGCGCTGATCGCCGTCATACGGTCCCGCACGTCCAGGTCGATGTTCTGGTAGCCCTTGTGCGAGGCCAGCACCGCGATGTTCATGCCCTCCATGGAGTCGGACAACAGCTTCGACAGGCTCTCCAGCTCGGTGATCACCGTCTCGTACGAGGTGAACAGTCCGGATGCCTCCGCCCACGCGCCCGCTCCGCCGCCGAACTGGTGGCGTGCCAGCTGCTCCTGCCCCACCTCGCCCGGACCCGCCGCCGAGCCCTTCAGGTCGCGGATCAGGTCATCCACGCGCTTCTGGAACTTCGTGAACGACGACAGCTCGGTGACCACGTCACCGATCGCGTTCTGCGCCGCGTCGAACACGCCCGACGCCCACGAGGACGTCGTCTCCGACGCCGATCCACTATCACTCGGCAGCACAACACCCTCCCCCGTAAAACGAAACAGCCGAAGCCGCACCTACAACTCTAGCTACCGGCAGTGACAGTCCACAGTCGCCCCATCGCAGGGAGCGATCACAACAGGCCATCCGCTATCCAACGAGGATCAGTACGGCCAGTCGGCCGGGGCGACGAGGGCCAGGTAGGCGAGCGACACGATGCCGGGTGTTGAGGTCGTTGAGGAGCACGGCTCTACTCAACCTCCTCCCGCGTAACGGCACATGAGTGCGCGTACTCATGTGAGGGCGCGAGTGACCAGAGGGAACGGGCGTCAGCTCTGCGACGCGTACGTCACGAAGTCCGCCCACGCGTGGGGGGCGAGTGCCAGACGCGGGCCCTGGGGGTTTTTGGAGTCGCGGACGTGGATGGTGGAGGGGGCGGCGGCTATCTCGACACAGTCGCTGGGGTTACTGCTGTCGCTGTAGCTGCTCTTGAACCAGAGGAGTTCGGAAGCCTCCTCGACAGCGGTCTTACGGATCATGTCGCTCCCAGCACTCACTCAACAAAGGCCAGAGACTCCCCAGGCCGGAGAGCCTGAGCCCGGATGATTCCATACCGCAGTTCGAGAACCCGGAGTTGCCTCGGATCGGAGACTGGACGCCCACCGAACTCGTCGTCGGTCCGTCCCACCCCCGTACCGTCACCGAACTTCAGCACCTGGATCCGCCCTCCGGTTCCAGGGTGGTCCGCACTGGCAGTCGGCATCACCTGGAATTCGACGTTCGGCAACTGGGCGACCTCCAGCAGGCGTTCGAGTTGCCTACGCAAGACCATTGTCCCTCCGATGGGACGTTCAAGTGTCACCTGTTCCTGGACAAAGCTCAGTTCAGGAGTGCTCTCCCGCTCGAAGATGGACTGTCGAGCCATGCGTGCGGCCACCGCTCGCTCGAGCTCATCCGGCGACAACTTGGGCCTCCAAGTCCCCAACAACGCCCGCGCATACTCCTCCGTCTGCAACAGCCCATGAATGTTGTGGTTGCTGTACAGCTGAAGCTCGACCGCCCGCTCCTCCAACATCTTCAGCTCGCGCACCTTCTTCGGATACCGAGCCTTCTCCATGTCCTCCTTGAACGCGCTGATGAGCCCCCGCGCGTTCAGGACCTCGTCCGCCCTGTCCAGGAACTCCGCCCGCGGGATGCGCGCCCCGCGCTCCACCTTCCGGACCAGATCCTCGCCGTACCCGATGGCCAGCCCGAAGTCGGCCGCTCGCATCCCGGCGGCCTCCCTCCAGAGCCTGATCTGTCGGCCGGCCGACTCCACCACCGGGGCGATCTCGTCCTCCGGACTGACGTCCCAGCCCGGCTCATCCGTACCCTCGCCCGTACCCTCGCCGCTCATGCCCACCCACCTCCAACGCCCACCCGTACCCGTGCGGCACTCGGGACAGCCGGGACAGAGCAGGACAGCGGCCGGACAATCCCTGTACGCACAGGCGTCATCGCAGCTCAGAGTAGGCAGGGTCCGCCACGCTGAGTGATGTGAATCAGGAATCCGCTGGGCCCCCAGCCCAACTCGACTGCCAAATCCGCAACTTCAGTGTGCTGCTGTCCCCCACGCCACGCGGCGCCCGGCTGGGACGATTGCTCGCCGCCGAACAACTCCGGTCCTGGGGAGTCCCCTTGCACCCGGCGGAGCACATCGTGAGTGAGCTGGCCGCCAACGCGGCCACGCACGGCCGCGTACCGGGCCGGGACTTCCGGCTCACGCTGTACGTCGTCGGCGGCACCCTGCGGATCGAGGTGACCGACACCCGGGGTGATCAAATCCCCCGGGCCCGTACGGCGGACGTCGACGCCGAGTCCGGGCGCGGTCTGCTGCTCGTGGACGCCCTCGCCGACCGCTGGGGTGTGGCGCCGGGACCCGTCCCACGCAAGACCGTCTGGGCCGAACTCGACCTCTCATCACCGGAGCACAGCGGATCGTGCTCCGGCGCGACCGGCGGTCTTCCCTAAAAACACGAGGGGAAAGAAACCCCACCAAGCCCCACCCCTCCCGCCCGCCGAAACGGCGACCCCCGCGCAAACTCACTCCCGCGAGTGAATATGCCCAACTCGGCTGGATTCGGGACCGGTTGCCTGCCTTACGCTCAGCGCGACACAGCACAACCGCAGACATGCGGCAGAAAATGCGACGGCCCCCGCCGGGACTGGCATCCCAATGCGAGGGCCTGACCACCGAGGAAGAGGCAACTTCCTGATGGATACACAAAACCCTAGCGCGCCCCCGCGCGCCCAGTCCCGTATCGCGGGTAAAAACCACCCTGGCCGTCCGAACCGGCACCCTCATTCCGGCGTCGTTCACGACAACACCCGCCACACCACCCGCTTCACGGTGATCGGCAACCACCTCGCCCAGCACCCGGAGCTCTCAGGACTCGCGATCGGGCTGGCCGTCTACATCCAGTCCCTCCCCACCGGCGCCCGCGTCGACATCAAGACCCTCGCCGCCCGCTTCCCCGAGGGACCGACCCGTATCGCCGCCGCCCTGCGCGAGCTCGAAACCCACGGCTACCTCCGCCGCACCCGCGAACGCACCCACGCCGGCCGGATCGTCACCCGCACGATCTCCTGCAATCAGCCCGGACACCACGGAACGCCGGCCGACACCCCCAGCAGGCCCACCCGACGCCCGGACCCAGCCGAACGCCCGCCCCGCAAGCTCCTCCCCGCCGTGCCCCAGCCCGCGCACACCTCCCCCACCCTCCTCCGGACCGCCATCGACCTCCTCGTCGGCCTCCGCCGCCACGACTCCCGGCTCCTCCTCTCCGTCACCGACACGGAGCACCTGGCCCCCGGAGTCGCCACCTGGCTGGAACGCGACCTCACCCCCACCGCCGTACAACACGCGCTGTCCGCGGACCTGCCACCGGAGGATCTACGCCGCCCAGCCGCCCTTCTCGCCCATCGACTCGCCGCGCAGCTGCCGCCTCCGCCGCCGTTCCGCGTGCCCGCGCCGCCCCCGGACGTACGACATCCGCTCCAGAACTGCGAGGGCTGCGACCGCGCCTTCCGCTCGCCCGGCCCCGGCCGCTGCCGCGAATGTCGATGCTCACACGACGGGGGCCGCCCAGCATGAATGTGCCGATCCTTGCCGCCCCCGCCTCCGTCGACTGCGGTCCGAAGGAGGTTCTGCGGCAGCACGGCCGGCTCCTTGGACGTGAGGTTCCTGCAGGGGAGTCCGCCGCTGCGGCGACGCAGGACTCGCCCTCACCAGCGCCCCAGCCGGATCCCCTGGCCGGGGCACTCCTGGAGGACACCATGAGCACACTGGCCGACCACGGACACGAGCTGATCCCCCGCCCCGAGCAGAACCCGGACGCGCTCCGCGCCGCTCTCGCCACCGTTGCCCCGGGCCGCTTGGAGGAGATGCAGGCCACGAAGGACGAAGCGTTCGCCAAGGCGGTCGAGTGGCAGTCGTTGAGCCCCGTTCAGAGCTGGGTCCTGATCTGGGCCAGGGACATCGAGATCGCCTGCCGCCCAGATCTGTCCACCCGCTTCGCCCACGCGCAGAGCAAGCTGGAGCATGAGGACCCCGTCACCGCCCAGGAAGCCCTGCGGGAGCTGAGCGGCGTCCTGGACGACGCCATGAAGGCAGTGCGCGGTTGAGCTGGAAGTGGGAGTACGCCTTCGGTGCGGAGGCAGCCGCCCGCACCGACATCATCATCCCTGGCGGCATGTTCACCTATCAGGTCGTCATACGCCACGAACGCGTCTACGTCGTTCAGATCACTTACCTGGGCTTCTGACGGCGGAACGGCAGACAAGGAGCGGGCGCCGTGACCATCGCCCCAGACGACGCGCAGCAGGGCGGTTCCCGCCGGAACCAGACCATGCGGGACTTCGTTCAGTCCATGGACGACACCACCACCGCACCAGCACTCCGCATGGAGCACTCCCGCGCGACACCTCACCCCCGCCCGACGACGCTGAACGCATGGCAGAAGAGACCATCACGCTCCCCGAGCGGCCCGAACAGCCCCTTCCCTCGGTTCGGGACTGGCCCGCCGGTGAGCTGAACGCCACCGAGTTCGAGCCGGTGCTCGCGGAGCTGATGCGGGAGAGGCCGCTGACGCGGATCCGGCTGCCGTACGGGGAGGGCTGGGCGTGGCTGGCGACGCGCTACGACGACGTGAAGATGATCACGAACGATCCCCGGTTCAGCCGGCGGGAGGCCTCCGTCCGGCAGGTCACGCGACTCGCGCCGCACTTCGCGCCGCGCCCCGGGGCCCTGGCCTGGGCCGATCAGCCCGACCACAACCGGCTCCGGAACGCCGTCTCGGCCGCCTACACCGTGAGCGCCGTGAAGCGCCTGCGCCCCCGCGCCCAGGAGATGCTCGACACCCTGGTGGACGGGCTGGTGGCGGACGGCCCCCCGGCGGACCTGGTCGAGCGGGTCCTCGAACCCTTCCCGATCAACGTCGTCTGCGAGGTCATGGGCGTACCCGTCGACGAGCGGCAGAAGTTGCACGACTGGACGCGGGAGATCATCAGCACGGCGGGCGGCGCCGAGGCCTCCGAGCAGGCCAAGAAGGGGCTCTTCGGGTGGATCGGGGAGGCCGTCCGCGAGCGCCGCGATAGCGATAGCGATAGCGATAGCGATAGCGATAGCGATAGCGATAGCGATAGCGATAGCGATAGCAACGGTGACAGCAAGAGCAAGAGCGACGGTGACAGCAAAGACGTGCTGGCCCTGCTCGGTGGTGCCGTGCGGCGCGGCGAGCTCGGCCTGGAGGAGGCGATCAGTGTCGCCGGGCCGCTCCAGATCGGCGGCGAAGCCGTCACCAACAACAGTGGCCAGATGTTCTACCTCCTCCTCACCCGGCCCGACCTGCTGGAACGCTTCCGCGACGACCCCGCCTCCCGCCCGGCGGGCATCGAGGAGCTCCTGCGCCACATCCCACACCGCGCCGCCGTCGGGCTGCCCCGCATCGCCACGCAGGACGTCGACATCCACGGCACCCTCGTCAGCGCGGGCGACGCCGTCTACGTCTCCTACCTGGCCGCCAACCGCGACCCGGACGTCTTCCCCGACCCCGACCGGATCGACTTCGACCGGGACGCGGGCGCCCACGTTTCGTTCGGCAACGGGCCGCACTTCTGCACGGGCGCCGTCTTCTCCCGTATGCAGATCGGGCTGCTGATCGACACCCTGCTCGAACGCCTGCCCGGGCTGCGTCTCGCCGTACCCGCCGACCAGGTCCCCTTCCGGCAGCGCACGATGATCCGCGGTCCGGTGGCCTTGCCGGTCACCTGGTGACACCCCGGTCCACACGGTGACTCTCCGGCGGGCCCAGGTACGTCGGCCCGAGCCCACCCGTGTCGATCACCAGCCGTTGCAGCACCACCGTCGGGTCGACCATCCAGAACTTCAGGCGGTGCACCCCGGGAGCAGCGATCGCATGCCTCGTCGACGTCATGTTCACGTTGTCCGACGTGTTGCGGGCCCACTGGCTGTTCATCAGGCCGTCGTCGGCTCCCGTGGCCGCGTGGATGTCGACCGTCCGCGGCGGCACGTCGTCGAAGGAGAGCGCGTAGCGAAGACCGCCCGTCGGAAGGGCCGGGTTGCGCGGGGACAGATACGCCCACACGGTCACCGTGCCGGCACTCAACAGGCTCACCTCGTACTCCAGGCGGGGGGAGACCGTGCCGCCCGGCGTCCGGCGCGGGGCCGTCACGGGGTACGGCGTCATGCCCGCCCCGGTGCGGCCGATCCGGTCGATCCGCCGCCAGGTGCCCACCGCCCGTACGCAGTGCTCCGCGTCCATCGCCACATACCCGCCCGCCTCGACGAATCCCCGCAGCCCACGGGCGGACGGGTGCTCGGCGATCACCGGCACGACCACCGAGCCTCCCGCGCCGCTCACCGTGATCCGGGCCTGCGTACGGCCGTGCGGCGCCCGCGACCAGTCGGCCTTCACCACCACCCGCGCCTGGTCCCGGACTCTCCCGCGCGGACGATCCACGGTGATCCACGGCTCCGACGCCTCGATCCGGTAGTCGAAGGCGTCCCGGCCCCGGTTGAACACCTCGATGTACGGCGCCGGACCCGTCCGGTACGGGCTCAGCACCACCTCCGCTCCCGGAGAGCCGTCGACCGCCACCCCCAGCTCGGCGCCCGGCGGCAGTTCGATGCGGCGCACCGCGGGGAACAGGACGTCCGGCAGTGCCACGTTGTTCAGCTCCGGCTGCTGCCAGCTCGCGTTCGGGCCGTAGCGCGCCACATCGCCGTAGTCGATGTGCGGCTGTGTCTGGAAGCCCGCCCATGTGCCGCCCGCGACGCCGTGGTTGAAGCGTTCGGCGAGCGCGAAGTCCCGTTGCAGGGCCGCCTCGGCCGCCGCGGCCAGGTCGTTCGCCGCCGCCCGGCCCTGGGCGGCGTAGAGCAGGTTCGTGAACTCGGCCTCCCGCAGCTCGTACAGGTTGGCCGTCGCCTCGACCTCGTAGCCGACGAGCTCGAACCACGCGTCCCGCGCCGAGTCCGGCAGCCGTCGCGCGATGTGCCCGGCCCGTGCCGCGAGCGTCCGCCACTCCTGTGTGACCTGCTCGAGTTCGCGGCCGTAGAAGGGGGTTGCCTGGTCGTCGTACACCACCGCGCCCGATGCCGGGTCGAGGGTGATCCGGCGGTTGAGGAGTTCCGGCTTACGGCGCGACTGGAGTTGTCCGTACGTCGCCAGTACGTCCGCGATCGCCGTCGCCTGCTCCGCGCCGAAGTTCTGCCGCGCGTACCGCCTCTCCCACGCGCCGAGCGCGCCAGGCGCGTCCCAACGGCCAGGATTCCAGGCGTAGTCGAGGAAGAACTCGGTGGGCAGCTCGTTGCCCTTGAGGTCGCCGACGTTCGTCACCCACAGCCCGTGGTTGCCGTACGCGTGCGCCTGGTGGAGCTGGTCCCAGAGGTTGGGCAGGTTGGCGGTGTCGACCCACTTGTAGTTGCGGCCCGCGCCCACGTAGTCGAAGTGGTAGTAGAGGCCGTAGCCACCGGGCCGCGCGGGTTCGGCCGGGTCGGGGTGCTTGCGGATGTTGCCCCAGTTGTCGTCCGTCAGTACGACGGTGACGTCGTCCGGAGCCCGCAGCCCGCGGTCCCAGTACCGCTGGACCTCCTTGTAGAGCGTCCACACCTGGGGGACCGAGGCCGGGTCGCGGCCCGTCACCTCGGCGATGATCGTCCGCTGCGCGTCGATGATCTCCCGCATCAGCTCGACGCCGTCGCCGTCCGGCAGGCTGGTGTCGCCGTTTCCGCGCATCCCGAGCGTGACGACGCCCTCGAAGTCCTGGTCGGCCATCCGGCGGATGCCGTCGCGCCAGTACGCCTTGAGCGCGTCGGCGTTGCGGCGGAACGACCACTCCCCCGTACCGCCGTACGGGTCATGGCCGGGCGTGACGACGGTTCCGGCGCTGTCGCGCACGGCGGGTACCGCGTGCCGGTTCCACTCCTCGATGCCCCGCATCATGGGCGCCTCGTGAGACGTGCCCATGACAATCCCGTACTCCTTGGCGCGGGCATGATTGCGCGGGTCGTCCTCGGCGAAGGCGCGGCCCCACACCGCCGGCCACAGGTAGTTCGCCTTCAGGCGGAGCAGTACCTCGAAGACCTTCGCGTAGAAGTCGGCGTTGAAGCCGCCGTCGTACCCGGGCGCCTTGCCGGGGCCGAAGTAGGCGGGGGCCCAGGTGCCGAGGGCCGGGTTCTCGTCGTTGATGAAGATCCCGCGGTACTTCACCGCGGGAGTGCCCTGGGTGTGCCGTCCCGGCAGCACGTGGAGCGCGTCGCGGTGGACCGGGCGTACGTCGTCCCACCAGTACCAGGGCGAGACGCCGATGCCGTACGAGACGTCGTACGCACCGAAGATCGTGCCGCGGGGGTCGCTGCCCGCGACGACGAAGGCACGGTCGACGCCGGGCATCGGCCGCTCCACGACGGTCTGCAGGGAGGTCTCCCACCGTCCTCGCACCCCCGTGACATCCAGCTTCCCCGTGGCGATCAGGCCGTCGACCAGCGGGCTGCGCCCGATCGTCCCGACGAGCACGACCTCCCGGGCCATTCCGTCTCCGGGCCGTACGTCCGTCACCCGTTCGAGGTCGTCACGGAGGTCGCCCGCCACCCGTACGACTCCGGGGTGGTCCTCCGGAGAGACCACGACCGGCGCGCCCACCAGCGAGAACGCTCCGCCGGTGAAGGAGATGTACGCGCCGGGGTCGGTGGGCCGCGGTCGCCCACCGTCCGCCCACGCCTCTCCCGACAGCACCGGTAGCGCCGCGATTCCGGCACCGAGTCCGGCACCGAGAACGGTTCTGCGGCTGACGTCTCCAGACATTCCTCACCCCTCGCCCCGACGGCGTACGAATTTGCTCAGCGGCATGACAAATAGTGGAGGGAGGGTCGCGCGGGGGGAATGGGTCGTCGGCGTCGAATACTTTCGGAGGCCGTCGTCGGCTTACGGGGGCCGCCATCGGGGCTACGGAGGCCGCCATCTCGCTTACGGAGACCGCCATCGGCCGACGGAGGCCGCCGTCATTGGCCGACGGAGACCGTCATTGGCCGACGAAGGTCAGTCATCACGCTCACGGAGGCGGCCATCAACTTACGGAGGCCGTCATCAGCCTACGAAGGGGATCAGCACGCTTACGGAGACCGTGATCGGCCTACGGAGAGCGTCATCGGCCTACGGAGACCGTCACCGGCAAAGATCGTCGGCGGTGCCGGCCACGGCCGGGCCGAGTCCCGCCGGAAGGTGGGCCACGACCAGGGCGACGGCCGCTTCCGCCGTGTCGGTCTCGCCGAGGACGGTCCCGACGCGTGGCACGAAGACCCGGAAGCGCCCGTCGTGCCGAGGCAGGACGCTCGGCACCCGCAGCACGTACGGGTACCGGGTACAGCTGCTCAGATGCAGGGCGAAGTGGCTGTTGTACGGATACAGCTGCCGCAGTGTCCGTTCCGCGTGGGCCACCTCGATGAGGTGCACGATGCCCGGGTAGCCCACCCCTGGCCGGAGGACCTCCTGCCGCTCGCGACGCCACTGCCACACCAGCGCCAGCCGCCGCCACCGCTCCTCCACGACATCGGCCGGGCCACGCAGATGCGCCGCCGCCATGTCCGGAAGGACCGGCTTCGCCGGCAGCGGCCGACGTCCCACCGCGCCCAGGTCATTGGAATCCACGCTCGCAGTGTGCGCGATGGGCACGGCAAAGGGGCCCGTACGACCGAAGTCGTACGGGCCCCTTCAAGGAGCTCGCGAGGAGCTACCAGGCTGTCAAGCCAACAAGGACTACTTGTTGATCTTGATGACCTGGCCGGCGCCCACGGTCCGGCCACCCTCACGGATGGCGAACTTCAGGCCCTCCTCCATGGCGACGGGCTGGATGAGCGAAACGGTCATCTCAGTGTTGTCGCCCGGCATGACCATCTCGGTGCCCTCGGGGAGGGTCACCACGCCGGTCACGTCCGTCGTACGGAAGTAGAACTGCGGACGGTAGTTGTTGAAGAACGGCGTGTGGCGGCCACCCTCGTCCTTGGACAGGATGTAGGCCTGGGCCTCGAACTCGGTGTGCGGCGTGACCGAACCGGGCTTGATGATGACCTGGCCGCGCTCGACGTCCTCGCGCTTGATGCCACGGAGGAGCAGACCGACGTTCTCACCGGCCTGGCCCTCGTCGAGCAGCTTGCGGAACATCTCGATGCCGGTGACCGTGGTGGTGGTCTTCTCCTGCTTGATGCCCACGATGTCGACGGTCTCGTTGACCTTGAGGACACCACGCTCGATACGACCGGTGACGACGGTGCCACGACCGGTGATCGTGAAGACGTCCTCGATCGGCATCAGGAACGGCTTGTCGACGTCACGCTCGGGCTGCGGGATGTTCTCGTCGACGGCCTGCATCAGGTCGAGGACGGTCTGGCCCCACTCCTTGTCGCCCTCAAGGGCCTTGAGCGCCGAGACCTTGACGACCGGCAGGTCGTCGCCCGGGAACTCGTACTCGGAGAGCAGCTCGCGAACCTCGAGCTCGACGAGCTCCAGGATCTCCTCGTCGTCCACCATGTCGGCCTTGTTCAGGGCGACGACGATGTAGGGAACGCCGACCTGGCGGGCCAGGAGCACGTGCTCCTTGGTCTGCGGCATCGGGCCGTCGGTGGCCGCGACCACGAGGATGGCGCCGTCCATCTGCGCCGCACCCGTGATCATGTTCTTGATGTAGTCCGCGTGACCGGGGCAGTCGACGTGGGCGTAGTGACGCGTCTCGGTCTGGTACTCGACGTGCGCGATGGAGATGGTGATACCGCGCTGGCGCTCCTCAGGAGCCTTGTCGATCTGGTCGAAGGCCGAGGCCTCGTTCAGGTCCGGGTACGCGTCGTGCAGCACCTTGGTAATGGCGGCCGTGAGGGTCGTCTTACCGTGGTCGATGTGACCGATGGTGCCGATGTTGACGTGCGGCTTAGTCCGCTCGAACTTCGCCTTCGCCACTGGGTCCTCCTGTGGAGTGGTTCTGGTACGCCTTACTCATCGGCGCCAGGTGATCTTTGCTGGGATGCCGCCCGCCGGGGTTCTCCCCCGGGGGACGATCTCTCGTCCCCTTGCCGGTTCGAAGCCCCGGCGGTCGGTGTCAAGCCTAAAGCGTGTAAACGGGGTGCGTTACTCGCCCTTGGCCTTCGCGATGATCTCCTCGGCGACGTTCCGGGGAACCTCGGCGTAGGAGTCGAACTGCATCGAGTAGCTTGCGCGACCCGAGGTCTTGCTGCGGAGGTCGCCGACGTAGCCGAACATCTCCGAGAGGGGCACGAGGCCCTTCACGACGCGGGCGCCGCTGCGCTCCTCCATGGCCTGGATCTGGCCACGGCGGGAGTTGAGGTCGCCGATGACATCACCCATCGACTCCTCGGGCGTGGTGACCTCGACGGCCATCATCGGCTCGAGGAGCACGGGAGAAGCCTTGCGCGCGGCCTCCTTGAAGGCCTGCGAACCGGCGATCTTGAACGCGAGCTCGGAGGAGTCGACCTCGTGGTAGCCACCGTCGAGAAGAGTGACGCGGACGCCCGTCATCTCGTAGCCGGCCAGGATGCCGAACTGCATGGCCTCCTGCGCACCGGCGTCCACCGACGGGATGTACTCCCGCGGGATACGGCCACCGGTCACCTTGTTCACGAACTCGTACGCCGGACCATCGGTCTCGGTGATGGGCTCGATCGCGATCTGCACCTTGGCGAACTGACCGGTACCACCGGTCTGCTTCTTGTGGGTGTAGTCGTGACGCTCGACGGTCTTGCGGATCGTCTCGCGGTACGCGACCTGCGGCTTGCCGACGTTGGCCTCGACCCTGAACTCGCGCTTCATACGGTCGACCAGCACCTCGAGGTGCAGCTCGCCCATACCGCCGAGGATGGTCTGGCCCGTCTCCTCGTCCGAGTGAACGTGGAAGGAGGGGTCCTCCTCCGCGAGACGCTGGATGGCGACACCCAGCTTCTCCTGGTCACCCTTGGACTTGGGCTCGATGGCGACCTGGATGACCGGCGCCGGGAAGTCCATGGACTCCAGGATCACCGGGTTCTTGTCATCGCAGAGCGTCTCACCGGTCGTGGTCTGCTTCAGACCCATCACGGCGACGATGTCGCCGGCGCCCACCGCGTCGATCTCCTCACGCTTGTTCGCGTGCATGCGGTAGATCTTGCCGATGCGCTCCTTCTTGCCCTTGACGGAGTTCAGCACGGCAGTGCCGGTCTCCAGGCGGCCCGAGTACACCCGGACGAAGGTGAGCTTGCCGAGGTGCGGGTCGCTCATGATCTTGAACGCCAGCGCAGACAGCGGCTCGTCCTCGGACGGCTTGCGCTTGACGACGACCTCGGGGCTCTTGACGTCGTGGCCCTCGATGGCCTCGACGTCGAGCGGGGTCGGCAGGTAGCGCACGACCGCGTCGAGCAGGGGCTGGACGCCCTTGTTCTTGAACGCGGTGCCACAGAACACCGGGGTGACCGTGACGCCGTCACCCTTGCCGGACGCGATGGTGATGCGACGGATCGCGGCGTACAGCTGCTCCTCGGTGGGCTCCTGGCCCTCCAGGAACAGCTCCATGATCTCGTCGTCGTTCTCCGCGACGGTCTCGACCAGCCGGCCGCGGTACTCCTCGGCAGCCTCGGCGTGCGTGGCGGGGATGTCGACGACGTCGTACATCTCGCCCTTCGCCGCCTCGGCGGACCACACGAGCGCCTTCATGCGGACCAGGTCCACAACGCCCTTGAAGTCCATCTCGGCACCGATCGGCAGCTGCATGATGATCGGAACGGCGCCGAGCCGGTCCTTGATCATGTCCACACAGCGGTGGAACTCGGCGCCGGTACGGTCCAGCTTGTTCACGAAGCAGATGCGCGGCACGCCGTAGCGGTCGGCCTGACGCCACACCGTCTCGGACTGCGGCTCGACACCGGCGACACCGTCGAACACCGTGACGGCACCGTCGAGGACGCGCAGCGAACGCTCCACCTCGACCGTGAAGTCGACGTGCCCCGGGGTGTCGATGATGTTGATCGTGTAGTCGTCGTCCTCGAGCGGCCAGTGACAGGTGGTGGCAGCAGAGGTGATCGTGATGCCACGCTCCTGCTCCTGCTCCATCCAGTCCATGGTGGCAGCGCCGTCGTGGACCTCACCGATCTTGTAGCTGACGCCGGTGTAGAAGAGGATCCGCTCGGTGGTGGTCGTCTTGCCCGCGTCGATGTGGGCCATGATCCCGATGTTGCGGACCCTGGCCAGGTCAAGTGAAGTGGTAGCCATAAGGCTTCGGTCTTCTCTCGGTCTCGATGGGGGTAGCGACTACCAGCGGTAGTGCGCGAAGGCCTTGTTGGACTCGGCCATCTTGTGGGTGTCCTCACGCTTCTTCACAGCGGCACCAAGGCCGTTGGAGGCGTCGAGAAGCTCGTTGAGCAGACGCTCGGTCATGGTCTTCTCGCGACGGGCGCGGGAGTAACCGACCAGCCAGCGCAGCGCGAGCGTGTTGGCACGACCGGGCTTGACCTCGATCGGAACCTGGTACGTCGCACCACCGACACGGCGGGACTTGACCTCGAGGGTCGGCTTGATGTTCTCCAGCGCGCGCTTCAGCGTGATGATCGGGTCGTTGCCCGTCTTCTCACGCAGACCCTCCATGGCGCCGTAGACGATGCGCTCGGCGGTGGAGCGCTTGCCGTTCAGCAGCACCTTGTTGATGAGGGAGGTCACCAGAGGGGAACCGTAGACCGGGTCGATGATGACCGGGCGCTTCGGGGCGGGGCCCTTACGAGGCATTTCTACTTCTCCTTCTTGGCGCCGTAGCGGCTGCGGGCCTGCTTGCGGTTCTTGACACCCTGGGTGTCAAGCGAACCACGGATGATCTTGTAGCGAACACCCGGCAGGTCCTTCACACGGCCGCCGCGCACGAGCACGATGGAGTGCTCCTGCAGGTTGTGTCCCTCACCCGGAATGTAAGCGGTGACCTCGATCCCGCTGGTCAGACGCACACGCGCGACCTTACGCAGGGCCGAGTTCGGCTTCTTCGGGGTGGTCGTGAACACACGCGTGCAGACGCCGCGACGCTGGGGCGAACCCTCAAGTGCGGGCGTCTTGTTCTTCTCGACCTTGTCCTGCCGGCCCTTCCGGACCAGCTGCTGGATCGTAGGCACTACTTCTCCGGTTTCTGTGTGCCGAATGGTGAAGCTAACCTGGAACATCTCCGACCCACGCGGTCGGGTGTGTCGAATGCTGCAGACTCCCGCCGCGAGGCGAAAAGGGCGCAGATTACGGTGGCCGGTTACGGCTCGCCTTGCGGTTTGAAGGCACGCACGCGAGCCAGGGCACACCCCAGGCACAAGGTCTGAGCGTACCTACCTCAACGACTTCGGTCAAAACAAATGCTGTCCAGGGCGACACGCCGGACTTCTTGCCACGTCAGCGCGGTGCTCCCGCAGGTCGGACACGACGCGGAGACGGGGCGGCCGTGGGGTCGTTGCGGGGCGCCGATGCGGGGTGAGTGTTGGGCCGGCCTTAGCGCATTCCCGGGACGCTCGTCCCCTAAAGTTTCCGATCCCCGACGGTACCGCGCAATCTCTGTCCCTCGCTGTGTGCCCTTCAGTACCTTGATCGATCGGCTGTGGCGATCGGGGGAACCATGACGGCAGCACACGCACCGGACTCATCCGGGTCATCCGGGTCATCCGGCTCATCGGACTTACCTGGTTCGTGGGACTCGTCGGGCTTACCCGGCGACGGGGGGCTCGACGACCGGGTGCCGTTCCTGGCCCGGCTGGAGAGCGAGGACCGCTCGGCGCTGCTCGATCTCGGGCACGCGCTCTCGTACGCGCCCCGGGTGGTGCTCCTGCACCAGAGCGAACCGTCCTCGCACGTCCTGTTCGTCACGCACGGCTGGACGAAGGTGACCGCGGCGGCCTCCAACGGCTACGAGGCGCTGCTCGCGCTGCGCGGCCCCGGCGACATCATCGGGGAGTCCGCGGCGCTCACCGGGCGCCCGCGGTCGGCCACCGTGACGGCCCTGGAGCCGGTCCGAACGGTCGCGGTCGAACGCGGCCGGTTCACCGAGTTCCTCGCCCGCTCCCCCGCCGTCTCCTTCGCCCTGCTCGGCCTCACCTCCGATCGCACCCGGGCGGCCGATCGGCGCCGCCTGGAATTCGCCTCCCTCAGCGTGCGGGAGCGCTTCGCGATTCTGCTGCTGGACCTCGCCCGCACCCACGGGCGGCGCACCGACCAGGGCATCGAACTCTCCGTCCCCCTGAGCAAACAGGAACTCGCCGGGTCGGTGGGGGCCTCGCGCGAGATGGTCCAACGCCTGCTGAAGGACCTGCGGGAACGGGGGGTCGTGATGACGGGGCGCCGGGCGCTGGTGATCGTGCGGCCGGATGTGCTGCGGCGGATCGCGCGGGGGTGACGTGGGTCTGGTGGATCACTTCGGCTGCCGGCCGGTGGGGGCTGGTCGCGCGGGCGAGAGAGCACGGGTTCTGTGTACGCCGTCACACTCCGACTGCGTCATCCGCCCTCACGTCACCCCCACCCCGCCCGCCACTCTTCTGCCACTGCCGCACCACCTGCGAAAGGCGACCATGACCGACCCCGTGAGCCGGACGATCCTGTTGCTCGACATCGAGAAGTACAGCGACCGGGACGACATCGAGCAGGCGTACCTGCGGCGCATGCTGTACGACGTCGCCGACCGCACCCTGGAGCGCGCCGGCATCGACGAACGCCTGCGCCAGCGCGCCGACCGGGGCGACTCCGTGATGGAGCTGATCGACGCCAACGCGTCCGTCACCGCACTGCTGCGCGCCCTGCTCACCGAGGTCCCCGCCCAGCTGCACGCGGTCAACCGGATGGCGTCCAGCTCGGCGCAGATCCGGCTGCGCGGCGTCGTCGCCACGGGCTACGTCGCCGTGGACGAGCACGACGGGTGGGTCGGCTCCGACCTCAACCACGCCTGCCGCCTCCTCGACGCCCAGCTGCTGCGCGCGGCCCTGCGGGAGCGGAGAGACGACTTCGCGCTGTGCGTCTCGGAGAGCGTGCACACGGGGATCGTGCGGCACGGTCACGCGGGCATCCCCGCCGAGGACTTCCACGCGGTGACCGTGGACAGCAAGAACGGCCCGCTGCGCGCCTGGCTGCACGGCCCGGTACCGGGGGCCGGCGACGACCACAGTGAGAAGGGGGGAACCTCGGTGCCGGGCGCCAGCTCGGGGGAGCGTCCGGCACCGAGGCGGGACCAGCCAGGAGACCAGGTACCCGGGTCCCAGGCCCCCGAGGCCCGCGCGGCCCGGCCCTCCGCCCCTCCCGCGGGCGCCGTCTTCCACTTCGACGGAGGCGCCCCCACCTTCGGCGGCAGCCTCGTCGGCGGCGACCAGCACGGCGTGTCGGGCGGCCAGGTCACCGGAGACGTCCACCTCGGCGGGTCCGGGGGTGAGTCGGCGTGACAGTGCCTCCACCCACGGCGCCGGGCCCCGACGACGTACCCCCGAAGGACGTACACCCGGCCCCCGAACCGGACACCCGGCGCCAGGACGCGGAGGGGGAAGGAGAAGGAGAGCAGGAGCGGCCGCAGGAGGCGCGCGCGGCTCAGCGCGAGCTCTTCGCGCACACCCCGGGGTTCATCCTCGGCTCGGCCGCGTCCTTCGGCGGGAGTCTGGTCGGCGGCGCCCAGCACGGCGTGTCCGGCGGCGAGGTCGCCGGTGACGTCTTCATGGGCGGCAAGACGGAGATCCACCACCACGGCTCGGCGGCTTCGGCGCCGTACGCCTCCGGAGAGATCCCACGGCGCCACCTCGAAGACCTGGACGCCGTCTTCGTCGAGAGCCCCGCCTTCGCCGCCGCCCTGGACCGGCTCCGCGAAGAACGCGTCCTCGTCCTCGCCGGCGCCCACGCCACCGGCCGCCACGCCGCCGCGCTGATGCTCCTGCACCGTCTGGGTGTGCCCGCCGTGCACGCCCTCTCGCCGGAGACGAGCCCGGCGACCCTGAGCGCCCCGCTCACCGCACCCGGCGGGCACGTCCTGCGCGATCTGCCGCTGAGCCGCAACCGGCCGCTGCGCGACACCCACCTCTACGCGGCCCGCGACCAGCTCAAGAAGGTCGACGGGTATCTGGTGGTGACGGTCGAGAACTCACCCTTCCTGCTGGGCGCCACTCCCTCCGTCTGGCAGCCGCCGGAGGCGTCGGCCGTCGTCCGCGCGTATGTGAGCAGGCACCGCACACAGGACACCGACGGCCTCCTCGCCCTCGCCCCGGTGCGGGACTTCCTCGCCCGGGGGCACCATCAGCCCGCCGAGGCGGCCGAGTTCGCGAAGGAGGTGGCGGGTTACGACGGCGGCGAGGCGGCTGCGACCCGGCTCGCGGAGTTCGGGCAGGCGGCCGTGGAGCAGCAGTGCCGGGAGTGGCTGAGCGACCCCGAGTCCACGCTGCGTGACAAGGCCTTCCTCATCTCGCTCGCCGTCTTCGACCGGGCGCCGTACGTCCTCGCCGCCGAGCTCGCCGACAAGCTGTTCGTGCACTTCCAGCGCTTGCAGCACCCCGAGGAGCCACCGGAGATCCCGGTGTTCGGGCTCGCCGCCGAGACCCGGCTCGCGCGGGCCCGCGCCGAGGGGGAAGTGCGGGACGAGGCGACCGAATGGGGCCCGGTACCGCAGTTCACCGCGTTCTTCCGGAAGGAGAACACCCCGCGCGCCCTGCTCACCGAGGTGTGGACGGGACATCCCTCGGCCCGGCCCGCGCTGATCGCCTGGCTGCGCGAGCTGGCCCGCGACGGGCGTCCCGTCGTACGGACCCGGGCCGCCGCGGCCACCGCCATGCTCGCGCTCGCCGACCTGCCCTCCGCGGTCGCGCTGCTGATCGACGGCTGGGCGGTGTCGAAGACGTTCGGCCCCCGTGTCACCGCCGCGAACACCCTCACGCTCGCCCAGCTCCTCGACGCGCCCGTCGTCCTGCGCCTGCTCACCCAGTGGTGCACGGACGCCCACCCGGCCCGCCGCTGGACCGCGATCCGCGCCTTCGGGCTGCTCGCGCCGTTGCGCCCGGACCTGGTGGCCCCGGCCCTGAGCGCCCTCGCGACCCTGGCCCGCGCCGACCACAGCAGCCCGGCCGAGGCGGCCAACCTGATCGAGTCCACGGCCCTGCTGCTCTCGGTGGGCCTCAGGCGCGGCGAGATGCTCTCCGAGCTGGTGCGCCTGCTCCACCACGACACTCCCGCGGTCCGCGCGCTGGCGCTGGGCGCCTTCGTCCTGGCGTGCGACAACGCCGAGGAGGGCGCGCTCGTCGAGTGGTACGCCGGCGACGGCATGTACCAGGCGGACTCGGCCCGCGACCTCGCCACCCTCTGGCGCACCGCCCTCGGCGACCGCGCCCACACCCGGGGCGCCCTGAACGCCCTGCACACCTGGGTGTACGTGGCCGAGCGCCGCCCGGACGCGGCCCAGGCCCTGGAGCTGCTGCTGCCCGCACTGGTCGTCACGGCGGACGACCACAAACGCCTCAGCCACGAACTGGGCACCCTGCGCGGCCGGGACGGCGGCCCGCGCCCGCCTCTCGCCGACCGCCTGCTCGCCGCACTGCGTCCCCCCGTCCCGACAGCCTGACACAGAGTTACGAGGAGTTGACCCATGGCGGAATTCCGCCGCCCGCCGGAGTGGCAGCAACAGGCCGACCGGCACACCACGCTGATCGACCCGGTGCTCACCGTGCGGCCGATCTCCCGTTTCGACTACACGGCCCGGCGGCCGGTCTCCGCGATCGACCACGCACTGGTGTTCGCCACCGCGGGCGGCGGCTACGACGCGTACATGCCCCCGCACCGGCCGAGCCGCACGGACGCCGCGACCCGCCGCTACACCTCGGTCTACGAGGTCGACATGGGCAGCCACCCGGTCCAGCTGGAACTCGAACTGCCCAGCGACGACGACGCGTTCTCGTTCGGCGCCACCGCCGATCTGACCTGGCGCGTCGCGGACCCGATCGCGTACGTGGCCGGCGGCGAACGCGATGTGCCCACACGGCTCGCCCGTGAACTCCACCAGCTGGCGCGACCGGTCAGCCGCCGGTTCTCCATCGAGGACAGCCGGGACGCCGAGGCCGAGGTCCAGTACGCGGTCGAGAGCGGCGTCTTCGCCGACGGCATCGGGCTCGCGGTCACCTGCGCGGTGCGGCTGCGCCTGGACGACGACGCGATCGCGCACAGACGGCGCAAACGGGCGCTGCGCTACGAGGCCGACATGCTCGACCCCGAGCACGAGTACCGACTGCGCCAGGCCCAGCAGCTGCACGAGCTGGAGGTGCTGCGCCAGCACCAGTCCCAGGAGCTGATGGCCCAGAAGATCGCCTTCTACCAGCACCACCTGCAACACGGGGGTGTCGCCCAGTGGGCCTTCCACCTCGCCGCGCACCCCGAGGACACCCGGATGGTCATCAGCGCTCTCCAGAAGGACCAGCTCTCCGCCATCGAGAGCCAGCTGGAGCTGATCGCCGGAGACACCCTGGAGGACTACCAGAAGGCCGAGTCGGCCCGCTCCACCCTGCGCGTCGTCAAGGAACTCAACAGCCGCCAGGAGCCCCCGCCGCAGCCCCCGGTCCCCGGCCGACCGGCGCCACCGCCCGGGGGCGTACCGCAGCAGCCGTACGACCCCTCGCAGCCGCAGCCGTTCAGCCCCTCACCGCCGTACGACCCCTCGCAGCCGCAGCCCTACAACCCCTCACCGCCGTACGGGGCCGCCGCCCAGCCCTACGGCGGCGCTCCGGCCCCCGCAGGCGCACCGGGCGCCTCCTACACCCCGCCGGGGCCGCCCGTGTCCCACCAGCCGTACGTCCCGCCCGCGCCCGGAACCGTGCCGCCGGGGCCGTACCAGGCGCCCCCGGCCGCGCCCGCCGCCGGTATCCCGTACGACCAGGCTCCGCCGCCCCCGGCCGTGGCTCCCACGCCCGTCATTCCGCCCGCGCCCTCCGCCTATCCGCCGCCGCCCCCGCCCCAGGCGCCGGAGTCCGCCGAGACGGGCCCGGAGTGACCACCACCGCTCCCGGCGCCAGAACCGCCGAACGGCTGCTGGCGGAGCTGCGGGGCGAGATCGCCCGGGCCGACAGCAAGGCGTCCGTGCTCGTGGCGGCGCTCGGGATGACGGCAGGGGTGTTCAGCGGGCTGCTGGCCGGACGGAACTGGTCGCCGAGCTCGCTCTCCGCACCCGGTACGGCCGTCTGGTGGACCGGCGCCCTGGCCCTCGCCTTCGCCCTGTTCGCGCTGCTGCTCGCGGTGCTCCCCCGGTACCGCGCCAGTTCATGGGCCCCGGGCCGGCCCCTCTGTTTCTTCGGCGACATCCAACAAGCCGTACGTGAAGGTCAGTTGGCGACCGCTCTCGCCGACACCGACCGCGACCCCGCCGTCGGACTCACCGCGGCGCTCACCGAGACCAGCCGTATCGCCGCCCGCAAGCACCAGTGGATCCGCACCGGCCTGATCGCCTTCTGCGCGGGCACGGTGCTGCTTCCCGCCGGGCTGCTCATCGGCTGACGTCCCCATCCTGAAGGAGCCCCACCTTGTCCTACCCACCAGACCCGGCCGCCCCGGAGCCCGGCCCCGGCTACCCGGACCCCCCGTACCCAGGCACGCCTTCGCCCCCGTACCCAGGCACGCCCGCGCCTTCGTACCCTGGGGCTGCCTCGACTCCGCCCCCCTATCCCGGGTCCGCCGTTCCCTCGCCCCCGTATCCGGGGTCCGCCGCTTCCGCACCCCCCTATCCGGGGTCCGCCGCTTCCGCACCCCCCTATCCGGGGTCCGCCGCTTCCGCACCCCCCTACCCCGGGTCCGCCGCTCCCCCGCCCCCCTACCCCGGGTCCGCCGCTCCCCCGCCCCCCTACCCCGGGTCCGCCGTTCCGCCCCTGTACCCGGAGCCCTCCGCGCCCCCGTCCTATCCGGGCGGCGCACCCCAGTACCCGGCGGCCGGGGCCGCCGGGTACCCCGCGGCGCCGCCCGCCTACCCGGGGGCCACGCCCACGTACCCGAGCGGCCCGCAGCCCACCGCCACCGCACCGCCGTACATCCCGCCGCAACCGCCCCCCGCCCCCACACCCGCGGCACCGCCGGAGGCCCCCGCACCCGACGACCTCGACTACCGTCACGCGGGCTCCCGCATCCACGTGGCCGCGCACCAGCGCGGTGCCGACGCCACCGCGATCGGGCAGCTGGCGGTCCAGGTGCCGGGCTTCCTGGTGAGCCTCGCCGTGGTCGCCTCGTTCGCCGTGGGGATCCTCGGCACGGCCATCGGCTGGCTGGTCATCCTCGCCTGGCTGGCCTCCGGGGCGCTCGTCTTCCACCGGCCCACCGAGCTGGCCTTCGCCCGGCACGTGATGAAGCTCAGGACGCCGCTCGCCGAGGAGCGGGCCCGTCTGGAGCCGATCTGGCGCGAGGTCACCGCCCGAGCGGGCATCGAGCCACACACGTACGAGCTGATGGTAGAGAACAGCACGGACCTGAACGCCGTGGCGGCCGCCGGCCATGTCGTCGGCGTCACGACGTACGCGCTGAACGAGATCCCCAGCAGCAACCTCGCCGCCGTACTCGCCCATGAGCTCGGCCACCACACGGGCGGTCATGCCTGGACGGGCCTGCTCGGCTACTGGTACTCCCTGCCCGGTCGGATCGCCTGGGCCTTCATGCGGGGCATCGCCCGGATCGCGATCCGGGTCGCAAGCGTCTTCTCGCTCGCCGCGACCGGGATGGTCTACCTCTTCATCGGGATGTTCGTGATCGGCGGGTTCGTCGCCGCCTGGTACATCACCGTGCCGCTCGTCGTCGCCCCCTATCTGCTCGCCTACGTGGGACGCCAAGGCGAGCTGCGTGCCGACCGGCAGGCGGCCGACCTCGGCTTCGCGCCCCAGCTGGCGCAGGTCCTGTACCACTTCCAGGCCCAGGAGGACGCCGTGAAGGCGCAGGCAGCGGCGCAGGGCAGGCAGCTCAAGGAACCGGGCGGCCTGGCCAGGCTGCTGACCACCCACCCGGACAACTACACCCGGCTCCAGGCCCTGGAGCCCTACCTCCAGCTCGGCCGCTGACCACGGACGACCGGCACCGGACAACGCCGAAGGGCGGCCACCCCGTACGAAACGGAGTGACCGCCCTTCAGTACTTCAGACGTACGCCTTACTGGTTGTACGGACCGTAGTCGTAGTCCTCCAGCGGGACGGCCTGGCCGGAGCCGGTGCCGAACGGCGAGTAGTCGATGTCGTCGTAGCCGACGGCCGAGTACATCGCGGCCTTGGCCTCCTCGGTCGGCTCGACCCGGATGTTGCGGTAACGGGACAGACCCGTACCGGCCGGGATGAGCTTACCGATGATGACGTTCTCCTTGAGGCCGATCAGGGAGTCGGACTTGGCGTTGATCGCCGCGTCCGTCAGAACCCTGGTCGTCTCCTGGAAGGACGCCGCCGACAGCCACGACTCGGTCGCCAGCGAGGCCTTGGTGATACCCATCAGCTGCGGACGGCCGGAGGCCGGGTGGCCGCCTTCCTGGACCACACGACGGTTCTCGGTCTCGAACTTCGAGCGCTCGACCAGCTCGCCGGGCAGCAGCTCCGCGTCGCCCGACTCGATGATCGTCACACGGCGCAGCATCTGCCGGATGATGATCTCGATGTGCTTGTCGTGGATCGACACACCCTGCGAGTTGTAGACCTTCTGGACCTCGCCGACCAGGTGGACCTGGACGGCACGCTGACCCAGGATGCGCAGCACGTCGTGCGGGTTGGTGGCACCCACGGTGAGCTTCTGGCCCACCTCGACGTGCTCGCCCTCGGACACCAGGAGCCGGGCACGCTTCGAGATCGGGAACGCCGTCTCGTCGCTGCCGTCGTCCGGGGTGACCACGAGCTTCTTGGTCTTCTCGGTCTCCTCGATCCGCACGCGGCCGGAGGCCTCGGAGATCGGGGCGACACCCTTGGGCGTACGAGCCTCGAAGAGCTCGACGACACGGGGCAGACCCTGGGTGATGTCGTCACCGGCCACACCACCGGTGTGGAAGGTACGCATCGTCAGCTGGGTACCGGGCTCACCGATGGACTGGGCGGCGATGATGCCGACCGCCTCACCGATGTCGACCAGCTTGCCGGTGGCCAGCGAACGGCCGTAGCACATGGCGCAGGTGCCGACGGCGGACTCGCAGGTCAGGACCGAACGGGTCTTGACCTCCTCGATGCCGTGCTTGACCAGCTCGTCGATGAGGACGTCGCCGAGGTCGGTGTTGGCCGGGGCCAGCACCCTGCCGTCGACGGTGATGTCCTCGGCCAGCGCACGTGCGTACACGCTGGTCTCGACGTTCTCCGCCTTGCGCAGGACACCGTCCGCGCCGCGCTCCGCGATGTGCAGCTTGAGGCCACGGTCGGTGCCGCAGTCCTCCTCGCGGATGATGACGTCCTGGGAGACGTCGACCAGACGACGGGTGAGGTAACCCGAGTCGGCGGTACGCAGAGCCGTGTCCGCCAGACCCTTACGAGCACCGTGCGTCGAGATGAAGTACTCCAGCACCGACAGGCCCTCACGGAAGGAGGCCTTGATTGGACGCGGGATCGTCTCGTTCTTGGCGTTCGACACCAGACCACGCATACCGGCGATCTGACGCATCTGCATCATGTTTCCTCGGGCACCCGAGTCAACCATCATGAAGATGGGGTTCGTCTTCGGGAAGTTCGCGTTCATCGCCTCGGCGACCTCGTTGGTCGCCTTGGTCCAGATCGCGATGAGCTCCTGAGTGCGCTCTTCCTTGGTGATCAGACCGCGCTCGTACTGCTTCTGGACCTTCTCGTCCTGCGCCTCGTAGCCCTTGACGATCTCCTTCTTCGCCTCGGGAACGACGATGTCGGAGATGGCCACGGTGACGCCGGAGCGGGTGCCCCAGTAGAAGCCGGCCGCCTTCAGGTTGTCGAGCGTCGCCGCCACGATGACCTTGGGGTAACGCTCGGCCAGGTCGTTGACGATCTCGCCGAGCTGCTTCTTGCCCACCGAGTAGTCGACGAACGGGTAGTCCTCGGGCAGCAGCTCGTTGAAGAGCGCACGGCCCAGGGTCGTACGGAGGCGGAAGGTGTCACCCTGCTGCCACTCGGGCTCGCCCTCCTCCTGCGCCGGCGGGGTCCAGCCACGCGGCGGGATGGTGCCCACCGGGAAGCGGATGTCGACGGCCGACTGGAGCGCGAGCTCCCCGGCGTCGAACGCCATCGTCGCCTCGGCGGTCGAGCCGAAGGCACGGCCCTCGCCCTTGACGTCGCGCAGCTCGCCGTCCGTGGTCAGGAAGAACAGACCGAGGACCATGTCCTGGGTCGGCATCGTGACCGGGCGGCCGTCGGCGGGCTTGAGGATGTTGTTCGAGGACAGCATCAGGATGCGGGCCTCGGCCTGCGCCTCCGCGGAGAGCGGCAGGTGGACGGCCATCTGGTCACCGTCGAAGTCCGCGTTGAACGCGGTGCAGACGAGCGGGTGGATCTGGATGGCCTTGCCCTCGACCAGCTGCGGCTCGAAGGCCTGGATGCCGAGGCGGTGCAGCGTGGGCGCACGGTTCAGCAGAACCGGGTGCTCCGCGATGACCTCTTCCAGGACGTCGTACACGACCGTGCGACCGCGCTCGACCATCCGCTTGGCGCTCTTGATGTTCTGCGCGTGGTTCAGGTCGACCAGGCGCTTCATCACGAACGGCTTGAAGAGCTCCAGCGCCATGGCCTTGGGCAGACCACACTGGTGCAGCTTCAGCTGCGGACCGACGACGATCACGGAACGCGCGGAGTAGTCCACACGCTTGCCGAGCAGGTTCTGACGGAATCGACCCTGCTTACCCTTCAGCATGTCGCTGAGGGACTTCAGCGGACGGTTGCCGGGGCCCGTGACGGGGCGACCACGACGGCCGTTGTCGAAGAGCGCGTCGACGGCCTCCTGAAGCATGCGCTTCTCGTTGTTCACGATGATCTCGGGGGCACCGAGGTCAAGGAGTCGCTTCAGACGGTTGTTGCGGTTGATCACGCGGCGGTACAGGTCGTTCAGGTCGGAGGTCGCGAAGCGGCCACCGTCCAGCTGCACCATCGGACGCAGGTCCGGCGGGATGACCGGCACGCAGTCGAGCACCATGCCCTTGGGGCTGTTGCTGGTCTGCAGGAACGCGGAGACGACCTTGAGGCGCTTGAGCGCACGGGTCTTCTTCTGGCCCTTGCCGGTGCGGATGATCTCGCGGAGGCGCTCGGCCTCCTCGTCGAGGTCGAAGGACTCCAGGCGCTTCTGCAGCGCCGCGGCACCCATCGAACCGTCGAAGTACGTGCCGAAGCGGTCACGCAGCTCGCGGTAGAGGAGCTCGTCACCCTCAAGGTCCTGGACCTTCAGGTTCTTGAAGCGGGTCCACACCTCGTCGAGACGGTCGATCTCGCGCTGCGAACGGTCACGCAGCTGCTTCATCTCACGCTCGGCACCCTCGCGCACCTTGCGGCGCACGTCGGCCTTGGCACCCTCGGCCTCGAGCTCGGCCAGGTCGGTCTCGAGCTTCTTGGCGCGGGCCTCGAGGTCGGCGTCGCGACGGTTCTCGATCTGCTGACGCTCGACGGAGACGTGCGCCTCCAGCGAGGGCAGGTCGCGGGTGCGGCGCTCCTCGTCGACGAACGTGATCATGTACGCCGCGAAGTAGATGACCTTCTCGAGGTCCTTCGGGGCGAGGTCGAGCAGGTAGCCCAGACGCGACGGAACGCCCTTGAAGTACCAGATGTGGGTGACGGGAGCGGCCAGCTCGATGTGGCCCATCCGCTCACGACGCACCTTGGCGCGAGTGACCTCGACGCCGCAGCGCTCACAGATGATGCCCTTGAAGCGGACACGCTTGTACTTACCGCAGTAGCACTCCCAGTCCCGGGTCGGACCGAAGATCTTCTCGCAGAAGAGTCCGTCCTTTTCGGGCTTGAGGGTGCGGTAGTTGATGGTCTCGGGCTTCTTGACCTCGCCGTGGCTCCACTGACGGATGTCGTCAGCGGTGGCCAGACCGATCCGGAGCTCATCGAAGAAGTTGACGTCGAGCACTATGCGTCAATCCCTCTCAGGGTTGTAAGTCTTGGGGTCTGAAACGGGGGTCCTGGGGCCGGCGGGCCTTATGCACCTTTTCCAAGGGCGTTCAAAGGCCCGCCGAACTCCCGTCAGACCTCTTCGACGCTGCTCGGCTCGCGCCGGGACAGGTCGATGCCGAGCTCCTCCGCCGCGCGGAAGACGTCCTCGTCGGTGTCACGCATTTCGATGGACATACCGTCGCTGGACAGCACCTCCACGTTGAGGCAGAGAGACTGCATCTCCTTGATGAGCACCTTGAAGGACTCGGGGATGCCGGGCTCGGGGATGTTCTCGCCCTTGACGATGGCCTCGTAGACCTTCACGCGGCCGGTCACGTCGTCGGACTTGATGGTCAGCAGCTCCTGGAGGGCGTAAGCGGCGCCGTACGCCTCCAGCGCCCACACCTCCATCTCACCGAAGCGCTGGCCACCGAACTGGGCCTTACCACCCAGCGGCTGCTGGGTGATCATCGAGTACGGACCGGTCGAGCGGGCGTGCAGCTTGTCGTCGACCAGGTGGTGGAGCTTGAGGATGTACATGTAGCCGACCGAGATCGGCTCCGGGAACGGCTCGCCGGAGCGGCCGTCGAACAGCGGCGCCTTGCCGGTCGGGAGCACCATCCGCTCGCCGTCCCGGTTCGGGATCGTGTGCTGCAGCAGACCCGCGAGCTCGTCCTCACGCGCACCGTCGAAGACGGGGGTGGCGACGTTGGTGCCCGGGGCGACCACGTCGGCCTCGATGGCCTGCAGTCGCTGCGCCCAGTCGTCGGCGAGACCGGAGACGTCCCAGCCGCGGCTGGCGAGCCAGCCGAGGTGGATCTCCAGGACCTGTCCCGGGTTCATTCGGGACGGGACACCGAGCGGGTTGAGGATGATGTCGACCGGGGTGCCGTCCTCCAGGAACGGCATGTCCTCGATCGGCAGGATCTTGGAGATGACGCCCTTGTTGCCGTGACGGCCGGCGAGCTTGTCACCATCCGTGATCTTGCGCTTCTGCGCCACGTAGACACGAACCAACTGGTTCACGCCCGGCGGCAGCTCGTCGCCCTCTTCACGGTCGAAGACGCGGACGCCGATGACCTTGCCGATCTCGCCGTGCGGCACCTTCAGCGAGGTGTCGCGCACCTCGCGCGCCTTCTCACCGAAGATCGCGCGGAGCAGGCGCTCCTCCGGGGTCAGCTCGGTCTCGCCCTTGGGCGTGACCTTGCCGACCAGGATGTCGCCGGCGACGACCTCGGCACCGATGCGGATGATGCCGCGCTCGTCGAGGTCGGCAAGGACCTCCTCGGAGACGTTCGGGATGTCCCGGGTGATCTCCTCGGGGCCGAGCTTGGTGTCACGGGCGTCGACCTCGTGCTCCTCGATGTGGATCGAGGAGAGGACGTCGTCCTGCACGAGGCGCTGCGACAGGATGATCGCGTCCTCGTAGTTGTGACCCTCCCACGGCATGAACGCCACGAGCAGGTTCTTGCCGAGCGCCATCTCGCCGTTCTCGGTCGCCGGGCCGTCGGCCAGAACCTGACCGGCGATGACCCGGGCGCCCTCGTCCACGACAACCTTCTGGTTGACGGAGGTGCCCTGGTTCGAGCGCGAGAACTTGTGCAGGCGGTACGTGGTGTACGTGCCGTCGTCGTTGGCGGTGGTGACGTAGTCCGCGGAGACCTCCTGGACCACACCGTCCTTCTCCGACTTCAGTACGTCACCGGCGTCGACCGCGCAGCGGTACTCCATGCCGGTGCCGACCAGCGGCGCCTCGGACTTGATGAGCGGCACGGCCTGGCGCATCATGTTCGCGCCCATGAGGGCACGGTTGGCGTCGTCGTGCTCGAGGAACGGGATCATGGCGGTCGCGACCGACACCATCTGGCGCGGCGAGACGTCCATGTAGTCGACGTCCTCACCGGGGACGTAGTCGACCTCTCCGCCACGACGGCGGACCAGAACGCGGGACTCCTCGAAGCGGAGCTCGTCCGTCAGCGGCGCGTTGGCCTGCGCGATGACGAATCGGTCCTCTTCGTCGGCCGTGAGGTAGTCGACCTCGTCGGTGACGACACCGCCGGTGACCTTGCGGTACGGCGTCTCGACGAAACCGAACGCGTTGACCCGGCCGTAGGAGGCGAGCGAGCCGATCAGACCGATGTTCGGGCCTTCGGGGGTCTCGATCGGGCACATGCGGCCGTAGTGCGAGGGGTGCACGTCACGGACCTCGAAGCCGGCCCGCTCACGGGAGAGACCACCCGGGCCAAGAGCCGACAGACGGCGCTTGTGGGTGAGACCCGACAGCGGGTTGTTCTGGTCCATGAACTGCGACAGCTGGCTGGTGCCGAAGAACTCCTTGATGGAGGCGACGACCGGCCGGATGTTGATCAGGGTCTGCGGCGTGATCGCCTCGACGTCCTGGGTCGTCATGCGCTCGCGGACGACGCGCTCCATACGAGCCAGACCCGTGCGGACCTGGTTCTGGATGAGCTCGCCGACGTTGCGCAGACGACGGTTGCCGAAGTGGTCGATGTCGTCCGTCTCGACGACGATCTGCGTGCCGTTGTCACCGACGGTCTCGGTCTCACCGGCGTGCAGCTTCACCAGGTACTTGATCGTCGAGATGATGTCCTCGACGGTCAGGATCCCGGCGTCGAGCGGGGCCTCGCCGCCCAGCTTCTTGTTGACCTTGTAACGGCCGACCTTCGCGAGGTCGTAGCGCTTCGGGTTGAAGTAGAGGTTCTCAAGAAGCGTCTGCGCGGCCTCGCGGGTCGGGGGCTCGCCCGGACGCAGCTTGCGGTAGATGTCGAGCAGCGCGTCGTCCTGGCCCTGGGTGTGGTCCTTCTCCAGGGTGGCGCGCATGGACTCGTACTCGCCGAACTCCTCGAGGATCTGCTCGGTCGTCCAACCGAGAGCCTTCAGGAGAACGGTGACGGACTGCTTGCGCTTGCGGTCGATGCGGACACCGACCATGTCGCGCTTGTCGATCTCCATCTCCAGCCAGGCACCCCGGGACGGGATGACCTTCGCGGAGAAGATGTCCTTGTCGGACGTCTTGTCGATGGAGGAGTCGAAGTAGACGCCCGGCGAGCGGACGAGCTGCGACACCACGACACGCTCGGTGCCGTTGATGACGAAGGTGCCCTTGTTGGTCATGAGCGGGAAGTCGCCCATGAAGACCGTCTGGGACTTGATCTCGCCGGTCTCGTTGTTGGTGAACTCGGCGGTGACGAAGAGCGGGGCCGCATACGTGAAGTCGCGGTCCTTGCACTCGTCGATGGAATTCTTCGGGGGTTCGAAGCGGTGGTCCCGGAACGTCAGGGACATCGACCCGGAGAAGTCCTCGATCGGGGAGATCTCCTCGAAGATCTCCTCCAGACCGGACTTCGTGGGGACGTCCTGTCCGTTGTCCAGAGCCGCCTCGACACGAGCCTTCCACGCGTCGTTGCCGAGCAGCCAGTCGAAGCTCTCGGTTTGCAGCGCAAGAAGGTTCGGAACCTCGAGGGGCTCCTTGATCTTTGCAAAGGAGATGCGCAGCGGGGCGGTGCTGGCGCCGTTGTTCGTATTCGCGGTCGAGGCAGTGCGCGAGGCGGCCAAGAGGGGGTCCTTCCGAGGGCTCGGACTCACTACGCGCGTACCGGCCCCCCACTGTGGGCACAGAGACAGTCCGTTCCCGATTCAGCCAAAAGGCCAGGTCAGGGATGATCTAGTCATCGGTGCTCACGCGAGGGCATGCCCCTGGTGACGGGCAGGAGGCAGCTAACAGGCAGCGCAAAGGGTCAGTGTAGCCACTAGGCCCACTGATGTCCAGTCCCGGTTTCTTGAGACCATCGTTGTTCTCAACACCTGCGGCAAGCCACGCCCTCAATGCACATCGATACTGCCCTCTTCGCCACCGATCCATGCCTCGGATCCGGATCGTTGTGACGACGCGTCCTGAGAATTGCGCGCTGCGTGCGGTTCGTCAAGGCCCCCCATGCCCTAAGCAAGTGCCGCGATCGTCACGTGCAACCTGTCTTGCAGCCCGTCCTGCAGCCCGTCACGGGCTCGGCCGGAGGCACAACGAAGATCACCATACTCGTCGCCACCGACAGTGCAAGGCAGCCGCCACCTGCCCCCCGGAACGCCGAAGAGCGACCACCCAGTTGGGTGATCGCTCCTCAGTGCGTCAGCGTTACAGGTCCACCAGTAGTCCTGTATCAGCTCGCGAGGGGCCCTCAGCGGGCCCGTGGGACTACTTGACCTCGACGGAGGCGCCGGCGCCCTTGAGGGACTCGGCAGCCTTCTCAGCGGCCTCCTTGGCGACCTTCTCGAGAACGGGCTTCGGGGCGCCGTCCACGAGGTCCTTGGCCTCCTTCAGACCCAGGGAGGTCAGCTCACGCACGACCTTGATGACCTGGATCTTCTTCTCGCCGGCACCCGTGAGGATGACGTCGAACTCGTCCTGCTCCTCGACGGCCTCGACGGCGGCGGGGCCGGCCGGACCGGCAACGGCGACCGCGGCGGCGGCGGTGACGTCGAACTTGTCCTCGAACGCCTTCACGAACTCGGAGAGCTCGATGAGGGTCATGTCCTCGAACTGCGCGAGCAGGTCTTCCTGGCTGAGCTTCGCCATGAGGGGCGATCCTTCCACTTATTCGGCTGGTGCCGGATGTACATGTGAGGCGGGCGTACTTTCGGCCCGCTGCGACCACTGCCTAGGCGGAACTGCTCAGGCGGCGGTCAATGCGCGAGCCGAATTACTCGGCACCGCCCTGCTCGGCCTGCTTGGCACGAAGAGCGTCCACGGTGCGGACGAGCTTCGAGGGGAGCGCCTGGAAGAGCTGGGCAGCCTGAGTCTGCTTGCCCTTGAAGGCACCCGCCAGCTTGGCGAGCAGAACCTCGCGGGACTCGAGGTCCGCAAGCTTCTTGATCTCGTCGGCGGACAGCGCCTTGCCGTCAAGGACACCGCCCTTGATGACGAGGTTGGGGTTGTCCTTGGCGAAGTCACGAAGACCCTTCGCGGACACCACCGGGTCACCGGTGATGAACGCGACCGCCGTCGGACCGTTGAACAGGTCGTCGAGCGTGGAGATCCCGGCCTCGTTGGCCGCAATCTTGGTCAGCGTGTTCTTCACCACGGCGTACTGGGCGTCTTCACCGAGCGAACGACGCAGCGTCTTGAGCTGCGCCACGGTGAGACCCCGGTACTCGGTCAGCACAGCGGCGTTCGAGCTGCGGAACTGGTCCGCGAGCTCGGCTACCGCGGCAGCCTTGTCGGGCCTTGCCATAGAGCGTCGGCCTCCTTCCGGGTGATGAGGACCGCTCAGAAGGGGCTGGGCAAAACGAAACGCCCCGGCGCAGGCGCACGGGGCGTAGCTCGACCGGTACGTCCGCAAGCTGGGCAAGCGAACTCCGGGAGCACATCCACGGTCACCTACGCGGGTCGTCCGCAGTTTCAGCGGATCCTTCGGCCGCCCTGCCCTCTTGCGAGCACAAGGCAACGACCAGCGGTCTTTGGCTTCTGGGGAACAGTACGTGACGGGGTCGCTGTCAAGCAAATCCGCTCGACAGCGCCTCGTCCCGGCACTCGACGGCGCCTCGGCTCAGCGCCCCACGGCGCCTCGTCTCAGCGACGGTTCAGTGCCGGATCAGCCCTTCTGGGCGTCCTTCATCATCTGCGCGAGGTCGACGGTGTCCTTGGCGGGCGGGGCCTTCACCGTCACCGGCTTGTTGTAGTCGAGGAAGACCATGGTCATGTCGAGCGGGCCCTTGTCGGAGGCGGCACGCACCCGGACCTGCTTGGTGTGGTCGTCCGGCCCGATCCACATGTCCATCGTGAGCTTGTCGGCGCCCAGCTCCTCGTACTGCTTCAGGCTCTTCTCGCGCTTGTCCCGCGCCGCCTTGTCCTTCTTCTTGAGCTCGGCGCGGAGTTCGTCGAGGGTGACCGTGCCGTTGTAGTGGGTGGTCTGCACGCCGTCGATCTTCTCGGTGCCGACCTTCTTCACGTCCTTGGAGCCGGTCAGGTAGGTGGACTCCTGGGACGGGTCCTGCTCGGCCTGGTCGGAGAGCTTGCTCGCGTCGATGCCCGGGGAGCCTTCGGCGCCCTTGGCCATCCCGGAGATGTCGAACTTCATCCATCTCTTGCCGTCCATCTCCTTGGCGGCGGCCGCACCCCCGCCCAGGTACATCGCCCCGTCGACGACCCGGATCTCCATCTTGCCGTCGGCGCCCTGGTCCAGAGCGGTCATCTTCATGCTCATGGCCAGCGGCTTCATGCTCATCGACGCCTGGGCCTCGACGCGGCCCGACTCCGGGACCTTGCCGGTCATCCGGTAGCTGAGCGAGGTGATGGCCTCGCTGTTCTTCGCCGCCTTGGCCACGGCCGCCGCGGGCGTCATCTTCGGCGACTCGTCGCCCTTCCCGCAGGCGACGGCGCCCCCTCCGAGGACCAGGGCCGCGAGCGCGGCCCCCGCCGCTCCGTGCCGTATGGAGTTACGCACAGAAAACATCAGGATCCCCCCCAGGGAACACATGAGCGATACACAGACTTCGCCCCGCAGCGTAGCCCAGGGAGGTTCCAGCGGTCTCGTGAATTCTTTTGAGTTTCTTGGTACTCGAGTTACTTGGTACTTGATCTTCTTGGTACCTGGGCTTCTTGGTACCTGGACCTCTGGTCGTCCGGAGCCTCAGCTCGAGGTGCCTGAACCGCTCGACGTGTCGCTGCTGCCCGGCGTCAGGCCCTGTGTCTTCAGCAGGTCCTTGAAGTCGGTCGTGTCGCCCGCCGGGGGCGCCACGGCGGCGACCTTCACTCCGTAGTCGCTGTAGTACGTCGTGGAGGACATCGTGCCGCTCGACATCTCGCCCTTGGAGACCGCCTTGACGAGCAGGTCCTTGCCGTTGACCCAGATGTCGACGTCCTCCGTCGTGATGCCGGCCTGGGTGAACTGCTTCTTGAGGGAGGCGAGTTGGCTCGCGGTGAGGTGGGAGCTCTTGGCCGCGAGGTCCGAGACGTTCACCGTGCCCGAGTAGTGCGTGGTCTTCTCGCCGCGGACCGTCTCCTCGCCGACCTTCTTCACATCGCCGGAGGCCAGCAGGAGCTTCACCGACTGGTTCGGCGAGCTGTTCTGCATCTGGTCCTTCAGGAACGCGCCGGAGCCGCCCGCGATCTTCGCCAGGTCGTCGTACGCGTACCTGATCCAGTGCTTGCCGCCCGTGTGCTCGGCGAACGCCTCGCCCATCTTGGCGTAGTAGGCGTCCGACAGATAGCGGGCCTGCATGGAGGTGCTGCCCGTCTTGCGCATCGCCTCGGCCATCGTGCCGCCGGTGTACGTGATCGTCATGTCACCGGTGAGGCCGTCGCCCCAGCCCATGGAGCCGTCCGACTTCATGGACATCAGCGTGCCCAGGCTCGTCGTGGACTCGATCCTGGCGGTGTCGGCGCCGTCGGTGGACTTCTCGGCCGACTGCAGGGCCGCTATGGGGCTGACGTGAGTCGTGCCCTGGGCCGCCTTGTCGTCCTTGCCGGAGCCCCCGGAGGATCCCGAGGAACAGGCCGCCGCTCCCGCCAGCGCGCTCACCAACGCGATCGAAAGGGTCACTCGGCGCACGTGCGTGCTCTTCATTCGTCCCACCCCTATGCGAATCCTGAGAGCTGCACGCTAACGCAGCCCACTGACACACGTATCCGGGAATGAGGACGGGCCCCGCACCTCGAAAGGTTGCGGGGCCCGTGCCAAGAACGCGTATGCGACGCGGTCACCGTGGTGAGCGGAAGGCTCAGACGGCGGCCGGGTCCTCCTCGACGAGGAGGTTGCGGGTGCGGTTCGGGTCGAGCGGAACGCCGGGGCCGACCGTGGTGCTGATCGCGGCCTTCTTGATGTAGCGACCCTTGGCGGCCGACGGCTTCAGACGAAGGATCTCGTCCAGCGCGGCGCCGTAGTTCTCCACCAGCTTCGTGTCGTCGAAGGACACCTTGCCGATGATGAAGTGGAGGTTCGAGTGCTTGTCGACACGGAACTCGATCTTGCCGCCCTTGATCTCGGTCACGGCCTTGGCCACGTCCGGGGTCACGGTGCCGGTCTTCGGGTTCGGCATCAGACCACGCGGGCCGAGGACACGGCCCAGACGGCCGACCTTGCCCATGAGGTCCGGGGTGGCGACGACGGCGTCGAAGTCCAGACGGCCCTTCGCCACCTCGTCGATGAGCTCGTCGGAGCCGACGATGTCGGCGCCCGCGGCAGTCGCGGCCTCGGCACGGTCACCGGTCGCGAAGACCAGGACCCGGGCGGTCTTACCGGTGCCGTGCGGGAGGTTCACGGTGCCACGGACCATCTGGTCGGCCTTGCGCGGGTCGACGCCCAGGCGGAAGGCGACCTCGACGGTGCCGTCGTACTTGCTCGTGGAGGTCTCCTTGGCGAGACGGACGGCCTCGAGCGGGGCGTAGAGCTTCTCCCGGTCGATCTTGGCGTCCGCAGCGCGGAGAGACTTGCTGCGCTTGCTCACTACTGCTCCTGATGTGTTCTGAGGAGTCGTGGTACGGACCGAGCAGGCCCTGCCACGTGCGGCTCGCGCCGCATGGTTCCTACGAAGGTGGGTGTCAGCCCTCGACCGTGATGCCCATGGAACGGGCGGTGCCGGCGATGATCTTCGACGCGGCGTCCAGGTCGTTGGCGTTGAGGTCGGGCATCTTCGTGGTGGCGATCTCGCGGACCTGCGCCTGGGTGATCTTGGCGACCTTGGTCTTGTGCGGCTCGCCGGAGCCCTTCTCGACACCCGCGGCCTTGAGGATCATCTTGGCGGCCGGCGGAGTCTTGGTGATGAAGGTGAAGGAGCGGTCTTCGTAGACCGTGATCTCCACCGGGATGACCCAACCGCGCTGCGACTCGGTCGCGGCGTTGTAGGCCTTGCAGAACTCCATGATGTTGACGCCGTGCTGGCCCAGCGCCGGGCCGACCGGCGGAGCCGGGTTGGCCGCGCCGGCCTGGATCTGGAGCTTGATAAGCCCCGTGACCTTCTTCTTCTTGGGAGGCATGTGCTCTCTCCGGGTCCTAGTGAGAGTTTTCAGCTTCCGCCCGGATCATCCGGATGGAGGCATACCGCACAACGATAACGGGTATCCATGCGGGGCCAAAAACCGAGCAGGTCAGACGGGCTGCGTGAGCCCGTCTGACCTGTTCGGAAGACGTACGTCCAGAAGCTGCTAGTTCTTCTGGATCTGGTCGAACGAAAGCTCGACCGGGGTCTCGCGACCGAAGATCTCCACCAGGCCCTTGACCTTCTTGGAGTCGGCGTTGATCTCGTTGATGGTCGCCTGCAGCGTGGCGAACGGGCCGTCCGTGACGGTGACCGAGTCGCCGACCTCGAAGTCCAGCACCTGGACCTCGACCTTGCGTTGCGGAACGGGCTTGCCCTCGGCCTCGGCGGCCTCGCGGGCGGCCTTCTCCTCGGCCTCCGGGGCGAGCATCTTGACGATCTCGTCCAGCGTCAGCGGGTACGGGTCGTAGGCGTTGCCCACGAAGCCGGTGACACCGGGGGTGTTGCGGACGACACCCCAGGACTCGTTCGTCAGGTCCATGCGGACCAGAACGTAGCCCGGGAGCTTGTTCTGCTTGATCGTCTTGCGCTCGCCGTTCTTGATCTGCGCGACCTCTTCCTGCGGCACCTCGGCCTGGAAGATGAAGTCCTCGACGTTCAGCGAGACGGCGCGCTGCTCGAGGTTGGTCTTCACGCGGTTCTCGTAACCGGCGTAGGTGTGGATGACGTACCACTCGCCGGGGAGCGTGCGCAGCTCCTCGCGCAGTGCGGTGACGGGGTCGACGGGTTCGGCCTCTTCTTCGGCCTCTTCCTCGTCGCCTTCCTCGGCGTCTACGGCGAGGGCCTCGTCGGGAACGTCCTCGTCCTCGACGTCCTCACCGGACTCGTCCTCGACGTGCAGGGCCGCTTCCTCGGCGGGCTCGCCGGTGGCGGCATCGGCAGCCTCGAACTCGTCCACGACGTCCGCGCCCTCGACGATGTCGAGCTCGTCGTCAACGGACTCGACCGACTCGCTGGCATCGTTCAGGTTCGGGTCAGACACGGTGGCTGCTTCTTCCTGGATACATGGGGGTGGAACGCGCGAAAGGGGCGCCGGTGACGGCGCCCTTCGCTCTCGGCTCAGCCGAAGACGTACTTGGCGGCGTGGTTGAGCCCATAGTCAATCACGGTCACCAGGCCAATCATGATGACGACGAAGACAATCACCACTGTGGTGTACGTCGTCAGCTGATTGCGAGTCGGCCAGACGACCTTGCGGAGTTCCGCGACGATCTGGCGGTAGAAAGTGGCAAGGCGCTTCAGCGGGCCCTTCTTGGCACGCTTACCGCCCTTGCGGGCCTTCTTCTGAGACTCGGGCGCCTCGGCATCAGGCATGTCGATGGAGCCCACGGCGTCCGTCACTCGTCCTCACCTGATTCCGGGTCGTGGCCGTGCCGCGCCCGGTTGAGCCGCACGGCGGTGCATTGCAGTACGTACATGCGCACACATCCTGGCGAAGGTGTGTGTAGCAGGGCCGGAGGGACTTGAACCCCCAACCGCTGGTTTTGGAGACCAGTGCTCTACCAATTGAGCTACGACCCTTTGTTTCCCCCAACGTACCGCATCCACCCGGATGCTCGGTGTGCATCGGATGAGTGCGGCCGGTGAAGGCCAACGAGGTGAGAGTGTACGTGGTCCGGGGCCGGTCGTCGAACAGAAAGTGTCCGTACGGGCTTTGTCCGCCGAAGATCGACCGGTGAGGGATCCGGATCCGGACGGTTGTTCTCTTGGTGTTCAGTCCGTGAAACCCGCGTGCCGGGGGAGTTTCCGGTCTGAAACGATGGGTGCCATGAGCCCTGCAACCCCTCCCACCGAGCGCCGGGTCTCCGCCCGAGTCGGCGCGATCTCCGAGTCCGCCACCCTCGCCGTGGACGCCAAGGCCAAGGCACTCAAGGCCGCTGGACGTCCGGTGATCGGTTTCGGCGCCGGTGAGCCCGACTTCCCGACCCCGGACTACATCGTCCAGGCCGCCATCGAGGCCTGCTCGAACCCCAAGTACCACCGCTACACGCCGGCCGGCGGGCTCCCCGAGCTGAAGGCCGCGATCGCCGCGAAGACCCTGCGCGACTCCGGCTACGAGGTGGAGGCCGCCCAGGTCCTGGTCACCAACGGTGGTAAGCAGGCCATCTACGAGGCCTTCGCCGCGATCCTCGACCCGGGCGACGAGGTCATCGTCCCGGCACCCTACTGGACGACGTACCCGGAGTCGATCCGTCTCGCCGGCGGTGTCCCGGTCGAGGTCGTCGCCGACGAGACCACCGGCTACCGCGTCTCGGTCGAGCAGCTGGAGGCCGCCCGCACCGAGAACACCAAGGTGCTGCTCTTCGTCTCCCCGTCCAACCCGACGGGCGCGGTCTACAGCCGCGAGCAGATCGAGGAGATCGGCCGCTGGGCCGCCGAGAAGGGTCTGTGGGTCCTGACGGACGAGATCTACGAGCACCTGGTCTACGGGGACGCGGAATTCCACTCCCTCCCGGTGGTCGTCCCCGAGCTCGCCGACAAGTGCATCGTCGTGAACGGCGTCGCGAAGACGTACGCCATGACGGGCTGGCGCGTGGGCTGGGTCATCGGCCCGAAGGACGTCGTCAAGGCCGCGACCAACCTCCAGTCGCACGCCACCTCGAACGTGTCCAACGTCGCCCAGGTCGCCGCTCTCGCCGCCGTCTCCGGCGATCTGACGGCCGTCGCCGAGATGCGCGAGGCCTTCGACCGCCGCCGCAAGACCATCGTGCGGATGCTCAACGAGATCGACGGCGTGCTCTGCCCCGAGCCCGAGGGCGCCTTCTACGCGTACCCCTCGGTCAAGGCCCTCGTCGGCAAGGAGATCCGCGGCAAGCGCCCCCAGGACACGGTCGAGCTGGCCGCGCTCATCCTGGAGGAGGCCGAGGTCGCGGTCGTCCCGGGTGAGGCCTTCGGCACCCCGGGGTACCTGCGCCTGTCGTACGCCCTGGGTGACGAGGATCTCGTCGAGGGCGTCAGCCGGATCCAGAAGCTCCTGGCCGAGGCACGGGACTGACGTTTTCGCGCTCCACGCGCGTGTGCGGGCCGTTTCCCCCCGGGGGGAGGCGGCCCGCTTCTTCGTGCGAGCAAGACCACTAACGAGGAAAGCGCTACCGACACGGCGGGGACGTACGGCAGGATCCTGGAATGGAGCGCGTACGTGATCTCTCTGAACTGCCGAAAGCCCATCTGCACCTGCACTTCACCGGTTCGATGCGGCCCACCACCGTGCTGGAGCTGGCCGACAAGTACGGCGTCCGGCTGCCCGAAGCCCTCACCGACGCCCTGACCAGCGGCGAACCGCCCCGGCTGCGGGCGACCGACGAGCGCGGCTGGTTCCGCTTCCAGCGGCTGTACGACGCGGCCCGGTCCTGCCTCAGAGAGCCCGAGGACATCCAGCGGCTGGTGCGCGAGGCCGCCGAGGAGGATCTGAAGGACGGCTCCGGCTGGCTGGAGATCCAGGTCGACCCGACCTCGTACGCGCCCCGGCTGGGCGGGCTCATCCCGGCCCTGGAGATCATCCTGGACGCGGTGGACTCGGCCGTGCGGGAGACTGGGCTCGGGATGCGCGTCCTGGTGGCCGCGAACCGTATGAAGCACCCGCTGGACGCCCGCACCCTGGCCCGGCTCGCCGTGCGCTACGCGGACCGCGGCGTCGTCGGCTTCGGGCTCTCCAACGACGAGCGGCGGGGCATGGCGCGGGACTTCGACCGGGCCTTCGCGATCGCGCGGGACGGCGGCCTGCTGTCCGCGCCGCACGGCGGCGAGCTGACCGGCCCCACGTCGGTCCGCGACTGCCTGGACGACCTGCACGCCACCCGGATCGGGCACGGTGTGCGCGCCGCCGAGGACCCGCGGCTGCTGAAGCGGCTCGCGGACCGCGGCATCACCTGCGAGGTGTGCCCGGCGTCGAACGTCGCCCTGGGGGTCTACGAGAAGGCCGAGGACGTCCCCCTGCGCACCCTCTTCGAAGCCGGCGTCCCGATGGCCCTCGGCGCCGACGACCCCCTGCTGTTCGGCTCCCGGCTGGCCGCCCAGTACGAGCTGGCACGCCACCACCACGGCTTCACGGACGCGGAACTGGCCGAGCTGGCACGCCAGTCGGTGCGGGCCACGGCGGCCCCCAAGGACGTCAAGGAGAAGCTGCTGTCGGGCATCGACGACTGGCTGGCCGCCCCGGTCGCCTGAAGTGGGTGTACGGCGGATACGCCTGGAAGCCGATGTCCAGTTCGACGTGACGGCCGGCGGACGGCGGCAGGTGCGGGGTGAGGGAGGTGACGAGCACGTCCTGCCCCTTCGCGGCCCGCTTCCCACGCGGTCCGAACCCGGCCGCCGCCTCCAGATGCGTGGCGGCCGAGGCGAAGGTGTCGCGGGCGCCGAGGAGGAAGAGGGTCCCCGCGTGTACGGCCGGATGGATCCGGTCCCGCGCGTCGAGGCGGTCCCAGCGCTGCTCCCAGCGTGCTTCCCAGGCGGCCGCATGGGCGGCGGTGCGCTCCTCGTTCGTGCGCACGGTGAGCGGGGTGCCACCGCGCAGCCGACGGCGCAGTTCGGGCCAGGCGGAGGCACGCAGGCCCGGCGACCGGTGGGCGAGGACGAGGTCGACCGGCACCCCGGGCACGTAGTCCCTGGGGATGCTCCGCCGCAGCGGGACGTACACGATCGTGTGCCGGGAGAACGCGGCGAACGAGAAGAGCGCGGCGAGGCGGGCGAGTCCGTCGTGGTCGCCCACGAGGTAGCCCCAGCCTTCGAAGGGGTCACTGAGTGTGGTGTGCCGCAGCGGCTGACGCGGCTGGACGACCCGGTAGGCGTGGGGGCCGACGCGCGGCGTGAACTCCGTGACGCTCAGCCGCACAAGGAGCGTCGCACGGTCGTGGGGGCTTGTCTCATCGGGCCAGGGTGACCGTCACGAGGGCTCGTCCGCAACGGAGATTCCGCCCAGCAGCGTGCGGGCGATCGACAGGGCGAACTCGTCCACGGGCGGCGGCTTGCCCTCCTCGGTGGAGTCGTAGGCGAAGGCGCGCTGGGCGCAGGCGCCCAGCAGAAGCGAGGCGGCCGCGTAGGTGTCGACCCCGGCGCGGACCCGGCCCGCGTCCTGTTCGGCGCGGAGGTAGGCGTCGAGACCCCGGATGGGCATGTGGGGGCCCGACCCCATGGAGCGCATCGACTCCTCGTGCCGGCGCTTGAGCTGCGTTTCCGCGTACAAGGAGGCGGCGATCGGAAAACTCTGCTCATAGAAGAGGGCCGCCTGGCGGGCGATCTCGGTGAGGTTCTCCAGGAGGGTGCCCCGGCCCGGCTCGGCCGCGAGGCCGGCCAGCAGCGGGGTCAGCTGGGGCAGGCGTTCTTTGAGCACCTTGACGAACAGTTCCTCCTTGCTCGGGAAGTACTTGTAGAGCGCTGCCTCCGAGCAGCCCGCGGCCTTGGCGATCTCCTTGGTCGTGGCGCGGGCGAGGCCGATGGTGAGCATGAGCTCGTGCGCCGCGTCGAGGATGCGGATCCGGGCCGGTTTCTGCTGCATGGGCCCCAAGGATTCCATGGTCACCCCTGTTCGGCCTTGACGGGTGGGTGAGTGCTTACCCACTCTAGGAGCAAGCAGAGGTGAGTGAATACTCACCCACTAGATCCGTCCAGGGGGATCACGTCATGAAACTCACCGTCTTCGGGGCCACTGGCGGCATCGGCCAGGAGATCGTCCGGCAGGCGCTGGACTCCGGCCACCAGGTCACGGCCGTCGTACGGGACCCGGCGCGGCTGACCGTCACGGGTGCGGGCCTGGAGGTGTTCCGCGGGGACCTCACGGACCCGCAGGCACTGCGCCCCGCGGTCGCGGGCCGGGACGCCGTCCTCTCCGGGCTCGGCGCCCGCAGCCGCAAGGACGCCGGGATCGCCACCCGGCTGACCCGTACGGTGCTGGGCGCCATGGAGGCCGAGGGGGTGCGCCGGCTGCTGGTGGTGAGCGCGGGGCCGGTCGGTCCCGACCCCGAGGGCGCGGCGTTCGCCGACCGCGCCGCGCGGGGTCTGGTCTCGCTGATCCTTAAGGATGTCTACGCCGACCTGGCGGCCATGGAGGGCGAACTGGCCCGGAGCACGACCGACTGGACGGTCGTACGCCCGCCTCGCCTGCAGAACAAGCCGGTGACCGGCTCGTACCGGACGGTCGTCGGAGGCTTCCCGCTCAAGGGCCGGTTCATCGGGCGCGCCGACGTGGCGCACGCGATGCTGGCGATGATCAACGACCCCGGAACGGTGAAGCAGGGCGTCGGAGTCGCGTACTAGATCGGCGTCGCGTACTAGTACTGGAGCCCTGCCCAGCTAGAGCTCCACGCCCACCGTCACCGGCTCGTTGACGAGGGTGATCCCGAAGGCGTCGCGGACGCCTGCGACGACCTCGCGGGCCAGCGCGAGGAGGTCCTCGGTGGTGGCCCGGCCCCGGTTGGTGAGGGCCAGCGTGTGCTTGGTGGAGATCCGGGCGGGTCCGGAGCCGTAGCCCTTGGTGAAGCCGGACTTGTCGATCAGCCAGGCCGCGGAGGTCTTGGTGTGGCCTTCGCCCGCCGGGTACGCGGGCGGCGCGACGTCGGTGCCCAGCCGCTGCGCCACGCGCGCGTGGAACGCGGCGAACTCCTCGTCCGTGAGGATCGGGTTGGTGAAGAACGACCCGGCCGACCAGGTGTCGTGGTCCTCGGGGTCGAGCACCATGCCCTTGCCGGAGCGCAGCTTCAGGACGGTCTCGCGGGCGGCGGCGAGCGGCACCCTGTCGCCGGGCTCGACCCCGAGGGAGCGCGCCGTCTCGGCGTACTTGATCGGCGCCGACAGCCCGTCCGCGTCCTCCAGCTCGAACCTGACGCGCAGCACGACATACCGCTCGGGGTCGGCCTTGAAACGGCTGTGGCGGTACGAGAAGGCGCAGTCGGCGTTGGCCAGGGTGACCGTCTCGCGCGCCCTGCGGTCGTACGCGATCACTTCGGTGATGGTGGACGACACTTCCTGGCCGTACGCGCCCACGTTCTGGATCGGGGTCGCGCCGGCGGAGCCGGGGATCCCGGCGAGGCACTCGACGCCGGCGAGCCCGGCCTCGACGGTGCGGGCGACCGCGTCGGTCCACACCTCGCCCGCCGCCAGCTCCAGCCTCGTACCGTCGAGGGCGAAGCCCGTGGTCGCGATGCGCAGGGCGGTCCCGGCGAAGCCCTTGTCACCGATGACCAGGTTCGATCCACCGCCGATGATCAGCAGCGGCGTACCGGTGTCGTCGGCCTCTCGGACGGCGGCGATCACCTCGGCGTCGGTCGTGGCGGTGATCAGCCGGGTCGCGGGACCCCCCAGCCGGAAGGTGGTCAGCGGGGCGAGCGGGGCGTCGTGGAGTTCCTGCACGGGCTCAAGAGTACGAGAAGGGCCCCGCCGGTCGAGGCGGGGCCGCTTCCGTGTGCGCACGGGACGGACCAATCAAGGGTTTGAATCCTGGACCCTCCACCGGCGAGCGGTTGCCCTCCCACTCACCGCGATGCGGTTTCCCTTGCCTCGGCGTGAGGCGTTTCCTGTGGCTCAGCGTGAGGCGGATTCCTTTGCCTCAGCGCGAGGCGGTTTCCCTTGCCTCAGCGTGAGGCGGATTCCAGAACCGGCGCCTGGGCCAGATCCTGCCCCTGGGGCGACTCGGGAGCGACGACCCGGGTCTGAGCCGCCCGCCGCGCCGTCGGGATGAGCAGCGCCGCGACGCCCGCCAGGGCGACCACCGCCGCGCCCACCACGAGCGCGGGCCGCAGACCGTCCACGAAGGTCTGCGCGGTCCCGTAGCCGCCCTGCGCGGAGAAGATCGAGGACATCACCGCGATGCCGAGCGCGCCGCCCACCTCACGCAGCGCGTTGTTGGCACCGGAGGCGATGCCCTGCTCCTGCGGACGGACGCTGGACATGACCAGGTTGGAGGCCGGGGCGAAGTACAGGGACATTCCGATGCCGCTGACGATCAGGGCGGGCAGCTGGGCGGCGTACGAGGCGTGGGCGGCGACCACGGTGGCGTAGTACGCGAGCCCGGCGGCCTGCAGAAAGAGCCCGGTGGCGACCACGGGACGCCCGCCGACGCGGTCGGAGAGGTACCCGGCGATCGGCGCGACGAGCATCGGCATCCCGGTCCAGGGCAGCATCCGCAGGCCGGCCTGGGTGGGCGAGTAGCCGAGGACGCCCTGCATGTACTGGCTGAGCAGGAAGATCGAGCCGAACATCCCGAGGAACATCAGCAGGCTCGCGGCGTTGATCCCGGCGAAGGCACGGGAGCGGAAGAGCCGCATCGGCAGCATCGGGTTCTTGGCGCGGATGCCGTGGAAGACGAAGCCGGTGAGCAGCGCGGCGCCGGCGAGCAGACCGGTCAGGACGATCGGACTGGTCCAGCCCTCGGCCGGCCCGCGGACCAGGCCGTACACGATCCCGAACAGACCGCCGCTGACGAGCAGGGTGCCGGTGATGTCGAGCGGGGCGCCGGTGCCGTGGGACTCGGCCAGCCGCAGTCGGGCGAGGGGCAGCAGGGCGAGGCCCAGCGGAACGTTCAGCCAGAAGATCCAGTGCCAGGAGACGTGTTCGGTGAGGCTGCCGCCGATGAGGGGCCCGGAAGCGACCGCGAGTCCGTTCACGGCGCCCCAGATCCCGTACGCCATGCCGCGCTTGGCGACCGGCACCGCGGCCGTCAGCAGGGTGAGCGTGAGCGGCATCATGATCGCCGCGCCGACGCCCTGGACCGCGCGGGCGGCGATCAGCGAGTCGAGGCCGGGCGCCATGGCGGCGGCCGCCGAGGCGCCGGTGAAGACGGAGAGACCGACGAGGAAGAGCCGACGACGGCCGAACCGGTCGCCGAGCGCCGCACCGAACATCAGCAGGACGGCGAAGGTGAGCGTGTAGGCGCTCACGGTCCATTCCAGGTCGTCCAGCGCTCCGCCGAGATCCTTGCGGATGGAGGGCAGTGCGGTGGTGACGACGAGATTGTCGAGAGCCGCCATGAATCCGGCGACGCTGGTGATGATGAGGGCCCAGGTGGCTCCCCCGCGACGTGCGGTCTGCTGTGACATCGCTCCCCCTAAGGGCGTTCGTCCCTATGGTTAGTTATTGATGACTAACTTTGACGGGCAGAAAAGGGCGCCGACACCCGTTCCCCCGCCTTACCTACCTACTTCTCCAGCCGACCCTTGACCCGCGCCGACGGATACATCCCTTCCCAGACCTTGTGCTCGGGCGGAAAACCCATGGCCACCAGGCAGTTGACGAGCATGCCGTACGCCATGAAGGTCGTCGTGTCGTTCGGCTCGGCACCGAGCGGCAGATGCACCGTCTCCCACAGCCGCATCCAGTCGGCCCGTACGACCTCGCCGAGCTCACGATCGCCGGCCCGCTCCGCGGCCGCGGTCGCGACGTACATCTGCATCTGCATCAGCAGCTGCTCGGGGTGCTCCGCGATCGCCTTGGTGTACGCGTTCGCCATGGAATGCAGGGCATCCTCGCCCTCCAGGCCCTTCGCGGCCTCCCCGAAGGTGCGGATGGTGTCCTCCATGCAACGGCGCGCCGCCGCGAGGAAGATCGCCCGCTTGCCGGGGAAGAGCCGGAAGAGATACGGCTGCGAGACACCCACGCGCTTGGCGATCGCCTCGGTGGAGGTGCCGTAGTACCCACCCCGGGCGAACTCCTCGATCGCCGCGCGGATGACGCTCTCGCGCCTCTCGTCTGCGCTCATCCTGACCATGCGACTAAGTTAGTGCCCAATCACTAACTAAGTCAAGCGGTAGTCGGGAGCCACTTCGGGTGACACGCACGACCGGCACCCGCACACGCACGGAAGGGGCCGTGGCGGTACGTCGCAAGCCCGTCGCTTACGTTCGGATCGAGCGGATCGAGCGGATCGAGCAGCGGTTCCCTTGCCCGGCCCACGTCTGATCCGGCGACGGGCTCCACGTACCTGCTCGACGTACCGGCACGGCCCCGACCCACCCACCGGCGGACAGCCGGACCCCAGACGACGGACAACCGGACCAGGGACGGACGAACCGGGTACGGCCAGGCGCGACCAGACGCGACCAGACACACGTAAGGGGCGCCGACCACGGCCGACGCCCCTTACCCGCTACTACCCTCGCCCTCCATGACGGCCATCAGGCCAGTCGAACGACCGCTCGCGACATGCCCAGGACCTTCTGCCCCGCGCTCATCGCGGTGAGGTCGACGCGGACGGTGTTGTCGTCCAGCTTGGCCGCGACCTTGCCGCTGACCTCGATGGTCGCCCCCTTGTCGTCGTTGGGGACGACGACGGGCTTGGTGAAGCGGACGCCGTACTCCACGACCGCACCCGGGTCACCGGCCCAGTCGGTGACGACACGGATCGCCTCGGCCATGGTGAACATGCCGTGCGCGATGACGTCGGGAAGACCGACCTCGACCGCGAACTTCTCGTTCCAGTGGATGGGGTTGAAGTCTCCGGAGGCGCCTGCGTACTGCACGAGTGTGGCGCGTGTCACGGGGAAGGTCCGGGCCGGCAGCTCCGCACCGACCTCGACGTCGTCATACGCGATCTTCGCCGTCATGGTCAGCCCTCCTCCGCCGCACGTGCCACGAGCTTGGTGACGGCCGTCACCACGTGCTCGCCCGCCTCGTCATGGACCTCACCGCGGATGTCCACGATGTCGTTGCCCGCCATGGACTTGATCGCGTCGATGGTCGAGGTGACCGTGAGCCGGTCGCCCGCGCGCACCGGACGGGTGTAGGCGAACTTCTGGTCACCATGCACCACACGGCTGTAGTCGAGACCCAGTTGGGGGTCCTGGACGACCTGCCCCGCGGCCTTGAAGGTGATCGCGAACACAAAGGTCGGCGGGGCGATCACATCGGAGTACCCGAGCGCCTTGGCGGCCTCCGGGTCCGTGTACGCCGGGTTGGTGTCCCCCACGGCCTCCGCGAACTCGCGGATCTTCTCCCGACCGACCTCATAGGGGTCGGTGGGCGGGTAGGACCGCCCCACGAAGGACTGGTCGAGCGCCATGGGCTCGGTACCTCCTGGTTTTCAGCCGGTGCAGCGATTCTCGGACCGATGCCCGTACGAGGACTGTCGGCGACTGCTCGACGACCACTCGCACGTCGGCACTCGGCCGGTGAACGACGCGAGGCCGCCCCCGTTACTGGGGACGGCCTCGTGTACGAGCCTGATTTATCGCGTTTCGCGGTGCGCGGTGTGCGCGTTGCAACGCGGGCAGTGCTTCTTCATCTCCAGTCGGTCCGGGTCGTTACGCCGGTTCTTCTTGGTGATGTAGTTCCGCTCCTTGCACTCCACGCAGGCCAGCGTGATCTTCGGGCGGACGTCGGTGGCAGCCACAGGAGTGCTCCTTGACGAACGGATGGGACATTAACGCATAGAAGAGTAGCCGATCGAAGGACCGACCCCACAATCGGCTACTGTCTGTAGCGGTGACCGGACTTGAACCGGTGACACAGCGATTATGAGCCGCTTGCTCTACCGACTGAGCTACACCGCTGTGATGCGATTGGTCCCCGCCTTGCGACGGGAACCCCTCACACCAGAGCCCCAATACGGAATCGAACCGTAGACCTTCTCCTTACCATGGAGACGCTCTACCGACTGAGCTATTGGGGCGAGCGATGAAGACATTACACGCTCGCCCGCCGATCGCCCAAATCCGTTTCGCGGCACCCGCCCCGGCCTGTTCCCGGCCGTTCGCCGCCGCGACTCCGGCCCCTTACGAAGGGTGCGTCACGGCCGCGACTCCGGCCGCTCATGCCCCACGGATCACGCGCACACAGCCCGGTCGACAGCGCCCGGTCCCAGCCTCTCCGCCCCGCCGACCAGCGACTCCGTCCGGCCGTCCCGACTCGCTGCCCGGCTCTCATCTCCCGCTTTCTGTCCGTGCACGGACCACACCGGTACGACTATTGCGCTCCTCCCGGACGAGGAGGGCTCGCCACCCTAGGCTCGACTCACGCTGCGTGATCTTGCCCCTCACCGCCCACGACCGCGCCCCACCCCTCCACCTCCCACTCCTCTCCCCCCACTCCCTCCACCCAGCCGCCTCCCACCTCCCTCCACCCAGCCGCCTCCCACCTCTCTCCCCCCACTCCCTCCACTCCTCCACCCAGCCACCCCACACCCCCACCACCGAAGCGCCCACCTCCCCGGTCGCCCCTCTCCACCGAAGCGCCCCACCTCCCCAGTCGCCCCTCCCCGCAGCCGCCCCCGAGCCCCAGGAGCGCGATGCCCGACAGCCAGCCGCAGCCACCCCACTCCTCGTCGGGACAGACCGACACCGCCACCCTGCTGCTGCGCGGAGCGCGGCTCACCGACGGCCGGACTGTGGACGTGCGGCTGGGCGGAGGGCGCATCGAGGCGGTCGGCACCGCCGGGAGCCTGGCAACACCCTCCTCCGGCTCGCGCGCCTCGAAGCTGGACCTCGACGGCTACCTGCTCCTGCCGGCTCCCGCCGAGCCCCACGCGCACGGCGACACGGCCCTGACGGCCGACGGCGACGGCCCCCTCTCGTACGACCCCCAGGAGGTCCAGCGCCGGGCCACCGAGGCCGCGTTGCTGCAACTCGGGCACGGGGCGACGGCGTTGCGCTCGCACGTGCGCGTCGGCGACGTACAGGGTCTCGACGCGCTGGCGGCGGTGCTCCAGGCGCGGCGGGCGCTGCGCGGGCTGGCCGAGCTGACGGCGGTGGCGATGCCGCGGGTGCTCACCGGGGTCGCCGGTGCCGACGGGCTCGCGATACTGCGGGACGCCGTGAAGATGGGCGCTTCGGTGGTGGGCGGCTGCCCGGACGCCGACCCGGATCCGACGGGGTACGTGGAGGCGGTCCTGGAACTCGCCTCGGAACACGGCTGCCCGGTCGACCTGCACACGGATGCCGCCGATCCCGCCCGGCTCGCCCGGCTCACGGCGATGGCGGGCGGCCTGCGGTCCGGCGTGACACTCGGCCCGTGCGGCGGTCTCGGCCGGCTGCCGTCCGAGGTGGCCTCCCGGGCGGCCGACCAACTCGCCGCGGCGGGCGTGACCGTGGTGTGCCTGCCGCAGGGCGGCTGCGGGGGTGTGGACCGGCGCGGAACGGCTCCGGTACGGATGCTGCGGGCGGCCGGGGTACGGATCGCCGCGGGCAGCGGCGCCCTTCGGGACGTATCGAACCCGGTGGGCCGCGGCGACCCCTTGGAGGCCGCGTACCTGCTGGCCTCACGGCACGGTCTGCGCCCCGAGGACGCGTACGACGCCGTGAGCTCCGGCGCGCGGGCCGCCCTCGGGCTGCCCGAGGTACGCGTGGAAGCGGGTTTCCCGGCCGAGTTGCTCGCGGTGCGCGGGAATCGGCTGGCAGGGGCGCTGTCGCTCGCGTACAGCCGGATCGTGGTGCACCGGGGGCGCATGGTCGCACGGACCAGCGCGGTGCGGGAGTACTGCAACTCGGCGGCAGCTGTGGGCCTGGACCTGCCCCGACAGGGACGCGGAGAGCCTTCCTAGCCACAACTGCCGTCCACCACCCGCCACGTTGTGCGCGCGCGGGCGCAACCGCAGCCCGAGCGCCCCCTGTTCACGACGCGGGCCGAGAGCACGACGGCCACCGCCGCCGCGCGCCCCTGTGGACAACTCAAGAGACCCTTGAGTTGTCCACAGGGTCGTGCGGCGAACGGGTCCATCCGGGCGTACGGTCGGAAACATGCGCATTGTCATCGCTGGAGGTCATGGTCAGATCGCGCTGCGGCTGGAGCGACTGCTCGCCGCGCGCGGTGACGAGGTCGCGGGGATCATCCGCCGCGCCGAGCAGGGCGACGATCTGCGGGCGGCCGGTGCCGAGCCGGTCCTCTGTGATCTGGAGTCGGCTTCGGTGGAGGAGGTCGCCGCCCATCTGCAGGGCGCGGACGCGGCCGTCTTCGCGGCGGGCGCGGGCCCGGGCAGCGGTCCGGCCCGCAAGGAGACGGTGGACAGGGGCGCCGCCGTCCTGTTCGCCAACGCCGCGGAACGAGCGAGAGTACGGCGCCACGTCGTCGTGTCGGCCATGGGCGCGGACCCGGCGCACCCGGGCGACGACGTCTTCGACCTGTATCTGCGCGCCAAGGGCGAGGCCGACGAGTACGTACGCGGTCGTACGGCCCTGGAGTGGACGATCCTGCGCCCCGGATCGCTGATCGACGACGCCGGCACCGGCCTCGTACGCCTGGAGGCCTCGACCGGCCGCGGAGCGGTCTCGCGGGACGACGTCGCCGCGGTCCTGGCGGAGCTGGTGGAGACTCCTGCGACGGCCGGGCTGACCCTGGAGTTGATCAGCGGTTCGACGCCGATTTCGGTGGCGGTCAAATCGGTCGCGGGGAACTAGACACCGACCGGACCAGGCCATTCGCCGGCCCGCTCAGAACAACGGAAGCTGCCCGGGAAAGTCGGGCACGGAGTACCCGTCCAGCGTCGGCTGGGCCGCCCCCAGCTGCGCCGGCCGACGCGACCCAGGACACGAGACCAGCTCCCCGCTCCCCCGCGCACCAGGCGGATCATGCCGGGCGAACCGTCCCGCGACGACGGCGATCTCCCGACGGCACTCGGGGCAGTTCCTACGACGCGATGACATGAGATCAGTCTGCCCGGCGGGCAACCGCCGCACCGACACCACCCGACCCCTACCTCTACCCCGGCCCCGACCTCGACCCCGACCCCGGCCGCAAAAGGCGGTACGCGTCGAGGTTCGCTCAACTGTGGGAGACGGTGAGGCCGTAGAAGGCGACCCGAGCACCCTTGGTGGTGCTGTCGGAGGACGACTGGTTGTACGAGCCGGCCTTGAAGTACTGCTTGTAGGCGTCGAACGACGACGGGATGGCGTAGTGCGTGGTGCTCCCGTTGACCGTCAAGTCGATGGTGTGTCCGCCCGACACCGCGATGGTGTAGTTCCATGTCTTGCCGACCGATACGTGGCCGACCGTGTGCGGTGTCTGCCCTCCGGAGGGCGAGTTCTCCGTGCCGAGGACGATGTCACCGCTCGACCGGTAGTACAGCTCCAGCAGCGGTTTGGTGGACGAGCCTCCTGTGCCGAGGTGGATCTGCCCGACGCAGACGTTCGATGTGACGGACACGACACGCAGCGTCGCCTTCATTTGATGCGTGCCGCTGAGCGACCAGTTGGCGGCGGTGCCGTTGCGGTTCATCTCCCGCAGTTCGGAGCGGGCGTAGTTCGAGTTCGGCGTGGTGACGCCCTTCTCCGGTGCCCAGAAGGTCATCGCGCCGTCACGGGTGTCCGTGTAGAAGTACGAGTCCTGGAACCCGTTGGCCCCCTGAAGCCGGGAGGACGGGATCGTCGTCGGTGAGCCGGGGGAGCCCACTGGCTCCTGAAGCTGCCATACCGACAGGTCGAAATTCCCACCGGGCGCGACGGACGGGTCCGCCATGGGTGAGGAGACGACGTTGGTACTGCGCTGGCCGCTGGCCGCGCCGGCCACGCCCGAGGCGGCAGAAAGTGAACTGGCCGGCGCGGCGGGAGCCACAAGGGCCAGGCCGCCGGTGACGGCGGTGACAGTGGCCAGGGAGGTGAGCAGCGTACGCATGCGCATGGGGGGTGCCTTCCTGTCGGCTCGGTGGGCTCGGTTGGCGGGCGCGCGTATTTCTCAACAGGGAGCGTTTATGTACATGAACTTCATATGTCAACATGAACATCGAGTGTCGCGACAGTAGGGCTGTGGCGCGGTCACGTCAAGGCTGACGGCGGAGCAACACATTCGTACTGGTGCACCCACCTCACCAGCCACGGAACGCCGCGCGCCGAGCCGGCGAATGCGCAGACCGCGCAGGGGGCGGAGGAACGCGTGGCGGACGGAGCGAGGGACACGTCGCCTCGGAGTCGGCCGCTGACCCAAGCCGACGTCGCTGGGGCCCTTTCAACGAGAGACCGTCCGGCAAACATGCAAACGACTCTTGGAGCCGCACAACAGCGCCGCTCAAGCCGCGGCTCGCGCTCTGCGGCTCGCGCTCTGGGGCTTCGTAGTCACGTGCGTCGTCGCGCTCACGCTCGCCTTCATCGTGACGCATCGATCCGGCCACCGAGGACGGCTGGGCCGGCGCGGCCGCCTGCGACAGCAGCCATGGGGGCTGGGGTGCACCACGCGTATGGGCGCGCACAGGTTGCCGGTGGCGCCCTCTTCCCATGACGCCTGAGACCCCGCCCACATCACGCGTACCCATCGCCAACTACGTTTGCTGTCACGGAACCTGACAGAGCGGAGACGGGAGTCAGACCGTCGACGATCTATCGAAGGATTGTCGACGACCTGTCGAAATCCGGCCTGCTCGCGGGGGTTTACTAGACAGTCGCGTCTGTCCACGCGGACAGCCGGACACGGTCGGCTGTGCTTGCTGTGGACAGTCGCAGCCGATAGTCGACAAGGAGCACGGCAATGCTGAAGAAGTCACTGGTGGCGATTCTGAGCGCTTCCGCCCTCGCGATAGGGGCGCTCGGACTGAGTGCCGAGTCTGCGTCTGCAGCTTCCACCTGGAAACTGAAGGCCACGTGCAGCTCGGTCAACATACGAGCGCACTCCAACACCAGCGCGAAGGTCACTGGCGTCGCTTACAAGGGCGACCTCATGAACGGCACGAAGGTGGACTACAAGGGCTACAAGGACATCAAGGTGGACAAGGCCTGGATCTACGGCAAGGTGGTGCGCAAGGACCACAAGGTCATCTACGGCTGGGCCGCGCTCAAGTGCTTCAACCCTTACGAGCAGTAGGGGAAACCTGCTCGGACAAGACCACGGCCTCTGACTGTTTCACCCGGTCAGAGGCCGTCTCCAGGCGGTGGGTGCGGGATCTGAATCTGAACCCACGGTGACTCGCACCACGACGGTTTTCAAGAGCCACCCCTGTCCGCCGGGTTCGCGTGAGCCGGAAGGGGCGCCGACAGCGTCCTGCTCTCCGCGGCCACCTGGGCCGTGGTGGGTGGCACGAACAAGTTCCGCCGCTTCCGCCACGCCCAGGCCACCGCGAGCGTGGCCGCCGGCCTGGACTCCCTGCCCACCCCGATCGCCGCCCGCGGCGCCGAGCCGGCCAACGAGGGCCTGGACCAGTGGCCCCCAAGTCCAAGCTCAACGCCGTGGTCGTATGGGTCCAAGAGGCCGCCTACGTCGCCGACTTCGAGGTCCTCGACAAGATCGCACGCGCCGGCCGGTCGGTCGGCATCTGGCTGGTCATCAGCCTCCAGCGACCGACGTGGACAAGGCTGTCCACCGACGTCCGCACAAAAACGGGGTACGGGAGGTCCGGGCAGAAGCTCGGGAAAAGTGCTCAGCGCGGCCGAGGTCGCTTCCCTGCTCGCGCGGCGGCCCTACGACCTGCGTCAAACCGGGGTCTCCTTCCGGCTGAGCTCCGGCGTGGACCCGATGGAGTGCGCCCGGCGGGCAGGTCCCACGATCGCGGCGCTGTTCAGGGTCTACGCGAAGGTGCTCGCGCAGGCCCAGGAGCGAGCCAACCGGCGGATAGACGCTGCCCTGCGCGAGTGGAACGAGCCGGAGTGGCCGCCCGCCCGTCCCCTGGGGGGACGCCTGGGGGACGCCTCGGGGATGCAGGCTGATCAGGAGTGAGATCCGGGCGAGCCGGAGTGAGACAAGTCACCCCGTTTCGATTCCGATCGAAAGATCACGTTCGATAACGAAGAGACCCCCTCCGATCTACGTTTCCGCAGATCGGAGGGGGTCTACCTTCATGTGGCGGCGCCAGGATTCGAACCTGGGAAGGCTGAGCCGGCAGATTTACAGACCGCGCGACAGTCAGCACGTGAGCTGGTTTTTAGGCTGTTTGATGCGTCGGTGCCCCACAGGTGCCCCAGGGACGCCTGGCAGCCGCGACCTACCGCGGGGCTGTGTGAGCGTTGCTCCTGGCGAAATGAGGTCCGGCCAACGTCCGGAGGTGGTTTTGAGTGTCGGAGTCGGTTGAGTAGAGGCGCGTGCCTCGGGTTCCGCGTGTGGCGAGGACGCGGTAGGTGTTCAGTGCGTGTCGGAGATACTGCCGTGGCGGCAGTCCCTGAAGGGCAGAGTCACGGCTCTTTCCGGGTCTGGCCTGCCATCCGGTTGGGGTCCAGGTGATGTCCTCACCGAGGATGACGGCGCTGTATTCGTATTCCATTCCCTGGGCGGTGTAGACGCAGCCGATCTGCTGGTGGCCGCCCTGGTCGGTGGCCCAGAATGCCCGCCCTGGGGTGTCGGTACCTGCGAGGATGCCGCCTGCGCCGGAGTTCCAGGGCCGTTGCCACAGATGGTCGCCGGTCTCGTTGGTCCAAGGGATGGAGACTTCTGGCGTGAGGGGCGGGGTGGGGGGTGAATCCCAGGGCCAGCAGTAGCCGGCGGTGATGCGTGCGCTGCGGCCTGCATGCTGGTGGATGGTGACCCAGTCTTCGAGTTCGACAGGGTTGCCGGCGATGGCGAGGTCGTAGTCGGTGCCCTGCCATACGGGTGCCTGGCCGTCTTCTGCGAGCAGGGCGTCGATCCAGTCGAGATAGGTTCGCGAGCCCCCGCACCGGAACTGGGTGGTCAGGTCGATATGGGCGAAGGTGTAGCCGCGGGCGCGTGCCAAGCGGCGGAGTTCGTCGAGAGTCGTGCCTTCGCTGGGGCGAACGATCTGGCGTTCGTCGAGGAAGAGGACGAGTGCCGCGCAGTCGCGGATGAGCCGGGTGAAGAGGTCGGGGAACTCGCTGCTGCGCTGCAGCGGGTCGGTACGTGCCCGGTGGGCCTCGTCCAGCAGGACGATGCTGCTGTCTTTGCTCAGGCCGCGGGGCAGCGTGGTGGTCAAGGTGCTGATGAGGCCTTTGGCTGTGTCCCCGACGGCGCGGGTGAGCTGCTGGGTGAGTGTTCCGGACGGGGACAGGAGCCTGGGGTTGGCGTCTTCTCTGAGGCAGAGGTCGCCCAGGACCCGGGCAGCGATCGCTGTCTTTCCGGTGCCCGGTCCGCCCGTAACGGCCACGATGTGGCCGCGTCTGCCCCGCTCGATGGCCTCGATCGCGCGATGGATGGTCTGGCGGGCCTTGTCCTGGTCGCCGATGAGCCTGAAGCCGTCGTGGCCTTCGATGGTGCCGGCCACCCTGGCCAGCAGGGTTTCGGAGGGACGGTGCTGGGCCAGCAGGAAGTCGCTGACCGCTTGGCGGTCGGGGGGCTCCACGTCCGCGCACTGCAGCCGTTCGGCCAGCAGCGAGGCCTCGGTGCCCTTGGGAAGGTCGTCGGCTCCCAGTAGCGGGAAGACGGCGCTGGGGCCGCCAGCGGCGAGTGCGCTCAGGTGGCCGGTCAGTTCTGCGGATGCGTTGTGCAGGAAGGCCAGGCCGCGGACCTCGAGGTCCAGTTCGGCGGGGACCCAGTCGTTGAGGTAGGCGACGTATCCGCCGACCTGGCGCCCTGGGTGGAGAACCTCGCGGTCCCCCACCATGAGCATCCCCGCTCCCACCGGATGCGGTGCGGCGAACGTCCACTGCTTGAGTTCGACGACGACAGCCACGAGGCGACCCGCACGTTGGCCAAGGAGGAGAGCATCGACCCTCTGGCTGGAGCCGGGCAGCTCGTACTCCAGCAGAAGATGCAAATCGTGCAGCCTGGCAGCAACCAGGACGCGCACCAGGGCCGGCCAGCTCTCCGACCAGCTCTTCAACTCCGCCTGTCCCGGCGGTCGTCCGTGCACGGCGACATACCGCTTGGCGCACTGCGAAACGAAGTCCGGATCGGCAAGCCGGAGGGAGGCTTCCTCCACGGTTCCCTCGAAGACATGCATGCATGATCTATAGCAGCCGCAACTGACAGTGTAAGCAGGCAAGTTCATCTCCAGCCGCCCCAGCTGTCGCAGGCACCTGGTAGGGATAGGGACATGACGATCCGAGAACTCCAGGCAGAGCTGGCGCAGTTCGCCCGCGAACGCGACTGGGAGCAGTTCCACACACCGAAGAACCTCGTCATGGCGCTTGCCGGCGAGATCGGTGAACTGGCCGAGATCTTCCAGTGGCTCACCCCGGAACAGTCGCAGGCCATCATGGCCACGCCCGGCCAGGCTCAGGCGGTGCGCCATGAGATGGCCGACGTCCTGGCCTACCTGCTGCGGCTCGCGGACGTCACCGGCGTGGACCTGGAAGAGGCCCTGGCCGAGAAGATCGAGCTGAACGGGCAGCGCTATCCGGTCGGCCTCGCCTACGGCCGCGCCGATAAGTACACGGACCTGGGGGCCTAGCAAGCATGCGGATCCTTGCACAACCGGCGAGGCGCTCGGACAAGACCGTCGAAAAGCACTACCAGGACACCATTGCCAGCCCCGTCGCCTTCGACCAGCACGCCGACCTGCTGGATGCGGCCACCCTGGACGTGCTCAAGCAGCTCTTCCCGAACGGCACAGCCCCGATGTGGGGCGTCATGCCCGGCAAGAACGGGGCCAACCTCCCCGAGATCCGCAAAATGGAGCCCGGATCCTGGGTCTTCTTCAGCGGCGACAAGCGCCTCTACCTCGGCGGCACGGTCGCCCTGACCTGGCACAGCCCACAACTTGCAGCACGCCTGTGGGACACCGACGACGCCGGCGACACCTGGGAGTACATGTACGCCCTCTCCGGCACCCGCGGCTTCGACATCCCCATCGAGGAAATCCGCGACCTGCTCGACTGGAAGCCGACCCGCAACATCATGCGCTTCCAGGCCTTCAAAGACACCGAGGCCGACCTGCTCCAAAGCCTCCTGACACTGGAACCCGCCCAGGCCATCCAGCCTGAGGACGAAGAAGCCGCAGCCCAGCAGGCCATCGCCGACTACACCGGCCCCCTGGAACGCAGCGCCGAACGCGCCCACCGAGGAGAGCAAGCCCACCTCAAGCGCGCCCTGCTTCCTGGCCCCACAGGCGAGTGCGCCCTGTGCGGACGCACCCTGCCAGCCGCCTTCCTCATAGCCGCCCACATCAAAAAGCGGGCCGCCTGCACCGACGAAGAGAAACGGGACCTACAGAACGTCGCGATGCTCGCCTGCCTGCTGGGCTGTGACGGACTCTACGAACGCGGCTTCATCACCGTCTCACAAGGCGGACAGCTCCAGGTCAGCCCACTCGCCGCTTCAGCACCAGCAGTAGCCCAACACATCCAAGACCACCTGGCCGACCGCACAACCGCATGGTGGACGCCGAAACGTGAGCAGTACTTCGCCTGGCACCGCGCACACACGTTCCGAAGCGCCCCGGCACCCTGAGCCCACAGATTCACAGCGGGCTGGCTACACGTCCTCTGACCAGCCAAAACGCCAGCATTGGTTTCCTCTGGGGGCCTCATGGGAGCCCTTGGGGCTCTGGGAGTTCCCCGTACGACGGCACACACTGAGAGGAGAGAGACGGCGGAGATCCTTCCGATGCCGAGCGACTCCTCTGCCCGGCCCTCTTGATCGTTCCCCTGCTCAGCGTCGCCAGCAGAACGGACTGGTGGTGCACCTACGTCCTGCTCAAACGGTGCACGGGGCGCCCGAGCCGTGGCTAACATGCCTGGTTGGGTCTCGCAAACCGGGGGAATAATGACCAATGAAACACAGGAAAAGATTGTAGATGGAGCCCTAAAGACCGCCGCCTTCTTCTTCGGTGCTGCGGCTTTTGTTTTCTCGATCCTCGGAGGAGACGACGGTTCGCGCCGTCTAGAATATATATCTTATGGTGTTGCTTGTCTTGGCGCCACTACAGTAATTGCCTATATAGAATCTGGAATTTCCAGACGCTCTCAGCAGGCGCGAGACAGAATGGCCGCAGAGGAGGCACGCATACAGGAGACTGCAGTCGAATCGGCATCCGCTGCGGCAGTGCATCTAGCCCGCATCGGCGGGCTACGTTCAAGCCCCAACCAAGAACTCGTACTGGAACAGGGGAGACTCGATCAGTCCATTTGCACTGCGGCTGCAAGGATCCACCCAGGCTCGCGAGCAGTCTTTTACGCATGGAATTCAGGCAGATTTGAATGCGCAGGAATGTGGACAGGGTCACCAAAAGTGGCGAGCCTAATTTCGCCAGGAGATTTTGGGTTCTCCGTGCTGCGCCACACGTTAAGAACGGGGGGAGTATTCAAGCGCGAGAACGTGAAGTCCTATCTCGATGGTCCGCCAACTACAGCCTCGAAGAGCGATAATGCCATACTTATAGTCGCTGTTCGCGCCGGCCAGCATGAAGTAGGCATTCTTGCAATGGATGCCAAAATGAACTCATGGACGCCTTCGGGAAATTCTCCCGTCGATGGATATCCGGACCCCAGTGTTCGCCACTTGCTCGTCTTGGCTGACCTCCTGGCTAGCGGACTCAAGTAGGACTAGGAGACTGTAACGTGAGTACGCCCGCCGGAGAAGGTCAAGTTTTAGGAGTTACGCCAGACCCTCCCCTGGGTTCCCGCGAAGAAGGGGAGGAAGTCGCCATCTACTTTCGCGCTGCTGGAGAATTTTCCCGAAGCGCTCCTCTTCGCACGCGAACCCCTAGCGAGATTCGCCGTGAATACCGGGGGAGAAACGCGGGACTAGTCATCTCCTTTGCATTCGCGGTCGGGTTGAGTATCGGTTTCTCCATATCATTCGGCTGGGTATTCGCAATATTCCCTGCCGCTATGGGCCTTGCTTCTTTGCTGTTGACATTTTGGCTGAACGCGACAGTCTATTTCCGTCGCTCTCGCGGATCGGCCGATTAAACAGCATCCCGGCGCGCCCTCAAGGTCTCGCAAATATGTTGGCGTTTCCGTCAGATACTGCCGGCATCGTCCCCCACTTAGGACCCGGGACGGCAGTCTCCTGGAGACGCATTACTGGGCCTCCGTCGCCTGGCGATGGGGCCGTCCGACGGAGAACCCGCAAACCGCACGCGCTCGGCCAGAACGGCTGAGATCATGGCAAGCAGGTCAACAGCAGTGGGGGCGGGGATGGACGACAACAGCACGGTGCGCGCGGTCGCGATCGACCACAAGGCGGTCCTGCGCTCGCCTGGGCGCGCCCACAACGGGATCGCCGGCTTCCTTGAGTGGCTCGACGAAAACGACATCGCCTTCGTGCTGCTGACCACCGACTCGATCGACGCCAGGGCCGCCCTGAGGGCTGCCGGCCTGCCCGCGCCCGCCCTCCACCTGTGCCGCGACGACATTCCCGGAACGCCGAACCGTGGCAGCGGTGCCTGGCTGCGGGAAGTCGCCGACCGCCTCAAGTTGCGAACGAACCAGCTCGCCCTCGTCGGCACCTCAGAATTGGACTGGCGCACCGGCATCAACGCCGGCGTCGTCCACGTCCTCGCCCGCTGGGCCAATCACGTCCGCAACGCAAAAGGCATGATCACCCTGTCGGCCGGCGAACCCGCGGATGTTGCAGAGCTCCTGGAGTACTTCTTCCTGGACGAACCACGCTGGGCCTTCGCCCGTGACGACGCTCGCGACTTCAAGATCCGCTCATTGCTGCCCCCCAATGTGCGCTTCCCCCAGAACAGCGGGACCTTCCAGCTCCAGGACGTCTTCACCCGGGGGCAGACCATCACCGTCGGGGACCATGACGCCCGCGACATCCTCATGCTGCGCCTGCTGTCCTCCGCCTACCTCGACGGCACACTGCCCCACCGCAGCCTCTTCTGTGTCTACCCCAGCAGCTCGCCGGGGCGGGTCAGCGAGCAGCTCGCTGGGTTCCTCACGAACGCCAAGGTGATGGTCGGCTCCTACTACAGGGAGGACCTCCTCGAGCGCGTCACCCAAGCCCCGGACACTAGCCTGGAGCGCTGGAGAAGGACCACAGGCCAAGGGAGCACGGCGGACATCTCCATCGCCGCCCAGGCCCGCACCGTCCGGGTCAACCCCAAGTACCGGGGAAGGCTGGCGGGTAAAACGGTGATCGTCTTCGACGACTTCACCACCGAGGGCAAGTCCATCGAATGGGCGCGCATCCTCCTGAGCAAAGCCGGAGCAGCGCAGGTCATCGCCTTGACGGTCGGCAAGTATGGCTCCCGCCACGTCAACTACGTGCTCCCCGGCGTCGCGATCGACCCATACACGGTCAGTAACCTCTCGGCTACCGACTTCGCGTCCGCAGTCTTCTCAGGAAACTACGGCCCGGGTCCGGAGATTTCCCTGACGACCACCATGGCCCACTTCGTGGCCGCCGCACAGAACACCAACTGAGTCTGCGCCTCATCCGGGTCTACCGACTCGCCAGCACCCTTCCGGCCCGCCCGCGGCTCCCGTACGCCATGATGGAGGTGGCCCAAGTACACCGCTTCATCCTTCGAACATCCCGGGGCCGCGAGTAGAAGGACATCCTGATGGACCTCGATATCACCGCTGACCAGCACGATCTGCTGACCCTGTGCGCGCTACGCGCCGGCGACGCCAGCCTCGACTGGAGCCTGCTCGCCCGGGGCGCCCAGAGCCCCGAGGGCCTGGCCGCGCTCTTGGATGGACAGGTACGCGAGGACTCGCGTGCCGCGACTAAGAACCGCCCCCTGCTGCAACAGGCCCTGGCCGCGGGCCTGGACGACGCCCGTGCCCGCGTCGACGAGGAGTTGGCAGCGGCCGGCAAGGTCGGCGGGCGCCTGGTCACGGTCCTCGACAAGGACTACCCGGCGAACCTCCGGGTGATCGGCAACCTGCCGCCGTTCCTCTTCTACCGCGGCGAACTGGATGAGCGCGATGCCCGCTCGATCGCCGTCGTCGGCACCCGCCAGGCCTCCGAGGACGGACTGCGCCGGGCCGCCCGGATGGCCCGAGAGCTGATCGAGCACGACGTCGTGATCGCGAGTGGTCTCGCGAAAGGGGTCGACGCCGCCGCCCACCAGGCCACTCTCACCGCCGGAGGCCGGACGTTCGCCGTCATGGGCACCGGCATCGCCGCCGCTATCTACCCGTCGGAGAACCGACCGCTTGCGCAGGCCATCCTGGGCGCGGGCGGCGCTCTACTGAGCCAGTTCTGGCCCACCAGCCCGCCGGCAAAGTACACCTTCCCTCGCCGCAACGTCGTCACCTCCGGCACCACCCTGGGAAGCGTCGTCATTGAGGCCTCCAGCACCTCCGGCGCCAAGATGCAGGCACGCCTCGCCGCCGAGCACGGCAAGCTCGTCTTCCTGATCCGGTCCCTTGCCGACACCCAGCCCTGGGCCAAGAAGATGCTGGACGAGGACCGAGCGATCCTGGTCACCGCCTCCCGCGACATCACCGACCGCCTTGGACGCGCCGCGGACATCCAGGCCGCTGGCCAGCAGCGCCAGCAACTCGCCCTAACCGGCCTATGACGGCAGCCCTCCCCGATCCGGCAGGCTTTCCCAACTGCCCGGCGTGCGCCTACAGCGTCACCGGCACCGCACGCCTGTGCTCTGACTGCGCCGGACGCACCCTCCAGCCCGTCGCCGACAGCCACTGTCCGGTCTGCTCCCAGGCCGTCGCGCCCAACAGGCAGTGCAGCAACCGACTGTGCGCGCTGCCCGAGGCCGAGCGGGGGTTCTCCCGTGTCGACGCGGTGGCCGTGTACTCCGGAAGCCTTCGTGACAAGATCCACCGACTTAAGTACGACGGGGCGTACGGCTGGGCGATGATCTTCGGTCGACTCCTCGTCGGCTGGATGGAGAGCCATCCTGAGCAGATGCGCGGCGTCGACCATGTCGTCGGCAACCCCACCGCTGTCGGCCGCCAGCCGATCCAGCACATCGAGGCGATCATGGATGCCGCCTACACCGAGGACGTCACCCACACCTTCCCTCTCAGTCCGCCGGGCGCGCACCGTCTGATCAAGGAGACCGAAACGCCCCGCTCGGCCAACAAGAGCCTGGACGACAAGCGCTCGGCCGCGGCCGCGCACGCAGCCGCACTGACTTGGACCGGAGACACGGGCGACATCACGGGGCGCACGATCTTGCTGGTCGACGATGTCTTCACCAGCGGGTCCCAACTCCAGCATGTCGCGCTCCGGCTCCGTGCGTCCGGAGCCGCCGATGTTCGCGGGCTCGTCCTCGCGCGCGTTCCCTGGGGCGGATGACCTTGGTCGAGCAGTCGTTCACGGCGGACCTCGGCGCCGAGACCAGCGGTGCCGGGGCCAGCACCGCCGGCCGTCCAGGGTGGCAGCGAGCAGGCCAAGCCCCCAGCAGACTTACTGCGGGCAGGCCTCGCAATCCCTGAACAGCCGGCCTGTCCCCCAAGGCAACTCCTGGGGGACGTGATGGGGCCGGTACCCCGGAACCCGCGCCACACTGCCCCACGCCACCTACCCATGACCGCCGGCCAGGTCACGAAACGGTAACGCGTTACTCCATTCGAGTGAACCCTGGAAGGGCGATGCACCATCTGAATCAAGTCGCATTTCCCCAGTTCAAGGCTGCTAAGTAAGCGCATCAGGCACTAGCACGCCACCGTTGACACCGCGTTGGCTTCTGCCCTCGAACTTGCGCAAGTCTGCACGGCATGCACCAGAAACCACCTAGCCGGCGCACCCGACTTGCAACTACCGCGGCAGCGGGCCTCAACAAGTGGCGTGATCCAGTACCTTCGGCCGATCACGCGCCATCCCCCATGCACCTGAGCGTCGAACTCGTCGACGTCCACGCCTGGGAATACTCCGAGATGTGCCCCGAAAGAGCGCAGGAAATGGAAGCGTCGTACGAAAGTTTCTGCGCCAATGCAAGCCTGGCGCCGTCTCCCGCCGGTTGGGGATTTCTCCATTGCACAGTGCGCGATGGACGCGGCCGAACGCGCCGACTGACCCTCGCCACCAACGACCTTTCCTACCATCGCTTGCTTATTGAGGCGATTCCATTGGAAATCAACTCTGAAGTCCATTGGAACAAATACGCATACATGCGAGTCGGGTGGCCTGGGCCAGAAAAGTGGCGTGGAAACTGGGATGTGAATCAAATGCCAATCCCCTGGCGTCCAACCCAACGCAATGCATGTCCCGAAGACACTACGCGCCGTGTGCACAGCATGCTCATCCAGGCGGAAGCAGCACCCGAGGCCGCATGTGTCATCTTCGCCGAGAGTCCCGGCGGCCACTGCTGGACGATGCTCAATGTAGAGGCGCCCGACTCTCAAGCACTGGTAGTAGCACCCTCATCGGAACACGAGTTCGCCTTCAGCTTCCGCCTGAAGGCCGGAGTCGCAGTCATCCCAGGGTGGCCAACCCTGAAGACCCCTGAGTTGTGTGCGGATCCAGAGTGCAGTCCGGTGTAAGGCCTGACCACGATAGGCGCCATGTATCCGCACACTGCCTGAATCTGCTTGGCGTTCCACCCAAAAGAGAAATCACTTTAAGTGACATCAGCGTGAGAGAAGGGGATCTGGAGTTGAAACTGAGTCGCGCAGGAACAAAACTCAAGAGCCTAACCCGGAAGCCAGAGTTCCGTGTCAGCATATTCGGTGCTGCGGCCGGATTTCTTGCTTACACGGTTCCGAGCGCGGTTGTTCCACTCAGTGTGGCTGCTGGGGTATCTACGGTGGTAGCGATGTTTACCCACAAAAACTAGCTCCCAGTAAATTCCCCTTCGGTCTTGGATCTACCGGTCCACCTCGTCGGATAGCAGCGACGGCAAGTGAGCTGTGACTGATCCGATTCCAGGCGGTTATTTTGGCGCTCTCCCTGTTCCTTCACTCTCCCGGGGAGAGTGTCGCCACGTAGTCCTGCAGGCCAAGTTCCTCGCGGCAAGGAGCATGACAGTCGCGGTTCGCACCGTGAGACGGGGCTACCAGCCCCTGCTAAACGCTCCCCTGTCCCCCGTAGCGGACCGACGAAGACTGCTCGTTGTCAGTGCCTCGTGCTCCAATCGGATGCTGGCGGATGGTCTCTCGCGGAGGTTCAAGTGACGGACGGTGCAGCATCTTTGACCAAGCGGGTGGGGGACCTCTCCCCCGCAGCCCGCGGCTCTGGCCGTGCGTTGCACCGGCCCCTGCTCCTGCTGTGGGCCATCGGTCAGGCGCTTCAAGGGCGGGGCGAGTATCGCTGGTCTGCTCTGCGCGACGCCGTAGAGCCCTTGCTGACGGCATACGCGGGAGCTCCCAGTACGGCTCAGAGCGTCGTGTATCCGTTCTGGGCGCTGTGTGGCAATGGCCTGTGGGAGGTTGGCGAGGTTGAGGGGTTGGCGCTCACGAGCGGCGGCCGGAGGCCGACGCTCTCCGCGCTGAACGAGGCGGATCCGCTCGCCGGGCTCCCTCAGGCCGACTTCAAGCTGCTGTCGCAAGACGCTGAACTTGCAGCGAGGATTGCTGGAAGTGTGCTAATGCGCTTTTTCGAACCCCTGCCGGCTGGACTTCTCGCGGCCGTGGGGCTGGAGGAATTGTTGGCGGGCCGCATCGACTCGTCTCTTCGGCCCCGAGTAGGGGAACCGTTCACTAACCGCGACACGATCGCTGACGCCTGCGGTGGTAACCGTGTCTTGGGCATCACCCCGCTGGCTGACGGCATCCTGACGGTCTACTCCGACGACAAGGGGCCTTACGCCGACAAGCGGATCGAGGGCACCGACTTCATCGCCTACACCGGCGATGGGCTCGCCGGCGACCAGCAACTGCGCGGCGGCAACAAGTCCATGCAGCGCTACCAGGCAGAGCAGCGCGCCCTGCGCTACTGGCACAAGCCCCACCGCGGACAGTGGACCTTCGAGTCCTGGGCCGTCATCGTCGAATGCCACCGCCGCTGGGGCCGCGGCGAGGACGGGAAGATGCGACGGGAGTTCGCATGGGTCCTCGCACCCGTCGTCTCACCCCTACGCCACACCTGGCCCCAGCACGTCCTCGACGCCCTCGCCGAAGACGACGGCCTCGTGCACGACCACACGGCCAACACCCCCCTCGGAGAAACGGACGAAGCCGAGACCCTCAGCGACCTCGATCGATACCGCCGACTCGCGGCAGCAGCCGGACGGACGGCCTCGCGCCGCACGCAGAGGTCACGCCGGACTGAAGTCGACCGCTACTTCCGCTCGCCCGCCGCGCGTGAAGCAGTCATCATCCGCAGCGGTGGTGCGTGCGAGAACCCCAACTGCCTAGGACACCCCGCCGAACGCACAGACGCTGGTGCACCCATCCTTGAGGTCGACCACGTCAACGAACTCGGTAACGGCGGCGACGACATCCCCGAAATCATGATCGCGCTCTGCCCCAACTGTCACGCCCTCAAAACCCGCGGAAGCAACCGGCGGCAACTCCGCGCCGCGCTACTCCGCATCGCGCGCCAGCGCCACCAAGCCTTCCTCGCAGGCGCCTAGTAGGACCACCTGCACGCAGACCTCGGTTCCGTTTACCCGAACCCGCGGCGCCGTGCCCAGCTCCCACCCCGACAGGGCAAATGTGACCACACTCGGATCGCAACGATTTTCAAGAGCGTTAGTTTACGCAGAGTGAACGGATGGGTACGGCTCAGGGGTCAGTGCGAGGTTGAGCCTTGGGGGGCAGCATGAGGGTTTCGGAGTACTACAACCTCAATCGCGGGCAGGGAACTCTGGATTTTGTCGATGTGGACACGGTCATGGACGTCCCTGTCTATATCGACCCCAGCACGATCCGTCACTTGTCTGATGACTGGGGGAAAGAGTGCATCCAGATGCTGACGACGTTTTTCGATAGCGTCCTCGATGCAGTGCGACACGGCGATAAATCGCGTTCCGACTATCTTCTCGGCAATCTCGGCGAACCAAACGAAACTCACCTCGGCATCTCTAAGGGGAAGAGCGCCGGCAGAGGGTTCGGCAAGCAGATGAGTGAAGATTTCGCCGCCAAGCTGGCTAAAAGCCAGGCCGCGAAGTCTGGGCTGATTGAAGATCTGGAGGACACGGCTTTCTTTATTGACAGGGTCGATAAAGACATCGTTTCCGACATCACGACAAATATCATTCGCGGCCCGCTGATCACATACACGCGTCAAATGGCAGCCGCCTTCGGTATCCCGCTTGAGGAAGGCGTCGATAGTGGGCCCGTATGGAATGCTCAGGCCTTGAAATGGGAAATTGGGCTCACCGAACTACCTATCGCGGACGGAGAGAAACTCCTGCTCGTTCCGAAGGTTATCGTGCGCCGAGACCTTCACCTATCGCGATCAGATTACTACAAGAACCACCTAGTTCCGACACTACAGTCCGAGGAGGAAGCAGACCCGCGCAGCAAGCTGGTAACCGTACTCAAGAGTGGCAAGAAAAAGGTCTTCAGGAAGGATGTTGAGGGTAAGTATGGTTCCACTAAACCCGACGTGACGCGAGAAACCCTGAAGCGTCCGTCAGTTTACCGGCACTTCAAGGAGATCAAGGCGGAAATTGCTCCCGACGTAATCTCCCACTCCGAGCTGAGTGAAGCGAATAGTACCCCGCCGCCGGACTACCAAGCACTTCTCCAGGCGGTGATAGGTACACCTACAGGAAACGCAGAAGCAAATAACTACCACGCTCGCGTTGAAGCGCTGCTCACGGCGCTCTTCTATCCCTCACTCGCCATGCCGGAAATGGAACATGAGATTCATGATGGTCGAAAGAGGATCGACATCACTTACACCAATAACGCGAAGGATGGATTTTTCGGCTTCCTGACGCGACACAAGATTCCGGCGCAGTATGTTTTTGTTGAATGCAAAAACTATGGGCGGGAAGTCGCGAACCCTGAGCTGGACCAGATCTCGTCCCGCTTCTCTCCATTGCGAGGGAAGTTTGGAATTCTAGCGTGTCGGTCTTTCAAGGATAAAGATCGATTTCTCAGTCGATGCCGTGACACGGCCCTCGACCACCGTGGGTTCGTCGTAGCGCTGGACGACGGTGACATGGAAAAGCTGGTTACTGATGTGACGGCTTCCATTAACTGGGTGCCCCCGTTTCCGCCGCCGGCACAGCCCACCGTTCCGCCGCGCGTGGAAAACTACCCGCTTCTGCATGAGCGTTTGAAGCTGCTCGTTAGCTGACGCAAGGCGCTCTGTGCTCGCGCTGACCTCATACCGTGTGCCACCCCTCACCAGGACGCGCGTCGGCGCAGCACGATGCCTTTAAGAACCGTCTGCGGAACCTCCCTGGGCAGCAGCCAAGTCGCGTAGCGTCGCGGTGTGCTGGCACTTTTCGACTTGGACAACACTCTGATCGACCGCAGCGTGGGCCTTGAGAACTGGGTCCGCGGTTTCATGCGTTCGCGCCGATTGCCACACGAGGCGGAGTCGGTCATCTGTGATCGACTCCGGGAGCGGGCCTACCCGGCGGACTTTGTACACCTGCGGGAGATGCTCGGTCTCAGCGACGATCCGGGCGACCTCTGGCACGAGTACGTCGATGGTGTCGCCCGTTCGGTGCGTTGCTTCCCTGGGATTCGGGACGGGCTCGACGCCCTGCGCGGTGCAGGCTGGGCCCTCGGAATTGCGACGAACGGCGCGGTCGACATCCAGCGCGCCAAGCTCGACGCGACTGGGCTCACCCCGCTCTTCGACGGCATCTGTATCTCGGAGGAGGTAGGGGCCCGAAAGCCGGAGCGCCGCCACTTTGAGGCTGCGGCTGCGGAGTGCGGCGCCATGCTGAGCGCCGGAGGGTGGATGGTGGGTGACAACCCCGCCACGGACATGGGAGGGGCAAGTGCGGCCGGACTGCGGACGGTCTGGGTGGCCAGTGGCCGTCAATGGACTGATGGCCTCCGCGAGCCCGACGCCGTGGTGCAGCGTGTCGCGGAGGCCATCGAGATACTACGAGAGCTGACGGTCTAGGTCGGGCCACAGTGCGGGCCTGTGTGCAGCTCCTCTATTACGAGCGCGAGATCCGGCGACGTGTCCTTGAGCCCCGTCCACCGCCCCATCACGACGGCTGCAGCGTCAGCCAGATTAGAGGGAAGACCGGCCTCTTCCAGGGCGTGCGCCGCCTCTTTCATCTCCGGGCCCCAGCGCCATGACCGAGCGGCGACCTTCGGGAAGTACGCGGTCTCGGCCAGGTAGCTGGTCGTACGTCCTTGGGCGAGGTCGAGTAGCTCCGCCTCCACCCCGTGGTCACTGGCGAGGGCGTAGGCGACGGCGGCTAGGGCGCGGCTGGCTTTCTGGTAGCTGCTGTATGACAGCTTGAGAGCGGACGCCTGCCCGATCCCGCCCGACAGGGGACGTGCCTGCACGGCGCTTCCGGCGAAGAGCTGGACAACCGCCGACAGAGCCTCGGCCGGTCCAGAAAGGTAGAGGCGAGGGCTCTTCGACTCCGACGGCGGGGACCCGATCACCGAGGCGTCCACCACGGTCGACCCGGAGCGCCGCAAGATGGCGCTGATGTTGGCCATCGCCGCGGGGGCGACGGCGTTCCCATCGACGTAGATACGAGCGTACGAGCACGCCGCGACGGCCCGTGCCACCTCTTCAGCGGCGGCCGGCGGGCACAGGCTCAGGATCATGTCGGCTTGCTCAGTCATCTCGCTGAGCCCTCTTACCGGCGTGAGTCCATACCTCTCGGCGCGTTCCTTGGTGCTCGCGCTGCGCCCGTCCGGGCACCACAGAACCTCGGCGCCGCAGAGTCGTGCCTGAGCGGCGACGGCCGCCCCCATGCTGCCGGGGTGCAGAATGCCGAGCGTCGTCATCCGACAAGCTCTCGGATGTTCCGGCTCTCGGCTGACACGGAGGCGTCTAGGGCGTCGATAATGGCGTTGGCCGACTCGGTCGGGCTGAGCTGGTCGGTCCGAAGGGTGAGAGTCCACGGCTCGGTTTCGTGGGCCAACAGATCCTCGCGAGTCTCGTGCCAGACCTCGACCCGCGCCTCTATGTCCTTGTCGGCGCGGTCGGTGGAACGCGACTCCGTGATGGCCAGAGGACACCACAGGAGCACCCGGACCCAGCGAAGAGGGAAGACCGAAACTGCACCGGCGCCGACGACCTGCCCCATGTGTAGAACGGGGATACGGCCGTCGTCGACCAGGGCCGCGACGCCCTGATGGTCGATGGCGTACTCAGCGTCGTAGCGGGCGTTGCGGTAGAGGAGTTCTCCCGCGCGCGACAGTTCTTCGATGCGGTCGCTGGTCGTGAGCCGATATCCCGTCGTGCGCCCCGGGCCTGCCTTGAGCCGCTGAAAGAGCGCGAACTCTGGCCGGAGCCGTGTCAGCTCGTGGGTGATGGTGTCCTTGCCGGAGCCTGGAGGCCCGTACAAGAGCACGCCAGATGACGTCACAGCCCACCACCACTCAGCACATCGCGCGCTTCGTCGACCAGGGCGACGGCCGCGCCAAGGCGGTTGTCCACGACGAAGTGCGGGCCTTGGGGGCGCAACTCCAGATTGAGCGACGACACGTACTCATCCCACGCCTCCATCTTCCAGGCGTCGCGGGCGGCTCCACGGAACTCGATGTACTCGCGCATGGATTCAGGGTCACATTCGACCCAGATTGTTGCGACAGAAACCCGCTTTGAGCGGCAGCGGTTGTGAAAGCGCTGCATCCAATCGGCCTGCGAAAACTCAGAGACGAACGGGGCATCAAGGATGGTCGAAATTCCACAGTCCACATTGTCCCAAGCGGCCTCCATAAGGCAGCGGTATTCGAGGGGGCGGACCTTTTCGCGGTAGAGAGCGGAACTCCGGTCGTGCGCTTCGCCGCCGAGCGCAATCAAAAGTTGGTCGACCAAAGGGCGGGTCAGCGAGTCCTTGTCGAGGATCGGCCATCCAGTCAGGCCGCCGAGGAATTTAGCGAACTCGGACTTCCCGGAGCCAGCGAACCCGCCGACCAGCACGACCGTGGGGCCGTCAGTGGCACCGCCGCTCGTCCGGCGCTGCCATGCGTCGACAACTCGGTTTCGCAGCGCCTCGCTGTCGACGCCGTCTGTACCGTCTCGAATGCTACTGAGTGCCTGCCGTACGGCTTGCGGCTGTTCGTCGTGTGTTTGTGCTCGCGGGGCGGGAAGCTGTGCGGCGGCGGACTCCACGGGGGCATCCTCTCCGGGCAGGGCTCGACGGAAGCCAAGTTGCGCTTCATTGCGTCGGTAGAGTCGGCAATAGGCCCGCCGGTAATGCGGACCCGGATATACCGACCCTTTCTCGTGGCCCCAGATGGTTTGGAAGTTCGCGGCAATATTGAAGCCGTGACGCTCCGCGATTTCGCGAAGCTTTTCCCCCGTGTCTTCCAGGGTGAGCCCGATCTGTTCGCGGTGCTTGCGAAGAAGTTCGGGGTTCCAATCCGGGTGCTGCCGAGCCATCTGCCCCTCCTAGATAGCTATTCGGAGCCGCGAGTGTAGCGGTCCGAGTAGGCTCATGGAACGTCGTGATAGAGCATGTATAAGCGGATGTGTAAAAGTGCCGAGACTTTCTCAGGTAGTGATACGTGATACCGGGTTTCGCGCCGTGGCGGTGAACTTGTGCCCACACCGAACGAGGAGGTGCACATGCCCCATGGCGCAGCCACTCACCCACCCCGGCTTGCGGGAAGCTCAGTTTCCTTCGAGGGTCGCGATGCGTCGGCGCAGCTCCCCGACCTCGGTCCTCAGCTTTTCGACTTCCTGGCGCAGCTCCGTCACGGTCCCGACCGGATCGGCGAGCTGTGCGGTCCGTGCGGCATCCGGAGTCAAAAAGGCTCCCTTGCCTTGGTGGCTTACCGCGAGGCCGTCCGTCGTCAGTTGACGGATGGCGGCGCGGGCAACGGTCACTGTGACGTCGTAGCGCTTCTGGATCTGAGCGAGCGAGGGAAGCTGCCCGCTCTCGGCGAACTCGTCATCCGCGATCCTTCGGCGCAGGTCGTCGGCCACCTGCTTATAGGCAAATCTGCCGGTCCACTCGACCATCTGCACCCCAAGTCTCGTCTCGGTCTCTGCCTCATAGTGCCTAAGTCGCAGAGGTAGAACCAGCGCCCCACGCTCCTTGTTCCGTAAGCAGACTTGACGCACTGTGCCTCACAGTGCACTCTGAGACAGAGTTGAGCAGGCGGTTTGGCCTCGACAGGGACCGAGCGCTTGCAAAGCCTGATTGACCTGCACCAACGCCCTGAGGGCTCCGTGAAACGGGCTCGAAGGAAGCGGCGGATCTTTGACAACTCAACAGCGTTCTAGATCGACGGGGTGCAATTCCCCGTTCCCGTGACGACCGGGCGAGATTCGTCGGCGGCCACTTCCCCGCGCACCGGCTCTGGACAACATCCCTCGGGATCATCCCTCCATTCCTGGAGGTCAGCCCTTGGTGATGCCACCTGGTGTGCGCCGCCCTGCTGGCGTCAGAGCAGTCACGATGACGCGCCCGATTCTCCGGCTCGGGACCGGCCTGCCGTGGCAAACGGCAAGCCGGTAAAGCCGGCCCGCCTCCGCAGCGCGGATCTCTGCTGCGGTCGGTTGCCTCCCCCGCCCGTCTGGCCCTGGTGGTCATACGGGCGGGGCGTGGGGAGCCGGATGTACCCGACTTCAACGGCGCGCGGCTCCCAGGTGGCGCCCCGGGAGCCGCTGTTCGGGCCGTTCCACCGGTTAAGGAGCTACGACCCATGAAGCACATCGCTGCTGTTCAGGCGGTTGTTACCGCCGACGAGTTCGACCGCGAGCCGACGGACGCCGAGCTGGACGCGATCGAGCGGGAGCTCCCGCTCATCTTCGCGGAAGTCGAGTTGCTGGACGTCCGCATCAGCCTGCTGGACCGCACGCCCTCCGAGCTGGACCAGCGGCGTATTCGCCGCGCCTGCAACAAGGTGCTGACCGTACGCCGGGACCTGTCCAACCGCCTCGACTCTGGCGAGGCGGCGTGATGGACACCACCTCCACGAAGTCCCTGAGCAGGGGCCAGACACTCGTCTTATGCGCCACCGCGGTGCCCATGGTCGCGTTCGGCGGTCTGGGCGCGGTGGGCACCTACAGCAACATCACGAGCGTCTTCCACCGCTCCGCCACCGCGCTCGGTGTCGTGGCCGCGGGTGAGGGCGCGACGCTGGTCTTGGCGCTGACCCTGGTGGGTCTGACCATGCTGGGCCAGTCCTCCCCGGCAGCCGTGCGGATCGGTCTGTGGACCCTTCCCGCCATGGCCTCCCTCACGGGTGCGGCCGTGGCGAAGACGACCACGGAGGCCGTGGTGTTCGCCATCACCCCGATGGCCATGTGCGTGTCCGCGGAGGGCATGGGCCTGCTGGCCCGCCGGATCGTGGTCTACCGCACCGGAGTTGACGCCGAGGCCCAACGCCGCAACGCGGAGGTCATGCAGCGGCTCGCGTACCACCGGGCCCGCGCGGCGAACCACCCCGACGAGAACGCCCGCAAGGCGTCCGAGCTGGAGTCGTGGAAGCTCGCAAAGCGTGTCGGCACGGGTGACGCCCAACTCGGCTCGCACCTGGTCGATGTGCAGCGTGAGCGGATGACAGCCGGCGCGGGCGCGGCCCTTGCGGGCATGTTCGCTCTGCCCATGACGGCACCCGCTGTCGAGGCCGCACCCACCCGGGAAACCCCCGCGATCGAGACCGTGTCCGTCGAGAGCGTCACGCCCCCCGTGACACCGGAAGACACGCAGGTCAAGCCCACTGCGAAGACGATCGTTTCGGAGCCCGTCACGCCCGTGACGCCGGAGGCCGTGACGCCCGTGACGCCGGACGGCGCACCCGTCGCACCAGAGGCCGAGGAGGACACGGTGCGGCTGCCCGTCGAGGGCGCCGTGACGCTGGATGAGGTGGCGGCCGTCACGGGCGTGACGACCCCGGAGCCGGGCGTGCCGCTGTCCGACGCACAGCTGATCGTGGTGCTGCGTCACCTGCGCTACCTGGTCGACCCGCCGCTGTCCTACCGGCAGGCCGTCGCCTCGTTCCGGGCGGCCGGCTACGTGGGCGGGGAACAGCGCGTACGGACCGCGTGGGGCGCGCTCATGTCGCAGGAAGAGAACACCCCGTGAGCGCGGTCTACGCCGACTGCTACGACCCGACCGGACTCCGCTACGGCATCCCCGCCTACCCCTACCGCCTTGCCCCGAAGGGGCTGGCCACCCGCCGTCAGCTTCGCGGCCGGGGCTTACGTCCGGGCGGTCAGCCGATCGCCGCGCAACTCATGCGGGTCAACCGGCGGGCCGGTGGTCACCAGGTCGCCTATCTCTACCGCATCGACCTGGCCAAGCCCGTTAGGCCGATGACCTCCCGAAAGTGGGGCGCGCTCGCGTTGGCGATGCTCGCCCGCCGCACCTGTCCGAAGTGCCGTCTCGACGTCGGCTACTGCATCCCCCGCTCCTACGGGATCTGCGGCATGTGCATCACGGCCGAGGAACAGTGCACCGCCTGAACATCCGTCACCTCGTGAGGAGTTGCTCTGTGAGCACCCAGACCGCCGTCGCCGGTAAGGCCGTCGGCTTCCACTACGTCCTGACCGTCCAGACCCGCAGCGGCGAGCAGCTGACCGTGTCGTCGGTCGCCACCTTCGACCCCGCGTACTTCTCCCGCTCTCAGGCCTACCAGGAGATCCGGGCTATCGCCGCGGACGAGCTGGGCCACGGCGACTTCACCGTCTTGTTCTTCTCGCTGGAGCCGGACGCGTTCTAGTTCAGCCCGGCGCGGCCCCGCGCTTGCAGGCCAAAGGGCCGCGCCGGCACCCCGACCTCTTCGAGACGGAGCACTCCAGCATGACGGAACTCAGCACAGAACCGGTAGCCGTCGAGGCTGCCCCCACCGCACCACCCCCGCCCCTCAACACCCCGCCCGCCCCCACGTCCGCCTCGGCAGAGGTTGACCACACGCCCGGTGGCTGGCCGGTAATACCCCTGGCTCTGTCGGGTGCGAACACGACCGTTGGCATGGTCGCCGCCGCGTCCCTCGCGGGCGGTCCGATCGCCGCCATGGTGGCCGCTACCGGGGCCGTTGTCCTCGGAACGGTGGCAGCCGCCCGCTCCCGCACACCCAACGCACGCCGCGAGACGCGGCGCGCTGCTGCTCGCACCGCAGGCCGGACCGCCGCCCGCACCACAGGCCTGCGCCATGGCGGCGCGGGCAGGGCCGGGGCCGGGAGCCGTTCGCTCGCCTCCCGCTCCGGCCGTGTGCCGGGCCAGCATCGCCGTGGGACGGGCGCCGTCGCAGGTCATGCCAGTACCGCTACGGACGGCAAGACCCGCAACGGTGCCGCGCACGGTTCACCCAAGCGCGCGCACGGTGGTGCGGGTAAGGCTGCGGGCCGGGCCGGCCAAGTGCGGGCGTTGCGTGCGGCGCAGCAGGCTGCGGGCGGGTCGCGGGCTGGGCAGCGGGCGCAGACCACCGCGGCCCGCCGCGCGGTCGCCGATGCCCGCCGCAACGCCAAGACCACAGGCGGCGCCGGCCGCTCGGGTGGTCTGGCCGGTCAGATGCTCGGTGGCACGGCTCATAAGGCCCGTGCTGTACGCGATGCGGCGATCGCCAAGAACCGCGCACGGCGGGACAACAAGGCCCGCGCCACCGTCGACGCGCAGCGCAGCGCGGTCCGCAAGGCACCCGCCCGCAGGGCAGCAAGGCAAGCACTGCAGCGTTCTGCGGCCCGCTTCCACGGTCGCCGCCTGCTCGCCGCCCTGCTCGCCCTCCCGGTCGGCCTGCTCGGCTTCCTGACCAGCCCGATCGGCCGCAAGTTCAAGCTGCCGTGGCTCATCCACCCCGGCCGGCGCCTGTACCGGCGCCTCTGCCAGACCGCCCGCGAGCAGCGCAACCTCCGCGACGACGCGATCCGCGAGGAGCTGCACGACCAGGAGGCCGCAGCGGATGCCGAGGCCACCCAGGACGGCACCGACGGCATCGCCGACCACGTTCAACGGCCCGCCGTACAGGTTCCGATCAGCACGAACACGCCTGTCATTGAAGGAGAGAACGTGTCCGGCTTCCGGTTCGAAGAGGTCGCTTCCGAGATGGAGCAGGCCGCCAACTCCTACGACCCCGAGGACGCCATGGAGATCCTCGCCATGGTCGAAGGCCTCCCGGCCGCGCTGACCAGCGTGGCGAACGTGATGAAGATCCTCGCCGAGCGCTCCGACAACGAATTCCCGCTGGAGAAGGAAGTCGCGGACGCCTTCAACGACATCTTCGGCGCCCTGATGAGCGCCGTCGCCGTGGCGGAGGACATGGGCCCGCTGTTCAGGCAGGTCCACGCGCAGGACATCGCCCGGCACGAGGACCCCCGCAACGGACCGCAGGCAGAGAAGGGTTGGAACGTCTGAGATGAGCACCGCCACCGCCAAACAGCAGGGCAGTGGCCCGGTGCTGGACTGGGCTGCTGGTCACGGACCCGTGACCGGCGCCCTGTCCGCCACCACCGGAGCCTTTGCCGTCGCCACCACCGGCGCCGCCACCGCCATGCCCCCCGGATGGGCGCTGGCTGTGGGCGCCGCCGGCGCCCTCGGCCACACCATCGTCGGCCTGCGGGTCCGCAACGCCGGCCGCACCCTCGCCACCCGCGCCGCCTCCTGGCTCGTCGGCGCCGGCTGGACCACCTGGGCCATGACCCACGGCCCCCTCACCTGGGCCGCCCTCGGCTCCCTGGCCACCATCGGAGTCGGCATCGGGGCCGCCGCCCGCTCGGCCGCGCTGTTCGAGGAGGCCCGCGAGGAAGAGGCCACCGCCGCAGCGGAGCGGCAGATTGCGCGGGAGTTGTCCGCGGAGCGCCGGGCGATCGCCGCGGAGTGGGTGGAGCGCATCCAGCGGGTGTGCGGGATCACCGTGCGCGTGCTGGGTGTCGAGCAGTGGCCGACCGGGGCCGGGTTCTCCATTGACGCCGAACTCCCCCAGGGCGGCGCCACCTACGCCAAGATCGCCGCCGAGTCGACGCGGCTGTCCGCGGACGCGCGGCTGCCGCACGGCTGCACCGCCACCGCGTCCCCCGGCATCGACCAGGGCCGCGTCATCATCGACGTGACCACGGTCAACGTCCTTCAGGAAGAGCGCACCTACCCCTCCGACTACGGCACGCTTTCCCTGCTGACCGGGATCCCGTGGGGGTACCGGACGAATGCGGCGAGCATCCTCGCCTACCTGCGCGAGCAGTGCGCGCTGGTCGTCGGTCCGACCGGTTCGGGCAAGACGAACATGGTCCACACGATCCTGGCCGGGTTCGCCCGCGCCGAGGACGTCCTGACCTGGGTGATCGACCTGAACGCCGGATCCGCTGGCCTGCCCTGGGTCCTCCCGGCGCTGAACGGGGAGATCGAGACCCCGGAGCGCAAGGCGGTGCGGCCGGGGATCGACTGGCTTGCCGGAACCTACGACGAAGCCATGGCGATGCTGGAGACCGCGGTCCGTGTCGCCAAGCAGCGCAAGATGGGCTATCAGGACCTGTTGGCCAAGGCGAACACGGATCTGCTGCCCATCAGCCGGACGATCCCTCAGATCATGCTGGTGATCGATGAGGGCGCGGAGATCCTCGCCAGCTCGGACCGAGCGATGCGCAAGCTCGCGGAAAAGATCCTGGAAGTCATCCGGATCGCCCGCGCCATGGGCGTGCGCACCGTCCTGACCGCCCTCGGAGCCACCGGGGCGGTGCTGGGCAACCTAATGATCCGCCGGGAGGCGAAGGTCCGTGTCGCCCTCACCGGCGGGGAGACCGAGGGCATGGACCTGGGCAAGATGTTCCCCGGCTCCCGCGGCCTGCGTGTGGACCAGGCCCCGTTCAAGGGCGCCGGGTTCATGGGCACCCCCGAGTCGCCGGCCGCGCTGTTCAAGGCGTGGCGGATCCTGCCCAACCAGATCCGCGAGATCATCGCCGCCACCAGCGACCGGCATCCCGTGCTCGATGCGGTGTCCGCCAAGGCAGCCGGGCCCGCCTACGCCCGCCGCTGGGACGCCGACCGCACCGCGTGGATGCGCGAGCACACCCCCGACGACGGAACGGGCGGTGCGCCTTCGGGCGGGGGCGGGGGTGGGCTGAACCTGTCCGCGCTGAGTGGCCCCCGAGCGGAGCAGGGCTCGGAGGCGGACGAGATGCTGCGGCAGTTCCGGGCACAGATCGACGCCCAGTTCGCCACCGCGCCCGAACCGCGGGCCTCCGAGGATGGCCCGCCGGCTTCGGGAGACGGGCTGAACCTGTCCGCGCTGCGGGGTGAGCGGGAGCACGGCCCGGCATGGCTGCCCGCCGCGCTGGAAGCGATCAAGGCGACCGGCGCGGAGGGCATGAAGCCCTCCGCGGTCGCAGAGTTGGCCGGCAAGGACCGCAAGACCGTCCGCGCCGCCCTGCAAGCCGCAGTCGAACGGGGCCAGTTGGTCTACCGGGACAACGGCCCGCACTCGGTCTACGTCCACCCCGACCACGCCTGAGCGTCCGCACGCAGCGCTACTGAGTAGTGGGTAGCGGGGAACGCCCCACTACCCGCTAAAGGCCCCTACTGGGGCGCACAGGGGCTTTGAGCAGGGCTTCCCCACTGGGGACCCCACTACCCACTACCCAGTAGCCCCCGCACACCCGTCACGCAACGCCACCCCCGCCCCTTGCCGAAGGGACCCCGTTGTGCACCCCGAAAGCTCGTACGAGATCACCACCGCTAACCGGCCGCGGCCCCATCCGCTGGCCTACCAGGCTGACTGGAGCCAGCCGCCGCGGATGCTTCCCGAGGAACTCCCGCCCGGCGTACAGGTGGTCACCCTGCCCGGCGGGATGCGCACCCTCGCCTACACCCAGCCCCCCACCCACACAGCGCGGCCCGTAGCGGTGGTGCAGCCGATTCCGGCGTGGGCCAAGACCACCGCCCTGCTCGCTCCCACCGTCGGGTTCGGTGTCGCCGCCGCGTCCGTCGGCATCTCCTACGCCGCACCGGGACTGATCGCCATGAGCCACGCCCTGTGGTCCGCCGTCGCTCTCATCGCCGCCGGCGTCGTCGCCATCCCGGTCATCCTGCGCGCCGCACGCCGCCCCACCGGCCCGGCACAGATCACCCAGAACATCACGGCTACCGGCTTCTTCGGCCGGGCTAACGGCACCATCAACCACCGCTGAGGAGACCGCATGTCGTTCGGAGAGACCCCGATCACCATCGTCGGCAACCTGACCGGCGACCCGGAACTGAAGTTCACCGAGGGCGGGGCCGCGCTCGCCAAGTTCACCATCGCCGTCACCCCGCGCAGCTTCGACCGCACCTCCAACCAGTGGAAGGACGGCACCACCGCGTTCTACCGCTGCGCCGCCTGGCGCATGCTGGCCGAGCACATCGCCGAAAGCCTCAAGAAGGGCTCCCGCGTCGTGGCCAACGGGCGGATGCGGCAGCACGACTGGACCACCGAGCAGGACGAGAAGCGCTCCATGCTCGCCGTCGAGATCGACGACATCGGCGCCTCCATCCGGTTCACCACCGTCACCATCAACGCCAAGCGCGCTCCGCAGTCCGGCCCGGCCGGCGATGACCCGTGGGCCAAGACCGGCGACACCCCGGGAGCCTCGCAGCACAGCGAAGAGCCCCCCTTCTAGCAACGCCAAGGGCGGCCCCCGTCTCACGCCAATGAATCGGGGCCGCCCTTGTCCACCAGACCCTCAACAGACCTGTGGAGGTCTCCAGCATGACTCAAGCCTCCGACATCCGGCGAGCCTTACACCAGGAAGCCGAAAGGCCGCCGGCGGGAGATCCCGCGGCGCCCGGGATGCGGTTCTACCTGACCACCCACAAACGCCACTGGCTGCGCCTCACCGACAAGCCGCTGTTCTTGAAGTCCGAGCACTTCGACCGCGCCGTCAAGTGGGACGAAGCCCAAGGCCCCTACGCCGTCGACTCCGGCGGCTTCATGGAGCTGAAGAACAAGGGCACCTGGACCCGTCCGCCCCGCCAGTACGTCGATGACCTGCGCCGCATCTGGGAGCACGTCGGCCCCTACGACTGGGCCGCCCCACAGGACTGGATGTGCGAGGACGCCATCATCAACGGCGGTTGGTTCGGCGGCCAGTACTTCGTCGGCACCCACCTCAGCGTCGCCGAACACCAGCGCCGCACCGTGGCCAACTTCCTCGAACTGCGCTCCGTCGCCCCTGACCTGCGCATTGCCCCCGTCCTCCAGGGGCGCAGCATCCCCGAGTACGAGCACTGCGTGGAGCTGTACAAGGACGCCGGCGTCGACCTGCGAGCCGAACCGGTTGTCGGGCTCGGGTCGGTGTGCCGGTTGCAGTCCACCCGCGAGGGTGCCGCGATCGTCACCGCGATGGCCGCCCACGGCTTCAGGCTGCACGGCTTTGGCTTCAAGATCCTCGGTCTGGAACGCGTCGGGCATCTCCTGGCCTCCGCGGACTCCGCTGCCTGGAGCTCCCACGCCCGCCGCCGCCCGCCGCTGACCGGCCACACGCACAAGAACTGCGCCAACTGCATCGATTACGCCCTGAAGTGGCGCGAGCGCGTCATCAACGCCATCCCCACCCAGCGCCAACTGCTGCTGACCGACCGGAGCGCAGCATGAATCAGACCCCCGCTGCCGGCCTGCCCAAACTGGAATTGCTCGCCTGGGCTTTGGACGCGGCTCGCCGCGACTGGCACGTCATCCCTCTGCGTTTCCAGGACAAGCGGCCCGCCGGGCACGCCGAGAAGCACTGTCCCCGCACCGGCCGCTGCACCGACGGGCACCGCAAGCCCGAGCAGCGCGCCACCACCGATGTGGACCTGCTCACCACCGCGTGGACGCAGCAGCCCTACAACATCGGCATTGCCACCGGCCCCTCTGGGCTCCTGGTCGTCGACCTCGACACCCTCAAGCCCGAAGAACAGGAAGGAACGCCTGACGGCGCCGCCAACTTCCTGGCGCTCTGCGAGCGCGCCGGCCAGAACATCCCGCCCACCTACCAGGTGCGGACTCCCAGCGGGGGCCAGCACCTGTACTTCACCCAGCCTCCCGGCGTACGGCTGCACTCCACCGCTGGACGGCTGGCCCATCACATCGACACCCGCGGCTGGGGCGGCTACGTCGTCGCCCCCGCCAGCACCACCCCCCAGGGCGCCTACACCCTCGTGGATGACCGGCCCCCCGCCCCACTGCCCGAATGGCTCCACAAGGCGCTCACCGACCGGCCAGAGCGACCGCACTACGCCATCGCGCACTTCATGAAGAGCGCCAATGGGTACGCCGCAGCAGCGCTCCGCGCGGAGACCGCCAACGTTGCCCACGCCGCGGACGGGGTGCGCAATGCCACGCTGCTGCGGGCCGCGCGCGCTCTGGGACGGCTGGTGGCATCCGGCGGCCTCGACCGCGGACAGGTTGAGGAGGCTCTTAGTAGGGCGGCAGCGGGCAACGCCACACAGCCGCAGCGCTACTACGACGACGTCATCACCCGCGGCCTGGACTGGTCCATCGCCCACAACCCGCAGCGGAGGGCCGCATGACCAGCCCGCCCCCTACTAAGAGCACCAACCCCACCCGCACAGCCCGCGACTCCGCCAACGACAGACAAGGAACACCGGCGGGTGTGCGGCCGAAGGGCGACGCCGAAGGCGTCCTTTCAGCTCTTGCCTTCACCGTCCTCACCGAGGGCGAAGCCCGAGCCGATGACGGACGCCGGCCGATCGCGTGGCTGGTCGTCCGCACGCCCCATCGCCGCACGCCGACCGCGCTCTCTACCTGTGCATGCGCACGCCACCGCACTGCCGCGGGCCACGCCGACGTGCGGGCGCTGATCGCCGACCACGAAGCCCACCGCGACACCTGCCCGCTCCGGAGCTCCCAGGAAGGGAGGAAGACAGCATGACCAGCACCACCCCGCCTGCACCGCAGATCGATGGTGCGGCCCTGCTCAACGAGGTGGAAGCCTTCCACCGCCGCTTCAACGTCTTCCCCGGGGAAGCCGCCTTCGTCGCCGTGACCCTGTGGGACGCGCACGCCCATCTGATCGAGTGCTTCGAGACGACGCCAAGGATCGCGTTCCTGTCCCCGGAGCCCGGGTCGGGGAAGTCGCGGGCGCTGGAGATCGTGGAACTGCTCACCCCCCGACCGGTCGCCACCGTGTCCGCATCCGCCAATGCCCTCTACCGGCTGGTCGACTCGGCCGAAGGACTGCCCACCGTGCTGTTCGACGAGGTGGACACGATCTTCGGTCCCAGGGCCGGCGCCGATGAGGCCCTGCGTGGCTTCCTGAACGCCGGATACCGGCGCATCGGCGGCGCCCTGCGCTGCGTCGGTGAAGGCTCCAACCAGAACGCGCAGGTCTTCGATTCCTACTGTGCGGTCGCCATGGCCGGGCTCGGTTCCCTGCCCAACACCGTTCTCACGCGCGCGGTCATCGTCCGCATGCGCAAGCGCGCCCCCAACGAGAAAGTTGAGCCCTACCGGCAGCGCACCCACGAGAAGCAAGGCCACGCCCTGCGGGATCGGCTCGCCAAGTGGGCGGACACCGTCCGCGACCGGGTGGCGAACGCGTGGCCCGAGATGCCCGAGGGCGTGACCGACCGGCCCGCCGATGTGTGGGAGCCCCTGCTCGCCGTCGCGGACGCAGCCGGGGGCGACTGGCCGGCACGGGCGCGTGCCGCCTGTGTGGAACTGATCAGCGCAGCCCACGACAACGACGAATCCTCCATCGGCATCAGGCTGTTGACGGACCTGCGGGACAAGGTGTTCTGCGGCGCGGACCGCATGCCGACCGCCGCGATCATCGAGTGCCTGCTCCGCATGGACGACGGCCTGTGGGGCGATCTGGACGACAAGCCGATCAACTCCCGCACTCTGGGACGGCTGTTGGGGCAGTACGTCACCCAAGCGAACAAGCCGATCAAGTCGCGCGGCATCCGCACCCCGTCGGGCTTCCCGAAGGGCTACTACGCGGAGGACCTCGCGGACGCGTGGGTGAGGTACTGCCCTCCACCCCCCGGAGAATCCGCCACGTCCGCCACGTCCGCCACACCGCAGGTCAGCAGGGGTGAATCCGTGGCGGATACCGCCACCGCCATCCGCCACACGTCCGCGGAAACCGCCACACAGCCCGTCCTCGCCGGCTGACCAAACCGGCCCTCCCGGTGCCGCCGCATCCCCCAGGTGTGGCGGCACCTATCCGCCACAAAAACGCTATCCGCCACACGATCAAGGCTCTGACCTGCGATGTGGCGGCGTGGCGGACGTGGCGGATTCCCCAAGAAGGCAGAGACCGAGGAGAAGCAACGATGGCTCGCTCCCAGATGCTCAAACTCCCCGAAGTCCTCGACGAGATACAGATGAGCCGCGCAGCCTTCTACCGCATGCGCGCCCGCGGTCAAGCACCCCGGCTCGTAAAGCTGCCGAACGGCCACCTGCGCGTGCGTCGCGCTGACCTGGACGACTGGCTGAACGGCCACGCTGCCGCCTACTGATCACCCGAGGGGCCCGGCTCATGCCGGGCCCTTCCCACGTAGAAGGGCCCCAAATGGGGAAGACATACGACATTCGGATCTGGTCCGTCCGGCAGCGTAAGGACCGCGGGCAGACCTCGGCGGAGCTGCGCTGGAAGACAGCCGAGACCCCGCACTCCCAGACGTTCCGCACGAAGACGCTGGCTGACGGCCGCAGGGCCGAGTTGTTGCGGGCTGTGCATGCGGGTGAGCCGTTCGACGAAGCCACCGGTCTGCCCCTCACGGAACTGCGGGAGCGCGACGACGTGAGTTGGTACCAGCACGCTCGCGAGTACATCGAGATGAAGTGGAAGCACTCCCCTGGCTCTACGCGGCGGACGCTCGCGGAAGCCATGGCTACGGTGACGCCCGCTCTGGTCAAGGACACCAAGGGCATGGCCGACGTCAGGACCGTTCGGACCGCTCTGTACAGCTGGGCCTTCAACGTGAGCCGCCGCGACGAGGAACTCCCAGACGACGTGGCCAAGGTGCTTGCCTGGTTCGAGCGCAAGTCTCTGCCCACATCAGCCTTGGCCGACCGGATGCAAGTTCGTGCAGCCCTCGACGCCCTGACGAAGAAGCTCGACGGCGCCACAGCGTCCGCGTCGACCATCCGCAGGAAGCGCGCCATCTTCCACAACGCGCTGGGCTACGCAGTCGACGCCGGGCGTCTGCTCGACAACCCGCTTCCCCAGGTCCAGTGGAAGGCACCGGAGCAGGTGGAAGAGGAGTTGGACCCCGCCTGTGTGCCCGACCCTCGCCAGGCTCTCGCCCTGCTCGACGCCGTACGCGTGCAGAGTGCCCGGGGACGACGCCTGGTGGCGTTCTTCGGGTGCATGTACTACGCGGCGGCACGGCCGGCCGAGGTCATCGGACTCCGCATGCAGGACTGCGACCTGCCGCGGCGCGGATGGGGCACTCTGCGCCTGCGTGAGACGCGCCCTCGGTCGGGCTCCGCGTGGACCGACAGCGGCGAGGCACACGACCGGCGTGGGCTCAAGCACCGCCCTCGAAAGGCGGTCCGCGCGGTCCCGATCCCGCCCGACCTGGTCGCCCTGCTGCGATGGCACGTCACGGCCTACGGCATCGCCCCGGACGACCGACTGTTCCGTACACAGCGGGGCGGGCTCATCCAGGACACCGGATACGGCGAGGTGTGGGCAGAGGCGCGCGCTCGCGCCCTCACCCCTGCCCAGCGCGCCTCTCTGCTCGCCAAGCGCCCGTATGACCTTCGCCACGCCGCCGTCTCCACGTGGCTTAGCTCCGGCGTCGAACCACAGGTGGTCGCCGCCCGCGCCGGTCACAGCGTGGCCGTCCTCTTCAGGGTCTACGCAAAGTGCCTCGACGGCGCCGCGGCCACGGCAAATGCCCGGATTGAAGCGACACTGAGAAACGGTAGGTAGGAGGCCCGAAGGCTGCCCCACGCCTGCCCCACACGGGCTGGTCAGCACGCGAGTCAGGGTGAGACACAGTGGGAAAAAGCGGCTAAATCGATGCTGCACGCCTCTGGAACGACGAAAGGGTCCGTGATCAGCATTGCTGCTGGTCACAGACCCTTTCGGTCGTGTGGCGGCGCCAGGATTCGAACCTGGGAAGGCTGAGCCGGCAGATTTACAGTCTGCTCCCTTTGGCCGCTCGGGCACACCGCCGGGGTTGCTGCCCTGAGGACCGCTTTTCGGCGGTGCTCCCTGGCAACGACGTAAACGATACCCGATGCTCGGGGGTGCTTCGCCACCCGATTGATCTGCGCTTGGAGGGGAGGGGGTGGCTAGGCTTATGCGGATGCGGCCGGGGACCTACGCCGGGCTCGACGGCCGCCCCTACGCACCCCGATACAAGGAGCCACAGGACATGGCCGACTCCAGTTTCGACATCGTCTCGAAGGTCGAGCGGCAGGAGGTCGACAACGCCCTCAACCAGGCCGCCAAGGAGATCTCGCAGCGCTACGACTTCAAGAACGTGGGCGCCTCCATCTCCTGGTCCGGCGAGAAGATCCTGATGGAGGCGAACTCCGAGGAGCGGGTCAAGGCCATCCTCGATGTGTTCGAGACCAAGCTGGTCAAGCGCGGTATCTCGCTGAAGGCGCTGGACGCGGGCGAGCCCCAGCTCTCCGGCAAGGAGTACAAGATCTTCGCGTCCATCGAGGAGGGCATCTCCCAGGAGAACGCGAAGAAGGTGGCGAAGATCATTCGCGACGAGGGCCCGAAGGGCGTGAAGGCGCAGGTGCAGGGCGACGAGCTGCGCGTCAGCTCGAAGAGCCGTGACGACCTGCAGGCCGTGCAGGCACTGCTCAAGGGCAAGGACTTCGACTTCGCGCTGCAGTACGTGAACTACCGGTAGCCATCGGCCTCCGACCGGCTTCGGCCGGTGGTTCATTGCGCGTACAAGGAAAGTTCCGCGTACGAGGAAGGGTGGGCCCCCGGGGGTGCCCACCCTTCTCGCCTGCTGGCTGCGGCCTCGGGGCGTGCGCTCAACGGCGCGAGTCGCCGAACAGGATGCGGTAGAGGATGAGCAGAACGAGCGAGCCGCCGATTGCGGCGGCCCACGTGGCGCCGTCGTAGAACTGCTTGGCGATCGGGTGGTCCAGCCAGCGCGCGGAGATCCAGCCGCCGATGAAGGCGCCCGCGATGCCGATGACGGTCGTTCCGATGAAGCCGCCCGGGTCGCGGCCCGGCAGCAGGAATTTGGCGATGGCTCCGGCCAACAGTCCCAGAATGATCCAGCTGATGATGCCCATGCCCTGAACCTGCCTCTCCGCGCTGTGCTTGTGCTGTGATCCTGCTCCGGACCTGCTGTCTCATGCCTTCGAGTTCGAGCAGCCGGTGGTCGTGCTGGTGTTCGTGGCGCGTTGTCGGGAAAGACGCCTCATCGGCGGCGGTCGGTTGCAGCGATCAGTAGGGTGCCGCCCATGGCAGAGTCCGGATCCGAGTTGCGGCGCACCCTGGGCGTCGGGGACGCCGTGGTCATCGGGCTCGGATCGATGGTGGGTGCCGGGATCTTCGCGGCGTTGGGCCCCGCCGCACGGGCGGCCGGGTCCGGTCTGCTCCTCGGGCTCGCGATCGCGGCCGTGGTCGCGTACTGCAACGCGATGTCCTCGGCACGGCTGGCCGCTCTGTATCCCGCCTCCGGTGGCACCTATGTGTACGGGCGTGAGCGTCTCGGCGCCTTCTGGGGGTATCTGGCGGGCTGGTCGTTCATCGTCGGGAAGACAGCCTCCTGTGCGGCGATGGCGCTCACCGTGGGCGCGTACGTCTGGCCGGGGCAGGCGCACGCGGTGGCGGTCGGGGCCGTGGTGGCCCTCACCGCGGTGAACTACGGCGGCATGCACAAGTCCGCCCAGCTGACCCGGGTGATCGTTTCGGTGGTCCTCGCGGTCCTCGCCTCCGTGGTGGTCGTGTGTCTCGGATCGGACACCTCCGAAGCGGGGCGGCTGGACGTCGGGGTCTCCGGTGGCGCGGGCGGGGTGCTTCAGGCGGCGGGGCTGCTGTTCTTCGCGTTCGCCGGATACGCGCGGATCGCGACGCTCGGTGAGGAGGTACGGGATCCGTCGCGCACCATTCCGCGCGCGATCCCGACGGCTCTGGGTGTCGCGCTCGTGGTGTACGCGGCGGTCGCGGTGGCGGTCCTTTCGGTGCTGGGGCCGGAGGGGCTCGGGCGCGCCTCGGCGCCGCTGGCCGACGCGGTGCGGACGGCCGGTGTGCCGGGGCTGGTGCCGGTGGTACGGGTGGGTGCGGCCGTGGCCGCTCTCGGCTCGCTCCTCGCCCTGATCCTGGGCGTCTCACGGACGACGCTGGCCATGGCCCGCGACGGTCATCTGCCGGGCGCCCTGGCGGACGTACATCCGCGTTTCCAGGTGCCGCACCGGGCGGAGCTGGCCGTGGGCGCGGTGGTCGCCGCGCTGGCCGCGACGGTGGACGTGCGGGGCGCGATCGGGTTCTCCTCCTTCGGTGTACTGGCGTACTACGCCGTGGCCAACGCGTCGGCGTGGACCCTGAGCACCGCCCCGGCGGCGCGGCTGGTGCCGGTGGTGGGACTCGTCGGGTGCGTGACCCTGGCGTTCGCGCTTCCGGCGCTTTCAGTGGTCGTGGGCGCGGCGGTGCTGGGGGTGGGGGTGGCGGCGTATGGCGTGAGGGGGTGGCGGCGTACCGCGTGACGGGGTGGGTGGCATACGGCGTGACGGGGTGGGCGGCCTCGCGGTAGCCGCCGGCGGGGCGTCGGTGGCGGGCAGGTCGCTACGAAGCCTGTGCAGCCGCCGTGCGTATGCGGAAGTCGGGCCAAGGGGCCAAGTCCGTGTCGTCGTGGGACTCCTCGTACCAGCCGGAGCCTTCCAGCCAGGTGTCCAGCCACGCCTCTAGGTCGGGTGCGTCCACGTACCAGGCGTGGTCGGCCTCGTCGGCGTTCGGCTCGAAGAGCAGGACCGTGCCCCGGGGGCTGCGGCAGTCCACGCACGCGTACATCCCGCAGCCCCAGTGGGATATCGGCAGGACGCCCTCCGGCCAGGGCCAGTCGGGGTCCTGTCGGCCGCTCTCCCGGTGGGCGAGGTACTGCGGGACGGCGGCGGGCTCGCCGGACGGGGAGCCGTCGAGCAGCGGCAACAGGCCGTACTCCGGACCAAAGCCGCCGTCCCCTATCTGTAGGTAGAGCGCGGCGAGCAGTGGCGGCAGAGTGAAGCCCAGGACGGCTTCGGCGCGGGTGACCGTCGTCGCGTCCACGGGGTCGGGGAGCGAGGGCCAGCCCCACGGGCGGGTGTTGCGGGCCTCCGTACCGACCCGTGCCAGCAACTGCTCGATTTCGGTCATGGCTTCATGATGCAGCGCGCCACTGACAATCGGGCGGCCTGTGGATAACCCATCAGGCGATGCGTACGTCGACGCCGTTCGCGGTGAGGAAGTGGAGCAGTTCCTCGAAAGTCGGGGGTCTGCGGTCGCGGCACGGTGTCACGCCGAGGCAGGTACGGGCGACGTCCGCGTCGTGCCAGACGAGAGTGAAGGGCGGCTCGGCGCCGTAGCCGCCTCGCAGGCAGTCGGCGACGGCGTTCAGGTCGTGGCCGAAGTAGCCGCCGGGGCCGTTCACCGCCTCGCCCAGCGCGCAGTGGAAGGCCGGCGCATCGGTGACGTGGCGGCCGTCGAGGTGGTAGGTGGAGCCTGGCTCTGGGGCGGGCCCGTACGGGTTCGTTCCTTCCCGTGCCCGGTCGAGCCAGAACTCGCGCCCCTGCGAGCTGCATCGGGCCCAGCTGTTCGGCTCGGACTGGCGTTCGCGCCACCACACGTCCCAGGCCTCGCGGGCTGCTCTAGGAAGCCGCCGCGACCAGGGGTCGAGCGTGAGATCGACCAGGCCCCGGCCGTGCGCGGAGGGGATCCAGGCGATGATCTCGCCTTCGAGTACGGAGCCGACCGTCCGGCCGACCCAGTTGAGGCGCAGCACACGGGCGTGTCCCAGGTCCTCGTCGCCCGCTTCGAGCGCGTCGCGCAGGGATCCGCGCGGGGAGCAGCCGAGCAGGCGCACCGGCGGGTCGGCCGGTTCGAGGAATTCGCCCGGGACTTGGCCGAGGTCCCTGCAGTGGCCCCACGGCTCGCCGTCCGCGCCCAGCAGTCGGTATCCCGCGGAGGGTAACGGCCGTTGGGGGTGTTCGGCCTGGGTGTCCGGGACCACCGACGCCTCGACGGTGATGTCGCGCAGCGTCGGGTCGAGCGCGCACGGGCGGTCGCCGAGGACCCGTGCGTACTCCAGTGGCCATTCCTCCCCGACCGGGGTGTGCGTAGCGTCGAGGGTCCGCACCAATAAACCGCCCAACGGAGCGGAGCCCGTGGTGCGGGCCCTCTCCACGGCCCCGGCCAGCTCGCCCCGGGGTGCGCAGCCCAGCAGGTCGTACCGGACGCGCGGGGAAGGAAGCGGATCGGTGTAGAGCTCGTCAGTGGCGTCCTTGCACAGGGCCCATATCGACTCACCGACGCCCCTGTTGCTGTATGCCGCCACGGCGTACTTCGGATTCTGCACCCCCGCGCCGCCCCGTCAGCGCGTGGCGAACGGCTCGTCCGTGCGGACGATTTCGCGGCCCAGCGGGAGCAACGAGACCGGGATGAGTTTGAAGTTGGCGATGCCGAACGGGATCGTCTCGGAACGTTCCCGATCACGCCACAAGGCCGCTGCGGTTCCGCCTGAACGCCTGACGAGCTGATACTTGTCTTGGCAGACAGTGGCGACGGAGAAACCTGGAGAGGTGCCGATCATGAAGCTGTTCAGCTTCCTACTGAACGTCCTGTGGTTCGTCTTCTGTGGCATCTGGATGGCGCTCGCGTACACGCTGGCGGCGCTGGTGTGCTTCATCTTGATCGTCACCATCCCGTTCGGCATCGCTTCGCTGCGTATCGCGGGCTACGTCCTGTGGCCGTTCGGCCGAACCACTGTAGAGCGCCCGGACGCCGGCGCGCCGTCGTTCATCGGCAACGTGATCTGGGTGATCTTCGCGGGGTGGTGGCTGGCTCTGGGGCACCTGATCACCAGCATCCCGCTGTTCCTGTCGATCATTGGCATCCCGTTCGGGTGGGCCAACTTGAAGCTCATCCCCATCTCGTTGATGCCGCTGGGCCGTGAGGTGGTCCCGACCGATCAGAGGTTCGGTGGCCGCTGACCTTGGCACGCGCCACACCGGAGCCCCGGGGGCGAAGGGCCGCCTTGCTCGCCTCTCCTAGATGTCGCCGCCTAACGCTCCCCCCCGGGGAGGAATCGCATCCTGAGCGTGGGCGGCGCGGAGCGCCGCCGCATCCCTGCGGAACGCTCCCACGACGCAGTGCCGCAGCGTCGTCACGGTGTGATCGGCCGGGGTGTCCGGCCGGCAAAGACGGCGGGGATGCGACGGTTCGCTTCCCTCGATCGGATGACCCGCCCCGAACGTGTTCGTGGTGTCCCGTACGGGTGTGTACGTCCGGTGATCGTGAAGCTGACCATGCAGGTGAAACTGCTGCCCACGCCCGTGCAGGCGACGGCACTTGAGGCGACTCCGCACGCGTGCAACGAGGCCGCCACCTGGGCCGGGCGGGTCGCCTTCGAGGAGGACGTGAAGCGCAACTTTGCGCTGCGCGGGCACGTGTACGGCGAGATCAGGGCCCGGTGGGGGCTGGGGGCGCAGGCCGCCCAGCACGTGATCAAAAAGACGTGCGACGCGTACGCCACGCTGAGGGCCAACCTGAAGGCCGGGAACCTGGGCAGGCCGGGCTCGAAGCGCTACCGCCGGGCTACGCAGAAACCGATCGCCTTCCGGCCACAGGGCGCGCAGCCCTACGACGACCGCATGCTGTCCTGGCGGATTGCCGAGCGGCGGATCTCGATCTGGACGGTGGCGGGCCGGGTCAGGGACGTGGCGTTCACCGTCGCCCCGGAGCAGTTGGCCACGCCGGCCCTGTACCGCAAGGGCGAATCCGATCTCGTGTGCCGGGACGGCATGTGGTTCCTGCTGGCGACCTGCGAGGTACCCGAAGCACCCTTGAACCCGACTCCGGTGGACTTCCTCGGGATCGACCTGGGCATCGTGAACATCGCCACCACCTCGGACGGCAAGATCATGGCCGGACGCGAGCTCAGCCGCACGCGGCTGCGGGAGCGGAAGCTGCGCACCAAACTGCAGAAGAAGAACACCCCGTCCGCCAAACGCCGCGCCGAGAAGCGGCGGTGCAAGGAAGCCCGGCGGCGAAGGACATCAACCACAAGATCGCGAAACATGTGGTGGCCGAGGCTGGGGGGTACCTCCCACGCCCCTTAGGCAGTGGGGGAGCACCGGTCGCGGAATCGCCCTGGAGGACCTGACGGGCATCCGTGAACGGGTACGGCTTCGCAAGCCCCAACGGACCACCCACTCCAGCTGATCCTTCCACCAGCTGGGGCAGTTCATCGCGTACAAGGCCCGCCGGGCGGGAGTGCCGGTGGTGTACGTCGATCCGGCGTACACCACCCGCACCTGCGCCGAGTGCGGACACATCGACCATGCGAACCGGGTCTCACAGGCCTGGTTCGCGTGCCGATCCTGCGGATTCGTTGATCACGCGGACCGGAACAGCTCCCACAACATCCCCGCCCGCGCATGGGAGTTGTGGCGACGCGGGGCCGAGTCGACAGCCCCTGCCCCACCACCGCGCCAGCGGAGTGGGACTGGACGCAAACTCTGCGTCACCGCCAGTGATGCCCGTTGTGCAAGCCCGGGACTTCAGTCCCGGTGCAGTTGACGATTGTCTTCATTGCTGGCGACCTGCCATCTGCTCGAGCCGTGCAATGCGCTCCGCCATCGGCGGGTGCGTGGAGAACATCTTCGACATTCCCTGCCCCGGGCGGAAGGGGTTGGCGATCATCATGTGACTCGCGGTCTCGATGCGCGGCTCGGGGGGCAGCGGCAGTTGTTTGGTGCCGGCGTCGAGCTTGCGCAGGGCACTGGCGAGGGCGAGGGGGTCGCCGGTGAGCTGGGCGCCGGACGCGTCCGCCTCGTACTCCCTGGAGCGGCTGATGGCCAGCTGGATGAGGGAAGCGGCGAGCGGACCCAGAATCATGATCAGCAGCATGCCGAGGATGCCGGGGCCCTCGTCGTCGTTCGAACGGCCGACCGGGATCAGCCAGGCGAAATTCACCAGGAACATGATCACGGAGGCGAGGGCGCCCGCGACCGACGAGATCAGGATGTCGCGGTTGTAGACATGGCTGAGCTCGTGGCCGATGACGCCGCGCAGCTCGCGCTCGTCCAGGATGCGCAGGATTCCCTCGGTGCAGCACACTGCCGCGTTGCGCGGGTTGTGCCCCGTCGCGAACGCGTTCGGCGCTTCGGTCGGTGAGATGTACAGGCGCGGCATGGGCTGGCGGGCCTGGGTCGAGAGCTCCCGGACGATGCGGTACAGGGCCGGGGCCTCGAATTCGCTCACCGGGCGCGCGCGCATCGCGCGTAGAGCCAGTTTGTCGCTGTTCCAGTACGCGTACGCGTTCGTCCCGATCGCGATGAACAGCGCGACGAAGAGACCGGTACGCCCGAAGAAACTGCCGATGACGATGATGAGTGCGGACAGTCCCCCGAGGAGTACGGCGGTCCTGAGCCCATTGTGCCGGCGGTGCACGGTACGCCCTCCAAGTGGTGCGGCAGGGGAACCCTTTGCTTACTGATACGTTGCTTCCACTTTTCAGTGGAACCTCCCGCATTGGTCAACGCCAGGCGGGGAGCACTAGTTCCCTTGTGCGCGCGACAGCGCGCGTGGACCGTCCGGGTGACGGCCTCAGAACAGGCCGGTCGCGGAGAAGCGCAGGACCAGTTGGGGTGCTCCGGAGAGGGCGATGCCCAGGACGGCCGTCAGGGCGATCGCGGCGGTCAGCGGGGCCGGGACGCGGTGCTTCTCGGGCTCCCCCTCGGGGGCCCTGAAGAGCAGGGTCGTCCACTGGAGGTAGTAGAAGAGCGCGATCACGACGTTGACGGCCATGACCACGGCCAGCCAGCCGAGCCCCGCGTCGACGGCCGCCGCGAAGACGGTGACCTTGGCGAAGAGCCCGATGATGCCCGGCGGCAGTCCAGCGAGGCAGAGCAGGAAGAAGCCGAGGATCAGCGCGGACAGGGGGCTCCTCGCGTACAGGCCCCGGTAGTCGCTGATGCGGTTCAGAGGGCTCGTACGGGCGACCAGGGCGGCCACGGCGAAGGCGCCGAGGTTCACCACCGCGTACATCAGGGCGTACGCGACGGTGGAGCCGATGGCCTTCTCGGCGTCCTTGGAGTAGGCGGCGGACGCGATCGGGACCAGGAGGTAGCCGGCCTGGCCGACGGAGGACCAGGCGAGCAGGCGGACCGCGCTGTACGCGCGTGTGGCCTGCTGGCGCAGGGCGCCGACGTTGCCGACGGTCATGGTGAGGGCGGCCAGCGCGGCGAGCGCCGGGCCCCAGACGTCCCCGTACGAGGGGAGGGCGACGACGGTGACGAGGATCAGGCCGGAGAAGCCGACCGCCTTGCCGACGACCGACAAGTAGGCGGCGATCGGCAAAGGCGCCCCTACGTAGGTGTCGGGCACCCAGAAGTGGAAGGGCACGGCGGCAGTCTTGAAGGCGAAGCCGACAAGGGTGAGAACGACGCCCGCCTGGGCGAGAGTGTGGAACTGTCCGTCGACGTGCTGGATCTTGTCCGCGATCTGGGTCAGGTAGAGGCTGCCGGTCGTCGCGTAGACGAAGCTGACGCCCATGAGACTGACGGCGGTCGCGGTGACGGAGGACAGGAAGAACTTCAGGGCCGCCTCGGAGGACTTCTTGTCGCCGCGTTTGATGCCGACGAGTGCGAAGGCGGGCAGTGAGGCGACTTCGAGGGCGACGATGAGCGTCGCGAGGTCGCGGGAGGCGGGCAACAGGGCGGCGCCCGCGGCCGAGGAGAGCAACAGGAACCAGAACTCCCCTTCGGGGAGGTCTTTGTTGGCGTCCTTGAGGGCCGTGACCGACAGCAGTGCCGCCAGGAGCGCGCCGCCGAGGACCAGGAACTGGATGGCGAGGGTGAAGCGGTCCGCCGTGTAGCTACAGGCGTGCGCGTTGCCCGTCAGACAGAAGGTGGCGCGGTCGCCGTCCCGGAGGGGCAGCAGCATGAGCGCGGACGCGGCGAGCCCCGCCACCGACACCCAGCCGAGTACCGCCTTCTTCTCCTCTCCGATGAAGAGGTCGGCGACGAGCACGACGAGTCCGACGACCGCGGCGAGGGTGGGCGGCGCGATCGCGAGCCAGTCGACGGACTGGACCAGGGAGCTCATCGGGTGCCTCCTGCGAGGAGCTGCTGAACGGCCGGGTCGGTCAGGCCGAGGAGGGCCTTGGGCCACAGACCGGCGACGACGGTGAGGGCGACGAGCGGCGTCCAGGCCGCGAACTCGTAGCTCTGGACGTCGGCGAGCTTCGGCGCCTCCTGCCCCGGGGTCTCGCCCATGCACACACGGCGTACGACGACGAGCATGTACGCGGCCGTGAGCAGCGTGCCGAAGGCGGCGATCGCCATGAACGTCAGATACGCGGGACGGCTGAGGTCGGCGGCGGGTTTGAACGCGCCGAACAGAGCCAGCATCTCGCCCCAGAATCCGGCGAGGCCCGGGAGCCCGAGCGAGGCGACGGCGGCGAAGGCGAGGAGTCCGCCGAAACGCGGAGCCTTGCCGTAGAGCGCGGCGCCGGTCTCCTCGGCGAGGGTGTCGAGGTCGGTGGTGCCCGTGCGGTCCTTCAGCGCCCCGACGAGGAAGAAGAGGAGCCCGGTGATGAGACCGTGGGCGATGTTGGCGAACAGCGCGCCGTTCACGCCGGTCGGAGTCATCGTCGCGATGCCGAGCAGGACGAATCCCATGTGACCGACGGACGAGTACGCGATGAGCCGCTTGAGATCGCCCTTCGCGCCCTGTTTCGCGAGGGCCAGGCAGGCCAGGGATCCGTAGATGATCCCGACCACGGCGAAGGCGGCGAGGTAGGGGGCGAAGGTGTGCATCCCGCCCGGCGCGATCGGCAGCAGAATCCGGACGAAACCGTACGTACCCATCTTCAGCAGTACACCGGCCAGCAGGACCGAGCCGACGGTGGGCGCGGCGGTGTGGGCGTCCGGCAGCCAGCTGTGCAGCGGCCACATCGGCGTCTTGACCGCGAGCCCGATTCCGATCGACAAAACGGCGACGACCTGCACGGATGTGCTCAGCGACCGGCCGTTGTCAGTGGCGAGTGCCACCATGTCGAATGTGCCCGCCTTGATTCCGATCAGGAGCAGGCCCAGCAGCATGACGACCGAACCGAGCAGTGTGAAGAGGATGAACTTCCAGGCCGCGGCCTGGCGCTGCGCACCGCCCCACCGGGCGATGAGGAAGTACATCGGGATGAGCACCATCTCGAACGCGAGGAAGAACAGCAGCAGATCGAGGACGGCGAAGGTCGCGAGTGTGCCGGACTCGAGGACGAGCAGCAGTGCGACGAAGGCCTTCGGGGTCGGCCCCGCGGGCATCTTGAAGTAGCTGTAGAGCGCGCAGAGGAAGGTCAGCAGCGCGGTCAGGACCAGAAGGGGGAGGGAAATGCCGTCGATGCCGAGGTGGATCCGCACGTCGAGTGCGGGGATCCAGCTGATGTCCGTCGTGGCCTGCATCTGCTGTGCCTTGGCCGGGGTGTCGTGGTCGAAGCCGAGCGCGAGGACGATCGCGGCGATGAGCACCACGCCGGTGACGATCACGCCGTGCCGCAGCACGGCCTGGTCCGGTGACTTCCCCTTCAGTCCGGGCGGCGCGGGCAGGAGAGCGGCGGCGGCCCCGATGAGCGGCCCGACGACGATCAACGCGAGAAGAATCTGCATCACGGATTCACTGATATCGATCACGCCTGCTCACGCTCCCGTGGCGACGAGGAGGGCGGCGACCACCAGGACGACGGTGCCGGCGAGCAGCGCGCTCACATAGGTCTGCACATTGCCGGTCTGCGCGCGCCGTACGGCGGCGCCGAGCAGGCGGGGTAGGGCGGCGGCACCGCGTACGTAGGTGTCGACGACCTCACGGTCGAGGAACCGGACGAGTGCGGCTCCGGCCTGGACGGGGCGGACGAACAGCACGTTGTACACGGCGTCGAGGTGGAATCCGACGGCCGCATGCCGGTGCAGTGGGCCGAGCAGCAGCCGTCCGGGATCCGCCGGGTCGGGGGCGTAGGCCACGTCTCCGAACGCGGGTGCGTGGCTGGCGATCGCCTCCGCCTCGACCACCCCGGCGTCGGCTTCGGGGTGGGCCGCGACCGCACCCGCTGGGATGCTCGCAGCCAGCGCGGTGGTGTGCCGCCAGGCACCGTAGGTGACGATCCCGCCGACCAGGGCGAGCCCCGTGCCGAGGACGGAGGTGGTGAGGACCGGTGTCAGGTCGCGGCCGTCGAACCAGTCGGGCAGTGGGCCGTACGCGAGCCCGAAAGCGAGCGAAGGGACGGCGAGCACCCACAGCACGAAGGTCATGCTGCGCGGCTCCTTGCCGTGGTCGGGCGCTTCGACGCCCCGGCCGTGGAAGGCCAGCAGCCACAGCCGGGTCGCGTACGCGGCGGTGAGTACGGCGGTGACCAGACCGGCGACGAGGACGATCCAGCCCGCGGAGCCGGGGGCGTGCTCGGTGTGGCCGGTGGCGACGTGCTCGGCCGCGCCGAGGACGGCCTCCTTGGAGAAGAAGCCGCTGAAGGGCGGGATCGCGGCGAGCGCGAGGAGTGCCACGGTCATCGTCCAGTAGGCGTCGGGGACGCGGGATCGCAGGCCCGTCATGCGGGACATGACGGCCAGCGAGTTGGTGCCGGAGGCGTGGATGATCACGCCGGCGGCGAGGAACAGCAGCGCCTTGAAGGCGCCGTGGGACAGGAGGTGGAAGACGGCGGCACCGCGGTCGCCGACGGCGAGGGCGCCGGCCATGTATCCGAGCTGGCCGATGGTCGAGTACGCGAGGACGCGCTTGATGTCGTCCTGGGCGAGTGCGGCGAGTGCCGAGCCCGCCATCGTGACGGCGGCCATGACGGCGAGGACCACCATCGCGGCCGAGGAGGCCTGGAAGACGGGGAGGAGCCGGGCGACGAAATAGATACCGGCGGCGACCATCGTCGCCGCGTGGATCAGGGCGGAGACGGGTGTCGGGCCCGCCATCGCGTCGGGCAGCCAGGTGTGCAGCGGGAACAGCGCCGACTTGCCCGCCACGCCTGCGAGGAGCAGCAGGGCGATCAGCGTCGGATGGTGCAGTCCGCCGCTCGCGACGGTGCCGAGGACCGTGGTGATGCGGAAGGACCCGGCGTCGGTGCCCAGGGCGAACAGACCGATGAGGAAGGGGACGTCGCCGAGTTTGGTGACCAGGAAGGCCTTGATCGAGGCGGCGCGGGCCTCGGGGGTCTCCCAGTAGTGGCCGACCAGGAAGTACGAGCAGATGCCCATGACCTCCCAGCCGACCAGGAGCACGATCAGGTCGCCGGAGTAGACGACGAGCAGCATCGCGGAGGTGAAGAGGGAGACGAGAGCGGCGTAGGAGGGGTAGCGCGGGTCGTCGCGCAGGTAACCCGTCGAGTAGATCTGCACGCAGGAGGCGACGACGCCGACGAGTACGGCGACGAGGGCGGCGAAGCCGTCGATGTGCAGGGCGAGTTCGATCGGGACCGAGCCGGTGGGCGTCAGTTCGGTGGCCGCGTTGATGGCCTGGCCGCCGCCCTGGCGCACGGCGACCAGTACGGCGAGGACGAGCGAGGTGAGGGACGGGAGTACCGCGAGGGGGCGGACGTAGCCGGGGGCCGTGCGGCCGAGGAGGAGTCCGGCCGCGGCGCCCAGGAACGGAAGGAGGGGCACGAGGACGGCGAGGGTGGTCGTGGTCACGCGGTGGCCTCAGCCTTCTCGTCTCCCGTGACGGGGGCTTCTTCGGCGCCGTCGCCGTGGGAGCCGTCGGGTGCGGGGCCCTCGGCGGTGTCGCGGAGCTTGTCGATGTCCGAGGTGCCGCGGCCCCGGTAGACGGCGAGGACGATCGCCAGGCCGATGCCGATCTCGGCGGCCGCGATGGCGATGGTGAACAGGGTCAGGGCCTGGCCGGAGTGGAGCGTGTCACGGGCGGTCCTGGAGAGCCAGACGTCGAAGGCGACGAGGTTCAGGTTGACGGCGTTGAGCATGAGCTCGACGGACATCAGGACCAGGATCGCGTTGCGGCGCGCGAGGACTCCGTACAGGCCCGTGCAGAAGAGGAGTGCGGAGAGCACGGCGGGATAGGCGAGGTGCATCAGCGGGTCCCTTCCTTCTCGCTCCGGCGGCTCTGGGCACCCGCGGGGGTGGCCCCGTCCGCCGTGGTGGTGGCGTCAGCCTTCGCCTTGCGGGAGAGGACGATCGCGCCGACCAGTGCGGCGAGGAGGAGGACGGAGAGGGCCTCGAAGGGGAGGACCCAGTTCTGGAAGAGGCTCGCTCCGGTGACCTCGGTGGAGCCGGCGGCGGGGCCCTTCAGGTCGACCCAGGTGGTGCGGAAGGCGTCCACGACCACCCAGACGAGGGCGGCGGCCGCGGCGACGGCCACGCTGAGGGCGGCCCAGCGGTTGCCGGAGTCGGCGTCCGGGGAGCGGCCGATCGGCGCCTTGGTGAGCATCAGACCGAACAGAAGGAGGACGACGACGGAACCGACGTAGATGAGGACCTGCACCCAGGCGATGAACTCGGCCGTGAGCAGGAGGTACTCGACGGCGAGGCCGCCGAGCGCCATCACCAGCCACAGGGCGGCGTGCACCAGCTGCTTGGTGGTGACGGTGACGATCGCGGCGCCGAAGGTGACCAGGCCGACGAGGAGGAAGGCGATCTCGACGCCCGTCGGAGAGAGGAAGCCGTGGCTTTCGGCGGTGGTGGTCGTGGCCCGCGCCGCGGCGGCCGTGGCTGCTGCGAGGCTCACGACGCACCCTCCTGCGGGTCGGAGGGCTTGGAGGGCTCGGGCGTACCTGAGGTCGTGCCTGTGGCCGCGTCCGTGGTCGTGCCTGAGGTCGTGCCTGCGGTCGCGTCCGTGGTCGTGCCGCTGGCCGGGGGTTCGGGCTGGGCAGCCTGCTGGGCTGTCTGCGCCGCGAGTTCGGCTGCGTCGGCTGCTGCGGCTGCCTCGCCGGCGAGCTTGTCGGCGGTTTTGCGGGCGGCGGCCAGTTCCTTCGGTTCCTCCGCGCCGGGGTCGAGGGCGGGCGGGGCCGGAACCGTCCACATCCACTCGCGGAGCTTGTCGCGCTCGTGGGTGAGTTCGTGGATGTCGGTCTCCGCGTACTCGAACTCCGGGGACCAGAACAGCGCGTCGAAAGGACAGACCTCGATGCAGATACCGCAGTACATGCACAGGGAGAAGTCGATGGCGAAGCGGTCGAGGACGTTGCGGCTGCGCTCGCGGCCACCGGGGGCGGCCGCCGGGACCGTCTCCTTGTGGGAGTCGATGTAGATGCACCAGTCCGGGCACTCGCGGGCGCACAGCATGCAGACCGTGCAGTTCTCCTCGAACAGGCCGATGACGCCGCGGGAGCGGGGCGGGAGTTCGGGCTGGGCGTCCGGGTACTGCGCGGTGACGGTCTTCTTCGTCATCGTGCGGAGGGTGACGGCCAGGCCCTTGGCGAGTCCGGAGCCAGGAATGCGGGGACGGGTGGGCGGGAGAGGCTCAGCCATGGTTACGAGATCACCACCTTGACGATGCCGGTGAGGGCGATCTGGGCGAGAGAGAGGGGGACGAGGAGGGTCCAGGAGAGTTTCTGGAGCTGGTCCTCGCGCAGGCGGGGGTAGGTGACGCGCAGCCAGATCACGACGAAGGCGAGGAGGGCCGTCTTCAGAAGGGTCCAGACCCAGCCGAGGCCGTCGGCACCCCACGGGCCGTGCCAGCCGCCCAGGAAGAGGACGGTGGTCAGACCGCACAGGACGACGATTCCGGCGTACTCGGCGAGAAGGAAGAGTGCGAAGCGGAGGCCGGTGTACTCGGTGTACGCGCCGAAGATGATCTCCGAGTCGGCGACGGGCATGTCGAAGGGCGGTCGCTGGAGTTCGGCGAGGCCCGCCACGAAGAAGACGACCGCGCCGACGATCTGCCAGGGCACCCACCACCACTCGAAGGCGGCGACGATGCCGGGCAGGGAGACCGTGCCCGCCGCCATCGCGACGGAGGCGGCGGTCAGCAGCATCGGGAGTTCGTACGCGAGGAGCTGCGCGGCGGTGCGCAGGCCGCCGAGGAGGGAGAACTTGTTGGCCGAGGCCCAGCCCGCCATGAGCGAGCCGAGAACACCGACGCCCATCACGGCGAGAACGAAGAAGATGCCCGCGTCGACGAGCTGGCCGACGGCGCCCTCACCCGGGCCGATCGGGATGGCGAGGAGGACGAGAAGGTACGGGAGAAGGGCGACGGCGGGGGCGAGCTGGAAGATACGGCGGTCCGCACCCGCGGGGACGATGTCTTCCTTCTGTGCGAACTTCACGCCGTCCGCGACGAGTTGGGCCCAGCCGTGGAAACCGCCGGCGTACATCGGGCCGAGGCGGCCCTGCATGTGGGCCATCACCTTGTGCTCGGTCTGACCGACGATCAGGGGGAACGTCAGGAACACGACGAAGACGACGAGGAGGCGTAGGGCGACGTCGAGAGCGTCGTTCACTGCGTGCCTCCGGCTGGGTTTCTGGGGGTTCTGGGGGTGGGGTCTTCGGGAGCGGGGGTCGAGTCGGGGTGCGAGCCGGAGTCCGGCTCGGGGGATGCCGGGGGTTTCGCGGTGGCCTCGGGGTCCGGACCCGGGGCAGCCGCGGGCTCCGGGGTGGCTCCCGGCTCCGACTCCGACCTGGACTCCGGCTTCGGCTTCGGCTTCGGCTCCTGCGCCAGCTCCTGCTTCGGCTCCTGCTGCGGCTCGTCGAACGCGGGGCGGGCGTGGTGCCAAGGGGCGTCGGAGCTGCGCGGTGCCGCGGCAGCGGGCGGCTGCTCGGTGCCCTGTGTCCTTTGTGTCGCCGAGCCCTGGCTCGCGCTGCGCGTACGGCGGGGGCCGGCGGGAGGCGTCGGCTCGGCGGCCTCCGGGGCCGCGGGGGCGGCTGTCGAAGTCGCCTGTTCCTCGGCGGCCGGGGCCTCGGTCTGCTGGCTGGCCGAGCCCTGGCTGGCGCTGCGCGCCCGGCGAGCGGGCGTCGGAGCCTGCGCACCGGCAGCGGCAGCAGTGGTGGCAGTGGTGGCACCGGCGGCGGGACCGGTTCCCGTGTCGCCGGTGGTGGTGGTCTGGCTTGCTGAGCCCTCGCCCGCCGTGCGGGCCCGCCGTACCGGGCGGTCGCCGGCGGCTCGGGCCGCTCCGCGCGCCGGGCGGGCGGGGGCCGGGGGGAGTTGGCCCTTCAGGGGACCCCATTCATTGGGGTCGGGCACGCCGGGCGGAAGCATCTGGCGGCGCTTGGGGCCACCGTGATCGGACTCCCCCGGCTCCTTCGCCCCGGGCCAGGCCTTGGCGACGCGGGCGGCGAGGACGAAGTCCTTGCGGAGGGGGTGGCCTTCGAAGCCCTCGGGGAGAAGAAGGGGGTCGAGGCCCGGGTGGCCCTCGAAGGTGACGCCGAACATCTCGTGGGTCTCGCGCTCGTGCCAGCCGGCGCCGGCGTACACGGAGACCGCCGTGGCCAGGACGGGTGCCGAGTGCGGGACGGTCGTACGGACGAGGAGGCGGCGTACGGGAGACAGGGCCACCACGTGCGCGGCGACGCGGAAGCCCGTGCCTGGTTCGTCGACGGCGCTCAGCCAGTCGAAGTAGGTGCAGCCCAGCGAGTCGCGCGCGGTCTCCAAGGCAGAGAGCCAGGCAGTCGGCGGTACGTCGACCGTCAGGACCTCGTACGACTCCTCGGCCGTGGCCTCCGGGCCGAAGAGCTCTTCGACAGGGGCGGGAAGCCAGCCGACGGTCATCGGTCCTCCCCCACGGCGGGCGGACGCACCAGGTCGCTCTGGAGGGCGGCGGCCGACGGACGCGGCGAGGAGCTGTAGCGCTCCCCCAGCGACTCCCGGGCGATCTTCTCCTGGAGCTTGAGGATGCCCTGCAGCAGCGCCTCGGGGCGGGGCGGGCACCCGGGGACGTAGACGTCCACCGGGATGATCTGGTCGACGCCCTTGGTGACGGAGTAGGAGTCCCAGTACGGGCCGCCGCAGTTGGAGCACGCGCCGAAGGAGATGACGTACTTCGGCTCGGGCATCTGCTCGTAGAGGCGCTTGACGGCCGGGGCCATCTTGTCCGTGACCGTGCCGGAGACGACCATCAGGTCGGCCTGGCGCGGACCCGGTGCGAACGGGATCACGCCGAGCCGGATGAAGTCGTGGCGGGCCATCGACGCGGCGATGAACTCGATCGCGCAGCAGGCGAGGCCGAAGTTGAAGACCCAGAGCGAGTAGCGGCGGCCCCAGTTCAGAACCACCTTCATCGGCTCCGGGGCCAGCCGGGAGAGCACGCCGAGCCGCTTCGGCTCGGGCAGCAGCACCGGCTCGGAGAGCGAGGGGGTCACGTCCGAGGGGGTCACGTCCGAGGGGGTCACGTCCATGTCAGGACGCCCTTCTTGTATGCGTACAGCAGGCCCACGGCCAGGAAGCCGAGGAAGATGAACATCTCCACGAGGGTGGCCGCGCCGTAGCCGGGCGCGGCGAAGACGGTCGCCCAGGGGAAAAGGAAGATCGAGTCGACGGCGAAGATGACGTAGAGGAAGGCGTAGACGTAGTAGCGGACCTGGGTGTGGGCCCAGCCCTCGCCGACGGGGTCGACGCCGCACTCGTACGTCAGGAGTTTCTCGGGGGTCGGGATCACCGGCCGCAGCAGACGGCCCGCCCCGAAGGCGACGGCGACGAAGAGCACGCCGACGACGGCGAGCAGTCCGACGACCGAGTACGACTGGAAGTAGCCCGCCGCGACGACGGCCCCGGTTGCCGTGACAACGGTCGGTTCCGGCACGTCAGCCCCTCACTCCCTGACCTCGTTGCGCCCGGCGCGCGCCCCGTCGCGCACGCTGTGATGCGCCCCGTTCGACGATCTGTACGGACGGGAGTCTAGGGCCTGCTAAAGAGACGGTAAGCAGCCCGTCACGCATTGGCTATCGGGGACATGTCAGGGGACTCGTCCGCCTCGCCCGTCGCCGGGTTCGCGCACTCGCCCGGCTCAGATGTCACCGGGTTCCCGTCCGCACCTCGCGGTTACTTCCCATTTCACCTCGCGAGCACATCCAGGTACACCGCGCGGCGGCCTCGGCTTTCACCTCAAGGGGTGGGGTTTTCCCCAGTGGATCGCGGCGGTCGACCTCATGGCGCGGCGGCCCGCCGCCGGGCAGGCTAGCCAATATGACCGAACGCATCATCCCTGTCGGCCCCCTCGGCCCGTCGGACACGCCGCAAGCCTCGGACATACCGGGCGTACCGGGTGTGCCGGGTGTACCAGATGTACAAGATGTACCGGACGAGGCGGCCGACAGCGATCGGCTGCCTCCCCCACGCTTCGCACTCGGCCGGCAGACGTGGAAGGAGATCGCGCACCTCCTCTCCAATCTGCCGGTCTCGATCCTCGGCTTCGTGTACGTCGTGACGCTCGTCTCCACGGGTGCGGGGCTGGCCGTGACGGTGATCGGGCTGCCCCTGCTCGCGGGCGGCCTGCGGGGCGCGCGGCTGCTGGGCCGGATGGAGCGGGCGCGGGCGCGCAAGCTGCTCGGCGTGCGGATCGACGAGCCGAGCCCGATGCCGGTGCGCGGGACGGGCTTCTTCTCCTGGTTGTGGTCGAGTCTGCGGGACTCGGTGGCCTGGCGGACGGTGCTGTACGACTTCATCCGGCTGCCGTGGGGCATCGTCACGTTCACGGTCACGCTGACGTCGTTGTTCCTGCTGTGGCCGGTGCTGCCGTTCCTCGCGCGGGGGCTGACGAACGTCGACCGGGCCATGGTGCGCGGGCTGCTGTCGCCCTCGGACGAGTTGGAGCGGCGCATCGCCGAGCTGGAGTCGGACCGGGGGGTCGTGGTCGACACGGCCGCGGCGGACCTGCGGCGCATCGAGCGGGACCTGCACGACGGGGCGCAGGCGCGGCTCGTCAACCTCGCGATGGGGCTCGGTCTGGCCAAGGAGAAGATCCTCGAGGGGCAGGCCGACGAGACCGTCGCGGCCATGGTCGACGAGGCGCACGGCGAGGTGAAGCTGGCCCTGCAGGAGCTGCGCGATCTGGCCCGCGGCATCCACCCCGCGGTCCTCACCGACCGGGGCCTCGACGCGGCGCTGTCGTCGGTCGCCTCACGCTGCACCGTGCCGGTGAAGGTGACGGCCGACCTCCCGACGAGACCGGCCGCCGCCATCGAGGGCATCGCCTACTTCACCGTGTCCGAGTTGCTGCAGAACGTCAGCAAGCACAGCGGGGCGCGCTCCGCGTCCGTCGACGTGTGGCGGACGGACGAGCGGCTGCTCATACAGGTCCAGGACGACGGGCGCGGTGGGGCCGCCCTCGACGGCGGTACGGGGATGGCGGGGCTCGCGGACCGGCTGGGTGCGGTGGACGGGCTGTTCATCATCGACTCACCGCCCGGCGGCCCGACCACCATCACGGCGGAACTGCCGTGGCGGGACCGGGGGGACGGGCGGGACGGGCAGGGCTGACGGGGCAGGGCTGACGGGGCGAGGCTGAGGGGGCGGGGCTGACGGGGCGGGGCTGACGGGGCCGGCCTATGGGGTGACCTGTGCGGGTCCACCTTGGCGCGTCCGCCTTGGCTCCTCCGCCTTGACCGGGGCCGTCGGTATGCGGCTTCCGTCGGGCTCCGAGGTAGGGAAAACCCCCGTCCCAAGACGCCGACCCGCTCCATGGTCGGCAAGGGCCGAGAACAGCAGGGTGGAGGTACGAACCGACGAGCAGGACGAGCAGAACGGACGAGACCGATGGCGACGGAGTACGGACAGGGGTACGGGTACCCGAGCGGGCCCGGATTCCACGAGGCGGGTGCCGAGGAGCGGCGGCACCGTCTCCCGACACCGCTGCGGGCGCCGATCGAGGCGCGCAGCTGGCGCGAGTTCGGTTACGTGATGTCGGGCCTGCCGGTCGGCATCCTCATGTTCACGTTCGCCGTCACGATGTTCTCGCTCGGCATGGGCCTGCTGATCACCTTCCTGGGGATCCCGGTGCTCGCCGCGGCCCTCGCCGGTGTCCTCGGGTTCGGCGCGCTGGAGCGGGCGCGGGCGCGCGGGTTGCTCGGGATCGAGGTGGCCGCGCCGGAGCCCCTGCGGGTGCGCAAGCACGGGGCGCTGGCATGGATGGGGGCGATCCTCAAGAACGGTTCGGCGTGGCGGCATCTGCTGTATTCGGTGGTGCAGTTCCCGTGGTCGGTGTTCTCGTTCGTGGTGGCGCTGACCTTCTGGGCGTACGGCTGGGCGATGCTGACGTATCCGCTGTGGTTCTGGCTCTTCCCGGTGTACGGCGGGCAGGGCGGCCTCCAGCTCTACGGCGACGGCACGCACCGCATCTACCTGGACAACCCCTTCGAGATCACCGTCACCGCGCTGCTGGGGCTGCTGATCACGATGGCCACGCCGTGGATCGTGCGGGCGCTGACCACGGTGGACCGGGTGATGGTGGCGGGGCTGCTCGGGCCGTCGCGGCTGGCGAGCCGGGTGGTCGAGCTGGAGTCGGACCGGGGGGTCGTGGTCGACACGGCCGCGGCGGACCTGCGGCGCATCGAGCGGGACCTGCACGACGGAGCGCAGGCGCGGCTCGTCAACCTCGCGATGGGGCTCGGTCTTGCCAAGGAGAAGCTCACCGAGGATCCGCAGGCCGCGGCGCGGATGGTGGACGAGGCGCACGGTGAGGTGAAGACGGCGTTGCAGGAGCTGCGGGATCTGGCGCGGGGGATTCATCCGGCCGTGCTGACCGATCGTGGGCTGGATGCGGCGCTGTCTTCCGTGGCCTCGCGGTGCACCGTGCCGGTGCAGGTGGAGGTGGATCTTCCCGCTCGGCCGGCGCCGGCGATCGAGGGGATCGCGTACTTCACCGTCTCCGAGCTGCTGCAGAACGTCAGTAAGCATGCGCGGGCGACGCGGGCCACGGTCGATGTGTGGCGGGTCGAGAACCGGTTGATGCTTCAGGTTGTCGACGATGGTGTGGGTGGGGCCGATGTTTCTGGTGGGTCCGGGCTTGCGGGGCTGGCGGAGCGGCTCGATGCGGTGGACGGGGTTTTGGTGGTGGACTCTCCTGTGGGTGGGCCCAGTCGGATTACTGCGGAGTTGCCCTGGCGGGGGTGAGCGCGGGGTGAGCGGGGGCGGGGGGTGGGGTGTTTCTCGCCCCCGCCGCCCCTACCCGTCCCATCCCCGGGGGGGGGGGGGGGGGGGGGGGGGGGGGGGGGGGGGGGGGGGGGGGGGGGGGGGGGGGGGCGGGGGGGGGGGGGGGGCCCCGCGGGGCGCGCCGGGGCGCCCGCGCCCCGGCCCCCCCCCCCCCCCCCCCCCCCCCCCCGCCCCCCCCCGCGCGCCCCCCCCCGCCGCCCCCCGGCCCCGCCCCCCCCCCCGTTTCTCGCCCCCGCCGCCCCTACCCGTCCCATCCCCGGGGGCTCCGCCCCCGACCCCCCGGCGGGGCTCCGCCCCTGCACCCCGCCACGGGCGCCGCCCCTGGCCCCCGCGGGGCAGCTGCCCCGCACCCCACCACAAGCGTCACCTCTGACCCCCACGGGGCGGCGCCCACGCCCCACCACAGACGGCGCCTCTGGCCGGCGCGGAGCTCGGCCCCCGCACCCCCACCACAGGCGGCGCCTCTCACGCCGCAGGGCTCCGCCCCCACACCCCCACCCCCTAAATCCCACCCCGGAGCCAAAAGTGCGCCCCCCGTATTCCCCTCCCCTTCCCCCTCCCCCCGATTCCCCTTGATTCCCCTTGATTCCCCTTGATTCCCCTTGCCCGTGGGCAGGTGGGTTCGAATGCTGGGATGCTGTGGGCTGATGCAAGGGCGGGGACGCGGCCGGCTTGGGTCGGGGAATGGTGTGGGGGGCCGAGAATCGTGGAGGACAGGGTGCGGGTGGTCATCGCCGAGGATTCAGTGCTGCTCAGGGAGGGCCTGACCCGGTTGTTGACCGACCGCGGGCACGACGTCGTGGCCGGCGTCGGAGACGGCGACGCGCTGATCAAGACCATCACCGACCTGGCGGCCCAGGACGCCCTGCCGGACGTCGTGGTCGCCGACGTACGGATGCCGCCGACACACACCGACGAGGGCGTGAAGGCGGCCGTGCAGCTGCGCAAGCAGCACCCGGGGGTGGGGGTGCTGGTGCTGTCGCAGTACGTGGAGGAGCGCTACGCCACCGAACTGCTGGCCGGTTCGAGCCGCGGCGTCGGCTACCTGCTCAAGGACCGCGTCGCGGAGGTGCGCGAGTTCGTGGACGCGGTGGTGCGGGTGGCCCAGGGGGGTACCGCTCTGGACCCGGAGGTGGTCGCGCAGCTGCTCGGGCGCAGCCGTAAGCAGGACGTACTTGCCGGGCTCACCCCGCGGGAGCGGGAGGTCCTAGGACTTATGGCCGAGGGACGCACGAACTCGGCGATCGCGCGGCAGCTCGTGGTGAGTGACGGAGCGGTCGAGAAACACGTCAGCAATATCTTCCTGAAACTCGGGCTTTCCCCGAGCGACGGTGATCACCGGCGTGTTCTCGCGGTCCTGACCTATCTGAACTCCTGAGGGACTGACACTGGGGCAGCCGAACGCACTGCGTCGGCCGAACGGATTCGCCCTCGCAGGACACAGGGCCCGACACGGCACCAGAGCGGCGCGAGACCGGCACGAGAACCAAAGGATGAGGTAGAAGCGTCTTCCAGAGGAGCGTCGGGGGCGAGTAAGTCATGACAAGTCAGGGCGTCGAACCATCTCAAAATGGTGTCCATCATGCGAACGGCCGAGGGAAGGCGACCCTTACAGACGTAGGGTTGATCCCGGGAAGGCCTGCGGGAAGGCCGCTCCCAGACAGCCGCCTCGAAGGAGGTCCAGTTAAGTGACCAGCCAGGTCAGTAGCCCAGCGGAGCATGCCGACGGAGCCGTCGTAGGAGAACAGCGCAAACCGGCGAGGGCAAAGGAAACTCGCCGGCTCGACCGGGTGATCATCCGGTTCGCGGGTGACTCCGGTGATGGAATGCAACTCACCGGCGACCGCTTCACCTCCGAAACGGCGTCCTTCGGCAATGATCTTTCCACGCTGCCGAACTTCCCCGCCGAAATCCGAGCGCCCGCAGGCACACTGCCGGGCGTTTCTTCATTTCAGCTGCATTTCGCGGACCATGACATCCTCACTCCCGGTGACGCGCCGAATGTCCTGGTAGCCATGAACCCGGCCGCCCTGAAGGCGAACATCGGTGACGTGCCGCGTGGCGCGGAGATCATCGTCAACACGGACGAGTTCACCAAGCGGGCGATGGCGAAGGTCGGATACGCCGCCAGCCCGCTGGAGGACGGTTCGCTGGACGGGTACGCCGTCCATCCGGTCCCGCTGACGACGATGACGGTCGAGGCGCTCAAGGAGTTCGAGCTGTCCCGCAAGGAGGCCGAGCGCAGCAAGAACATGTTCGCGCTGGGCCTGCTGTCCTGGATGTACCACCGGCCCACCGAGGGCACCGAGAAGTTCCTGCGGAACAAGTTCGCGAAGAAGCCCGAGATCGCCGCCGCCAACATCGCCGCGTTCCGGGCGGGCTGGAACTTCGGCGAGACGACCGAGGACTTCGCGGTCTCCTACGAGGTCGCCCCGGCCGCCAAGACCTTCCCGACCGGCACCTACCGCAACATCTCCGGGAACCTGGCCCTGTCGTACGGCCTGATCGCCGCCTCCAAACAGGCGGACCTGCCCCTCTACCTGGGCTCCTACCCGATCACCCCGGCCTCCGACATCCTGCACGAGCTGAGCCGGCAGAAGAACTTCGGCGTGCGCACCTTCCAGGCCGAGGACGAGATCGCGGGCATCGGCGCGGCCCTGGGCGCGGCCTTCGGCGGCTCCCTCGCCGTCACCACCACCTCCGGGCCGGGCGTGGCGCTGAAGTCGGAGACCATCGGGCTCGCGGTCTCCCTCGAACTGCCACTGCTGGTCATCGACATCCAGCGCGGCGGGCCTTCCACGGGGCTGCCGACGAAGACGGAGCAGGCGGACCTGCTCCAGGCGATGTACGGGCGCAACGGAGAGGCCCCGGTCCCGGTGGTCGCCCCGTGCACGCCGACCGACTGCTTCGACGCCGCCCTGGAGGCGGCCCGGATCGCCCTCACCTACCGCACCCCCGTCCTCCTCCTCTCCGACGGCTACCTGGCCAACGGCTCCGAACCGTGGCGGATCCCGGAGGTCGACGAGCTTCCGGACCTGCGGGTGCAGTTCGCGCAAGGTCCGAACCACACCCTGGACGACGGCACCGAGGTGTTCTGGCCCTACAAGCGCGACCCGGGGACCCTGGCCCGCCCGTGGGCGATCCCGGGCACACCGGGACTCGAGCACCGCATCGGCGGCATCGAGAAGCAGGACGGCACGGGCAACATCTCCTACGACCCCGCCAACCACGACTTCATGGTCCGCACCCGCCAGGCGAAGATCGACGGCATCGAGGTCCCGGACATCGAGGTCGACGACCCCTCCGGCGAGGCCGACACCCTCGTTCTGGGCTGGGGTTCGACGTACGGACCCATCACCGCGGCGGTACGGCGACTGCGGGCGGCCGGGGAGAACATCGCGCAGGCCCATCTGCGCCACCTCAACCCCTTCCCCCGGAATCTCGGCGCGGTGCTGGGGCGTTACGAGAAGGTGGTGATCCCCGAGATGAACCTCGGCCAGCTCGCCACGCTCGTCCGGGCGAAGTACCTGGTCGACGCGCACTCCTACAACCAGGTCAACGGCATGCCGTTCAAGGCCGAACAGCTCGCCACGGCGCTCAAGGAGGCCATCGATGGCTGAGACGACCACAGGAAGCGCGGACACGATCGAAGCCCTCAGTCTGGTGCCCAAGGCCGAGGCCAGGCAGTCCATGAAGGACTTCAAGTCCGATCAGGAAGTGCGCTGGTGCCCCGGTTGCGGTGACTACGCAATCCTGGCCGCCGTACAGGGCTTCATGCCCGAGCTCGGCCTCGCCAAGGAGAACATCGTCTTCGTGTCGGGCATCGGCTGCTCGTCCCGCTTCCCGTACTACATGGACACGTACGGCATGCACTCCATCCACGGCCGCGCGCCCGCCATCGCGACGGGCCTCGCCTCCAGCAGGCGGGATCTGAGCGTGTGGGTGGTGACCGGTGACGGGGACGCCCTCTCCATCGGCGGCAACCATCTGATCCACGCGCTGCGCCGCAACGTGAACCTGAAGATCCTGCTGTTCAACAACCGGATCTACGGCCTCACCAAGGGGCAGTACTCGCCGACCTCCGAGGTCGGCAAGATCACCAAGTCGACGCCGATGGGCTCGCTGGACGCGCCCTTCAACCCGGTGTCCCTGGCCATCGGCGCGGAGGCGTCCTTCGTGGCCCGGACCGTGGACTCCGACCGCAAGCACCTCACCGACGTACTGCGGCAGGCCGCCGCCCACCCGGGCACGGCGCTGGTGGAGATCTACCAGAACTGCAACATCTTCAACGACGGCGCCTTCGAGGCCCTCAAGGACAAGCAGCAGGCCGAGGAGGCGGTGATCCGGCTCGAACACGGGCAGCAGATCCGCTTCGGCGCGGACCGCGACAAGGGTGTCGTACGGGATCAGCTGACCGGTGACCTGAAGGTCGTCACCGTCACCCCGGAGAACGAGGCACAGATCCTGGTCCACGACGCCCACTCCGCGTCCCCGACCACGGCCTTCGCGCTCTCCCGGCTGGCCGACCCGGACACCCTGCACCACACCCCGATCGGCGTCCTGCGCTCCGTGGAGCGGCCGGTCTACGACACCCAGATGGCCGACCAGCTCGACACGGCCATCGAACAGAACGGCAAGGGCGACCTCGCGACGCTCCTCGCGGGCGGGGACACCTGGACGGTCGTCGGCTGAGCGAGCCGACCGCTCGAGGCGTTCCTCAAGGCGTTGCTCAAAGCGTTCGTCGAGGCGTTCAAGAAGTTCCACGGGCCCGGGTGGCTGACACCCGGGCCTCGTCGTACGCGTGGCGGGACTTCTCCACGTCGTCCATCCGGTCCTTGGTCCAGACGGCCAGGGCGCGCACCTGCTCGGCGGCCTCGCGGCCCAGTTCGGTGAGCGAGTAGTCGACGCGGGGCGGGATCACGGGCTGCGCGTCACGGTGGACGAGACCGTCGCGCTCCAGGGTCTGGAGGGTCTGGGTGAGCATCTTCTCGCTGACCCGGCCGATCGCCCGGCGCAGCTCGCTGAAGCGGTAGGGGCGGTCGAGGAGCTCGATCAGTACGAGCACACCCCAGCGGCTGGTGACGTGCTCCAGGACCAGGCGGTACGGACACATCGCCTCGCCCGTGTCGTACTTGGAGACGGCCGCAGGCTTGGAGACGACCGCAGGCTTGGAGACGACCGCAGGCTTGGAGACGGCCGCAGTCTTGGACGCGGCCGGGGTGTCGGTGGATGCCTCTGCACTTACTCCCATGCCAGTACCTTACTTCAAAGTTGGTACTTTCGCAGAGTTAGCGCACCTCCTAGGGTTAGTGACAGACCCACCCCACAAGGAGCCAAGCCATGAGCATCGTCGTCACCGGAGCCACCGGACACCTCGGCCGCCACGTCATCGAGGGACTGCTGGAGAGGGTTCCGGCCGACCAGATCACCGCCGTCGTCCGCGACACGGAGAAGGCCGCCGGCTTCGCGGCCCGCGGCGTGAAGATCGCGGTCGCCGACTACAACGAGCCCGAGACCTTCGGAACCCTCTTCGCCGCCGGCGACAAGGTACTGCTCATCTCCGGCAACGAGTTCGACAAGGGCCGCGTGGCCCAGCACCAGGTCGTCCTGGACGCCGCCAAGGCCGCCGGGGTCTCGCTCTTCGCGTACACCAGCGCGCCGGGCACCCTCACCGCCGCCCTCGCCGACGACCACAAGGGCACCGAGAAGGCGATCCTGGAGTCGGGTGTGCCCTACGCCCTGCTGCGCAACGGCTGGTACAACGAGAACTACACCGAGAACCTCGCCCCGGTCCTCGAGTACGGCGCCGTCACCCAGGCCGCCGGCGACGGCAAGGTCGCCTCCGCCTCCCGCGCGGACTACGCGGCCGCCGCCGTGGCCGTACTGAGCGGCGAGGGCCACGAGAACAAGACGTACGAGCTGAGCGGCGACACCGCGTGGAGCTTCGCCGAGTACGCCGCCCTGGTGGCCGAGCGGTCCGGCAAGGAGATCGTCTACAACGCCGTCTCCGTCGAGGCGCTCACCGGCATCCTGACCGGCGCCGGACTGCCCGGCCCCCTCGCCGCGACCCTGGCGGGCGTCGACGCGTCCATCGAGAAGGGCGAGCTCGCGGGCACCAGCGGTGACCTGTCCCGGCTGACCGGCCGCCCGACCACGCCGGTCGCCGAGTCGATCGCGGCGGCGCTGAAGGGCTGACTCCCCCTCGGGCCCTGGCACCGTCGCCCTCCGAACCCCCGCCTGTCATGACCGTATAGCGATACGGGCATGACAGGCGGGGGTGCTCGACGCTACCTTCTTGGAGGCTGCACGGGAGCAGCTGTTCGAGAGGGAGGGCCGGTGGCCGTGCAGCAGGCGAAGAATTCGATGGGTGCGGCCGGCTCCGCTGGTTCCGGGGGCCCCGCCGGCTCCGCGGGTTCCGGGGGCCCCGCCGACTCGACGGGTCCCCTGATATCCAGGGCCGAGCAGCGCGTCGGTCTGTTGAACGGCTTCGCCGCGTACGGCATGTGGGGGCTCGTTCCGCTCTTCTGGCCGCTGCTGAAGCCGGCCGGAGCCCTCGAGATCCTCGCCCACCGGATGGTGTGGTCCCTCGCCGTGGTCGGCATCGCCCTGCTGGTGATGCGGCGCTGGGCCTGGCTCGGCGAGCTGCTGCGACAGCCGCGCAGGCTGGCGCTGATCAGCGTCGCGGCGGCCGTGATCACGGTCAACTGGGGCGTCTACATCTGGGCCGTGAACAGCGAGCACGTCGTCGAGGCGTCCCTCGGCTACTTCATCAACCCGCTCGTCACCATCGCCATGGGCGTCCTGCTGCTGAAGGAACGGCTGCGCCCCCTGCAGTGGACGGCGGTCGGTGTCGGCTTCTCCGCGGTGCTCGTCCTCACCATCGGGTACGGCCGGCCACCGTGGATCTCCCTCACCCTCGCCTTCTCCTTCGCCACGTACGGGCTGGTGAAGAAGAAGGTCAACCTCGGCGGGATCGAGTCACTCGCCGCCGAGACGGCGATCCAGTTCCTGCCCGCGCTCGCCTATCTGCTGTGGCTGGGTTCGAGCGGGGGCGCGACCTTCGGCACGGAGGGCGCGGGGCACGCGACGTTGCTCGCGGCGACGGGCGTGGTGACCGCACTTCCGCTGGTGTGCTTCGGCGCGGCCGCGATACGGGTGCCGTTGTCCACGCTGGGACTGCTGCAGTACCTCGCCCCGGTGTTCCAGTTCCTGCTCGGCATCCTCTACTTCCACGAGGCCATGCCGCCGGAGCGGTGGGCCGGGTTCGCGCTGGTCTGGCTCGCGCTGTCGCTGCTCACCTTCGACGCGCTGCGGACCGCGCGGCGGGCGGCTCGGGCGCTCAGGGCCGGGGCGCTCGCGGGTGCCGTCGCCGGCGTGCGGGGTGCCGCCGCCATGGACGCCAAGTCGTAGCGGGAGCGTGCGTGCAGTGAGCGTCGCCCGCCCCGGCGACCCGGGTTCGCCATGCGAACCACCCTGACCGGATTGCACTCTTGACGGAACGTCAGCCTCAGAAACACCATCAGGCACCTCATTCCCACAAGGAATCCGGAGCCCCCCACATGAAGCTCTCCGTTCCCGGGCGTGCCACCGGCGCCGTCGTCGTCGCGGCCGTCACGCTCCTCACCACCGGCGCGATAACCGGCGCGGCGCCGGCCCCCACCGCCGCGGCAGCCGCACCCGACATTCCCGTGGCCAACGTCAAGGCCCATCTCGCACAGCTGCAGTCCATCGCCACCGCCAACGGCGGCAATCGCGCACACGGCCGCACCGGCTACAAGGCCTCCATCGACTATGTGAAGGCGAAGCTGGACGCGGCCGGATTCAGCACGACCCTCCAGCAGTTCACGTCCTCCGGCCGCACCGGGTACAACCTGATCGCCGACTGGCCCGGCGGCGACGCCAACCAGGTCGTCATGGCGGGCTCCCACCTCGACAGCGTGACCGCGGGACCCGGCATCAACGACAACGGATCCGGGTCCGCCGCGATCCTGGAGACCGCGCTCGCCGTCTCCCGGGCCCAGTACCAGCCCACCAAGCACCTGCGGTTCGCCTGGTGGGGCGCGGAGGAGCTGGGGATGGTCGGCTCGAAGTACTACGTGAACAGCCTGTCCTCCGCGAACCGGGCGAAGATCAGCGACTATCTGAACTTCGACATGATCGGCTCACCGAACCCCGGCTACTTCGTCTACGACGACGACCCCACGATCGAGAAGACCTTCAAGGACTACTTCGCGGGCGTCGGCATCGCCACGGAGCCGGAGACCGAGGGTGACGGCCGCTCGGACCACTCCCCCTTCAAGAACGTGGGCGTCCCGGTCGGTGGTCTCTTCAGCGGCGCCGACTACATCAAGACGGCCGCCCAGGCCGCCAAGTGGGGCGGCACCTCCGGCCAGGCCTTCGACCGCTGCTACCACGCCTCCTGCGACACGGCGTCCAACATCGACGACACGGCGCTGAACCGGAACGCGGACGCGCTGGCGTACGCCGTGTGGACGCTGTCCTCCTAGGATTCCTGGGCTCCTAGGGCCCACTGGAGCTCCTCGTCCTCCCTGCCCTCCTAGGGGGTGTACGGGTTGTCCGCCAGGGAGCGGGCCCGGGCACGCTCCGCGAGGCGGGTCATGCGGGTGCGGGCCGACTCGAGCTGTTCGAGGTCGTCGGCGGCGGGGCCGCCGTCGGCCACGAGCTCGGCCCACAGCGTGATCAGGTCCTGCCCCAGGTTCAGCCCCTGCACGGGATCACGCACGGCGCGCCAGGCCGAGGCGGCGCTCTGTACGTTGCCGTACGCGGCCTCGGGGTCCTGGTGCCGCCTGCGGACCCGGGCGAGGTCGAGGGACAGGTGGAACGCCCGGAGCGGGTCACCGGCCAAATAGGCGATGTACGAGGTCAGCTCGCGCAGCCGCAGCACCTCCGGGTGCTCGGGGCCCAGCGACCGCGACGCGTCCGCGCCGACCCGCTGCGCCATCCCCGTGGCCTCTTCGATCCGGCCCATCTTCACGGCCTCGTTGATCCGCGCCACGGGCTCCACGAGGAACGCCGCGCCCTCCGTCTCCTGAACCGGTGCCAGCACGGACTCGGCGACGGCGTCGAAGCCGCGCGCGGGAGTGGGCTTCGGTTCCGGCTCGGGATCCATGACGGACATGGCCTCCATCGCGGGGGCCGGACGCTCAGGCGTCAGCCCCACGGGCGGCGGGCCGAACTCGCCCGTCGGAGCCACCGCGACGCCGGGGGCCGCGTCCCGCGTCGGCTCCGGCAGCGCCCGCAGCACATGCGTCGCCGCGGCCCCGGGCAGCGGCCGAGGCTCCGAGACCGGCACCCGCGGCGGCGCCGGTGGGGCCGCCGGCATCGCGGGAGGGGCAGCAGGCATCGCGGGAGGGGCTGCGGGCACCTCGGCCGGCGGCCCCACCCGTACCGGCTCGCCCGTGTACCGGCTCGACCCGTCCCCGTACACCTCCAGCGGTACGACGAAGCCGATCCGCTCGTCGTGGATGGTGGCGAGGACGGAGTGACCGGCGGCGAGGGCGAGTCGGTGGAGGTGGTTCAGGACGGCGGCCTGGACGGTCTCGCCTGGCACGACGCCGACCGGCACACCGCCGACCGTGACACCGCCCTCGCTTTCCCCCGCGGGCGCGGTGACCCACACCTCCAACGGGCCGGCACCGGGGCCGACCGCCGAGCGCTGCCGCTTGGATTCCCGCTTCTGTTCGCGGCTGAGTCGAGACATCGATTCCCTCACTCGGGTCGTACTTCCATGCGTCGACCTTGCCTCAAGATCCCGCCAGGTACATACAGTCAAGTCTCTCGGCTCACCACCGCTGCATGCGTCACTACGGCGTCACAGCCTCGTAAGAGTGGCCGATTACGCCGACAACGACCGAGGAGAGTGGTCAGGGTGATGCAGGGGAGCATGCGGCAGGAGGCGGAGAGACCCGAGATCTGGCTCCGCGGGCCGGTCGCCGACACAGTGGAACCCATTCTGTGGCCTGAACCCGGCGGGGGCGAACCCGGCCACGCCGTCGGTCCACGGCGGTTCGCCTGGGTCGCGACGCACGGCGGGGCCGGCACCACCACGCTCGCCGCGGTCTTCGGCGGCCATGACGCCGGGCGGAACTGGCCCCGGCCCGACCAGGGAGAACCGGGGTCGGTGCTCCTCGTCGGGCGTACGCACGCGGCGGGACTGGACGCCGTCTCGCACACGCTCGACACCTTCCGCCGGGGCGAGGCGCCCCCGGGGCTCGACCTCGACGCCGTGGTGCTGGTCGCGGACGCGCCCGGACGGCTGCCCCGCCCGCTCGCCCAGCGCGTCAAGGTGATCGATTCACTGATCGACGTGTATCAGGTGCCGTGGATCCCGGCGTGGCGGATCGGTGACCTCACCTCGGCGTTGCCCCGCGAGACGGCCGCGCTGGCCCGCCTGACGGGCGCTGCGCGCCTGCCCTGACCCGGGCAGGACCCCGACAGAACCCTGGATAGGCCGGATGCCGGTGGTCGGCGTCCGGCATCCGGCATCCGGCATCCGGCATCCGCCGTCCCTGTCTCCCGGCATGGACGTCACATGCGTATGCATATATTGTGTACGCATATAGTTGCGGGTCGTGGCGTTCCGCGGCCCGTCGCACGCGCACCCTGGGGGACCCATGAGCCGTCACTTCCTGTTCCTGCTCGGCAGCAGCCGCCCCGACGGCAACACCGAGCTGCTGGCCCGCCGGGCCGCCGAACAGTTGCCCGCGGATGTCGAACAGCGCTGGCTGAGCCTCGCCGAGCACGCGCTGCCCGACTTCGTGGACCTGCGGCGCGACAGCGACCACATACACCCGGCCGCGGGGAGCAATCCGGCGCTGCTGCTCGACGCCACCCTGGCGGCCACCGACATCGTGATCGCCTCGCCGCTGTACTGGTACTCGGTGTCCGGCCTCACCAAGCGCTACCTGGACTACTGGTCGGGCTGGCTGCGCACGCCCGGCGTCGACTTCAAGGCCAGGATGGCGGGGCGCACGCTCTGGGGCGTCACCGCGCTGGCGCACGAGGAGGAAGAGGTCGCCGACCCGCTGATCGGCACTCTCAATCACTCGGCCGCGTACCTGGGCATGCGTTTCGGCGGGGTCCTGCTCGGCAACGGCAGCAGGCCCGGTGACGTGCTGAAGGACACGGCCGCGCTGGCGCATGCGAAGACGTTCTTCGCACGGGAGGCACCACTCGCCCGCTACCCCTACGAGACGCACGACACGCAGGGCATGGCAGCCGCCGCGTGCTAGCGGCTACGCGGTGATGTCCTTCGCCGTGAACCGCGCCCACGCCGCCGAGCCGAACACCGCCGCGTACAGGCCCTGGAGTCCGAGATTGCGGACGAGGTCGTCCCAGTACACCGGGTCGCGCATGAGGTCGGCGAAGGACAGCCAGTAGTGGGAGAAGAAGTACGGCTGGAGGGCGTGGAGCTGGGGGATCTGGTCGAGGATCTGGATGGTGATGAGAAGGCCGACCGTCGTCGCCATCGCCGCGATGCCGCTGTTGGTCAGCGTCGAGACGAACAGGCCGAGGGCCGCGACGCCGATCAGTGACGCGGCGACGACCAGCGCGATGAGAAGCGCCCGCCCGAGCCCCTCGGTGAAGCTGATCCGGGTCCCGGAGATCGTCGTCAGCTCGCCCAGGGGGAAGAGCAGCGCGCCGACCGTGAGCGCCGAGAGCGCCACCACCAGGGTCGCGACCAGGCAGAACGTCATGGTGGTCGCGTACTTGGTGACAAGCAGGCGGGTACGGCCGGCGGGCGCGACCAGCAGGTAGCGCAGCGTCCCCGCGTTCGCCTCGCCCGCGATCGCGTCGCCCGCGATGACGCCGATGGCCATCGGCAGGAAGAAGGGGAGGGTCGCGGCGAGCGCCGTGAACACCAGGAACAGGCCGTTGTTGGTGATCTGCGAGATGAACGCCGGTCCTTCGCCGCCACCGCCCGCCGTCGAGCCGTCGCGCGTCTCTATCTTGATCGCGATGCCGATGAGGATCGGCACGGCCGCGAGCACGGCGAGCAGCGCGATGGTCCGCCAGCGCCGGAAGGTGGTGAGGAGCTCGCTGCGGAAGAGTCCGAAGGTCCACAGGGGGCTCGGTTTCCGTACCTCCGTGTCCCCGACGCGTACCGCCTCGGCTCCGGCCTCGACCTCAGCCCGCGACATCGAACCCCTCCCCTGTCAGCGCCACGAACGCGTCCTCCAGTGAGGCCCGTTCGACGCCGAAGCCACGGACGCGGACGCCCGCCGTGACCAACGCGGCGTTCAGTTCGGCGAGTTCGCGGTCCGGAGGTTCGGCACTCACGCCCGTCTCCGTCACGACGAGATCCGTGACTCCTTGTTCCTTCAGTACACGCGCCGCGTCCCCGGGGTCCGGGGTGGTCACGACCAGCCGGCCCCGCGCCCCCGCCGCGAGCTCCGCCACCGGGCCCTGGGTGATCAGCCGCCCCTGTGCCATCACGGCGGCGTGCGTGCACACCTGCTCGATCTCGTCGAGCAGGTGTGAGGAGAGGAAGACGGTCGTGCCGTCCGAGGCCAGCTCCCTCACGAGGGAACGGATCTCGCGCATGCCCTGCGGGTCGAGGCCATTGGTCGGCTCGTCCAGGACGAGCAGGCGGCGGGGCTGGAGCAGCGCGGCCGCGAGCCCGAGCCGCTGCTTCATGCCGAGCGAGTACGCCTTCGCCTTCTTGCCCGCGGCCGCGGTGAGTCCGACCCGGTCGAGGGCGGCCTCGACGCGGGTCCGCCGGGTGCGCGGGTCGGCGGTCGGGTCGGCGGCGTCGTACCGGAGGAGGTTGTCGCGTCCGGAGAGGAAGCCGTACAGCGCGGGGCCCTCGATGAGGGCGCCCACGTGCGGGAGCACGGCGCGGGTGGCGCGGGGCATGGGCTGCCCCAGCACACGCGCCGTGCCCGAGGTCGGCTCGATCAGGCCCATCAGCATGCGGATGGTGGTGGTCTTGCCCGAGCCGTTGGGTCCGAGGAAGCCGAAGACACTACCCGCCGGGACGGTCAGATCGAGGCCGTCCACGGCGAGCTGTCCGCCGCGGAAGCGCTTGGTGAGCGCGCGGGTGGCGATCACCGTGCCCTCGTCGGACCGCTCCTCCATGGGCTCCCTCGTTTCGGCTTCGTCCGTACGTCGGTTCCGTATGCCGGTTCCGTACGTCAGTTCCGTACGTCAGTTCCGTACGTCAGTTCCGTACGTCAGTTCCGTACGTACGGTACTCAGTGGGCCGCGTTGGCCGCCTTCACCAGCGCGTCCTTGGTGACCGCACCGGCGTACACCTTGCCGTCGTCCGTGATCAGCGCGTTGACCAGGCGGGTCGAGAAGACCGTGCCCGAGCCGAACTTGCCCTTGACGTGGTCACCAAGGGAGTTCAGGAACCCGGAGACGTCGCCGCCCTCGGACGAGGAGCCGGAGGGCATCCCCTGGCCGCCCGTGTCGAACTCCGCGATGGTGTTCCAGCCCTTGCCGATGGTCTTCAGACCGTCGAGCCCCTTGCCGAGGTCACCACGGTTCGGAGCGGACTCCGGGGCCTTGGTGTCCTTGCCATCCTTGCCCTCGGTGACCTTCGCACCCTTCGGCGGGGTGAAGTCGAAGGTCGAGGCGGCCGGCTTGGCGAAGGCGACCTGGGTGAACCCGGCGTCCACAACGGCCGCGCCGCCACCCGTCGGGACCAGCGTGAACTTCAGCGGCACCCCGGTCTTCGCGTCCACCGCGACGGTGATCGCGCCGACCGTGGAACCGGACTGCTTCGGCTTGATGAGCAGCTTGTAGGCGTCACGGCCCGCGACCTGCGCCGTGCCGTCGACCGTCACGGAGGTCGTGTCGTCGACCGACTTCAGGGCCTCGTCGGCGAGCTCCTTGGGCGTCGTCGGGACGTCCTTCGGCGCCTTCTCCTGGCCCTTTTCGGCTTCGGGGGCCGTCGAGTGGTACACCTCGTTCGACTTGCTGTCGTACGCCCACACGTCGTTGCCGTTGTGGATGATGCTGTACTCGGCGGCGTTCTCCAGGACGGAGACCTTGGCCTTGCCCGGGCCGTCGGCCGCGACGCGCACCGTGTGCGTGCCGGAGGCCAGCTCCATGAGCTTGGACTGCGGGTCGGCGGAGGAGCCGTCGGACCCCTTGGTGGCGCCGGACAGCATGCCGCTCTCCAGGCCGCCCAGGCTGGGCAGTCCAAGATCGGTGCTGACCTTGACCGTGCCGGACAGCTGCTGGACGTCCGACTTGGCGATCTTCTCGATGAGCTGCTCTGCGGTGATCTTCGGCAGGCTGGGGTCGCCGGAGTCGGCGAGCGCCGGGACGAGCCCGATGGTCGCGGCCGCCACCCCCACCACTGCGACCGGAACGACGTAACGAGCCGCCTTGCGCCGGCCTGCGCGGACGTCGTCGGCCTCGTCGGGCAGCCCTTCCGCCCCGGCGGTCCTGTCGGATTCGTACGGTGCCATGTGTGCCTTACCTCCGTCGTCGGCGGCGGCCTACCGTCCTCACTTCTCCACCCCTATAGCCGCCATTCTCACCCGAACCGGTGAGGAGTGGTGTTCTCAATCTGACCAAATCGTCCGACGAGAAGCGTCAGACCCCGGACTCAACTCCACGTAGTCCTGCGGTATGACGTGAGGAGGCGGTGGCTCCCCCGACCCGTAGGGGTTGGGGAAACCACCGCCTGAGCCTCACAGCGCCCCGGTACCCGTCAGCGCTGCACGAACACGTAGTCCGCCTGGTAGGGCACGCCCACGATCGTGCCCGGCGAGCAGGAGCCGGCCGGGGCGACGCCGCCCACGGTATTGAGCCGCAGGATTTCCTGCGTGCCGGCCAGCAGACCGCGGTGCTTGCCGGACCTGGTGGCCTTGAGGTCCAGCTCGGCGATGTTCTTGTCGCCGTTCGGAGTCTTGGAGATCACCGCTCCGGTGACCGCGCTGCGGTCGGGCGCGACCCATTGCGGCGTACCGGAGTTGGGCTTCACGAACGTGTGCACGATGTCGCCACCGAGCAGCGCTGCGACGTCACGCTGAGCGAAGGCGTAGCCACCGCCCTCGGCGGGCTTGCACTCGTAGATCTGCTTGCCCTTGACCACGGACGCCTGGAAGTTGCCCAGGGCGTCACGGAAGTCGAAGGAGCCGGTGACCTTGTGGAGCTGGCCGCGGACGGCTCCACCCGGGAACTCGGCGGTGTGCAGATTGGCGTAGAACGCCCCCGGGTCGTTCTTCAACCGCTCCAGCAGGGCGGCATCCTTCACCTTCACGGTGCCGACCACGTGGTGGCCCTTGATCCTGCCGAGCAGCCCGCTGAAGTCGATCTTGACGCCACCGTTGGTGCCCTTGGCGCCCTGGTGGATGTGGAGCATGGTCGGCCTGCCGGTGCCGCGCCAGGTCACGGCGACGGACACCTTGTCGCCCTTGACCTTGATGAACTCCAGGGCCGCGCCGTCCTTGTCGCCGACGGCGGGGCCGCCCTGGACGGGCACCTCGTTGGCGCCACGGAGGCTGCTGGCGAAGATGATGCCGCCGCTGCCGCCGACGACTCCGCTCTGCGCGACGATGGTCTGGTCGCCGTGCGTCGAGTGGCTCATGCCGCCGTGGCCACCGTGGTGGCTGCCAGCGGCGGCGACCGCCGGGACGACGGCGGCGGCGACACCAGCCGCGGCTGCCACCGCGACACCGGCCATGACCAGGCCCTTGCGACGCATGTCCGACATGGCATTGAACGTGGCGTTCGATTCCATGATTCTTTTTTCTCCCCGTAATGCAGCCGACGCCCCCTGCGTCAGCTTCTGTACGGGAGTACGGACTGATTCCTACCCTGGACTCAATCCAACAATGTGACGTGCGCCACAGGGCGGAGGGCCTCTTTACCCGCCCCGGGCAGGACGTACGTCAGTGGCTCGCTCCGGGCACCTAGCCGGCCCGGTGCACCACCGCGTCCACCAGCTCCATGAGCGCCGCCTTCGCATCGCACTCGGGGAGCGGAACGAGCGCGGCGCGGGCCTCCTCCGCGTATCGCACGGTGTCACGGCGGGCCTGCTCCAGCGCGGGATGCGTCCGCAGCAGGGCCAGCGCCTCCGCGTGCCGGTCGTCGTCCGTGAGGTCGGAGGCAAGCAGCTCGCACAGCGCGATGTCCTCGGCGAGACCGAGCCGCTCCGCCCGCTCACGCAGCCGCAGCACCGGCAGCGTGGCGATGCCCTCGCGCAGGTCCGTACCCGGCGTCTTCCCGGACTCGTGCGAGTCGGAGGCGATGTCCAGCACATCGTCCGCGAGCTGGAAGGCGACGCCCAGCCGCTCCCCGTACTGCGTCAGCACGTCCACGACCGTCTCGTCGGCGCCCGACATCATCGCGCCGAACCGGCACGCCACGGCGACCAGCGAGCCGGTCTTGCCGCCGAGCACGTCGAGGTAGTGGTCGACCGGGTCGCGCCCGTCGCGCGGTCCCGCCGTCTCCAGGATCTGTCCGGTGACGAGCCGCTCGAACGCCTCGGCCTGGATACGGACGGCCTCGGGCCCGAGGTCGGCCAGGGTGTGGGACGCGCGCGCGAAGAGGAAGTCGCCGGTGAGCACGGCGACCGAGTTGCCCCAGCGGGTGTTCGCGCTGGGCACGCCGCGCCGCGCGTCGGCCTCGTCCATCACGTCGTCGTGGTACAGGGTGGCGAGATGGGTCAGCTCGACGACCACGGCCGAGGGCACGACACCCGGCGCGTAGGGGTCACCGAACTGCGCGGCGAGCATCACGAGCAGCGGACGGAACCGCTTCCCGCCGGCGCGCAGCAGGTGCTGCGCGGCCTCTGTGATGAAGGGGACCTCGCTCTTGGTGACTTCGAGCAAGCCCTCCTCCACAGCCGTCAATCCGGCCTGGACATCGGCTTCGAGAGCCTGGTCCCGCACGCTCAGCCCGAACGGCCCGACGACGGTCACGAGAGGTTCTCCTGTCTGCTGACGATCACATGGCGAACTCGGTCGATCATTCGGTCGATGACACGGTTTGTCGATGTGTCGCTGCCATCACTCAAGTCAGCGTATCCGGTCACGTTTCGATCACCACGAGCGCCCACCGTCCCCACTGTCGACTTCCTCCCGACTTCCCTCTCCCCCGCCACCCGATGTCCCCCGAGCGGCAGACAGTCCCGCACCCGGGCGGTACGGGATCACGGGCGCTATGTTCTTGATCAGTCGATACGACCTGACATGAGACGTATTGACTGATCGGACGTTGTTGAGGGCCGACCGCCGACGACGACCGGAGCACCGAGGACGACCCCAGGGCACCAAGGACACCGAGGACACCCAGGACACCGTGATGAGCATGCACATCCGTACGTCCTTCTCGCACGAGACGACTCACGAGGATCTGTGGATCCCTCTCCCGGACGGCACCCGCCTGCGCGCGCGTGGCGCCCGCTGACCGACGCGCCCGTCCCCGCGCTCCTCGAATATCTCCCGGACCGGCTCACCGACCGGACCGCGCCACGCGACTGGCAGCGCCACCCCTGGTACGCGGGCCACGGCTACACCTCCGTCCGGGTGGATGCCCGCGGTTACGGCAACTCGGAGGGCGTGCCGACGGACCCGTACGGGGAGAGTGAGCGGGCCGACGGGGTGGAAGTGATCCACTGGCTGGCGGACCGGCCCTGGTGCAGCGGCGCGGTGGGCATGTTCGGCGTCTCCCGGGGCGGCTTCACCTCCCTCCGGATCGCGACCCTCGCGCCCGAACCGCTCAAGGCGATCGGCACGGTCTGTGGGACCCGACGATCCCTATGACAACGACGATCCCTATGACAACGACAGGCATCGCATGGGAGGTTCCGTCCTCGCCGTCGAGACGCCTTCCCGGGCGGCGACGGCGCTCGCCGACGTCGCCCGTCCGCCGGATCCGGCGCACGGGGGCCGGGCGATGTGGCGCGACATGTGGGTGAAGCGCCTGGAGACGGCGGAGCCGTTCATCCATACGTGGCTGTCCCACCCGAACCGGGACGCGTACTGGCGCCACGCCGGTGTGCGCGAGGACGGGGGATACGGCGGGATCCGGGCCGCCGTGCGCGAGGTGGGCGGCTGGCACGACCCGTACTGCGACACGGTGCTGCGGCTGGTCGAACGCCTTCCCGTCGACCGTGTGCGCGGCCTGATCGACCCCTGGTGCCACCCGTACCCGACCGGGGCCTGCCGCCGGGCCCGGCGATCGGTTTCCTCCAGGAGACGCTGAGGTGGTGGGACCACTGGCTCAGACCGACCGGTACGCGCGTCACCGAGCCCGGGCCTGCCGCCGACCCCGACCGCGGCCCCGGCCCCGGCCCCGGCCCCGACGCGATCGGCCATCCTGGCCTCGGCGTGATCAACAATCCCGGACTCGGCGTGGATGACAATCCCGACCCCGGTGCGACCGCCGATCCGGGCCCTGGCGTGGACGGCGATCCAGGGCCCGGCGTGGATGACGATCCGGACCCCGGAGGGACGACGACCCAGTGCCCGGAGTGGACGGCGATCCGGACCCCGGCGTGAGCAACCGTGACGTCATGGCGGAGCCCCTCCCGCCCTCCTACGTCCTGGCCGCGCACCCCCGGCGACGACGTACCCGTCCGTTCCCGGCCACTGGGTGGGCGACGCCGCCTGCCCCTCCCCCTCCGTGACCCCGATCGCGTACGCACTGCGGGGCGCACCGGTGCTGGTGCGCTCCCCTCAGCACACGGGCGTGGACGCGGGCCGTTTCCGCCCCGTCGGGAACGACGCGGACCTGCCGCCGAACCAGCGGGAGGAGGACGCGAGATCGGCCTGCTTCGAGTTCGAGGTCCCGGGGGAGACCTGGATCCTGGGGCGCCCCAGGGTCCGCCTCCGCCTGACGTCCCACTCCCCCTGGGGCCAGGTGATCGCCCGGGTGTGCGACGTCGCTGCCGACGGTTCCTCGACGCTGGTGACCCGGGGTGCTCTGAACCTGACAGCGCGCTACGGCCCCGACCAGGCGGTCTCCTGGAAACCGGGCTCTACGGAGGACGTGCTTTTCGACCTGACCGCCATCGGCCCCGCATTCCCACCCGGCCACCGCATCCGGCTCTCCCTGTCCACCGCCTGCTGGCCGTGGATCTGGCCCCAGCCGGGCTCGACGGCGGGGTTCGTCCTGGACCCGGCGGGCAGTTCCCTCGAACTTCCGGTGCGAGCAAGGGAGTCGGACCTGAGGATCACCTTCGAGGAGCCGGAGCAGTCCGAACCCCTGGGAGTGACATCCCCGGCCACCTTTGACGAGCCCCGCCCCGAGCGCCTGGTCGCCCGTGACGTGGCGAGGGGCGAGTGGCGACTGGAGGTCGACCCTCGCCAGGACGGCACCCGTGTCCACCCGGACGACCTCGAACGCACGGAGGACGCCCGGGACACGTACACCATCCACGAGCCGGACCCGCTCTCCGCCCGCACCCGCTCGACGAGGTCGATCCGTCCGCACCGCCCGGAGCTGCCCTGGGACGCCCAGGTCGAGACACGCTCCGAACTCAGCTGCGACGCCCGGGAGTTCATCACCTCGAACGAGCTGACCTGCAAGGACGGCAACGAGGTGGTCTTCCATCGGACCTGGGAGAGAAGAATCCCCCGGACGGCTGACTGGAGACCCGGCCGCGGCATGGGCAACCCTGCAGAGCATGGCGCGGACCGGTGAGTTCCTGATGGCCCTGGACGAGGGGACGCTCGCGTACTTCCGCGAGATGGCCGACGAGATGGTCACGCGTTTCGGGATCCCCCGGGCCGAGGCGGTGGCGAGGATCAACAGGGCTTACGCGGGGCAGGAGTTCGGGTCCTACCCGGACCTGATGTGCCACGAACTCCCCGAATACTGGGCCTACGGCCTCTACTTCAAGCCCCATGCACGCCGGCTGCCCGACGACGACCCCGACACGGACCTGTCCGTGTGGGAGGTCCGCCCGGCTCCGCCCGCGGGCTCACCGGCCTGGACACTCGAAGCGTGATGTCCGATTTGCCGTCAGTGCCGCTTTATTTCCGCTTGGCCGCGTGAATTGGGTCACTCCCATGCGAAGTGGGCTCTTTATCCCCTCTTGACGACTCCCCCTTTGCATAAGGCAAGTTGAGCGTCGCGTTCCGGATTAATCGGGCATTTTCTCCCCCGTATCACCCAGGTGAAAGCGATCTACACCGGGAAATGAGGGCTTGTTCCGGACATGTGCTCTCGCATACGTTCACGTCGATCCGGACGGACCGCCCAATCCAGCCGCCGACCGGAATATCCCAGCCACCCACACACACGCACGGCAGGAGCGGGGGACCCAGGTAAGCCGCCGATCCGGACACCGGAACGGCTAGGGGTGACGTCGCACACACCGTGCGGCCGGGCAGCTCCCGCCCGAACCCGACAGCTCACTTCGCAGGCGCCGGAGAGGAATTCGCCATGTCCGCACGAGGCAAGCACCGCAACTTCAAGATCCAGGGCATGCTCACCCGGGGCATCCTCGCCGCAGGAATGGGCGCAGTCGCACTCGCCCTTCCGCTCGTGAGCGCGACCTGCGCGCAGGCCGCCACGGCCACCAGCACCGATGTCCAGCTCATCACGTACAAGGTGGTCGCGGGCGACACCCTGGCCACGATCGCGAAGAAGTACCCCACGAGCGGCGGCCCGGCGAAGCTGTACGCCGCCAACCGCGCGGTCATAGGCCCCGACCCGACGACGCTCCGTCCGGGTCTCACCCTGACCGTGGGCACCAAAACCGTCCAAAACACCACCAAGAAGACCCCGGCAAAGACGGCGCCCACCACCTCGAAGACGTACGCGAACAACCTCGACGGATGGATCAAGCACTCGCTGGACATCATGGCCCGCGCCAAGATCCCCGGCACCTACAACGGCATCCACCGCAACGTCATGCGCGAGTCCTCCGGAAACCCCCTGGCCATCAATAACTGGGACTCCAACGCCAAGGCCGGCATCCCCTCCAAGGGCCTGCTCCAGGTCATCGACCCCACATTCAAGGCCTACCACGTGCCCGGCACGTCGATGAACCCCTACGACCCGGTCGCGAACATCACGGCCGCCTGCAACTACGCGGCGGCGAGGTACGGCTCGATCGACAACGTCAACGGGCCCTACTGACGGGACTGGTGGGGCCGGCGGGGCCGGCGGGGCCGGTAGGGCTGATACGACTGCCGGGGCCGATGCGGCCAGCATGACCGATATTGCCGATATGGCTGATATCGCTTATATGGCCGATATGGCTAGTGGGGTCGGAGAGCCTCGGAGAGCTGCCGGGACCCACCGGGCTCTCCGGGCTCCCGGTACCGGTCCGACCGGTACGGGAACAGCCGCTCCAGCACCACCGCGATCCCGTCGTCCTCGTTCGACAGCGTCACCTCGTCGGCCACCGTCTTCAGCTCCGGATGGGCGTTGGCCATGGCGACCCCCCGGGCGGCCCAGTCGAACATGGGGATGTCGTTGGGCATGTCGCCGAAGGCGATGGTGGCGGCGGGAGTGAGACCGAGGTGGGCGGCGGCGAGCGCCAGACCGGTTGCCTTGGTCACGCCGCTTGGCTGGAGTTCGACGGTCCCGGGCCCCGACATGGTGACGGTGGCCAGCGAACCCACCACACCCCGGGCCGCCGAGGCCAACTCGTCGTCGGACAGCGACGGGTGGCGGAGCAACACCTTGCTGATCGGCTCCGTCCACAGGTCGTCGCGGTGATGCACCCGTACCGCCGGAAGCGTCGGATGCGGCATCACGTACCCCGGCTCGATGAGCGTCAGCCCGTCCACGCCGTCCTGGTCCACCGCGGCGTAGAGCAGCCCGACCTCCGCCTCGATCTTGCCGAGCGCGGTCTCCGCGAGTTCCCTGTCCAGGGTCACCGACCACAGCAGTCGGTCCGCCGCCGCGTCGTACAGCTGCGCCCCCTGCCCGCACACCGCCAGCCCCGCGCCGCCGAGTTCGTCGAGCAGAGGTCGTACTCTCGGCGCCGGGCGCCCCGTCACGACCAGGTGTCGGGCGCCCGCCTCGGCCACCCTCTCCAACGCGGCCCGGGACCGGTCGGAGAGGGTGTCGTCGCCGCGGAGCAGCGTTCCGTCCAGGTCAGTGGCGATAAGTGAATATGCAGTCGGAGCGGCCATGATCCGAAGAATACGGATCGAACGACTCATCGGCCCGGCGTGAACCGGACGACGTCCGGTATCCCGTCAGCAACGCCGTTCACCGTACGGGGCGTACCGGGCGTACAAAGTGCACTTCCGCCCCCACTCACCGAGCGGGCGGTACGAAAAGACTCCGACCGGAATGTCACTCCAGAGGATGACGCGGCTGCGGTGACTGTGGCCGCCTGAGCCCAACACAAGCTCCGACGCGACGGGTTGGGCCCCGCCCACGGCGTGGCCCACCAGTCACCGACCCCTCCGGCCGTACGGACCCCTGCCACCTCACCCGTGCGCGCCCGCCAAGTGCTTGGCCAGCCGCGGCGAAGCGAACTCCGTACCGCACACGAACCGCATCACCGGCCCGTACGAAGCCGCCGCCGGCAACCCCGTGAAGTACAGCCCGGGCACCGAGGAGCAATACCCCGCACCGAGCTTGGGAGTGCCGCGGCTCACCGCGAGCGCCGTACGCAACTCGTGTCCCAGGAAGTCCATCGCGGCGATGTCGACGCGATATCCGGTCGCTGCGATGACATGGTCGGCGGAGAGCTCCTCGCCCCGACCGCCCAGGGTCCGCACGGAGAGGACCGGACGCCCGTCGGAGACGTCGGCGCGAACGATCCCGGAGACCTCGCTGACCTCGACCTTGCCCTCGAAGCGGTCGCGCAGCCACCACGCCCCGAGGGGGCCGAGCACCCGGCGGACCAGGTAGTGCCGGGCGTCGGCGGGCAGATAGCGGTAGGGGTGCGGGTAGTAGCTGAGTGCCCACAGGGACCAGGCGCGCCCGAAGGGCGACTCGGGACGCAGCTTCGGCTGTTTCCAGGGCGGTGCGCCGAAGGCGACCCTGCCCCGTCCCCGGGACACCACCCGGACCTGCGCGCCCGCCTCCGCCGCGAGCGCCGCCGTCTCCAGCGCGGACTGGCCCGCGCCGACGACGATCAGTTCCTTGCCGGAGAACCGGGCGAGGTCGTGGTGCTGGGAGCTGTGCGAGACGGGGCCGGTGGGCGTGGGTCCGTCCGCCGCAGCGCCGCCGAGCTCGGGCGGCAGATGCGCGAGTCCGTACAGTCCCGTGGCCACGACGACCGCCCGCGCCGTGAACGACTCCCCCGAGTCCAGCTTGAGTTCGAAGCCCTCGCCGCCCCGGCGGTCGACGGACACCACCCGCACCCGCTCCAGCTCGGGCACCAGCTTCTGCTGGAACCACTCGCCGTACGCGATGAACGTCTCGACCGGAATGATGTCCTCGTCCGTGACAAGCCGGCGGATCCCCGCCGCGTCGCAGTAGTCGGCGATCGTGTGGCCGGGCTGCGGGGCATCGAGGCTGGACGCGACCGGGGTCGACTTGAGAAGCATCCCCTCGGGCATATGGTCACGCCAGCTCACCATGGGCTCGCCGAACACGCGCACCGGGATGCCACGCGCCCGCAGATGGGCGGCGGTGGACAGGCCGAACGGGCCGGCACCGATGACTGCTACCGGATGAATCACGAAGTCCCTCCCCAGGACGTACTTTCGTCACTTCGTGGTCGTACTGGTGCTGCTGCCACGGCGGTTGGTCCGCCACAGCTGATACAGATGCCTCGCGCCCGGCCGCACGAAGCGCGCGAGCATCGTGAAGAACGGCCGCAGGTCGTCACCCGCGAGCCAGGCCAGCTCCGTACCGCTCGCGCGAGCCGGCGCGTGCGGGGTCGTGTAGCCGCTGCGCCGGTAGGCGAGCAGGGCCGGCAGGTCGATGTTCTCCACGATGTACCGGTGACCGGCCCGCTGTTCCCCTTCGGGAACGCTGCGCCCGGTCAGGTCGAGATGCATGGCCCGGACGACGTCGATCCCCGACTCGTTCTCGAAGAGCCGGAACTGCGCGCCCATCCGGGGGTTGAAGTCGAGGAGTTTGTACCGACCGTCGCGCCGGTCGAAGCGCAGGTCGAGGTCGATGACGCCGCTGAAGCCGATCTGTTTGATGAAACGCGCGGCGAGGTCCGCGAGTTCCGGATTGTCGACGACGTACGCGTTCGCCGTCATTCCCGCGTGCGGTGGCCAGGAGCGGACCTTCACGCCCGTGAACATCGCGAGCGGCGTCGAGTCCGCGTCGAAGTACGCGTGCACGATCCAGTCCTCCGCCTCCTCCCTGGGCAGGTACTCCTGGAGGATCACGCCCGGCTGATCACCCCAGTCCCGGGCGAGTGACAGCAGCCCCTCCCGGGTCGCGATCCTCGTCGTCCCGTTCACCGCCGGCTGACTGCGGCGTACGAACGCCTCCCGGTTCTTGGCGACGATCGGAAACCGAGCGCTCTCGGCGAACGCCACGATCTCCTCGTACGACTGCGGAAAGGCCGCCGCCGGACTGGGGATGCCGTGTTCCACACAGAGTTCGTGCAGGCCCTGCTTGCTGGCGAGGCGCCGGGGCAGTTTGGCGTCGACCCGGGGGAAGAGGAACCGCTCCCCCAGCTCCTCCTGGTGCTCGGCGATCAGGACGGCCGCCTCCTCGTCCGTCGGGACGAGCACCGTCGGCCGACCGATGCGAGCCCCGATCCGCAGCAGACCCTCGACGAGACGCTCCGGCTCCTCCGTCCCCGTCGTCGGCCAGACGAAGGCACGGCGCAGATAGCGCGAGGCCGCGGCAGGCGTGTAACGGTCCTCGGTGATCGCATACATCGGTATGCCGAGACGGCCCAGACTTCGGATGGCGCCCACACCGCCGTGGTGCAGCGGATAGTCGCCAAACTTCACGATCAGGCCCGGAACGTTCCGATCGGCGTCGAACGGCACTCCGCTGACGCTCCTGGCCACGGGTCCCCCCACGTGTCCCCCCTACGGACCGGACCCACCCCGTCCGTGTCCCCAAAGGACGCTAAGCCGGAACTACCGCGTCCGACAAGGCCTATTCGGACATTGCGAACTCTTTAGGCACTGTCCAGGCAACTCTTCGGGTACTGCCACGACGCCTCACGACAACGCGCGGCAACTCATGGCAACTCTTTCGGCACTGCCACAGCACGTCACTCCCCCGTAACCTGTGCCGCGACCACCCGGAGCACGTGCAACACCCACACTTGCACCGCGCGGATCACACGGCCAAGACAGTCACCCGCATCACACAACGCGCACGACCACGAAAGCGAGGCACCACCCGATGCCCCCCTTCGATGTCCCCGAGGGCGATCCCTTCGGCCCGCACAACCTCCCCTACGGCGTCTTCTCCCGGGCCGGAGCGTCCGAACGGAGCGTCGGCGTCCGGCTCGGCGACCACGTCCTCGACGCGGGAGCGACGGCTCGTGCACTCGGCTCCCCGTACGCCGAACTGCTCGCGCGGCCCACCCTGAACCCGCTGCTCGCCGCCGGCCGCACGGCCTGGTCCGACGTACGCCGCGCGCTCACCGCCTGGGTGACGGTCCCGGCCCACCGGGAGACCATCGCACCCCTCCTGCACCCCCTCTCCGAGGTGACCCTGCACCTCCCCTTCGAGGTCGCGGACTACGTCGACTTCTACGCCTCCGAGAACCACGCCCGGAACGTCGGACAGATCTTCCGCCCCGACGCCACCGACTCCCTCACCCCCAACTGGAAGCATCTGCCGATCGGTTACCACGGCCGCTCCGGCACGGTCGTGGTGTCGGGCACGGAGGTGGTCCGCCCCTCGGGCCAGCGCAAGGCCCCTTCCGACACCACCCCCGTCTTCGGCCCCTCCGTCCGGCTCGACATCGAGGCGGAGGTCGGCTTCGTGGTCGGCGCACCCTCGACCATGGGCACGCCCGTCCCTCTCTCCTCCTTCCGCGACCACGTCTTCGGCCTCTGCCTCCTCAACGACTGGTCGGCGCGCGACATCCAGGCCTGGGAGTACGTCCCTCTCGGCCCCTTCCTCGGCAAGTCCTTCGCCACCTCGGTGTCGGCCTGGATCACCCCGCTCGACGCGCTGGACGACGCACGGGTCGCGCCCCCGGCCCGCACGCACCCCCTCCTCCCCTACCTGGACGACTCCGAGGACGAGCCCGGCGGCTACGACCTCCGTATCTCCGTCGCCATCAACGGCCACGTCATCTCCGAACCCCCCTTCTCCACCATGTACTGGACGGCCGCCCAGCAACTGGCCCACATGACGGTCAACGGAGCCTCCCTGCGCACCGGCGACCTGTACGGCTCGGGAACGGTCAGCGGCCCCTCCGAGCACGAGCGCGGCTCCCTCCTGGAACTCACCTGGAACGGCCGCGACACTCTCGACCTCCCCGACGGCAAGCGGGCCTTCCTGGACGACGGCGACGAGGTCACCCTGACGGCCTGGGCCCCGGGCCCCGGCGGCACGCGAGTGGGACTGGGCGAGGTGAGTGGCCGCATCACCCCGGCCCCCAACCCCTCCTGACCCCGACGGGGTCCGGGGCAACAGCCCCCCCGGCGGGGTCTGGGGGCAACAGCCCCGGCGGGGTCCGGGGCAACAGCCCCGGCGGGGTCCGGGGCAACAGCCCCGGCGGGGTCCGGGGCAACAGGCCCGGCGGGGCGCAGGGGCGAAGCCCCGCAGTGGTCCCCCCTCCCCCGGTGGGGGGAGCCCAGGGGGTCGAAGGGGCGAAGCCCCTGGGATGGGACGGGTAGGGGCGGCGGGGGCGAAGACCCCTACCCGTCGGCCCCACGCCCCCGCACCCCCGCACCCCCGCACCCATCGAACGCCTCCGCCGCCTCGACGGACTCCCCCTCTCCCTCGACCTCACCTACATCCCGCATCCCGCTCGGCCTCGGCACCGCCCTGCTGGGCGCCGACCTGGAGAACGACGACCCGTCCCCCGCTGTCCGACGCTCGGCCGTCGACGTCCTCACCGAGACCGTGCCGCCCGGCACCGGTCCCGCCCTCGCCGCCGCACTCCGGGACCCGCACGGCGACATACGAGCCACCGCCGCGGCCTCGCTGCGCCAGCTGGTGGCGACCCTGCCGGCCGAGCCGGACCTGCGCGAGGCCCTCGCCGCCGCCCTCGCCGAGGACGATCCCGTCGTGCGTACCGCCGCCCTGGACGTCCTGCGCGCGCTGCGCCTGGGCGACGCCGAACTGTTCGCGGACGCCCTCGCCGATCCCGAAACCGCCGTCCGCGTCGAGGCCGTGCGCGCCCTGGTCTCCGTCGACGCCGCGGAGCCCCTGAGCCGGGCCGCGGCCGACCCGTCCCGCGAGGTCCGCGTCGCAGTGGCCAAGGCCCTCGCCAACGTGACCCCGGGAAAGCTCGTCGCGGACACCCTCGACCGGCTCACGACCGACCCGGACGCCCTGGTCCGGGCAGCGGCCTTCGCGACGCCGGCCGTCACCGGCTGCTCGACGTCCCTGGCCGCGCGTCCCTGGCCGCGCGTGCCGTCGCCGCCCAGGCCGTCGCCGCCCAGGCCGACGCCGCCTGGCAGGTCCGCTCCGGCGCCGCGACCGCGCTGTCCGCCGCGGAGGCCCGGGTCGCCGTCCCGGCGCTCGCCCGGACCCTTGAAGACCCGAATGCCGACGTCCGCAAGGCGAGGGTCCTGGCCCTCGTGCGGCACTCCGCGATCGACGAGGCCGCCCGCGCGGCCCTGGCCACGGCGGACTCCGACGCGGACGTCAGGGCGTACGCGTCACGGGCTCTGTGACCACAGGGCTGAGCAGAGAGCTGGGCAGAGGGCCGGGGCGCCCTATATCCAGTCCTCCGGCTCCGGTTCCGCGTCCATCTCGGGCCAGTCCGGGTCCGGTGCCTCACCGGCCGCGGCGGCCGGTGCTGCTCCGGGGGCGCCGCCGCCCAGGGAGGCGAGCACTCCGATCACGCCCTCTCCGTATGTCGCGAGCTTCTTCTCGCCCACCCCGCTGATGCCACCGAGGCCTTCGACCGAGGTGGGCCACACCGTGGCGATCTCCCGGAGCGTGGCGTCGTGGAAGATGACGTACGCCGGGACGCCCTGTTCCTTGGCCTGTTCGGCACGCCAGGAGCGCAGGGCCTCGAAGGCGGGGACGAGCTCCTGGGGCAGGTCGGCCGCCGCGGCCTTGGCCTTGCGATCGCCCCGCGAGGAGGAGGACGAGCGGGAGACGGTGGGCTTCGGCGGCTCCTTGCGGAGCGGCACCTCGCGCTCGCGCCGCAGCACCGTCCCGCTCTCCTCGGTCAGCACCAGCGTCCCGTACTCGCCCTCGACCGCGAGCAGGCCTTGCGCCAACAACTGCCGCACCACGCCACGCCATTCGGACTCGGCGAGGTCCTCACCGATGCCGAACACGGACAGCTGGTCGTGATCGAACTGGATCACCTTGGCGGTGCGCCGCCCCAGCAGGATGTCGATGATCTGTCCGGCGCCGAACTTCTGTCCGCGCTCGCGCTGCAGCCGCACCACCGTGGACAGCAGCTTCTGTGCCACGACCGTGCCGTCCGAGGTCTCAGGCGGTGCGAGGCATGTGTCGCAGTTGCCGCATGCCGGGGTGTGCGGGTCCTGGCCGAAGTAGGCGAGGAGCTGGGAGCGCCGGCACTGGACTGTCTCGCACAGGGCCAGCATCGAGTCCAGGTGGGCGGCGGCCCGGCGGCGGAACGCCTCGTCGCCCTCCGAGCCCTGGATCATCTTGCGCTGCTGGACGACGTCCTGAAGCCCATACGCCATCCATGCCGTGGACGGCAGTCCGTCACGGCCCGCGCGTCCCGTCTCCTGGTAGTAGCCCTCGACCGACTTGGGCAGGTCGAGGTGGGCCACGAACCGCACGTCCGGCTTGTCGATACCCATGCCGAAGGCGATGGTGGCGACCACGACCAGGCCCTCTTCGCGCAGGAAGCGCGACTGGTGGGTGGCGCGGGTGCCCGCGTCCAGACCCGCGTGGTACGGCACCGCCTCGACGCCGTTGCGGGAGAGGAACTCGGCTGTCTTCTCCACCGAGTTGCGCGAGAGGCAGTACACGATGCCCGCATCGCCCGCGTGCTCGTCACGCAGGAAGGACAGCAGCTGCTTCTTGGGATCGGCCTTCGGGACGATCCGGTACTGGATGTTGGGACGGTCGAAGCTCGCCTCGAAGTGGCGGGCGGTCGGCATGGCCAAGCGCTGGGTGATCTCCTTGTGCGTCGCGCGGGTGGCCGTGGCCGTCAACGCGATGCGCGGGACGTCCGGCCAGCGCTCGCCGAGCAGTGAGAGCGCCAGATAGTCGGGACGGAAATCGTGGCCCCACTGGGCCACGCAGTGCGCCTCGTCGATCGCGAAGACGGAGATCTTCCCGCGTGACAGCAGGTCCAGCGTGGTCTCCAGGCGAAGCCGCTCCGGGGCCAGGTAGAGCACGTCGAGCTCCCCTGACAGGAACTCGGCCTCCACCACGCGCCGCTCGTCGAAGTCCTGCGTGGAGTTCATGAACCCGGCACGCACGCCCAGCGCGCGCAACGCGTCCACCTGATCCTGCATCAGCGCGATGAGGGGGGAGACCACGACTCCCGTACCCGGTCTGACCAGGGCCGGAATCTGGTAACAGAGCGACTTGCCGCCACCCGTCGGCATCAGGACGACAGCGTCACCGCCCGCCACCACGTGCTCGATGATCGCTTCCTGCTCGCCGCGGAAGGCGTCGTAACCGAAGACCCGGTGGAGCGTGGCCAGCGCCTCGCTCCCTCCCAGCGTCTCCGTCGCGTCCGCTTCGGTCATCACACCCGTCCCGCCCATCGTCCTGTCCCCCGTACGTCGCGCCTCGACCACTGCGTCCACGATAGGGGTCCGCGCCGACAGCCCGAGAGTTATCCACAGGCTGCGACCGATCGGCTTCCCTACGCACTCGCGTCCGGCCGGTCTCACTCCCCTGCACGGCGCGCCCTGCGCGCGTTCAATCCGTTGGCCCCACTCGCATGGCGACGGCTTTCGAGCCGGGGACATGCTGCTCGGGCGGGGAAGAGGGGCAGAGGGGGCACGCGATGCGCTGATCACGGCTCGGGCCCCGCTGCCTCACGAGGAGGGAGCGGGGCCCGGGCCGTGCGTGGTTCAGCGGACGAAGACTCCCGCCTGGCTCGCCAGGTTCAGGAAGTACTGCGGCGCCACACCGAGCACCAGCGTGACCGCCACGCCGAACCCGATCGCCGTCATGGTCAGCGGCGAGGGCACGGCGACCGTCGGTCCCTCCGGCCGGGGCTCGCTGAAGAACATGAGCACGATCACGCGGATGTAGAAGAACGCCGCGATCGCCGACGAGATCACACCGACCACGACCAGCGCGCCCGCGCCGCCCTCCGCCGCCGCCTTGAAGACGGCGAACTTCCCGGCGAAGCCGGAGGTCAGCGGAATACCCGCGAACGCCAGCAGGAAGACCGCGAAGACGGCCGCCACCAGCGGTGACCTGCGTCCGAGGCCCGCCCACTTGGACAGGTGCGTGGCCTCGCCGCCCGCGTCGCGGACCAGGGTCACGACCGCGAAGGCCCCGATCGTCACGAACGAGTACGCGCCCAGGTAGAAGAGGACCGACGAGACGCCGTCCGGCGAGGTCGCGATGACGCCCGCGAGGATGAATCCGGCGTGCGCGATGGACGAGTACGCCAGGAGCCGCTTGATGTCGGTCTGGGTGATCGCGACGATCGCACCGCCCAACATGGTGACGATCGCGACGGCCCACATGACCGGCCGCCAGTCCCAGCGCAGGCCCGGAAGGACGACGTACAGCAGCCGCAGCAGCGCCCCGAAGGCGGCCACCTTCGTCGCCGCGGCCATGAAGCCGGTGACCGGTGTCGGCGCGCCCTGGTAGACGTCGGGGGTCCACATGTGGAACGGCACCGCGCCGACCTTGAAGAGCAGGCCCATGACGACCATCGCGGCGCCGATGAGCAGCAGCACGTCGTTGCCCATGGTGCCGGCGAGCGCCGGGTCGACGTTCGGGATCGTGCCGTCCACGACCTGCGCGATCGTCGCGTACGACACGGAGCCCGCGTAGCCGTAGAGCAGGGCGATGCCGAAGAGGGTGAACGCGGAGGCGAAGGCGCCGAGCAGGAAGTACTTGACCGCGGCCTCCTGCGACATGAGCCGCTTGCGGCGAGCCACGGCGCACAGCAGGTAGAGGGGCAGCGAGAAGACTTCCAGCGCGATGAACAGGGTCAGCAGGTCGTTGGCCGACGGGAAGACCAGCATGCCGCCGATCGCGAAGAGCAGCAGCGGGAACACCTCGGTGGTGGTGAACCCGGCCTTCACCGCGGCCTTCTCGCTGTCGCTGCCGGGCACGGAGGCGGCCTGTGCGGCGAACGAGTCGACGCGGTTGCCGTGCGCCTCCGGGTCGAGCCGTCGCTCGGCGAAGGTGAAGACACCGAGGATGCCCGCCAGCAGGATCGTGCCCTGCAGGAACAAGGACGGTCCGTCGACGGCGATCGCGCCCATGGCCGCGATGTGCGCCTTCGTGGTGCCGTATCCGCCCGCCGCCAGTGCGATCACCGCGGCGAAGGCGGCGGCGAGCGCGACGACGGACAGGAAGACCTGCGCGTAGTAGCGGGACTTGCGCGGCACGAAGGCCTCGACGAGCACCCCTACGAGCGCTGCCCCGATCACGATCAGGGTGGGCGACAATTGCCCGTATTCGATCTTCGGCGCGTCGATCTTGGAGATCGGTTCGGCCGCGGTTGTCCACAGGCTGTGGACAGCTGCTGTGCTCACTTGGCCGCCTCCACCTCGGGCTTGGGGTCCGTCTTATGGACGTCGGACATGGTCTGCTGGACCGCCGGGTTGACGATGTCGGTGACCGGCTTCGGATAGACGCCCAGGAAGATCAGCAGGGCGATCAGCGGGGCGACCACCAGAAGCTCACGCACCCTGAGGTCGGGCATCTCGGCGACCTCCGCCTTCACCGGGCCCGTCATCGTCCGCTGATAGAGGACGAGTGTGTAGAGCGCGGCGAGGACAATGCCGAAGGTGGCGACGATGCCGACGGCCGGGTAGCGCTCGAACGCGCCCACCAGGACCAGGAATTCACTCACGAAGGGCGCCAGCCCGGGGAGCGAGAGGGTCGCCAGGCCGCCGATCAGGAAGGTGCCCGCGAGCACCGGGGCGACTTTCTGCACCCCTCCGTAGTCGGCGATCAGACGCGAGCCGCGCCGCGAGATCAGGAAGCCCGCCACCAGCATCAGGGCGGCGGTCGAGATCCCGTGGTTGACCATGTAGAGCGTCGCGCCCGACTGGCCCTGGCTGGTCATCGCGAAGATGCCCAGGATGATGAACCCGAAGTGCGAGATCGACGCGTACGCCACCAGCCGTTTGATGTCCCGCTGGCCGACCGCGAGCAGCGCCCCGTAGATGATGCTGATGAGGGCGAGGACGAGGATGACCGGCGTCGCCCACTTGCTCGCCTCCGGGAAGAGCTGGAGGCAGAAGCGGAGCATCGCGAAGGTACCGACCTTGTCGACCACCGCCGTGATCAGTACCGCGACCGGGGCCGTGGCCTCTCCCATGGCGTTGGGCAGCCAGGTGTGCAGCGGCCACAGGGGCGCCTTCACCGCGAACGCGAAGAAGAAGCCGAGGAACAGCCACCGCTCCGTGCTGGTCGCCATGTGCAGCGAGCCGTTGGCGCGGGCCTGCACGATCTCCTGGAGCGAGAAGTTTCCGGCCACTACGTAGAGGCCGATGACGGCGGCCAGCATGATCAGACCGCCGACCAGGTTGTAGAGGAGGAACTTCACCGCGGCGTAAGAGCGTTGAGTCGCCGCCGCGTCGTCCCCGTGCTCGTGGGCACGGTCCCCGAAGCCGCCGATGAGGAAGTACATCGGGATCAGCATGGCTTCGAAGAAGATGTAGAAGAGGAAGACGTCGGTGGCCTCGAAAGAGATGATCACCATCGCCTCGACGGCCAGGATCAGGGCGAAGAAGCCCTGGGTCGGCCGCCAGCGACTGCTTCCTGTCTCCTGCGGGTCGGCATCGTGCCAGCCCGCCAGGATCACGAACGGGATCAGCAGCGCGGTCAGCGCGACGAGCGCCACCCCGATGCCGTCCACGCCCAGCTCGTACCGCACTCCGAAGTCCTTGATCCAGGCGTGGGATTCGGTGAGCTGGTAGCGGTCGCCGCCGGGGTCGAAACGTACGAGCACGATCGCGGCCAGGACGAGCGTGGCGAGCGAGACGAGCAGCGCCAGCCACTTGGCGGCGACGCGTTGCGCGGCCGGCACGGCGGCCGTGGCGATCGCCCCGATCGCCGGGAGCGCCGCCGTCGCTGTCAGCAGAGGAAAGGACATCGGTATCAGACCGCCCTCATCAGCAGGGTCGCGGCGACGAGGATCGCCACACCGCCGAACATCGAGACCGCGTAACTGCGCGCATAGCCGTTCTGCAGTTTGCGCAGCCGCCCGGAGAGGCCGCCCATGGAGGCCGCGGTGCCGTTGACGACCCCGTCGACCAGAGTGTGGTCGACGTACACCAGGGAGCGTGTGAGGTGCTCCCCGCCGCGCACCAGCACGACGTGGTTGAAGTCGTCCTGGAGCAGGTCGCGCCGGGCGGCCCGGGTGAGCAGGGAACCGCGCGGGGCGACGACCGGGACGGGGCTGCGCCCGTACTGGGCGTACGCGATTCCGGCGCCGACGACGAGCAGCACCATGGTGGCCAGCGTGACCGTGAGGGCGCTGACGGGCGAGTCGCCCTCCGAGTGCCCGGTGACCGGCTCCAGCCAGTTGAGGAAGCGGTCACCGATACTGAAGAAACCGCCCGCGAAGACCGATCCGAAGGCCAGCACGATCATGGGGATCGTCATGGACCTCGGGGACTCGTGCGGGTGCGGCTCATGACCTTCGGCGTCCGGCTGCCAGCGCTTCTCCCCGAAGAACGTCATGATCATCACGCGGGTCATGTAGTACGCCGTGATGGCCGCGCCCAGCAGGGCCGCGCCGCCGAGGATCCAGCCCTCGGTGCCGCCCTTCGCGAAGGCCGCCTCGATGATCTTGTCCTTGGAGAAGAAGCCGGACAGGCCCGGGAAGCCGATGATGGCGAGGTAGCCGAGGCCGAAGGTGACGAAGGTGATCGGCATGTACGTGCGCAGGCCGCCGTACTTGCGCATGTCGACCTCGTCGTTCATGCCGTGCATGACCGAGCCGGCGCCGAGGAACAATCCGGCCTTGAAGAAGCCGTGCGTCACCAGGTGCATGATCGCGAAGACGTAACCGATGGGGCCGAGGCCCGCGGCCAGCACCATGTAGCCGATCTGCGACATCGTCGATCCGGCGAGCGCCTTCTTGATGTCGTCCTTCGCGCAACCGACGATCGCACCGAACAGGAGCGTGACGGCGCCGACCACGGTGACGACGAGCTGGGCGTCGGGCGCGGCGTTGAAGATCGCGGCGGAGCGGACGATCAGGTAGACACCCGCGGTCACCATGGTCGCGGCGTGGATGAGGGCCGAGACCGGGGTCGGGCCCTCCATCGCGTCCCCGAGCCAGGACTGCAGCGGCACCTGGGCGGACTTGCCGCAGGCGGCGAGCAGCAGCATCAGGGCGACGGCGGTGAGCTTGCCCTCGGTCGCGCCACCGACGAGCCCCGGGTGCCCCTCGGTACCGAGCACCGGCCCGAAGGCGAAGGAACCGAAGGTGGTGAACATCAGCATGATGGCGATCGACAGGCCCATGTCGCCGACGCGGTTGACCAGGAAGGCCTTCTTCGCGGCGGTGGCGGCGCTGGGCTTGTGCTGCCAGAAGCCGATCAGCAGGTACGAGGCGAGGCCGACGCCCTCCCAGCCGACGTACAGCAGCAGGTAGTTGTCGGCGAGGACGAGCAGCAGCATCGCCGCGAGGAACAGGTTCAGGTAGCCGAAGAAGCGGCGGCGCCGCTCGTCGTGCTCCATGTAGCCGATCGAATACAGGTGGATCAGTGAGCCGACACCGGTGATCAGCAGGACGAACGTCATCGACAGCTGGTCGAGCTGGAAGGAGACGTCCGCCTGGAAGCCCTCGACGGGGACCCAGCTGAACAGGTACTGGCTCATGGCCCGGTGGTCCGCGCTCTTGCCCAGCATGTCGGCGAAGAGGACCGCGCCGATCACGAAGGACGCGGCCGCGAGCGCCGTGCCGATCCAGTGGCCGACGGCATCGAGCCGCCGGCCGCCGCACAGCAGTACGGCCGCTCCGAGCAGAGGCGCCGCTACCAGCAGCGCAATCAGGTTCTCCACGATTCAGCGACCCCTTACAGCTTCATCAGGCTGGCGTCGTCGACCGAGGCCGAGTGGCGGGAACGGAAGAGCGACACGATGATCGCGAGCCCGACCACGACCTCCGCGGCGGCGACGACCATCGTGAAGAAGGCGATGATCTGGCCGTCGAGATTGCCGTGCATGCGGGAGAAGACGACGAACGCGAGGTTGCAGGCGTTGAGCATGAGCTCGACGCACATGAACACCACGATCGCGTTGCGTCTGATCAGCACTCCGGTGGCGCCGATCGTGAACAACAGGGCGGCGAGATAGAGGTAGTTGACCGGGTTCACTTGGACGCCTCCTCCGTCTTCTCCGTCTTCGTGCGCTCCAGGCGTTCTTCGGCCCGCTGCTCCAGCGCCTTCAGATCGCTCAGCGCCTCGGTGGACACGTCACGGATCTGGCCGCGGTCCCGCAGCGTCTTGCTGACGGTCAGCTCGGACGAGGTGCCGTCCGGAAGGAGGCCCGCGATGTCCACCGCGTTGTGCCGGGCGTAGACACCGGGGGCCGGCAGCGGCGGTACGTGCTTGCCTTCCCGTACGCGCTGCTCGGACAGCTCGCGCTGGGTCTTGGCGCGCTCGGTACGCTCGCGGTGCGTGAGCACCATGGCGCCGACGGCGGCCGTGATGAGCAGGGCGCCGGTGATTTCGAAGGCGAACACGTACTTCGTGAAGATGAGGGCGGCGAGGCCCTCCACATTCCCGTTGGCGTTGGCCTTGCCCAGGCCGTTGAAGTCCTTCAGGGACGCGTTGCCGATGCCCGCGATCAGCAGGACGCCGAAGCCGAGACCACACAGCAGGGCCAGCCAGCGCTGTCCCTTGATGGTCTCTTTCAGGGAGTCCGCCGCGGTGACACCGACGAGCATGACCACGAAGAGGAACAGCATCATGATCGCGCCGGTGTAGACGACGATCTGCACGACGCCCAGGAAGTAGGCGCCGTTGGCGAGGTAGAAAACCGCCAAGACGATCATGGTCCCGGCGAGACAGAGCGCGCTGTGCACGGCCTTCTTCATGAAGACGGTGCACAGGGCGCCGATCACGGCGACCGTGCCGAGGACCCAGAACTGGAAGGCCTCTCCGGTGGAGGTGGAGTAGGCGGCCAGGCCGGTCATGCCCCCACCCCCTCTTCCGTGGGCTTCTCACCCTTGGAGACGGCGACTTGGCGCTCCGTGCCCGGCGCCGCCTCGGTCACCAGACCCCGGTAGTAGTCCTGCTCGTCCGTGCCGGGGAAGATCGAGTGCGGCGTGTCGACCATGCCCTCGTCGAGCCCGGCGAGCAACTGCTCCTTGGTGTAGATGAGGTTGGCGCGGCTGGAGTCGGCTAGCTCGAACTCGTTCGTCATCGTGAGCGCGCGGGTGGGGCACGCCTCGATGCACAGGCCGCACAGGATGCAGCGGGCGTAGTTGATCTGGTAGACGCGGCCGTACCGCTCGCCCGGCGAGTAGCGCTCCTCCTCGGTGTTGTCCGCGCCCTCCACATAGATGGCGTCCGCGGGGCAGGCCCAGGCGCACAGCTCGCAGCCGATGCACTTCTCCAGACCGTCCGGGTGGCGGTTGAGCTGGTGCCGGCCGTGGAACCGCGGGGCGGTGGTCTTCTGCTGCTCCGGGTACTGCTCCGTCAGGCGCTTCTTGAACATGGCCTTGAAGGTCACGCCGAAGCCGGCGACGGGGTTCTGGAAACCGGGCTTGGTCTCCTTCGGCTCCTCAGCCATCGGACCCCTCCTTTCCGTCACGAGTTCCGCCATTCGATCCGTCACTCGCAGTATCGGACCCACCACTGACAATCAACTCGCGCTCGCGTCGCGGGCGGCGCCGCGGCACGGGTGGCAGCTCCTGTCCCGGCAGTGGCGGCACCGGGAATCCACCGGCCATCGGGTCGAAGGCGGCGGGCTCGGCGGGCGCTTCCTGGGCGCCCTGCTTGTCGCGGAAGATGTCCGCGGCGAACGAGAGCAGCAGCAGGACGAGGACACCGCCGCCGACGTACAGGGCGATGTCGGCGAAGTCGTAGTTCTCGTTCCTGAGGGTCCGTACGGTCGCGACGAGCATCAGCCAGACCACGGAGACCGGGATGAGGACCTTCCAGCCGAGCTTCATCAGCTGGTCGTAGCGGACGCGCGGCAGCGTGCCGCGCAGCCAGATGAAGAAGAACAGCAGCAGCTGCACCTTCACCACGAACCAGAGCATCGGCCACCAGCCGTGGTTGGCACCCTCCCAGAAGGTGCTGATGGGCCACGGGGCCCGCCAGCCGCCCAGGAAGAGCGTGGTCGACACGGCCGAGACCGTCACCATGTTCACGTACTCGGCGAGCATGAACAGCGCGAACTTGATGGACGAGTACTCGGTGTTGAAACCGCCGACGAGGTCGCCCTCGGACTCCGGCATGTCGAAGGGGGCGCGGTTGGTCTCGCCGACCATCGTGATGATGTAGATCAGGAACGAGACCGGCAGCAGGATGATGTACCAGCGGTCGTGCTGCTGTTCCACGATCGTCGAGGTCGACATCGACCCGGAGTAGAGGAACACCGAGGCGAAAGCGGCGCCCATGGCGATCTCGTACGAGATCATCTGCGCGCAGGACCGCAGACCGCCCAGCAGCGGGTAGGTGGATCCAGAACTCCAACCCGCCAGCACGATCCCGTAGATGCCCACCGAGGCGACCGCGAGGATGTAGAGCATCGCGATCGGCAGGTCCGTGAGCTGCATCGTGGTGCGGTGGCCGAAGATCGAGATCTCGTTGCCTGCGGGTCCGAAGGGGATCACCGCGATCGCCATGAAGGCCGGGATGGCCGCGACGATCGGCGCGAGGATGTAGACCACCTTGTCCGCGCGTTTGACGATGACGTCTTCCTTGAGCATCAGTTTGACGCCGTCGGCGAGCGACTGGAGCATGCCCCAGGGGCCGTGCCGGTTGGGTCCGATGCGCAGCTGCATCCAGGCGACGACCTTGCGCTCCCACACGATGGAGAAGAGCACGGTCACCATCAGGAAGGCGAAGCAGAAGACCGCCTTGACGACGACCAGCCACCAGGGGTCGCGGCCGAACATGGAGAGGTCTTCAGCGGCGAGGTACGGCGTCATGCCTCCACCTCCTTGGGGGCCTCGGTGGCGAGCGTCGCCGGGCCGATGCGGACGAGTGCGCCGGGCAGCGCCCCCGTGTCGGAGGCGACGCCCCCTCCGGTGGAGTTCAACGGGAGCCAGACCACGCGGTCGGGCATCTCGGTGATCTGCAGCGGGAGTTCGACGGTTCCGGCGCTACTGGTGACCGCGAGGAGGTCGCCTTCCTTGACGCCCGCCTCGGCGGCCGTGGCGGCCGACACCCGCGCGCGTGCGGCATGCCGGGTCCCGGCGAGCGCGTCGTCGCCCTCCTGGAGGCGGCCCTGGTCGAGCAACAGCCGGTGGCCCGCGAGCACGGCCTCCCCCGCGGCGGGACGCGGCAGCGATGCCGCGATCTCCACGGGCCCGGTGGCCCGCAGGCCGCCCCAGGGACCGAGCCGGTCCAGCTCCCCGCGCGTGGTGCGCAGATCCGGCAGACCCAGGTGTACGTCCATGGCGTCGGCGAGCATCTGCAGGACACGCGCGTCGGTGGGTGCCAGGCGGCGGGTCATCTGGTCGGGCTTGAGCGCGGCCTCGAAGAAGCGCACCCTGCCCTCCCAGTTCAGGAAGGTGCCCGCCTTCTCGACCACCGCGGCCACTGGGAGGACGACATCCGCGTGCTCGGTGACCTCACCGGGCCGCAGTTCGAGCGACACCAGGAAGCCGACTTCGGAAAGGGCCGCACGCGCGCGTGCCGGGTCGGGGAGGTCGGCGATCTCCACGCCCGCCACCACCAGGGCCCGCAGCTCCCCGCCGATGGCGGCCTCGACGATCTGGCCGGTGTCGCGCCCGTAGCGGTGCGGAAGTTCGGAGACGCCCCAGGCGGCAGCGACCTCCTCCCGCGCGCGCGGATCGGTGGCCGGACGCCCGCCCGGCAGCAGCGACGGCAGCGCGCCCGCCTCGATCGCGCCGCGCTCCCCGGCCCGGCGCGGGATCCACACCAGCGTGGCGCCGGTCGCGGACGCCGCCCGTACGGCGGCGGTGAGCCCGCCCGCCACGCCCGCGAGCCGCTCGCCGACGATGATCACCGCACCCTCGGTGCGCAGCGCCTCGGCGGCCTTGGCACCGTCGCCCTCCAGGCCGACGCCGCTCGCGAGGGCGTCCAGCCACTCGGTCTCGGTGCCGGGCGCGGCGGGCAGCAACGTGCCGCCCGCCTTGTCCAGGCCGCGTGTCGCGTACGTGGCGAGCGAGAACGTCTTCTGTCCATGTCCGCGCCAGGCCTTGCGCAGCCGCAGGAAGACTCCGGGCGCCTCCTCCTCGGACTCGAAGCCGACGAGCAGGACGGCGGGCGCCTTCTCCAAAGAGGTGTACGTGAGGCCCGTACCGTCGAGGTCCCGTCCGTGTCCGGCGACCCGGGAGGCCAGGAAGTCGGCCTCCTCGGCGCTGTGCACGCGCGCGCGGAAGTCGATGTCGTTCGTGTCGAGGGCCACGCGCGCGAACTTGCTGTAGGCGTAGGCGTCCTCGACGGTGAGACGGCCACCGGTCAGGACGCCGGTCCGGCCGCGGGCCGCCGACAGTCCCCGGGCCGCCGCCTCCAGGGCTTCGGGCCAGGAAGCGGGCTCCAGTTCACCCGACTCACCCCGTACAAGGGGTGTCTCGAGCCGGTCCCGCTGCTGCGCGTACCGGAACCCGAACCGCCCCTTGTCGCAGAGCCACTCCTCGTTGACCTCGGGGTCGGGGGAGGCCAGGCGCCGCATGACCTTGCCGCGACGGTGGTCGGTGCGGGTCGCGCAGCCGCCCGCGCAGTGCTCGCACACCGAGTGCGAGGAGACGAGGTCGAACGGACGCGAGCGGAAGCGATACGCCGCCGAGGTCAGCGCGCCCACCGGGCAGATCTGGATGGTGTTCCCGGAGAAGTACGACTCGAACGGGTCGCCCTCGCCGGTGCCGACCTGCTGGAGCGCGCCCCGCTCGATCAGCTCGATCATCGGGTCACCCGCGATCTGGTTGGAGAAGCGGGTGCAGCGGGCGCACAGCACGCACCGCTCGCGGTCGAGCAGTACCTGCGTGGAGATCGGGACCGGCTTCTCGTAGGTCCGCTTCTTGCCCTCGAAGCGGGATTCGGCGTTGCCGTGCGACATCGCCTGGTTCTGCAGCGGGCACTCGCCGCCCTTGTCGCAGACCGGGCAGTCCAGCGGGTGGTTGATGAGCAGCAGCTCCATCACACCGTGCTGGGCCTTTTCGGCGGCGGGCGAGGTGAGGTGAGTCTTCACCACCATTCCGTCCGTACACGTGATCGTGCAGGACGCCATGGGCTTGCGCTGGCCCTCGACCTCGACGATGCACTGGCGGCAGGCGCCGGCCGGGTCGAGCAGCGGATGGTCGCAGAACCGGGGGATCTCGATGCCGAGCTGTTCGGCGGCCCGGATGACCAGGGTGCCCTTGGGCACGCTGATCTCGGCTCCGTCGATCGTCAGCGAGACGAGATCCTCCGGCGGAACCGCCGCCTCTCCCCCTCCCGAGGGAGCGCTGGTGGTCACCGTCATGCGTTCACCTCCGTGCGGTCGGCCCAAGCCGTGGACTTGGCCGGGTCAAAGGGGCAGCCGCGGCCCGTGATGTGCTCCTCGTACTCCTCGCGGAAGTACTTGAGCGAGGAGAAGATCGGCGAGGCGGCGCCGTCGCCGAGGGCGCAGAACGACTTGCCGTTGATGTTGTCGGCGATGTCGTTGAGCTTGTCGAGGTCCGACATGACGCCCTTGCCGGCCTCGATGTCGCGCAGCAACTGCACGAGCCAGTAGGTCCCTTCGCGGCAGGGCGTGCACTTGCCGCAGGACTCGTGGGCGTAGAACTCGGTCCACCGGGTGACCGCCCGCACGACGCAGGTCGTCTCGTCGAAGCACTGGAGTGCTTTTGTGCCGAGCATGGAACCCGCGGCACCCACTCCTTCGTAATCAAGAGGGACGTCGAGGTGCTCGTCGGTGAACATCGGGGTCGAGGAGCCGCCCGGCGTCCAGAACTTCAACCGGTGGCCGGGGCGCATCCCGCCGCTCATCTCGAGGAGTTGACGGAGTGTGATGCCGAGCGGAGCCTCGTACTGGCCGGGGCTGGCGACGTGGCCGCTGAGCGAGTACAGCGTGAAGCCCGGGGACTTCTCGCTGCCCATCGACCTGAACCATTCCTTGCCTTTTCGGAGGATTGCGGGAACTGACGCGATCGACTCGACGTTATTCACCACAGTCGGGCACGCGTAGAGGCCCGCGACGGCTGGGAAGGGGGGACGGAGCCGCGGTTGACCACGGCGGCCTTCGAGCGAGTCGAGCAGTGCGGTCTCCTCACCGCAGATGTACGCGCCCGCGCCCGCGTGCACGGTGAGCTTGAGGTCGAGTCCGCTGCCGAGGATGTTCTCGCCCAGGTAGCCCGCCGCGTAGGCCTCTCGAACGGCCTCGTGCAACCGCCGCAACACGGGGACGACTTCACCGCGGAGATAGATGAACGCATGCGAAGACCGGATGGCATAACACGCGATCACAATGCCCTCGATGAGGCTGTGCGGGTTCGCGAAGAGGAGCGGGATGTCCTTGCAGGTTCCCGGTTCCGATTCGTCGGCGTTGACAACTAGATAGTGAGGTTTGCCATCGCCCTGAGGAATGAACTGCCACTTCATTCCGGTGGGGAATCCCGCGCCGCCCCGGCCGCGCAGACCGGAGTCCTTGACGTACGCGATCAGGTCGTCGGGCGACATGGCCAGCGCCTTGCGCAGCCCCTCGTACCCCTCGTGCCTCCGGTAGACGTCCAGCGTCCAGGCCTTCTCCTCGTCCCAGAAGGCCGACAGCACGGGTGCGAGCAGCTTCTCCGGGCTGGTCTCGTCGATCTCGGGTGCCAACGTCATCACTCCCCCTCCTCGGCTGCGGGACCCGCCGGGTGCGACGGATCGGAGGCCGATGTGTCCTGCGGCGCGTCGTGCGAGCTCAGGTGCTCGGCCGGCGGCTGGTCCTGCGGCGCCCCGCCGCCTCGTGGGTGGACCACGCGCGCGTGGACGCTCTCCCCCTTGGCCAGGCGGAGACCGATCAGTGAGGCGGGGCCCGCGCTGCCGCCCGCCTCCACGGCTCCCTCGCGCTCGTCGGGGAAGCCCGCCAGGATCCGCGCGGTGTCCTTGAAGGTGCACAAGGGGGCGCCGCGGGTGGGTGCGACCTGTGCTCCCGTGCGCAGGTCGTCCACGAGGCGCTTCGCGGAGGCCACGGTCTGGTTGTCGAAGAACTCCCAGTTGACCATCACGACCGGTGCGAAGTCGCAGGCCGCGTTGCACTCGATGTGCTCCAGCGTGACCTTGCCGTCGTCGGTGGTCTCGCCGTTGCCGACGCCCAGGTGGTCCTGCAGGGCCTCGAAGATCGCGTCGCCGCCCATGACCGCGCACAGGGTGTTGGTGCACACACCCACCTGGTAGTCACCGCTCGGCTTGCGCCGGTACATCGAGTAGAAGGTCGCGACAGCGGTGACCTCGGCCGTGGTCAGGTTCAGTACGTCCGCGCAGAACCGCTGCCCCGTGCGCGTGACATGGCCCTCCTCCGACTGCACGAGATGCAGCAACGGAAGGAGCGCCGAACGGGAGTCCGGGTAGCGGGCGACGATCTCGCGCGCGTCCGCCTCGAGCCGGGCCCGGACGTCGTCCGGATAGTCGGGCGCGGGCAGTTGGGGCATGCCCAGGCTGACGCCCTCGGGGGTGGTGGTCACCGGTCGACGCCTCCCATCACGGGGTCGATGGACGCGACGGCGACGATGACGTCGGCGACCTGGCCGCCCTCGCACATCGCCGCCATGGCCTGCAGATTGGTGAAGGACGGGTCGCGGAAGTGGACCCGGTAGGGGCGGGTGCCTCCGTCGGACACGGCGTGCACCCCGAGCTCGCCCTTGGGCGACTCGACCGCCGCGTACGCCTGTCCCGGCGGGACGCGGAAGCCCTCGGTCACCAGCTTGAAGTGGTGGATCAGGGCCTCCATGGAGGTGCCCATGATCTTCTTGATGTGGTCGAGGGAGTTGCCGAGACCGTCGGGGCCCAGTGCGAGCTGGGCGGGCCAGGCGATCTTCTTGTCGGCGACCATGACCGGGCCGGGCTGCAGCCGGTCCAGGCACTGCTCGACGATGTGCAGCGACTGGCGCATTTCCTCCAGGCGGATCAGGAAGCGCCCGTAGGAGTCGCAGGTGTCGGCGGTCGGGATCTCGAAGTCGTACGTCTCGTAGCCGCAGTACGGCTGGGCCTTGCGCAGGTCGTGCGGCAGGCCCGCGGAGCGCAGGACGGGGCCGGTGGCGCCGAGGGCCATGCAGCCGGCCAGGTCGAGGTAGCCGACGTCCTGCATACGTGCCTTGAAGATGGGGTTCCCGGTGGCGAGCTTGTCGTACTCGGGAAGGTTCTTGTGCATCTTCTTCACGAACTCGCGGATCTGGTCCACCGCGCCGGGCGGCAGGTCCTGGGCGAGTCCGCCGGGGCGGATGTACGCGTGGTTCATCCGCAGGCCGGTGATCAGCTCGTAGATGTCGAGGATGAGTTCACGATCGCGGAACCCGTAGATCATGATCGTGGTGGCGCCGAGTTCCATGCCTCCGGTGGCGATGCACACCAGGTGGGAGGAGAGTCGGTTCAGCTCCATCAGGAGGACGCGGATGATCGTGGCGCGGTCGGGGATCTGGTCCTCGATGCCGAGGAGCTTCTCGACGGCGAGACAGTAGGCCGTCTCGTTGAAGAACGGCGTCAGATAGTCCATGCGCGTCACGAACGTGGTGCCCTGGGTCCACGTGCGGAACTCGAGGTTCTTCTCGATGCCGGTGTGGAGGTAGCCGATGCCGCAGCGGGCCTCGGTGACCGTCTCACCGTCGATCTCCAGGATGAGCCGGAGCACGCCGTGGGTGGACGGGTGCTGCGGGCCCATGTTGACGATGATGCGTTCGTCGTCGGACTTCGCCGCGGACTGGGCGATCTCGTCCCAGTCGCCACCGGTGACCGTATATACGGTGCCCTCGGTCGTCTCCCGCGCCGCCGCGGCGGACGCGCCGGAAGAACCGGAAGAAGGGGTCTGCGTGCTCATGAGTACGACCTCCGCTGGTCCGGAGCAGGGATCTGGGCGCCCTTGTACTCGATGGGGATGCCACCGAGGGGGTAGTCCTTGCGCTGGGGGTGGCCCTGCCAGTCGTCCGGCATCATGATCCGCGTCAGTGCCGGGTGGCCGTCGAAGATCAGGCCGAAGAAGTCGTACGTCTCGCGCTCGTGCCAGTCGTTCGTCGGGTAGACGGAGACGAGCGAGGGGACGTGCGGGTCGGCGTCGGGGGCGCTGACTTCGAGGCGGATCAGCCGGTTGTGGGTGATCGAGCGCAGGTGGTAGACGGCGTGCAGCTCCCGGCCCTTGTCGCTGGGGTAATGCACTCCGCTCACGCCCGTGCACAGTTCGAAGCGCAGGGCCGGGTCGTCGCGGAGGGTCTGGGCGACCCGGAGCAGGTACTCGCGTTCGATGTGGAAGGAGAGCTCGTCGCGGTCGACGATCGTCTTCTCGATGACGTTGTCGGGGACGAGTCCCTGTTCCTCCAGGGCGCCTTCCAGCTCGTCGGCGACCTCGTCGAACCAGCCGCCGTAGGGGCGAGTGGCCGGGCCGGGCAGCCGGACGGAGCGGACCAGGCCTCCGTAGCCGGTGGTGTCGCCCCCGTTGTTGGCGCCGAACATGCCGCGCTGGACGCGGATCTCCTCGCCGCCCTCGCCGCGCTGGCCGGGGAGGTTCGAGGCGCCGAGGTCCTTCTCGGGGTTCACCCCGTTGCCGTTCGCGTCGCTCACCGCAGCAGGCCCTTCATCTCGATGGTGGGAAGCGCCTTGAGCGCCGCTTCCTCCGCCTCGCGGGCCGCCTCCTCGGCGTTCACGCCGAGCTTGGAGGTCTGGATCTTCTGGTGGAGCTTGAGGATCGCGTCCATCAGCATCTCGGGGCGCGGCGGACAGCCGGGCAAATAGATGTCGACCGGGACGATGTGGTCGACGCCCTGCACAATGGCGTAGTTGTTGAACATTCCGCCCGATGAGGCACAGACCCCCATGGAGATCACCCACTTGGGGTTGGGCATCTGGTCATAGACCTGCCGCAGCACCGGCGCCATCTTCTGGCTGACGCGGCCGGCGACGATCATGAGGTCGGCCTGGCGCGGTGAGCCGCGGAAGACCTCCATGCCGAAGCGCGCGAGGTCGTAGCGGCCCGCGCCGGTCGTCATCATCTCGATGGCGCAGCAGGCGAGTCCGAACGTGGCGGGGAAGACGGACGCCTTGCGCACCCAGCCCGCGGCCTGCTCGACGGTGGTCAGCAGGAATCCACTCGGCAGCTTTTCTTCGAGTCCCATGTCTTAAAGGCCCCTCAGTCCCATTCCAGGCCGCCGCGCCGCCATACGTACGCGTACGCGACGAAGACGGTGAGCACGAAGAGCAGCATCTCCACGAGCCCGAAAACACCCAGGGCGTCGAAGGTGACGGCCCAGGGGTAGAGGAAGACGATCTCGATGTCGAAGACGATGAAGAGCATCGCCGTCAGGTAGTACTTGATGGGGAAGCGCCCGCCGCCGGCCGGCGTGGGGGTCGGCTCGATACCGCACTCGTAGGCCTCGAGCTTGGCCCGGTTGTATCGCTTTGGACCGATAAGCGTGGCCATGACCACGGAGAAGATCGCAAAGCCTGCCCCGAGGGCTCCCAGTACGAGGATCGGCGCATACGCGTTCACGCTCCTCGCTCCTCTCAGTCGGCACTGACTGCTGGCGGTTGCGTCAGGCAAGCACTTCCGCCCCACCCGTCCCACGAGCCCCGTGCGTCCCGACGAAGATCGCGTACATGTGAAGCAGGTCACAAGCCCAACTGCCTCGCATCTTATGCCCGCCGGTCTGTGATCTGCGACACGGGGTATTGCACAAGCTTTGTGATCTCCACCACCTGACGAAGGATCATGAAGTCGGATGAGCAGTGATCTTCATACGCGAAGCGTCCGTGCGATCACCAGATGTGACATTTCCGCTCGTCACCACAGGTCCGGGGCGGCGTCTCCATATCAAGAGACTTCCGACGCATGCAAATTGGTGCTGGACGCAGGGGCTTGATAGAGGAGCGCGTTCACACATCAGGGGAGGGGCGTGGACGGATGTGGACGGGCGTCGGCGCGTGCATGCGTTCACGAGCGCGGGGCAGTCGAGAGGTGCGCGCGAGGCGCAGCCGGCCCGGTGACCGTTCCGTGACCTGCGTCACATCAACCTATGGGTCAGATAAGCCGGCCTTGGCCACAGGCTGCGACCAGTGGTAGGCAGAGGGCAATTCGGACGTAATACGGAAACAGCATGATCACAGGCTTGATCACCTCTGTCCAGAATGCCCGTTACGGCGTCAATAAGAAGTGACGCGCCGCGGATTCGGCCGCGGATTGAACAACTGTGGCGCACCACACGTTTCTTGAAGGTATGAGGGAGTCCCTGATACCGGTTGTACCCATGTCCCACACCGCTCACATACGCAACCACCGGAAGCCCCGCCGCAACGCGTCGACGCTAGCGATGCGTGCCGGAGTTGCCGGTGGCGTTCTCAGCACCTTGGCCGTGGCCGGTGCGTCTGGTTCGGCGAACGCGGCCGAGCCCGTTACTCAGACCCTCGAACTGCCCACCCTGACGGCCGACCTGGCCACTCAGCTGGCGCAGTCCGCGGACGCCACGCAGCAGGCAGCCGCGAACTACGAGCTGCAGGCCGAGCGCGACGCGGCCGCCGCAAAGGCCGCGAAGCAAGCCAAGGCGGACCTCGCGGACGCCAAGAAGAAGGCCGAGGCCAAGAAGAAGGCCGAGGACGCACGGAAGGCCGCGGCCGAACAGGCCGCCTCCCGGTCGTCCACGCGGACCGTCCTGTCCAGCTCCTCGGGCTCCGCGGGCTCCTCGGGCTCCTCGAGTTCGACCGTCTCCGCCCCGGCCAGCGGCAGTGTCGCCACCGTCATCGCGTTCCTCAAGGCTCAGGTCGGCGACGCGTACGTGATGGGCGGTACGGGCCCCAACGCCTGGGACTGCTCCGGCCTCGTGCAGGCCGCGTTCCGGCAGGTCGGTGTCGACCTGCCGCGCGTCTCGCAGGACCAGTCGACGTCGGGTACGCCGGTCTCGCTGTCCAACATCCAGGTCGGCGACATCCTGTACTGGGGTTCGGCCGGTTCGGCGTACCACGTGGGTGTGTACATCGGTAACGGCCAGTACCTGGACGCGGCCAACCCCTCCAAGGGTGTGGTGATTCAGAACCTTTCGGGCTACCCGGCCACGGGCGCGGTGCGCGTTCTCTGAGTCGCGGGACTTTGTGAGTCATACGGCGTGAAGGCCGCCACCCGATGGGTGGCGGCCTCGTCGTGCTGTCCTGAGGGGACCGGAGCGCCCCCGGAGGTCGCCCGGGTCCCCGGGCGACCCCGTGATGGCGTCAGGCCTTCGGTGCCACCTTCGAGAGGCCGTTGATGATGCGGTCCATCGCGTCGCCGCCCGTCGGGTCCGTGAGGTTCGCGAGCATCTTGAGGGTGAACTTCATCAGGAGCGGGTGGGTCAGGCCGCGCTGGGCCGCGATCTTCATGACCTTCGGGTTGCCGATGAGCTTCACGAAGGCGCGGCCGAGCGTGTAGTAGCCGCCGTAGGTGTCCTTGAGGACACGGGGGTAGCGCTGGAGGGCCAGTTCTCGCTGGGTGGGCGTCGCGCGGGCGTGGGCCTGCACGATGACGTCCGCGGCGATCTGGCCGGACTCCATGGCGTAGGCGATGCCCTCGCCGTTGAAGGGGTTGACCAGGCCGCCGGCGTCGCCGACCAGCAGCAGACCCTTGGTGTAGTGCGGTTGGCGGTTGAAGGCCATGGGGAGGGCAGCGCCGCGGATCGGGCCGGTCATGTTCTCCGGCGTGTAGCCCCAGTCCTCCGGCATGGACGCGCACCAGGCCTTCAGGACCTCGCGCCAGTCCAGCTCCTTGAAGGAGTCGGAGGTGTTGAGCACGCCGAGGCCGACGTTCGAGGTGCCGTCGCCCATGCCGAAGATCCAGCCGTAGCCGGGCAGCAGACGGTCCTCGGCGCCCCGGCGGTCCCACAGCTCCAGCCAGGACTCCAGGTAGTCGTCCTCGTGGCGCGGGGACGTGAAGTACGTACGGACCGCGACACCCATCGGGCGGTCCTCGCGGCGGTGCAGGCCCATCGCCAGGGACAGGCGGGTGGAGTTGCCGTCGGCGGCGACGACCAGCGGCGCGTGGAAGGTGACCTCGCGCTTCTCGCCCGCGTCGCCCAGCTTCGCGTGCACGCCCGTGATGCGGCCGGTGCGGTCGTCGATGATGGGGGCGCCGACATTGCAGCGCTCGTACAGCCGTGCCCCCGCCTTCTGCGCCTGCCGGGCCAGCTGCTCGTCGAAGTCGTCGCGCTTGCGGACGAGTCCGTAGTCCGGGTAGGAGGCGAGATCCGGCCAGTCCAGCTGGAGGCGGACGCCGCCGCCGATGATGCGCAGGCCCTTGTTGCGCAGCCAGCCGGCCTCTTCGGAGATGTCGATCCCCATGGAGACGAGCTGCTTGGTGGCGCGCGGGGTCAGGCCGTCACCGCAGACCTTCTCCCTCGGGAACGCGGTCTTCTCCAGGAGCAGGACGTCGAGTCCGGCCTTCGCCAGGTAGTACGCGGTCGTGGAACCGGCTGGTCCAGCCCCGACGACGATCACATCTGCGGTGTTTTCGGAGAGGGGTTGGGGCTCGGTCACGGCGGGGTCTCCCCAAGACTCGAAATCTGCGTGCTGACGGGCACTGGACATGGGCAGTCTATGCAGCGGTACTGATCACCTGGCTGAAGGGTTGCCCCGTGAACCGAGCTCTCCCTGACGTACGGCTGCGTGTCCCCACCGACGAGGACGCGTTCGCCTGGCACCGGATCTTCGCCGACCCCGAGGTCATGGAGTTCCACGGTGGGAAGGCGGCCGAACTGTCGGTGTACGAAGAGCTCACCGCACGGCAGCGCCGGCACGACGCCGAACTCGGTTTCTGTCTGTGGACCCTGGTCGACGCGGAGGGTGAGGTGCTGGGCTTCACCGGGGCGCAGCCGTGGCCGCGCGAGTGGGGACCGAAGGGGAAGATCGAGATCGGGTGGCGGCTCGGCCGGGCGCATTGGGGCAAGGGGTACGTCACCGCCGCCGCGCTCACCACCCTGGAGCGGGTGCGCGCGGCGGGCGTCTCGGATGTCGTCGCCATGGTCAGAGCGGGCAACGAGCGCTCCATCGCCGTGACCCGACGCGTCGGCATGGAACTGGCCGAGGTCTTCACCCATCCCACGACGGCCGAACCCGCGCACTGCTACCGCCTCGCCCTCTGACGGCTCCTGGAAGGCCGCCTCACAGTTCCTGGCGGCCGTCCGAACGGTTTCTGGCAGCCACCCGACGGCTTCCGGAAGGGCCGGGCCCTGGCTTACCCTTCCGATACCGCTGGGGGTGACGTCCGTGCGCCAGACACCCAAGACACCCGAAGTGCGCGTGCCGCGGCTCATCGGCCTGATGGCCGTGGACGCACGCGAGACGGCCGACGCGCGAGGTGTGCTGCTCGCCGCGCCCGACCGGCCCGACTTCCATCTCACCGTCGTCGACTACGTCGTACGCCAATATCCGCCGCCCGGCTCCGAGGTGCCGCGCGGGGCCGTGGTCACCGTGTGGTTCGACCTCGGTGACGCGGACGGCGGCGCGGGGGTGCGGGAGCCACGGCTGCCGGGTCCGCCGTCGGGCGGCATGCGCCGTGAGCTCGACGAGCCCGGGGACCCGTTCGAGGTGCTCAGGTGAGACAGCCGTGAGGCAGCCGCTCTCCGGAACCGGGAGCGGCAGGCCGCGCGGCGGAGGCGTCAGGCGGCCTTGAAGCCTCGGTGCAGGGCCACCACGCCGCCCGTCAGGTTCCGCCAGGCCACCTTCGACCAGCCGGCCTTGCGCAGCTTCTCGGCGAGCTCGGGCTGGTTCGGCCAGGCGCGGATGGACTCGGCGAGATAGACGTACGCGTCGGGGTTGGAGGACACGGCACGGGCGACCGGCGGCAGCGCGCGCATCAGGTACTCGGTGTAGACCGTGCGGAACGGCGCCCAGGTGGGGTGCGAGAACTCGCAGATCACGACCCGGCCGCCGGGCTTGGTCACCCGGTACAGCTCGCTCAGCGCCGTGTCGGTCTCCTGGACGTTGCGCAGGCCGAAGGAGATCGTCACCGCGTCGAAGGTGTCGTCCTTGAAGGGCAGCTTCGTCGCGTCGCCCGCGGTCAGCGGCAGCCATGGGTGGTTCTTCTTGCCGACCCGGAGCATGCCGAGGGAGAAGTCGCAGGGCACGACGTACGCGCCGGCGCGGGCGAAGGGCAGGGACGAGGTCGCCGTACCGGCCGCCAGGTCCAGGATCTTCTGCGCGGGGCGCGCGTCGACCGCCTTCGCGACCTCCCTGCGCCACACCCGGTCCTGGCCGAGCGACAGCACGTCGTTCGTCAGGTCGTACCGTTCCGCCACGTCGTCGAACATCGAGGCGACTTCGTGCGGCTGCTTGTCCAGGGATGCGCGGGTCACTCCCCCATTGTGGCAGCACGGACCGGGCGACTCTGCGGCGCCCGGCCCGTACGCCGGTCTCACGCGCCCCCTTCAGGGGAGCAGCTTCGGCTTCTTCCTGGCGGCCACGTCCTCGACCCAGCCGACCAGCGGGATGGCGACCCAGATCAGCACCCAGCCGATGCCGAACATGAACCACTGGCTCTCCAGCGGCAGCCACTTCTCGAAGGCGGGCACCTTCCAGAACTGGTCGATCAGCGGGACCGCGAGCACGAGGGCGATCTCGTGCCAGAGGTAGATCGTCACCGCCCGTCCGTTGAAGATCGTCACGATCCGGTCGAGCCGCTTGAGGCGGGCGAGCCAGGCGAAGTCGACGTTGTAGTACGCCTTGAAGTACATCAGCAGCGTCACGAAGCCGGCCGACCAGAAGGTCTGCGCGACGGGGACCTCGTCCAGGTCGTACGTACCGAACTCCGTCTGGTGCGCGAAGGTGTACCAGCCGCCGTACGCCAGGAGGGCGAGCGACGCCAGGATCACCAGGGCGGGCTTGAGCCGCTGGAGGACGCCCTCGCGGTGCGCGAAGCCGACCAGCCAGCAGAACAGGAAGGTGGCGAAGTCCGTCAGGCCGCTGCCGAAGCGGTTGTACGGAGGCTGCCAGGCGTACTGGAAGACCAGGATCGGGGCGAGGGAGAGGAGCAGGACCGGGAGGGGGGCCTTGCGGAAGACCTTGAGGAGCAGCGGGGACATCAGGACGAACCAGAGGTACGTCCTGAGGTACCAGAGGATCTCCCAGGCCTGGATGCCCCACTGGTTGCCCGGCGGGTCGCCGACCGGCACGATCCAGAAGACGATCTGCCAGCCCGGCATCCAGTCGTGGATCAGCATCGCCACCACGACGAAGAAGCCCCAGAACCAGAAGGGCGGCAGCAGCCGTCGCATCCGGCTCTTGACCACCTTGAGCGCGGGGCGCTCCAGGGACTTGGCCATCAGCGAGCCGGCGAGCGCGAACATCACGCCCATCGACGGGAAGACCAGGCCGGCCCAGGCCCAGCCGAAGGTGTGGTACGCCACGACACGGACCAGCGCGACGGCGCGCAGCGCGTCGAAGTAGCGGTCGCGTCCGCCGCCCTTCGGCTTGAGCCCGGCATCCGGTTCGGGTTCTGGTTCTGGCACCGACGTCGGTTCCGGTGCCGGTGCCGGTTCCGGTTCCGTCCGGGACTCCGCCTGGACGGGGTCCATCTGGATGGTGTTCGAGGCCGCCGCTTGCGGTTCTTCGGCAACGTACTGCCAGGGCTGCTCGTACTGGGCGGGCTGCTCGTACTGGACGGGCTGGACGGGCTGCGCGGGCGGCCCGTATCCCTGGTCGTACTGGGGGTATCCCTGTCCGTACGGCTGCGGCGGCACCTGCTGCCCGTACCCGTAGCCGTACCCCTGCTGCTCCTGTTGTTCCGAGCCCCAGCTCATGTCAGCTCACTCCTGCCGGGGTCCCGACCTCACCCGTGCGCTTGAGCTTCTGCCAGCGGAGGCGGCCGCCGGTCAGGGCGGTCACGGAGGAGTGGATCAGGACGAGGTACATCATCTGGCGGTATGCGAGCTGCTGCAGCGGCAGCATCGCGAGGTAGCGGTACTTCTCGCGGTCGAGGCGGAACGCGTAGGCGGCGCAGACGAGTTGGACGACCAGCACCGCCAGCCAGGCCAGCAGTGAGGCCCAGAAGTCCACGAAGATCATCGAGTAGACGGTGAACACGTCGATGAGCGGGGCGAGGACCGGCGTGATGATCTGGAAGATCACGACGAGCGGCATGCCGATGCGACCGAAGCGGCCCGACGGGCCCTTGTCCGTCAGGGACTTGCGGTGCTTCCACAGCGCCTGCATGGTGCCGTACGACCAGCGGTAGCGCTGCGACCACAGCTGCTTCAGCGAACTCGGCGCCTCCGTCCAGGCCCTGGCGTGCTCCTGGTAGACGACCCGCCAGCCCGCACGGTGCATCGCGATGGTGATGTCGGTGTCCTCGGCGAGCGTGTCCTCGCTCATGCCGCCGACCTCGAGGACCGCGTCTCGGCGGAACGCGCCGATCGCGCCCGGGATGGTGGGCATGCAGCGCAGCAGGTCGTACATGCGGCGGTCGAGGTTGAAGCCCATCACGTACTCGATGTGCTGCCAGGCGCCGATGACGGTGTTGCGGTTGCCGACCTTGGCGTTGCCCGCGACCGCGCCGATGCCCGGGTCCGCGAAGGGCTGGACGAGCTGGTGCACGGCGTCCGGCTCGAAGACGGTGTCGCCGTCCATCATCACGACGATGTCGTAACTGGCGTTGCGGACACCGTTGTTGAGGGCGGCCGGTTTGCCCGCGTTCTCCTGGCGGATGACCCGGACGTTGGGCAGGCCCAGCGACTCGGCGATCTCCTTGGTGCCGTCCGTGGAGCCGTCGTCGACGACGATGATCTCGATCGGATGGGTGCTCTGCGCCAGCGAGTGGAGCGTGTTGGCGATGCACTCCTTCTCGTTGTACGCGGGCACGATCACCGTCACCGGCCCGGTGACCGTCGGCCCCCAGCTGAACTTGCCGCCCTTGCCGCGTTTCCTGTTGCGCTGTCTGTAGTGGCGGCGGGCGAGGAGCAGCATCATCCCGAAGCGGCCCATGACGGAGACGCCGACGACCAGCAGCAGCCAGGAGAGCAGCGGCAGGACCCATTCGGCGACCGCGACCGCGTAGATGAGGGCCTTGCCCTCGTAGAGGGTCGAGCCGGTGGCCTTCTGCTGGCCGGACTGCTCGATGTTCACCTTGTTGGAAGAGCTGTCGGAGGAGTTGTCGGCGGAGCCCGAACCGGGCGCGGACTGCGTGCCGCCCGGCTGCTCGCCCGACGCGCCGCTACCGGCACCCGCACCCGCACCCGCACCCGCACCCGCACCGGTCTGTCCGACCCCGGCCTCGACGGCCTGTCCGGATCCGGAACCGGCGGTGCCCGTGCGGCCGGCACCGTTCGGCGCCCCGTTCAGCTTCGCCATCGCGCCGCTGACGGTGGTGAAGGAGTACCCCTTCGCCTTCATCTTCTTGATGTACGTGTCGAGCGCCTTGACCGTCTCCGAGCGGTCACCGCCCGCGTCGTGCATGAGGACGACGGCACCCTCGTTGTTCTTCGGCGTGGCCCACTGGACGATCTTCGAGACACCCGGCTTCTTCCAGTCGTCGCTGTCGGTGTCGACGAAGACGCTGGTGTAGCCGAGGTTGCCGATCTCCTTGTAGACGGGCCAGCTGTAGTTGTCGACGGCGTTGATCTCCGAGGAGTACGGGGCCCGGAACAGCGTCGTCGTGATCCCCGCCGCACCCGCGAGCGCGAGCTGGGTCTGCTTCAGCTCGCGCTGGAGCCGGCCCGCGCCCTGGTAGGAGAGGTCGACGTGGGTGAAGGTGTGGATGCCGACCTCGTTGCCCTGGTCCACGAGGTCCTTCACGACGCCCGGATAGCGGGAGACCATCGAGCCGACCATGAAGAAGGTGGCCTCGATGTCGTTGTCGTCGAGCACCTTGAGGATCTGGGGAGTCCAGGTCGGGGTCGGACCGTCGTCGAAGGTGAGCACGATGGTCTTCTTCGGAACGGACTGGGTCTTGGCCGTGCCACCCGTGAACGTCAGCAGCGGACCGCCGTCGAGGATCTTCTGCGGCACCTTGTCGTAAGCCGCGCCGTCGCGCACCCGCGCGTCGTTGCCGATCTCGGAACGCAGATAGCCGTCGAGCAGCATCACGCTGGTGAGCCCCAGCAGGAGCAGCAGGGCCAGGATCACCCGCGGTTTCTGCAGCGCCGCGGCCTTGCCGGCCGCCCGCTCCATCTTGGTGGGGGCGCGCCGGCGTCCGCGTGAAGGCGTCGTCGAAGTCATGGAGGTGGGTCCGTTCCGGTCAGTTGGCGCCGGCGGAAGCGGACGCGGATACGGCCGGGGAAGCGGCCGAGGAGGGGGCCGTGCCCGTGCGCAGGCCCGACGGCGGGGTGCCGGTCGGCCTGCCGGTGGGGGCCACGCCGCCCTGCGGCCGAAGGCCGCCCCCGGGTGCGGAGCCGGCCTGGCCGCCGCTGAAGGGGAAGAGCGAGGACGGGGTCAGCGAGGTGCCCCAGCCCATGAAGGCCATCCCGAGGACGACCGCGTAACCGAAGCAGACGGCGCCGACGAGCATGCCGAACCTGCGCAGCAGACGTGCTCTGCGCCCGGAGTTGTCAACGAACACGGGACCGTCTTCGGACGCGTTGCCGCGTTTACGGCGGCGGCCGCGCCCTTGACTGTGGTTTTCGATGGCTGACTCGGATTGCATTCCCCGGATATTAGGGCTCCTTTATGTGGCCAATTCTCTGGTTCTCATGTGAGGCGCCCATGAAACTTGGCCCAAGCTGTCCATTCCCTGAGAGAATCCTCGAACATCCGCGCAGCTCAGGGTCGATGCATATCTACCTTGTGTACCGATTCGCGACCCGGCTTGCCCGATTCGCGTACCGCTACTCATGGGTAACCCATGCGCTTCCTGTATTCGGGAATCCCCCTCGGATGTGCCACCTTGGAACTCCCGAATCGCACTTTGTTTCGGTCCTGAGACAGAAATCACGAGAGCGGGTGCATACGCAATGAGGGGTTATCTGAGGCCGGCTGCCGGGCTCACCTGCCTGTTTGCTCTGGCGGTGGCGGGGTGCTCTTCCGGCGGTCAGGGCACCACGGACGCGGCGCCCGCGCAGACCTCCCCGGCCCCGCGGACGAGTGCGGCGCCCTCCGAGAGCGCGTCCTCCTCCGACACCTCGTCCAGCACCTCGTACGCGCCCTACGTGAGCGCCACGGAGGCTTCCGCGACGGACTCGACAGGATCTCCGACCACGTACAACCTGGCCTTCGTGATCTCCGACGGCACCCACTGCACGGCCAAGTGGAACGGCACGGACGCCATCGACAAGGCCGCCGTGAAGTCGCGGATCTCGGCGCTGAAGGAGTCCGGCGCGAGTGTGCGCGTCTCGTTCGGCGGGGCGTCCGGCAAGGAGCTGGCGGAGGTCTGCGGCAGCGCGAGCGCGCTCGCGGCGGCATACGGGGCGGCGCTCGACGCCGCCGGGTCCACCCAGGCCGACTTCGACATCGAGGGGGACGCGCTGACCGACTCCGCGTCGGTGGCGCTGCGGTCCAAGGCGATCGCGCTGCTCCAGAAGGAGCGCGGTGACCTGAAGGTGTCCTTCACGCTGCCGGTCATGCCGTCCGGGCTGGATTCGGACAGTCTGGCGCTGCTGGAGTCCGCCAACGACAACTCCGTGACGGTCTCGACGGTCAACATCATGACGATGAATTACGGGAGTTCGTACTCCGGGGACATGGGCGACTACGCCGAGACCTCCGCCAAGGCGACCCACGATCAACTGCAGGATGTGTTCGGGCTGTCGAGTGCGGGGGCCTGGCAGGGGCTCGCGTTGACGTCGATGATCGGGGACAACGACGTGGCCAATGAGACGTTCAGCCTCTCGGACGCGGCGCAGGTCCGTGCGTTTGCCGAGTCGAAGAAGATCGCTTGGGTGTCGATGTGGTCGACGTTCCGGGATCAGCAGTGTTCGAGTGATGACGCTTCTTCGGACAATGCGGCCACCAATTGCAGTGGGGTTTCGCAGAGTTCGGGGGCGTTTGCTCAGGCGTTCGCTGGGTGAGTTCGTCGAGCGCGGGCGGGTGGGGGCTGAGCGCGCCCCGGGGCGGAGCCGCACATATACACAGCCCCGCGCCCCGAAAAGCACGGCGCTCCCCTGCCCGGGGTGAAGAAGTTCAGCGGCGTCTGTGCACCAAGCGTCCCGCGCACACCGTCGCCAAGCACGTCCCGTCCGCGTCGAAGACCGCCAAGTCGGCCCGGCCGGTATCGGTGATCTCGGGCTTTCTCGCACCACGGAGTACGGCGACCTCGTTGCGGGAGGCCGCCGCGCGGAGGTCGGGGGTGTCGGCGTACTGCGCCATCACCGCCGTGGCACCCGACTTCAGCACCGCGTGAACACGTTCCCGTGGGGACGGCGCGTCGGGCAGGGGGCCCTCATGGACGAGCGCCGGCCCGAGGACCCCGGGCCAGCTGCGGACCCGCGCCCCCGGAAAGCGCGCCAGCAGCACGTCCAGCGGGCCGGTGCCCGCGACCCGGTCGCCCTCCACGGCGACCGCGCCGTCCTTCAGCGGGTCCGCGTCCCAGCTGACGCGCAGCTCGTCGGCGGTGTGGATCGTCAGCACGGCGGCGTTAGTTGGAGGCGAGCAGCTTCAGCTCGGGGTGCGCCGTGCCGCCCTCGATCGCGGTGGACGAGATGTGGGACATGACGCGCTCGTCGACCGGGTCGTTCGCCGGGTCGTCGTGGACGACGATGTGCTCGTACGTCGTGGTCCGCTGGGCGGGCACGCGGCCGGCCTTGCGGATCAGGTCGATGATCTCCATGCGGTTGGAGCGGTGCTTGGCGCCGGCGGAGGAGACGACGTTCTCCTCCAGCATGATCGAGCCGAGGTCGTCCGCGCCGTAGTGCAGGGAGAGCTGGCCGACCTCCTTGCCGGTGGTGAGCCAGGAGCCCTGGATGTGGGCGATGTTGTCCATGAACAGCCGGGCGATCGCGATCATCCGCAGGTACTCGAAGAGCGTCGCCTGCGTGCGGCCCTTCAGGTGGTTGTTCTCGGGCTGGTAGGTGTACGGGATGAAGGCGCGGAAGCCGCCCGTGCGGTCCTGTACGTCACGGATCATCCGCAGGTGCTCGATGCGCTCGGCGTTGGTCTCGCCGGTGCCCATGAGCATGGTGGACGTCGACTCGACGCCCAGCCCGTGCGCGGTCTCCATGATCTCCAGCCAGCGCTCGCCGGACTCCTTGAGAGGGGCGATCGCCTTGCGGGGGCGGGCCGGGAGGAGTTCGGCACCGGCGCCCGCGAAGGAGTCGAGGCCGGCGGTGTGGATCCGCTGGATGGCCTCCTCCACACTCACCTTGGAGATGCGGGCCATGTGCTCGACCTCGGAGGCGCCGAGGGAGTGGATGACCAGCTGCGGGTAGGCGGCCTTGATCGCGGCGAAGTGCTTCTCGTAGTACTCGACGCCGTAGTCCGGGTGGTGTCCGCCCTGGAACATGATCTGCGTGCCGCCGAGTTCGACGGTCTCCGCGCAGCGGCGCAGGATGTCGTCGAGGTCGCGCGTCCAGCCCTTGGCGGTGTCCTTGGGAGCCGCGTAGAAGGCGCAGAACTTGCACGCCGTGACACACACGTTCGTGTAGTTGATGTTGCGCTCGATGATGTACGTGGCGATGTGCTCGGTCCCCGCGTACCGGCGGCGGCGGACCGCGTCCGCGGCGGCGCCCAGGGCGTGCAGCGGGGCGTCGCGGTAGAGGACGAGCGCCTCTTCGGGAGTGATCCGCCCACCCGCGGCAGCACGGTCGAGGACGGCTGTGACATCAAAAGACGTGAGGTCGGCCTTCTCGGTCACCGGGAGCGTCCCTTTCGTAAGGGTTCTGGACGGACCCGGCCAGCCTACGCCAGCCCCTCCCGCGGCCCGACGTCAGGCCGCGTACGCCCCGATCAGCAGCCCGACGTACGCCCCCGCGATCAGGAACGGTCCGAAGGGGATGGACGTCTTGCGCCCCGCGCGTCGCATCAGTACCAGCCCCAGCCCGTACAGGCCGCCGAACAGGAACCCGGCGAAGGTACCGAGCACCAGGGTCCCCCATCCGTACCAGCCGAGCACGGCCCCGATTCCCAGCGCGAGCTTCACATCCCCGAAGCCCATGCCGTTCGGGTTGACGAGGAAGAGGAGGAAGTACGCGCCACCCAGCACGAGCGAACCGAACAGCGCGGCCGGCCACTGCCCCGCGTGCTCCGGTACGAGGGCCATCACGCCCAGCAGTACGAGGGCCAGGCCCGCGAGCGGGAGGGTCAGGACGTCCGGCAGGCGCTGCACCCGGAAGTCCACGACCGCGAGCAGCACGCCGAGCGGCGCGAGCAGCAGCCAGACGGCCAGTTCGGGGCGGGCACCGGTGGCGAGGGCGAGACCGGCGCAGGCCCCCGCGGTGGCGAGGGCGACGAGCGGGGTGCCGGAGCCGTAGCGGTACGCCGTCGGGGCGTCGCCGGGCCCCGACCAGGACGTACGAAGGTCACGAAGGTCCTGGGCGCAGTCGGGGCAGCGGGCGAGGCCGAGCCAGCCGCCCGCGGCGCCGGTGAGGACGTGTCCGTCCGGGCACCGGGTCCGCCACGCCTCGTCCGGCTCCACCGCGAACCGGTAGGCGGCCCGCGGCACCAGCAGTCCCGCCGCCGCGCCCCAGAGGGCGGCGAGGACGGTCAGCCACAGCGGCCGGACGGACCAGAGTTCGAGGTCCACGGCTACTCGGCCTTCGACATCCGCGCCACCGGATCGCCCGCGTCCGCGTTGTCCGTCTCGTACTTGAGATCGCCCCCGGCGGGGGTCAGCCGCACCTCGTGGCTGCCGGTCGTGCAGGTGCCGGGGTTGGACGTCTTGGCGGTGCTCGTCGCGGTGAGCTGTGTGTCCGTGACCTTCTTCAGGACGAGTACGTCGTCACAGGTGCCGCCGATCAGATCGGTCGACCGGAACGTGCCCAACTCCTTGCCCACGGCGGCCTGGTGGAGGGTGACCCGGAACGTGCCCGCGGGCAGCTTCCCGTTCAGCGCGTAGGCGTCGCCCGACCAGGTGCCGAGGTAGTGCGCGGGCACGGAGGCGAGCGTCGCGCCGGCCGGGCCGGGGGCGCTCGGTGTCGCCGCCGGAGGGCTGGCCGCAGAATCGGAGCCGCTGGAAGCCGAGTTGTCGTCACCGCCGCCCGGGAGCAGGTGAAACATGAACACCGAGCCCACGGTCACCGCGGCCAGCGCTCCCGCCACGGCCAGCGCGAGCGTGCAACTCACCCTGCGGCCACGACCGTTCGCACCGGGGGCCGAGGTCGCGGCCATGCTGACGGAGAGCTTGCCCGGGTGATCCTGGTGGCCGGGGCCGGTCGCGGGCGTGCTCGGGTGGACGGTCGGCGCCGCGACCGCGTCCTGGACATCGCGCTGCCCCGGAACGTACGTCGGCATGGCGTACGGCGGCATGGTCGGCGGCGGACCGAACACCCCGCCGGGCGGCGGCGCCCCGGCCCCGGAGTCCGTGCCCACCGAAGGGCTGCTGAACCCCACCGGCCCGGACGGTGTCACCTCCGCCGCCTCCAGGTTCAGCAGCTGCACCGCACTGCGGCTGACCTGCTCCACCAGGGGCCCCGGCAGCCAGCCGGCGGTCACCAGCCGGGCCGCCCCCTCGGGGGCCAGGCGTCCGGCCACCTCACCCGGGGTCGGCCTGCCGGCCGGGTCCTTGGCGAGGCAGGCGGCCACGAGTTCCCGTAGCTCCCCCTCCAGGGAGCCGAGCCGGGGTTCCTCGTGCACCACCTTGTAGAGGAGGGCGGCCGAGGAGTCGCCGGGGAACGGGGACTCGCCCGTCGCCGCGTACACCAGCACCGCGCCCAGGGAGAAGACGTCCGCCGCGCCCGTGACCCCCTTGCCGAGGATCTGCTCGGGAGACATGTAGCCGGGGGAGCCGACGGAGACGCCCGTCGAGGTGAGCGAGGCGGTGCCGTCGGTGGCCCGGGCGATGCCGAAGTCGATGAGGAGGGGTCCGTCGAGGGTGAGCAGGACGTTGGAGGGCTTGACGTCACGGTGGACGAGGCCCAGCGCGTGGACCGCCGTGAGCGCCTCGGCCAGACCCGCGCCCAGCACCCGTACCGAATGCGCCGGAAGCGGACCGCCCGCGTCCGCGACCGCCGCGGCGAGCGAGGGACCGGCCGCGTAGCCGGTCGCGACCCACGGCACGGACGCCTCCGGGTCCGCGTCGAGAACCGGGGCCGTCCACGCGCCGCCCACCCGTCGCGCGGCCTCGACCTCGCGGCGGAAGCGGGCGCGGAACTCCTCGTCGAGCGCGAAGTGCGGGTGCACGATCTTGACCGCGACCGTCCGCCCGCCCGCGCTGCGGCCCAGGTACACCCGCCCCATGCCGCCGGAGCCCAGCCGGCCGAGCAGCCGGTAGGGCCCCACGACCGTGGGCTCATCCACTCCGAGCGGCTGCATGGCGCTCCCACCTCCCCCGTACGCACGGACGCACTGCCCAGCAGGGTAGTTCCGTACGCCCCCACAGGGTCCCGAACACCCCCGCGGGGTTCACAACGTCCCCACGGGGTTCAGAACGTCCCCGCGATCTCAGGGAGTCAGCAGTTCGACCTTCACGTCCGTCGGGAAGCCGGTGGTCGAGCCGACCCGCCGGGCGAACTCCTGTACGGCCGCGAGCTGCGGGCCGCCGAAGCGGAAGTCGAGCGTGGTGAAGTACCGCTCCAGGACCCGCTCGTCGTAGGCCTCCCAGCGGGCCGCCTGCTCGGCGACCTTGGAGACCTCGTCCAGCGAGAGGTCCCGGGAGGCGAGGAAGGCCTCGTGCACCTTGCGGGTGACGACGGGCTCGCGCTCCAGGTAGTCGCGGCGGGCCGCCCACACGGCGAAGACGAACGGCAGGCCCGTCCACTCCTTCCACAGCGTGCCGAGGTCGTGCACCTCCAGACCATACTTCGGCCCGTCGAGGAGGTTGGCCCGCAGTGCCGCGTCGCCGATGAGGACGGCGGCGTCGGCCTCCTGCATCATCAGGCTGAGGTCGGGCGGGCACGTGTAGTAGGACGGCTGGACGCCCACGCTCTCGGCCAGCAGCAGCTGCGCAAGCCGGACGGATGTACGAGAGGTGGAGCCGAGGGCGACGCGGGCGCCGTCCAGCTGGTCCAGCGGGACCTGCGAGACGATCACGCAGGACATCACCGGACCGTCACAGCCGACCGCGATGTCCGGGAAGGCGACCAGCTCGTCGGCGTGCTTGAGGAACTCGACGAGCGTGATGGGCCCGATGTCGAGGTCGCCCTGTACCAGCTTCTCGCTGAGCTTCTCCGGGGTGTCCTTGGTGAGCTCGAAGTCGAGGAGCGTGCCCGTTCTCGCGAGCCCCCAGTAGAGGGGCAGGCAGTTCAGGAACTGGATGTGGCCGACGCGCGGCCGGGTGCGGTAATTGTCCACATCGCGAGGCTAGACCCCATGGAGTACCGTGCAGTCTCCAGGGTCCCCGCGTGGTTTCCGAAACCCTTCCACCCTCTTGTGTCAACCCTTGCGACAGCGAGTCGACACCCTCACGTCAACCCATCCGCCATGCGGGTCAAACATCCGGGTGACGTGATCTTGCCCCCTATTGCTTTCGGCTGCCTGCGTGCTAGGCTCGCCGCAAGTTGCAGTTTGGTTTCCCTTGCAGTACAGAGCCTGCGGAGCATGTGACCGCGGGCTCTCGTCGTTTTCAGACGAATGCAGTTGTTTACACAATCGCAGGTTCTGGAGCAGGGCAACCCTTTGGGCCCAAGGAGGGCTTATGGCTACCGGAACCGTGAAGTGGTTCAACGCCGAAAAGGGCTTTGGTTTCATCGCCCAGGAAGGCGGCGGCCCGGACGTCTTCGTCCACTACTCCGCGATCAACGCGAGCGGATTCCGCTCTCTCGAAGAGAACCAGTCGGTTTCCTTCGACGTCACGCAGGGTCCGAAGGGCCCGCAGGCGGAGAACGTCACCCCGATCTAAGTCTGCGGGCATCATGAGCCCAATGCTTTGATTTGGAACGGATCGCAGTACCCAAGGAGCCCCGCGCCAGCCGGTCGCGGGGCTCCTGCCTTTGTCTGTCTTCGTGTGCGTGTCTTCGTGTGCCTGTCTTCGTCGGGGAGCGTCCCTACCGCACGTACAGCTCCTCGATCTCCTTGTCGAAGTCACGTTCGATCGCCGCCCGCTTCAGCTTCATGGTGGGCGTCACGTGGCCCGCCAGTTCCGTGAAGTCTCCCGGGAGGACGGCGAAGCGGCGGATGGACTCGGGGCGGGAGACGAGCTTGTTGGCCTCGTCGATCGCGCGCTGGAGGATGACGTTCAGCTCCGGGTCGTTCATGAGGAGCTCCGGCGGGACGGGATGCTTGCCGATCATCTGGCGCCAGTGGGTGATGCCGTCCTGGTCGAGGGTGATGAGGGCGCTGACGTAGGGGCGGCGGTCGCCGAGGACGATGCACTGGGCGATCAGCGGATGCGAGCGGAGCCAGTTCTCCAGCGGCGCGGGGGCCACGCTCTTGCCGCCCGCGGTGATCAGGATCTCCTTCTTGCGCCCGGTGATGGTGAGGTAGCCCCCGTCGTCCAGTTCGCCGATGTCACCGGTCGCGAACCAGCCGTCCGGCGCCGCGTCGACGACGCCGCCCGCGTTCGGATCCCAGTAGCCGCGGAAGATCTGTTCGCCGCCCAGCAGGATCTCGCCGTCCCCGGCTATCCGGACCCGGGTGCCCGGCAGCGGCCAGCCCACCGTGCCCAGTCGGGGTTTGAGCGGAGGCGTGACGGTCGCGGCGGCGGTGGCCTCCGTCAGGCCGTACCCCTCGAAGATCTCGATGCCGGCACCCGCGTAGAACGCGGCGAGTCGGCGGCCCAGCGGGGAGCCGCCACAGATCGCGTAGCGGACCTTGCCGCCCAGCGCGTTGCGGATACGGCGGTAGACCAGGGGGTCGTAGAGGGCGCGGGCGGCGCGCAGGGAGCGCGAGGGACCCGGCCCGGTGCCGTGCTGCTTGGCCTCGACCGCCTCGCCGTAGCTGCACGCGATGCGCGCGGCGCGGTCGAAGGAGGACCCGCGGCCCATCTTCTCGGCCGTGGCCCGGCCGGTGTTGAACACTTTCTCCAGGACATAAGGGATGGCCAGCAGGAAGGTGGGCCGGAAGCTCGCCAGGTCCGCGAGCAGGTCCTCGGTATCCAGGCTCGGCGCATGGCCCAGGCGCACCCGGGCACGCAGACAGGCGACCGCGACCATCCGCCCGAAGACATGGGAGAGGGGGAGGAAGAGGAGCAGCGACGCGGCATCCGAGGTCTTCGCCTTGAAGATCGGGTAGAGCAGTTCGATCGCGTTGTCGATCTCGGCGAAGAAGTTGCCGTGGGTGAGTGCGCAGCCCTTGGGGCGGCCGGTGGTGCCCGAGGTGTAGATGAGGGTGGCGAGCGTGTCGGGGCCGAGCACCCCACGGCGTACGGCGACCTCCTGGTCCGGGATGTCCTGCCCCAGTTCGGCCAGCCGCTCCAGGTGGCCCTTGTCGAAGACCCACATGTGCCGCAGGTCGGGGATCCGGTCGCGCTCCGGGCCGAGCGCGGACGCCTGCGCCACCGTCTCCGTGGCGAGGGCGACGGCTCCCGAGTCCTGGAGGATCCAGCGGACCTGGAAGACGGAGGAGGTGGGGTAGACGGGGACGGTGACCAGGCCCGCCGCCCAGGCCGCGAAGTCCAGGAGCGTCCACTCGTACGTCGTCCGCGCCATGATCGCGATGCGGTCGCCGGGCGCCAGGCCCTCGGCGATCAGGCCCTTCGCCACCGCCAGTACCTGCGCGGCGAACTCGGTGGCGGTCACGTCCTCCCAGGCGCCGTCGGCGTTCTTCCTGCTGAGGACCGCCGCGTTCGGGGCCACGGTCGCGTTGTCGAACGGGATGTCCGCGAGCGAGCCGTGGGTCACCTGACCGACGAGCGGTGGCATGGACACCTCGCGCACCACTCCGTCCAGCCGCCTGATCTCGGGCTCCACGAGGGAGGGTGGGGAGTCGTACGGGCTGGGCTGGCTGGACATGGCGCGGCTCCTTGGCTGCCAGGACCCGGTCGGTATGAGGCGGGTTGGGGGCGCAACGCCTCATACGTGCCTGGGGCGTGGGGGGTTCATGCGAGTTTCAACAAGGCAGGGGTGACCGGGATCGTACGGTGCGGGAGTGTGGGGTATGTGGGTGTTTGGGGCGGGCGAAGTGCGAGTTACCCCGGGTAAATCTTAATTCTTCAGGGGAAGTTCGGCCCATACCGTTTTGCCGACGTGGCGGTCCGCGATGCCCCAGACAGGGGCGAGCAGGGCCACGATGACCAGACCTCGCCCTCCCTCACCGTCCGCCTCCCCCGCACCGAACCGCAGCCGCCGGTCACCCCGCGTGTCGCTCACCTCGATGCGCAGGACGCCCTCCGGGAGGCGCAGCAGGCGGAGTTCGAAGTCGCGTCCGGGTACGCGGCCGTGGGTGACCGCGTTGGCGGCGAGTTCGGCCACGACGTGCTGCGCGGTGTCGTTCACGTCGCTGTCGTGCGGGTATCCCCACGCGGCGAGTTGGTGTGCGGTGAGGTGACGGGCCAGCCGGGCGCCGCGCGGGGTGGAGCTGAGGCGCTGGCTCAGTTCGTCGGTGGGGGTGGAGATTCGGGAGTTCACATCACCGAGCGTGGTCGGCTCGTCCTACGCTGACCAGGAGTGACCCGGCGACGCTGCGTAGCCGTACGGGTGCGGTGCGCGGCGTGTGCGGGTTGTCGGCCGTGGCGGTGAGCGTGTGAAGGCGGTGGCGTACGTGACGGAAGAGACCGACCGGAGGCCGGAGACACCGGCGGAGGCCGAGGGAACGACGGGTTTGTTCACCGCGCTCGGCAAGATGCTGAAGCTGCTGCGTGAGCGGGCGGGGCTGACGCAGAAGGAGTTCGGGCAGGCGGTGGGGTACGGGCCCGACGCGATCTCCGCCATGGAGCGGGGGGTACGGGTGACTCGGCCCGAGCTGCTGGAGAAGGCGGACGAACTCCTCGATGCCGGGGGGCTGTTGAAGCAGGCGATCCCCGAGGTCAGGGAGGCGATGAAGAAGGCGCGGACGCGTCATCCGGAGTGGTATCGGAGTTACGCGGGGCTGGAGGCGGAGGCCGTTTCGCTGTACGACTACAGCACGATGGGCGTGCTCGGGCTGTTGCAGACGGAGTCGTACTCGCGGGCGGTGTTCACACAACGACACCCGCCACTCGACGAGGCGACCATCGAGCGGCGCGTGCCGGACCGCCTCTCGCGACAGCAGCTCTTCGAGCGATGGCCTCCGCCGGAGTGCAGCTTCGTACTGGAGCAGGCGGTACTGGAACGGCCCATCGGAGGCCCCGAAGTGCACGCCGAACAGTTACAGCAGTTGCTGCGCATCGGGCGCCTGCGAAACGTGCAGCTTCAGGTGATGCCGACGCGGCGCCGTGAACACCCCTGCTTGGACAGCTCATTCACCCTCCTGACTCCCAAACGGAAGGAGCAAGTGGCGTACATGGAGTCCCAGGGTTACCCGAGGCTGATCACCGACCGCGAAGAGGTCCGCGTCCTCGCCGCCCGCTATGGGATCATCCGGGCGCAGGCGCTCAACCCGTACGAGTCCCTGGACCTGATCGAGAAGATGCTGGAAGAGCGATGACCATAGAGCAGTTGAACTGGTTCAAGTCGAGCTACAGCAGCGGCGAAGGCGGCCAATGCCTCGAAGTCGCCTACACCTGGCGGAAGTCGAGCTACAGCGACGGCGAGAGAGGTCAGTGCCTTGAAGTCGCTGTCACCGCCCACACCATCCACCTCCGCGACTCCAAGAACCCCACCGGCCCCCACCTCACCCTCTCCCCCACCACCTGGTCCGCCTTCCTCACCTCCGGGCCCGGGATTGCGGGTCCCTGACGCGCACGGCGCGACGAACACGGCGGAACTCGGTACGGCCCTGTCCACCGAGATCGGACGCTGGGTCCCCCACGACGGGTACCACCTGATCGGCCTGGACCCCGTCAGCGGCACCATCTCCTTCCACGTCGCCCGGCACGGCTACGGCACGAGCGCGCGGCGCGTGCTGAACAAGGAGTACTGGCGGACCGGTTCGGCCCTGCCCTTCCCGGCCCTGTTCGGCGGGCCCACACCGGTCGCCGTGCTCGGTACGGCCGGTGACGTGCCCCCGTGCGACGTACGGCTGCACGAGGTCATGCAGGCCGAGGGACTGGGCTGCGAGATGCGGATCGCGCTCACCGTGGGCGGCCTGGCGTGCGGCGGCATGGTGCTGCTGCGGGAGCGTGGCGGCAAGCCGTTCTCGGACACCGAGATCACGCGCGCCGAGCGCCTCGCCGCACCGCTCGCCGTCGCCCTGCGCCGCTTCGTCGCCGACCGGCCGCTGCGCTTACTGCCGTACGAGGGACCGCCCGGGGTGGTGGTCGTGGGCCGGGACGACACGGTCAAGGCGGCGAGTCCCGGCGTACAGGACTGGCTGTACGAGTGTCTGCCCGCACCCGGCGGCCGGCCAACGGGCCCCCAGGGCCCCCCGAAGCTGGACCACGAGGCCCTACGCAGCTCCGTCTGCAACATCACGGCCACCGCGCGCCGGGCACCGGACGGTACGGCGGTCACCCGGATGTTCACCGCGCGCGGCTGGGCGCTGCTGCACGCCCAACCGCTGTGCTCGCCGGAGACGGGCGACATGGTCGTCACCATTCAGACGGCGACGGCCGAGGCGCTGCTGCCTACGGTGGCCGCCTGGTACGGGATCACCTCGCGGGAGCGGGAGGTGGTCCGGCACGCGCTCGAAGGCCTCGCGGCGAAGAACATCGCCCGCCGCCTGGAACTGTCGCAGCACACCGTCAACGACCACTTGGGAGCCGTCTACCGCAAGTTGGGCGTGAGTGGACGCGAGGAACTCCTCGCGTGCCTGCGGCACCGCGCAACCCCCTAGTTCTCGGGATAGCTCCCCGTCTCGGCACCCGCCACCGTGATGACGGGAATCACCGAGCGAGGGAACACCATGCACCGCCTGCGCCTGACCATCGCACTCCTCATCACGGCGGCCACTCTGGCAGTGGTGACTCTCTGCCCCGGCAGGTATTGACGTTGCCTTACCGTGGGTAACCTGGCTCCGGAGTAAATACACCCGAGCCGGGAGTTGGACCATGGCCGACCGCTACCTGACCCCTCTCCTCGCCCAGGGCGCCTTCCTCTCGCCCTTCAAGCGACCCCGCCCGGACGCCCACGTCCCGCCGACCCGCCTCGTTCTCCCGGACGTCCGTATCGATATCGCCCGGCTCACCACGTACGAGCGGGTCTGCGGGTTCGCCACGGGGGCGGACGCGCTGCCGGTGACGTATCCGCACGTCCTCGGGTTTCCGCTGGCCATGCGGATCATGGCGAGCCGCTCGTTCCCCCTGCCGCTGCTCGGGCTCGTCCACACCTCTATCCAGATCACCCAGCACAAGGCACTGGCGACCTCAGAGACGTACGAACTCGGCGTGCGCGTCGCGGGGTTGGAACCCCATCGCCGTGGGACGCAGGCCTGCGTCGTGACCGAGGCGAGCGTCGACGGCGAGGTGGTGTGGGAGTCGAGGAGTGTCTATCTCGCGCGGCACCGGACGGCCGGGGAGCCGACGTCCACGCCCCCGCGGGAGCCGGGCGACGGCAAGCCCCTCCCCGTCCGTGCCGAGTGGCGGCTCGGCGGTGACGTGGGGCGGCGGTACGGTGCCGCCTCGGGGGACCGCAACCCCATTCACCTGCACCCCCTCACCGCCCGCCTGTTCGGCTTTCCCCGCGCCATCGCGCACGGCATGTGGACGGTGGCCCGTTGTCTCGCCGAACAGGGTCCCCAGGACGCGGTACGTCTGCGTGCCGACTTCAAGGCCCCCGTCCTCCTCCCGGGCACGGTCACCTACGCCGCCGACGGCCCCGCGTTCGAGCTCCGCGGCACGGACCCCGGACGCCTGCATCTGACGGGCGACCTACAGCCCGTACGGTGAAGGGGTCAGTCCTGCGGGGGCGTCCACGGGCGGTTGTTCATCAGGTCGCCCAGGCCCGCCCAGGCGAAGTTCATCAGGGTCGCCGCGGCCTGCTTCGCGGAGACGCCCGGCGTGGCGTTGGCCCAGGCGGCGAGGGACTCGGCGGCGCCGACGAGGGCCTCGGCGAGTCCGGCGACCTCCCGTTCGGGCAGGGACGGGTCACGGTGGGCCTCGCGCGCGGCGACCACGATCAGCTGGGTGACGAACGCGACGAGTTCCTCGCGCATCGCCGCGACCTCGGCCGCGAACGGCTCGCCGTGCGTGCGCGCCTGACGGTGCAGGACCGCCCAGCCGTCCGGATTCTCCGCCGTGTGCGTGAAGAACGCCCGCAAGCCTGCCCAGAGTTGACGGTCGGCGGGCAGACCGGGCTGGACGCCCGCGCGTACCGCCGTGGTCAGTGCGGCCGCCTCACGGCGGATGCAGGCGGTGAAGAGGTCTTCCTTGGAGTTCAGGTACAGATACACCAACGGCTTGGACACGCCCGCCAGATCGGCGATCTCGTCCATCGAAGCGGATCGGTACCCCAACTGCCCGAAGGTCCGCACGGCGGCGTCCAGCATCTGCTGTTCACGTACCGCGCGCGGCATCCGCTTGTTCTTCACAGCACCCATATGGGCAAGCGTACGATCGGCCGCCGTCGGCCCGGTACAGCGTTACGAGGTCTGGCCCTGCACGCCGCCGCGGGTGGCGTCGTCCACGCCGTCCTCCTGGCTGCGGTTCTGCTCCAGGTTGGTCTTCATGCGATCCACGCGCGCGACGACCTGGGCGGAGGCGCGGTCGCGCTCCTTGCGCAGCACGACGAAACTGATGGGCGCGGAGATCATCAGCGCGAGCAGGACGATCCACATGTAGTTGGAGTCACCCAGGCCGCGCGGGGCGATGCCCAGGTAGACGAGGCCCCAGACGACCACGAGGCAGCCGGCGAAGACGCCGAGGCGCATCAGTGTGTAGCGGCCCATGTCAATCCACTCTTCCGTTCCGAACCGTTTCGAACGTTCCCAAAGGGCACCGTCCAGTGAAGCACGCCCGGCGTTCCCGGCGCGCAGGGGGGCCTCAGTCGGTGCGCGGGAGAGGCAGCAGCATCGTGATCTCGTCGCGGTCGTCGCCCGGCGCGACACGCAGCGCGTCGGGCGCCCGGCCGATCTCCTTGTAGCCGCAGGAGGCGTAGAAGCGTTCCAGTCCCTCCCCGCCCCGGCAGGTGAGGCGGAGTCCCTCCAGGCCGAGCGCGCGGGCCCGGTCCTCGGCCTCGCGGAGCAGGTCGGCGCCGTAGCCGCGGCCCTGGAGGGCCGGGTCGACCATGACGGTGTACAGCCAGGCCCAGTGGCGCATGAGGGGGTGGTCGTTGAGCGCGAGGAACGCGGTGGCGGCGAGCCGGCCGTCGGCGGTGAACCCGGCGAGGAGCCGGGTGCGGCCCTCGGCTATCGCGGTGAGATGGGCCTCGGCGCGGGGGCGTATGTCGACGGCGGTCACCGGCGGCACGAAGCCGACCGCACCGCCCGCGTTGGTGACATCCGTCCAGAGGGTGAGCAGCTGGTCGGGCAGGGGGCGGGGCGGCTTCGCGTCACGGGTGAACAGGGTGAAGGTCAGTGGCACGGCCACCGAGCGTAGAACACCGAGGTCGGAGTGGACCAACTGCGGATGTCGCCCGTCCACGCCCGGTTGAACTTCCGGAACACGACGGCGGAGTGTCGTCGCACGAAGCGAAAGGCCGGCCCCCTCCGCGAGGAGGGAACCGGCCAAGGGGCCGTCATGGGCGTACGACCGGACGGCGGAGCGTCAGACGCGCATCGGCTGCGGCGACTCGCGGCGCGCCGGGTCCGGGCCGTCGTACTCGCGGATGATCTCGTAGCGGGTGTTGCGCTCGACCGGCTGGAAGCCCGCGTCGCGGATCAGGTCGAGCAGGTCCTCGCGGGTCAGCTTGTTCGGCGTGCCGTAGTTGTCCGCGTCGTGCGTGATCTTGTACTCGACGACCGAGCCGTCCATGTCGTCGGCACCGTGCTGGAGGGCGAGCTGCGCGGTCTGCACACCGTGCATCACCCAGAAGACCTTGACGTGCGGCACGTTGTCGAAGAGCAGCCGGGAGACCGCGAAGGTCTTCAGGGCCTCGGCGCCGGTCGCCATCTGGGTGCGCGCCTGGAGCCGGTTGCGGACCTTGCCGTCCTTCATGTCCACGAAGTCGTGCTGGTAGCGCAGCGGGATGAAGACCTGGAAGCCGCCGGTCTCGTCCTGGAGCTCGCGGAGCCTGAGGACATGGTCGACGCGGTGGCGGGGCTCCTCGATGTGTCCGTACAGCATCGTGCACGGGGTCTTCAGACCCTTCTCGTGCGCGAGCCGGTGGATGCGCGACCAGTCCTCCCAGTGCGTGCGGTGGTCCACGATGTGCTGGCGGATCTCCCAGTCGAAGATCTCCGCGCCGCCACCGGTGAGGGACTCGAGGCCCGCCTCGATCAGCTCGTCGAGGATCTCCGACGCCGACAGCCCGGAGATGGTCTCGAAGTGGTGGATCTCCGTCGCCGTGAAGGCCTTCAGGGAGACGTTCGGGAGTGCCTTCTTCAGCTCGCTCAGCGACCGCGGGTAGTAGCGCCACGGCAGGTTCGGGTGCAGGCCGTTGACGATGTGCAGCTCGGTGAGGTTGTCGTTCTCCATCGCCTTGGCGAGGCGGACGGCCTCCTCGATGCGCATCGTGTACGCGTCCTTCTCGCCCGGCTTGCGCTGGAACGAGCAGTACGCGCAGGACGCGGTGCACACGTTCGTCATGTTGAGGTGGCGGTTGACGTTGAAGTGGACGACGTCGCCGTTCTTGCGCGTGCGCACCTCGTGGGCGAGCCCGCCCAGCCAGGCCAGGTCGTCCGACTCGTACAGCGCGATGCCGTCCTCGCGGGTCAGCCGCTCACCGGCTCGAACCTTCTGCTCCAGCTCGCGCTTGAGCCCGACGTCCATGCCTCTACCTCTTCCTAAGACAGACTTCGCCAACCGTACTCCCCCACCCTCCGGGCGGGAGGAGCCCCATCAGGCACTTCGTGCCCTAGCCCTCTTCGGGCAGCTCTCCGACCCGGTTCTCCCACTTCGTGGAGAGCACGATCGTCGTACGGGTCCGGGAGACACCCTTCGTCCCCGAGAGCCGTCGGATGGTCTTCTCCAGCCCGTCGACATCACTCGCCCGCACCTTGAGCATGAACGAGTCGTCGCCCGCGATGAACCAGCAGTCCTCGATCTCGCCGAGGTCCCGCATCCGCCGGGCCACGTCCTCGTGGTCGGCGGCGTCGGAGAGCGAGATGCCGATCAGGGCGGTGACGCCGAGACCGAGCGAGGCGGAGTCGACGGTGGCGCGGTAACCGGTGATGACCCCGGCCGCCTCCAGCCGGTTGATGCGGTCGGTGACGCTGGGTCCCGACAGACCGACGAGGCGCCCCAGCTCCGCGTAGGAGGCCCGGCCGTTCTCTCTCAGGGCCTGGATGAGCTGCCTGTCCACCGCGTCCATGCGATCGCTAGCCTTCCGCTGAAGTGTGTGAGTCGTGAGTGGTGCGATGTTGCTCAGTGGTGCTCGGTTGCTCAGTGGTGCTCGGATCGTGCGTGCTCCGGTCGTACGTGCTTCGCTTCACAGGTGCTCGGCCGTGGCCGCTCAGGTCGCCCGGGAACCGCCGCCGAGTTCGCCCTCCCACCGGCGGTACAGCCCGTGTTCGACACCCGCCGCGTCCAGCACCCGCCCGGCGACGAAGTCCACCAGGTCCTGGATGTGGGTGGCCCCCGCGTAGAACGCCGGCGAGGCGGGCAGCACGGTGGCGCCCGCGTCGTCCAGGGAGACCAGATGGCGCAGCGTCTGCCCGTTCAACGGGGTCTCGCGGACGGCGACGACGAGCTTGCGCCCCTCCTTGAGCGTCACACTCGCCGCGCGCTGCAGCAGATCCTTCGACAGCCCCAGGGCGACTCCGGCCACACAGGCCGTCGAGGCCGGCACGATCAGCATGCCCTTCGAGGGATACGAGCCCGAGGACGGCCCCGCCGCCAGGTCACCGGCGCTCCAGTGCCGTACGTCCTCGATGCGCACGTCGAAGGTGCCGGGCTTGCCGTCCGCGCCACGCGCCAGCCATTCCCGCAGGTCGTCCTGCCAGTGGGCGTCCCGGAAGGGGAGGCCGGTCTCGTCGAGCAGCGTGAGCCGGGAGGCGCGCGAGACCACCAGGTCGACGCTCTCCCCCGCCGCCAGGAGCGCCCGCAGCACGGAGGCGGCGTAGGGCGTACCGGAGGCACCCGACACCCCCACGATCCAAGGCCGGCGCTGCGTCTGTCCTGGCTTCATGATGTCGAGGGTATCCGGCGGCTGTCGGGATTCAGACCGTGAGCCCGCGGACCAGCAGATCGAGCAGGGCACACACGAACAGGGCGATGCCGATGAATCCGTTGACTTGGAAGAACGCGCGGTTCAGACGGGACAGGTCGTGCGGCTTCACGATGGAGTGCTCGTAGAGGAAAGCGCCCGCGACGATCAGCAGGCCGAACCAGAAGAACGCGCCCGCGTCGGTGGTGACGGCGTACCAGGCGAACAGCGCGGTGGTGACGGCGTGGCAGCCGCGTGCCCCCCAGATCGCGGCGGGGATACCGAAGCGCGCCGGTACCGACATGACCCCGACCTCGCGGTCCGTCTCGACGTCCTGGCAGGCGTAGATCAGGTCGAAGCCGCCGATCCAGATCCCGACCGCGAGCCCCAGGATGACGGCGTCCCACGACCACTCGCCGGAGATCGCCAGCCAGCCGCCGATCGGGCCCATCGCCTGGGCCAGACCCAGGATGGCCTGCGGGAAGTTCGTGAACCGCTTGCCGTACGGGTACACCACCATCGGGATCACGGCGATGGGGGCGAGGGCCAGGCACAGGGGGTTCAGGAGAGCCGCGGCGCCCAGGAAGAAGACCAGCGCGACCAGCGCGCCCGTCCACGCGTGCTTCACGCTCATCGCGCCGGTGACCAGCTCACGGTGGGCCGTGCGCGGGTTGCGGGCGTCGATCTCGCGGTCGATGATCCGGTTCGCCGCCATCGCGAACGTACGCAGCCCGACCATCGCGATCGTGACGAGCAGCAGCCTGCCCCAGTGGATGTTCCTGTCCCACTCGAACATCGCGGTCAGCGCGGCGATGTAGGCGAAGGGCAGCGCGAAGACGGAGTGCTCGATCATGACGAGCCGGAGGAAGGCCTTGGTGCGCCCCGGCTGCCGCGGGAGCGCGGCGGATGCGCTGGTCACCGGCCGGCCGCCCTTGTGCTGTTGATGGACCTCACAAGCCGTACTCCTTCCAGCGGCGGTCGACCGTCGCCGCCGTCTCCGGGTCGGAGAGAACCATTTCCGGCCATCCCCCGTCCCGGGTGTAACCCTCCTCGGGCCACTTCCTCGTCGCGTCGATGCCCGCCTTGCCGCCCCAGAACTGCTGGTAGGAGGCGTGGTCGAGATGATCGACGGGGCCTTCGACGACGGTGAGGTCGCGGGCGTAGTCGGTGTTGCCGAGGGCCCGCCACGCGACCTCGTGCAGATCGTGGACGTCGCAGTCCGAGTCCACGACCACGATGAGCTTCGTGAGGGACATCATGTGTGCCCCCCAGACGGCATGCATCACCTTTTGGGCGTGCTTGGGGTATTTCTTGTCGATCGCGACGATCGCGCAGTTGTGGAAACCGCCGGCCTCGGGGAGGTGGTAGTCCACGATGTCCGGCACGATGATCTTCAGCAGGGGGAGGAAGAAGCGCTCGGTCGCCCGCCCGAGAGGGCCGTCCTCCGTCGGGGGCCGCCCCACGACGATCGACTGGAGCAGCGGCCGCTTGCGCATGGTGACGCAGTCGATGGTCAGCGCCGGGAAGGGCTCCTGGGGCGTGTAGAACCCCGTGTGGTCGCCGAAGGGCCCCTCCGGGAGCATCTCCCCCGGCTCCAGCCACCCTTCGAGCACGACCTCCGCGTTCGCGGGGACCTGCAGCGGGACGGTCTTGCAGTCCACCATCTCGATCCGCTTGCCCTGGATGAACCCGGCGAAGAGGTACTCGTCGATGTCAGCGGGCAGGGGGGCGGTGGAGGCGTACGTCACGGCGGGCGGGCACCCGAAGGCGATCGCGACGGGCAGTCGCTCTCCCCTCCTCGCCGCCACCTGGTAGTGGTTGCGGCTGTCCTTGTGGATCTGCCAGTGCATGCCGATGGTGCGCTTGTCGTGGCGCTGGAGGCGGTAGAGCCCGAGGTTGCGGATCCCGGACTCGGGGTCCTTGGTGTGGGTGAGCCCGAGGTTGAAGAAGGAGCCGCCGTCCTGGGGCCAGGTGAAGAGTGCGGGGAGGGCGTCCAGGTCGACGTCCTCACCGTGCAGCACGACCTCCTGCACGGGCGCGTTGTCGGACTTCACCTTCTTCGGCGGTACGTGGGTCATCGCGCCGAGCTTGCCGAAGGCCTCGCGTACGCCGACGAAGCCGTGAGGGAGCTCGGGCCTGAGCAGGCCGCCGATCTTCTCGCTGATCTCGCCGTACGACTTCAGGCCGAGGGCCTTCAGCAGCCGCCGGTCGGTGCCGAAGACGTTCATGGCGAGCGGCATGGCGGACCCGCGCACGTTCTCGAAGAGCAGCGCCGGTCCACCCGCCTTCTGCACCCGGTCGACGATCTCCCCGACCTCCAGATACGGGTCCACCTCGGCCTTGATGCGCTTGAGGTCGCCCTCGCGCTCCAGCGCCCTCAGCAGGGATCGAAGATCGTCGTAAGCCATGCGTCCCAGTATCGCTGAGGCCCACCCGACACCGACGTGCGCCCCACCGCCGCGGGCGGCACCACCCCTCTCGCCCCCGCCGCCCCTACCCGTCCCGTCCCAGGGGCTCCGCCCCTTCCACCCCGCCGGGGGCTACGCCCCCAGACCCCCTGTCGGCCTGAACGGCCTGCTCCTCAAACGCCGGACGGGCCGAGTGATGAGGGCCGACCAGGCCGAGGCGTTCAGGGGTGCGGGGAAAGTGTCATCCCCCCGTTGAAGTCAGCCGCTACCCTGTGCGCGTCACCGGGGGCCCCGCACCGCCCCGCCACCGTCCACTGGGGGACCGTTCCGCCATGCTCAGGTATCTGCCGTTCCTGCTGGTCCTGGCGCTGTGGATCTACGCGTTCATCGACTGCCTGAACACGCCGGAGGAAGAGGTCCGGGGCCTGCCCAAGGTGGTCTGGGTCATCATCATCCTGCTCTTCGGCGAGGTGCTGGTCGGCCCGATCGCCTGGCTGGTCGCGGGCCGCAACCGGCGAGGCCCGGCGGGCGGCTCCACCCCCTCCGAGTGGCACCGCAACCACCGCACGCAGTACGTCGCACCCGACGACAACCCGGAGTTCCTCAACTCCCTCAAGGCCGAGAACCGAAAGGACGAGGCCCTCCTGAAGGACTGGGAGGCCGACCTGCGGCGCCGCGAGGAGGAGCTGCGGCGGCGCGAGGCCGGCGAGGAGTCCGAGAGCTGACGCCCGTACAAGCCGGCGCCCGTACAAGGTGTACGCCGACGAGCCTCCCGAAACGGACAGTGCGCCTCTGGCCGGGGGTGGCGGGGCCCCGGACACTTACGGTGCATGACGACCGCTCCCGCCGGCACCACCGCACCGATCACGCCCGAGTACGGCGACAGAGTCATCGCCGTCGAGACGGCGGGCTCGGAGCCGATCCCCGACGCCGAACGCCACGGCAGTCCACTCCAGTTGCTGTGGACCTGGGCCTCCCCGAACATCGAGTTCGCGACCGTCTTCATCGGCGTGATCTCTGTCCTCTTCTTCGGCCTGGGTTTCTGGCAGGCGACCGCGGCCATCGTCCTGGGCACCGCGCTCGGCGCCCTCACACAGGGCGTGCTGTCCCTGGACGGGCCGCGGTTCGGCGTCCCGCAGATGGTGATCGGCCGGTTCTCCTTCGGATACCTGGGCAACATCCTGCCGTCCGGGGTCAACGGCCTGGTGGCGGGCGTGGGCTGGTTCGCGGTGAACAGCGTGAGCGCGGCCTTCGCCCTGAACACCCTGACGGGCCTGCGCCCGCTGCCCTCCCTGCTCCTCGTGGTGGTGGCCGAGATCCTGATCGGCTTCATCGGCCACAACTTCGTGCACACCTTCGAGAAGTACGCCTTCCCCGTCCTCGCGGTGATCTTCCTGCTGGCCGGGGTGTGGACCTTCAAGGACGCACACCTCGACGGGGGCGGCGCGGGCGGCGGCATCGGCGGCTTCCTGCTCGCGTTCAGCGCGGCCTGGGGGTACGCCGCGGGCTGGAACCCGTACGCCACGGACTACTCGCGCTATCTGCCGCGCACGGCGAACAAGTTCAGGACGGTCCTCTACCCGGCGGTCGGCCTGTTCGTGTCGGTCGCCGTGGTCGCCGTCATCGGCGCGGCCTCGGCGACGATCGCGGCCCCGGAGGACGCCACTCCGACGGCGGCCTTCACCGGTCATCTGCCGGGCTGGCTCGGCGACCTGGTCCTGATCGCCATCATCCTCGGAGCGGTCTCGGCGAACGCTCTGAACGTCTACTCCGGGGCGATCTCGATCACGGCCCTCGGCCTTGAGCTCCCCGTCCGGCTGAGCCGCAGCGTGCTGGTCGTGGTGTCCGGGATCGCCGGTACGGCGGCGGCGTGGGCGTCGCTGTCGGACGCGGGTGCGGCCTATGAGGCGTTCCTGCTGGTCATCGCGTACTGGGTGGCCCCCTGGCTGGGCGTCGTCCTGGTGGAGCGGTGGACCCGGTCGCGCACGGCGACGGACGAGGAGCGGGCACGCCGGCTGGGCGACCGCTCGTACACCAACTGGCCTGGCCTGGCCGCCCTGTTGATCGGCGTCGCGGTGTCCGTCCCGCTCTTCTCCAACCAGGAGAAGTACGTGGGCTGGGTGCCCGAGCACTACCCGTCCTTCGGCGACAGCACCCCGCTGGTCGGCTTCGTGCTGAGCGCGGGGCTGTACGCGGTGCTGCGGCGGCGCAGCGGCTAGGCGGGATCTTGCGCTCGGTCAGCGCAGAGCGGAGGTGAACGTACTGCTGCGCCGGCACCGGACCCGGGAACACGGCGGCACGCCGGCCCGTCGCAGGAGCTTCCGGTCCGTGCCGTACTCGATCGTGCGGGACGCGACGGCGGAGCCGGAGTACGAGGCGTGCCGCGTCTCGGGGACGAGGCCGGCTGCGGCGCGGGGTCAGGTCAGCGGCGCGACCCCGCGCTGACCGCGGTCCTCCCGGAGCACGAGCGCGAGCAGCCCCGGGAAGCGGGCATCGAACTCTTCGCGGCGGAGCCGGTTGACCCGCTTGGGCCCTTCGTCCCGCTGCTCCACGAGCCCCGCACCGCGCAGCACCGTGAAGTGGTGACTGAGTGCCGCCTTGCCGACCGGCACATCGAAGCTGCCGCAGCTGCGCGTCCACGCGGGGCAACCTGCCAACTCCCTTACGAGCCTGGTACGTACGGGATCGGCGAGGGCGGCGAGCGCGGTCTGTACGGGGACGTCGTCGGGGTGGGTGTGCTCGGGTGCCACCCGATGACTGGTGCGCTCCGCCACGCCCGCCTCCCTGGGTCCTCATGTCCGCTTGCAGAGTGTTCGATGAAAACCATACACTCCCGAGTGTTCGCTTTCGATTGAACAGTCGAGCACCTGCGAGGGGTGTGCCATGCACGCGGTCGAGTTCCAGGAGTACGGCGGTCCCGAGGTTCTGCGGGTCGTGGAGGCGGAGGTTCCCGAGCCCGGCCCGGGGCAGGTGAGCATCGACGTGTCCTACGTCGGCGTGAATTTCGCGGACCTGAAGGCGCGCTCGGAGGGCTATCGCGTGCCGAGTCTCCCTTTCCGGCCGGGACTTGAGGTCTCGGGCCGGATCCGGGCCGTCGGAGCGGACGTCGAGGGGCTGGAGACCGGCCAGGAGGTCGCCGCCCTGACGGAGGGCGGCGCGTACGCGGAGGTGACGGTGGCCGACGCGGTGACCGTCTTCCCGCTGCCGCCAGGTGTGGGCCTGCGCACCGGCGCGACCCTCCCCACCGTGCTGCCCACCGCGTACGCCCTGATCCACACCGTGGGCCGGCTCCAGCCCGGCGAGACGGTGCTCGTGCAGGGCGCGGCGGGCGGGGTGGGCACGGTGCTGGGGCAGTTGGCGAGCGCGGCGGGGGCCGGGGCCGTCTACGGGGTGGTGTCGGGCGAGGCGAAGGCCGCGTACGCACGGGACCACGGCTACGACGAGGTCTTCGTCACCTCCTCCGCCTCCTTCGCCAAGGAGGTGCGCGAGGCGACGGACGGTCGCGGGGTGGACCTGGCCCTCGACCCGGTCGGCGGCGACACCCTCCGGGCCTCCCTCGCCGCCCTCGCCCCCTTCGGCCGCCTCGTCTCCTTCGGCAACGCGAGCGGGGCGCAGCCGTGGCAGGTGGGACAGCCGGACCTCTACCCCCTGGCCCTGTCGGTCTCCGGCTTCTCCATCCTCACCCTGGCCCAGACGGCCCCGACCGAACTGCGCGCCCTCACCGAACGCGCCTTCCGGACGGTGGCCGACGGGGTGGTGTCCCTGCCGGTGACGGCGGAGTTCGCCCTGTCGGACGCGGCGGAGGCGCACCGGCTGATGGGGACGCGGACGAGCACGGGGAAGCTGTTGTTGCGCACCCACCGCGCGGCCGGGGAAGCCGACGTCACGTGACAACAACTCCTCAGGCTTGTCAGTCCCCCCGGCTAGCCTCCTCGCCATGACCTCTCACCCGATGACCTCCCGCCCGGACGCCACCAGGGCGTCGTACGACACCGTCGCCGTCGCCTACAACGAGCTCCTCAAGGCCGAGTTGGAGAACAAGCCCTTCGACCGGGCGATGCTCGCCGCCTTCGCGGAGAAGGTGCGGGACGGCGGGGGCGGGCAGGTCGCGGACCTCGGGTGCGGGCCGGGGCGGGTGACGATCCACCTGGAGGGTCTCGGGCTGGACGCGTACGGGATCGATCTGTCGCCGCAGATGGTCGCCCTGGCCCGGCGCAGTCACCCCCACCTCCGCTTCGAGGTGGGCTCGATGACCGACCTCGACATCGAGGACGCCTCACTCGCCGGAGCCCTCGTCTGGTACTCCACCGTGCACACGCCGTTGGAGGAACTTCCCCTGTTCTTCGCGGAGTTCCACCGGATCCTGGCCCCGGGCGGTCATCTGCTGATCGCCTTCAAGGTGGGCGCCGAACGCGTGCACCTCGATCACGCGTACGGCCATGACCTGGACCTCGACGTCTACCGCTTCCCACCCGAGCGCGTCGTCGAACTGCTGGGCGATGCCGGGCTCGTGGAGGTCGCCCGCCTCGTTCGCGAGGCCGACGCCCACGAGAAGACGCCGCAGGCGTTCGTCCTGGCCCGCAAGCCGGAACCACCGGCGTGACGGTCCCGTTCCCCTTCGAGGGACGGGACGAGGAGGCGGGAGGGAGACGAATGAGGACACGGTTCAGGCTGACCCGGGACGGAGACGCGTTCGTCGCCCGTCTCACCCCGTCCCAGAGGGCGGCGATGTACGAGGCGCTGAGCTACCTGCGTCACCGGGACGTCAGCGACCTGACCCTGACCGTGCTGCTCGGTACCGGCCGCGAGACGGTCGACGCGCTCATCGAACGCCTCACCGGCGGGCCCGCGGAGTCACGCGACATCCGCTTCCGCGCGGAGGAACTGCACGCGGTGCACAGCGCGCTGACCACCGCTGCGACCATGTTCGTCTCGCGCGAGGGCGCGTTCACGCAGGAGCCCTTCCACATCCGGCTGGGCTTCTACCGGGAGAACTTCGACGCCCTGGCGAACGGCATCGTCGAGGCGGCGTCCGCGGTGTGATGGTCGGGTCAGGCCACCGTCCGCAGGCCGCCTCCCGCGGCCGCCGGCACGCCCCGCACGATCCGGTGCGCGCACAGGGCCGCGAGCAGCTCTCCCAGGAGGTCCGGGTCGTCGATCTCCAGGCCCAGGAGGGATTCGATGCGTTCCAGGCGCTGGTAGAGGGACTGGCGGCCGATGTGGAGCAGGGCCGCCGTGCGGGTGGGTGAGCAGCCGTGGCGCAGGTGGATCTCCAGGGTGCGGACGAGGTCGCTGGGGTGGGCGGCCTCCCAGGCCAGCAGAGGGCCCAGGGTGTGCTGGACCAGGCGGGCGAGGCGGTCTCGGTTGGCGTCCACACCGCCTCGGGTCAGCTCGCGTTCCAGGGTGAGGGCGCGGGAGGAGGTGACGACCGGGCCGCCGGTCGGGCCGGGTTCGGCGGACGACACGGTGAGCGCCAGTTCCAGGGTCGTCCGGGCCGCCCGCAGTGTCTCGCTCCAGCGCAGCCAGCCGCCGCCCGCGAGGACCGCGTGTCCGACCGCCACGGTCACCCCGGCCTCGGCGGCCGTGCGGAAGGCCTCCTGCACGGCCCGTACGACATCCCGCCGCGCCGTCACCGTCCGTACGGCGTCGTCCGGCATCGCCACCAGCGCCAGTACGTCCCCCGGGAACGCCGCCCGCAGCACCGCGACCCCGCCCAGGGAGCGCGCCGCCCGGTCGACCACGCCCAGCTCGCGCGCCCCGTGCGCCGACACCCCGACCAGCCGCGCGCCCGGACCCGGATGGAACCCGGCGAGCGCCGCGCGTGCCTCCACCTCGGGCTGGTTGAGGGCCTGCCCGTCGGCGAGATCGGCGAGCAGGGCGGCGGTGTGGTCGCCGCCCCAGGGCCGTACGGACGCCGCTCGCCCCGACAGACCGCGCGCCACGATCGCCCGGTTCGCGGCCTCGGTGATGCGGACGAAGGGCACCACCCGGTGCAGGGCGAGCAGCGGCAGCCCGAGCCGCCGGGCCTCGTCGACGACCTCCTCCGGCATCCGCACCAGCGACCGTCCGACCTCCACCGCGAGTCCCGCCGCTCCGCGCGCGGCCAGCTCGCGGACGTAGCGACGCCGGGTGTCCTCGTCCGCGCCGGTCAGCCCGAAGCCGTTGGTGAGGAGCAGTTCGCCGCCGTCGAGGAAGTTCGCCCCCTCGTACACCTCGCTCGAATGCACCCAGCGGACCGGGCGGTCCAGGGCGCCTTCGCCGGCGAGGAGTTCGGGCTCGCTGCCGCGGACGGGGTCGAGGGCCAGGATGTCGCGGAGGGTGAGCGCGGGCACGGGAACCTCCAGAGGTGCTGACAGTCCGTCCGGGTGCGGGTTGCCGGGAGAGTACTTTCCGCACGTTGCCCTCGTGTTTCGGCCACAGGAGAGTGGGGTCATGGAGCGCATCGATCAGGCACAGGCACGGGTGTGGTTGTCGACCGCCGTCGCGGAGGCCCGCGCCGGGCTGGCGGAGGGCGGCATCCCCATCGGCGCCGCGCTGTACGGCGCGGACGGCACGCTTCTGGGCCGCGGCCGCAACCGGCGGGTCCAGGACGGCGACCCGTCCATGCACGCGGAGACGTCCGCGTTCCGTGACGCGGGACGACAGCGTTCGTACCGCGGTACGACCATGGTGACGACCCTGTCGCCGTGCTGGTACTGCTCCGGCCTGGTGCGCCAGTTCGGCATCTCGCGGGTCGTGGTGGGCGAGGCGGAGACCTTCCACGGCGGCCACGACTGGCTGGCCGAGCACGGCGTGGAGATCGTGCTCCTGGACGACCCCGAGTGCGCGGCCCTCATGCGCGACTTCATCGAGAAGAACCCGGCCCTGTGGAATGAGGACATCGGTGTCTGAGCCCCGTATCCCGACCATCGACCTGCGGCCCTGGCTGGACGGCGACCCCGAGACCCGCGCCCGCATCGCCCGCACCGTCGACGAGGCCCTCCAGAGCGCCGGTTTCCTCCTCGTCACCGGCCATGGCGTGGACCCGGCCCTGCGCACCCGCATCCGCGAGGCCGCCCGCACCTTCTTCGCCCTGCCCACGGAAACCAAGCAGCCGTACGCCGCCCAGGTCGGCGGGCGCGGCTGGCTCGGCCCGGGTGCCGAGGCCAACGGCTACTCGGAGGGTACGCGGACGCCTCCCGACCTCAAGGAGTCGCTGACCTTCGCGACGCACGAGCCCTTCGAGGACCCGGAGACCAACGCGGAGTGGTACGCGCCGAACATCTGGCCCGCCGAGGCCCCGGAACTCCAGAAGCTGTGCGAGGAGTACCTGGCGCGCATGGGTGAACTGGAGAACCACCTCCTCGCTCTCCTCGGCGAGGCGCTCGGCCTGGAGCCGGACTTCTTCACCCGGCACATGGGCCATCCCACGTACGGCTTCAACATCAACTGGTATCCAGGCACGGATGTGGTCGGCGAGCCCGAGCCCGGCCAGTTCCGCATCGGTCCGCACACGGATTTCGGGACGGTGACGATCCTGGACCGGCAGGCCGGAAAGGGCGGACTCCAGGTCTTCACCGACGAGGGCGGCTGGGAGGACGCGCCCTTCGACCCGGCGGCTTTCACGATCAACATCGGTGACCTGATGGCCCGCTGGACGGGTGACCGGTGGCGCTCGGGCCGGCACCGTGTGCTGCCTCCGCCCGCCGACGCGCCGGCCGAGGAACTGATGTCGCTGGTCTACTTCGGCGAGTGCACGCCGGGGACGGTGGTGGAGTCGGTCCCCGCGCCGGTGGGCCGCGTCGCACACCCGCCCGTCGACTCCCATGTTTATCTGCGCGAAAAGCTGGATTCGATCACCGTGGGATAGGCGGGCAGAAAGGCGCGGACAATTTTCGTAACCAAACGGACATCCCATGCCCTAGTGCGAATCAACTCCCCCTTTTTACACTGGTGTTGATAGACCTCACAGCAGCACAGAGCAGGACCGGACCGCGCCAGGGGGAGATGCGGTGCACAGAGGGCTGCACGGACGCGGAGCGTTGTTCGACACCGATCCGCCCGGTCTTGCATCACGGCTCGTCGGCCTGCGCCCGTACCAGCTGCGCGCGAACCCGTACGAACACCCGAAGGAACTGCCCTTCGTGGTGTTCGCGGGCGGGCGGGGGCTCGGCAAGAGCGCCGTACTGCGGGAGCTGCGCGACGCGTACCGCGGGCACACACCGGTCGCGCTGATCGACGGCGAGGAAGGGCAGTTCGCCGGGCCACCCGCCGAGCGGCCCGCGGAGTCCTGGTCGCCGGTGGGACAGGCGCTCACCACCATCGCCGAGCAGCTCGCGGAGCCGGTCACCGGCGCCGGGCGGATCGGCTTTCCACGCCTGACGTCCGGGCTGCTGGCCGTCGCGGCGGGCGGCTGGAGCGACCGTGACGTGCCCCGCATCCGGCAGGAGGCGGAGCGGATCCTGCTGCTGAACGAGACCGGCTCATGGCTCTCGGGGTTCGCGGGCCGCTGGGTGAGCAAGGTCGTCTCCAAGCTCATCGCCTCGCTCAGCGGTACGGGTCCCGTGATAGCGCCGATCATCGAAGCCACCCTGGAGGCGTTCGCCGAGGGGATCGGCCCCGCTCCCCGCCGGCTGCGCAGGGCCGCCACCTGGTACCGCGACTATCCGAACGCGGGCGGCAATCCCAAGCTCGGCCTGATCCTGCTCTCCTCGCACTTCCGGGCGGGCGGCGACTCCCGCACCCACGCCGAGCGCTATCTCGTACGGGCCCTGCTGGCCGACCTCGACGACGCGTACGCGGGGGTCATGCAGCGCTCGCACCGGCTGGGCCGCCCGGTCGTGCTGATCGACAACGTGCAGGAACGGGCGGGCCTCGGCCTGCTGGAACCGGTGCTGCGCGACCGCGCCGACGGCATCGCCGACCACGTCGTCTTCTTCGCCGCCCTGCGCGGATACACCCATGGAGCGCTGCGCAACGCCAGCCGCCGCACCCTCCCCGAGGTCGCCCGGCACACCGGCTGGGAGCCGGGCACCTCGCCGTCCTCACGGGCGCTGCTCGTCGCGCTGCCGCCGCTGACCCCGGACGACACCCTGCACCTCGTGGGCGGCGTCTCGCAGGGCCTCGCCGTCCCCCCTCAACTCCCGCACGCCACCCACCGGCTGTCCGGCGGCAGCCCGCTCGGCGTCACCCTTCTCGCGGAGTCCGCCCGCCAGAACCTCCCCCAAGGGGCCAGGTCCCTGGGCGAGTTGCTCACCTCCGACGTCGCCGTCCACGAAGACAACGACGGCCGGGCCACCTATCAGGAGCTGCTCGACCGGCTCGTACCCGGTGGCCGGCTCGACGAGCTCACCGTGCTCGCCGCGGCCCACGACCGCGACTCGGCCTGCGTGCTCGCGGAGGTCCAGCTCTCCGACGACTTCGGCGCGTCGGGGGTCCTCGCGCTGGAGGAGCGGCTCGCCGAGGAGGGCCGGCCGAGCGCCGCCGGGCAGTTCGTGGGCGATCCGTTCCTGCGCGCGCTGCTCCTGCTGCGGCTGCACCACGACGACCCCGACCACGCACGCTGGCGGTCCGTGCACCGCACCCTCATCGACCACTACGGCGACGGCGACCAGCCGGACAGCGCGCGCTATCGGCTGCACCACGAACTCGCGCTCGGCAAGGCCGACTTCGCGGTGGCGCACCTGCGCGACACCTTCCCGCGCGCCGACACCGGGACCTGGCTGTCCTCGCTCGTCTTCATCGCGTCCGCGCCCTACTACCACGCACACGACCCGGACGGCCGCGACTTCGGCGGCCACGGCGGTCACGACGACCGGGCGGCCGTCGCGCTCGGCCGCACCGACGCCGCCCAGCAGCCTCCGGACAGCGTGGGCGCCGTGCTGCATCTGCGGATACGGCGGCTGCTGCACGCGGTCTGGCAGCTCACCGATCCGCTGGTGCTGCCGGACCCGAAGGTGTCCGACCGGCTCCGCTTCGAGCTGGAGCAGCTGTCGAACCTGCGGCCCGCGGGCAACCCGCTGCTGTGGCGGGCCTCGCGGGAGTGGCCGTCCGACGCGCTCGCCGGCCGCCCTCTGCGCATCCCTGGTGACGACGACGACAACGTGAACGGGGACCTGTGATGGCGCGCTTGTGGACCTGGCTGCGCGAGGACGTCTGGGAGATTCGTTTCCGCAGGTATGTCGCGCTGACCCTCGCGGCAGTGCTCGCGGGCCTCGGCGTCTGGGGCGGTATGACGGCCACCAAGGAGAACCGCTCCTGCGCACCCGGCGTCGTCCAGCCGAAGGGCAGCGACGAGTGTGTCGGCGTCTCGTGGACGACGTACGCCTTCGGGCGTGCGCAGTTCGCCGACACCGTACGGGCCATCCACCGCGAGAACGCCCGCCTTGCGCCCGGCAGTTACGTCACCGTCGCACTCCTCGAACCCTTCACCGCGACCGACGCCGACAACCTGGGCGATGTGCTGCACGAGCTCCAGGGCGCCTATCTGGCCCAGTACCAGGCCAACCACGACACCACCGGCCTGAAGCCGAAGATCCGCCTGGTGCTGGCCAACCCCGGCTCCACCGGCACCTACTGGCAGCACACGGTCGACCAGCTGGCGGGCATGACGGGAGGCTCCGACCGGCTGCGCGCGGTGACCGGGGTCGGCCTGAGCACCGACAACAACAAGAAGGCCGTCAAGGAGCTGACCAGCCGGGGCATCCCGGTGATAGGGAGTTCGATCACCGCCGACGACCTGGCCAACGGGCAGAACGGCAAGGACCCGTTCCCCGGGCTCGCGCGGGTCTCCCCCACCAACACCGACGAGGCCCGCGCCCTCGCCTCCTTCGCCAAGGTCTCCGCCGCCAACGCCTTCCTCGTCTACGACCGCACCGGCGACCCGTACACGCGCACGCTCCAGGCCTCCTTCGAGAAGATGCTCAAGGGCTCGCGCTACGAGGCCCAGCCGTTCACGCCGCCCGCCGACCGCAGCAAGGAGGGCAGCACCTCCAACGTCTTCATGCAGATCACCAACATCCTCTGCAACACGCCGACCACCACGAACACCATCCTGTTCGCGGGGCGGCACACCCAGCTGCGGCAGTTCATCAACATGCTGGGCCAGCGCGGCTGCCACGACCGCCGGTTCACCCTGCTCACCGGCGACGAGGGCTCCTACCTCGCCGGGGACAAGGACCTCGACCCGGCCGCCCTCAAGGACCCGCTGCTGACCGTCCGCTACACGTCCCTGGCCCATCCGGACGCCTGGCTGAAGGACACCGCGAAGACGGGCGGCAGCGCGGCCGACGCGAAGGTGCTGCAGTCGCTTCTGGGGAGTGCCGGGAAGGAGCCGGTCGGGCCCCTCGGACCGATCGCCCTCGACGACGGCCAGCTGATCATCGCGTACGACGCCATGCGGCTCGCCGTGCGCGGCATCCGCGGGGCGTCGCCGACGGGGAAGATCCCGGCCCTCGCGGATGTCGGGCTCCAGTGGCCGCAGGTCAAGGGCAAGGAACTGCGGGTGAACGGGGCGAGCGGGTGGGTCTGTCTGGACGCCCACGGCAATCCGTACGACAAGGCGGTGCCGATCGTGCAGCTGACGCCCGAGTCACGGGCTCGCTTTGTGAAGATCGCGTGGCCCGAGGGGAAGCCGCCCTCCACGGAGTGTCTGCCGCCGGCCTGACGGGGGGCGCCGTGGGGGGATCGGTGGTTTGGTGCGTGCTGGTTGTTCGTGGCTGGTCGCGCAGTTCCTCGCGCCCCTACGGGGCGCTCATCAGCCGCTCGAAGCGCGGGCGCCAGCCTGGGTCCTCGCCCTCGGGGGTCTCGTGGGTGAAGCGGATGGTCGTGCCTGACGGGCGGGTCGGTTCCAGGTGGAAGCGGATGCGGCCCCGGCCCTCGACCGTGTACTCGGCGATCCGCTCGACGTCCCACGCCGTGATCCGGCCGCTGCCGATCCCGTGCAGCGTGACCGCCCCGCCGAGGCGTGACTCGAACACCTCGGCGGCGGCCAGCCACCCCCGCAGTCCTTCCGAGGTGGCCACCGCCGCCCAGACGTTCTCCACAGGCTGGGGAAAACGCAACAGGTAGTGCAGGACGCGGGTGCCGTCCTCCCGGGTCTCGGTGGCGCCCTCTTCGATGGCTCGGGTCACTCCGGTCATGACACCAGCGTGGCCCGGGGCGGGAGGTTCCGCACGTGTTGCGCCGCGGGCTAGACGCCCGCGTAGGAGTGCTTGCCGGAGACGAAGATGTTGACTCCGTAGTAGTTGAAGAGGAAGCAGGCGAAGGCGATCAGGGCGATATACGCGGCCTTGCGGCCCTTCCAGCCGGCCGTGGCGCGGGCGTGGAGGTAGCAGGCGTAGGCGACCCAGGTGATGAACGCCCACGTCTCCTTCGGGTCCCAGCCCCAGTAGCGGCCCCACGCGTCGCCCGCCCAGATGGCGCCCGCGATGATCGTGAAGGTCCACAGCGGGAAGACGGCGGCGTTGACGCGGTAGGAGAACTTGTCGAGGGAGGCCGAAGAGGGCAGCCGCTCCATGACGGAGGTGGCGAAACGGCCCGGCTGGCCGCCGGTGGCGAGCTTGTTCTCGTACGAGTCCTTGAAGAGGTACATCAGGGTGCCGACCGCGCCCACGTAGAAGATGGCGCCGCAGAGGATCGCGGTCGAGACGTGGATGTACAGCCAGTACGAGTGGAGCGCGGGCACCAGCTGGTCGCTCGCGGTGTACAGCACGGTGACCGCGAGGCCGAGGTCGAGGAGGACCGTGGTGACCAGGGGCAGGCCCAGCCAGCGGATGTTCTTCTTCAGCGCGAGCATCACCAGGTACACGGTGACGGCGACCGTGGAGAAGGTGACGCTGAACTCGTACATGTTGCCCCACGGCGCCCGCTGCACCGACAGGGCGCGGGCGAGGACACCGGCCGCCTCGACGGCCCAGGCGAGCACGGTGAGGGACACCGCGATCCGGCCGTAGAGGTCGCCCTGCTCGTCCCCGCCGTGCGCGCCGGGCCCGTCGGGCACGTCACGCGCCCCCGCCGTCGAACGGGTGACGACCTTGGGCCGCTCCAGGACGGCCGTACCGCCCGCCGACTGCACGGTGACCGCCGGCGCCTTCGCCTTCTCGGTACTGGTGAGCGCGGCGGCCGTACGGGCGACCTTACTGCGGCTGCCGAAGATCCATTCGGCGATGTACGCGAAGAAGGCCAGGGTGTAGACGGCCATCGCGGAGTAGATCAGCGTGTTGCTGACGTTGGCGAGGTGTTCGTTGGTGGCCGTGGCCAGATCGGTCACGGCACCCAGGTCGGTTGCGGTGGCGAGAGTCACTTCTCAGCCCCTTCGGCGGCAGGTACGGAGGGTTCGGCGTCGGGGTCGGTTTCGACTGCGGCTGCGGCTTCGGCTTCGTCTGTGTCGGGCTTGGTGGGGGCCTGCTCGTGGACGAGTGCGGCCAGGTCCCCCAGTTCTTCGGGAAGCTTCGCGGACTCGCTGCGGCCGAGGCCCGCCATCTCGACGACGGTGACGCCGTCGGCCCCGGTGGACGCCCGCACCCACACGCGGCGGCGCTGGATGAAGAGCGAACCGGCGAGACCGAAGATCGCGGTGAAGGCACCGACCAGCGCCCAGTCACTACCGGGCTGCTGGGTGACCTGGAAGTTCGCCCACTCCTTGATGCCCTTGTCGAAGGTGATGGAGCCGGCGCCGTTCGGCAGCTTCATCGTCTCGCCGGGCAGCAGGCGCGCCTTGACGATCTTGCCCTTCGCGTCCTTGAACTGCTTCATCTTCGAGGTGTCGAGCTGGTACACGTTCTGCGGGATGCCCGCGTCGACCCCCAGGCTGCCGTGGAATCCGGACAGCGCGAGCACGGGGAAGTCGAGCGCGGGGAACTGGGAGAACATGTCGCCCTTGCCCGCACCCGCGAAGGTCGGCACGAAGAAGGCGGAGAAGCCGAGCTGTTCGCTCGTCCCCTGCGCGTTCTTGTAGCCGTCCATGACCTTGATCGCGCCCTGCGAGGTGACGTTCGGGTCGAGCGGCAGCATCGGCACGGCATCGTGGTAGACGACGTTGCCCTTGCCGTCCCGGACGGTGACGACGGGCGCGTAGCCGTGGGCGGTGAGATAGACCTTCGAGTCGCCGATCTTCAGCGGCTCGTTGACCTTGACGGTGGTCTTCTTCTCCTTGCCGTACGCGCCGATGCTGTACGTGATGTCCGCCTGGTACGTGCGAGGGGTGCCCTTGTTGGGGCCGGTCCGCTCGTAGGTGCCGGTGAACTTCTTGAGGTTGAAGCTGAACGGCGTGAGGTCGTCGGTGCTGAAGAGGTTGCCGGACTTGAAGTCGTCGTACTGCGAGATCGTGTTGGAGAACCCGTCGCCCTCGACGATGAGCTTGTTGCCCTCGGACTTGAAGAGCTGGCCCCAGGCGAAGGCGACCAGCATCACGATCAGCGCGATGTGGAAGAGCAGGTTGCCGGTCTCGCGGAGGTAGCCCTTCTCGGCGGCGACGGCGTCCTTCTCGATGTGCGCCCTGAACCGCCGCTGCTTGAGGATCTTGAGGGCGGCCTCGCGGACCTGCTCGGGCTCGGCCCCGGTACGCCAGGTCGCGTACGCGGGCAGCCGGTTCAGCCGCTTGGGAGCGCCCGGCGGACGGCCGCGCAGCTGCCCGACGAACTGCCAGGTGCGCGGCACGATGCAGCCGATGAGCGAGACGAAGAGCAGGATGTAGATCGCGGAGAACCACACCGAGCTGTAGACGTGGAACAGGCCGAGCTTGTCGTAGACGGACCCGAGGATGCTGTGCGCGTCCTTGAAGTCCGCCACCTTCTGGGCGTCGGTCCCGGACTGCGGGATCAGCGAACCGGGGATCGCCCCGAGCGACAGCAGGAAGAGCAGGATCAGGGCGACCCGCATCGACGTCAGCTGCCGCCAGAACCAGCGGGCCCAGCCGACGACCTCACGGCCGGTCCAGGTCAGCCAGCCCAGGGCGCCGGGTGCGCGGGACCCGCCGAAGGAGCCGGGCACGGCCGTGTCGACCGGCGCGGTGGACAGCTGGGATCCGGCTTCGCCGAGTTCGCCGTCGGCGCTCACCCCGATGTGCCGCTTGGCGGTCGCCGGGTCCTTGGTCCTGCCCGTGCCCGGGTCGGTGTCGGTCGTGCTCATCGATCAGATCCCTACCGTGAAGCCGTTGGACCAGGTCTGCATCTGCTGCACGATGCTGTCCCAGGCGCCGGTGAGCAGGAGCAGGCCGGTCACGATCATCATGCCGCCGCCGATCCGCATCACCCATGCGTAGTGCCGCTTGACCCAGGCGAAGGCGCCGAGCGCCTTGCGGAAGGCGACGGCGGCGAGGACGAAGGGCACTCCCAGACCGACGCAGTACGCGACGGTCAGTATGGCGCCGCGACCCGCGCTCGCCTGGTTCATGGAAAGAAAATTGATGGAGGAGAGCGTCGGTCCCAGGCAGGGCGTCCAGCCGATACCGAAGAGCGCACCGAGTATCGGAGCGCCCACCAGGCCGGTCACCGGCCGCTTGTGGAAGCGGAACTCGCGCTGCGTGAGCCAGGGCATCATCCCCATGAAGAACACGCCCATCGCGATCATCAGCACGCCGAGGATCTTGCTGAGCGTGCTCTGGTACTCCTGGAGGGTCGACCCGAAGTAGCCGAACAGCGCCCCGCCGGAGACGAACACGGCGGTGAAGCCCACCACGAACAGACTGGCGCCCGCGACCATCCGCCCCCGTCTGGCCTCCGCCAGATCCGTGCCGGTGACACCGGTCACGTACGACAGATAACCGGGGACGAGCGGCAGCACGCACGGTGAGAAGAAGGAGACGAGCCCGCCGAGGACGGCGATCGGCAGGGCGAGCACCAGGGCACCGCTGACGACGGTGTCGGACGACGCGGCGAGGTTCGTGGACGCGGCGAGAAGGGACACGTCGGTCACTTCTCCGCGAGAACGGGGTCGAGCATCTCGCGGAGCTTCTCCTCGCTGAGGGCCTGCAGCGTACGGGCCGCGATCTTCCCGTCCCGGTCGATGATGATCGTGGAGGGGATCGTCTGCAGGTTCAGCGTCCCCTTCTTGAAGCGGAGCAGCAGCTTGCTCGTCGGGTCGTAGAGGCTGGGGTAGGTGACACCCTGCTGTTTCTCGAACGCCTGGGCCAGACTGACGTTGGCGTCACGGGTGTTGATGCCGACGAACTGCACGCCCTTCGCCGCGGTGTCCTTGGCGACCTTGACGAAGTTCGGCGCCTCGGCGCGGCACGGCGGGCACCAGGAGCCCCACACGTTCAGGACGACGACCTTGCCCTTGTAGTCCTTGACGTCGAGCTGCTTGCCGTCCACGGTCGGACCGGAGAGGTCCGGGGCCTCGGCCCGGGAGCCCTTGGCCACGGTCGAGATGCCGTCCTTGCCCGCCACGAAGTTGCTGTTGCCCGAGCCCCCGGACGTCCCGCCCGAACCGCACGCGGACAGGACAAGCGCGGCGACGGCGGCCCCGGTGGTGAGCAGGGCGGCGCGGCTACGGGTGCGGTTCGAGCGCTGTTCGGCGCGGCAGGCGGCACTCATGTGAAAAGTTTCGCATGCCCGTTTCGAGGATCTTCCGCACCCCCCTTGCGGGCGGAAAACACCATTTCAGGCGGCGTCCCCGGACCCCTTGGAAGTGGCCGTCCCAGAACCCGTACCCGTACCGGTGCCCGAGCTCGTACCGGTCCCCTTGCCGGTGTCACCGAGGAACGTCTTCCAGCCACCCGCGGGCCGCTGTCCCACGTCCAACGTCCGCAGCTTGGCCAGGATCTCGGGCTTCTGCACGTCCATCCAGTCCACGTACTGCCGGAAGGAGACGAGGCGGACGTCCTCGCCCTTCTCCTTCTCCCGGGCGATCTGCTTGAAGGCGTACTCGACGGCGTCCATGTAGATGCCGCCGTTCCAGTGCTCGAAGTGGTTGCCGATGAAGAAGGGCGCCCGGTTGCTCTCGTAGGCCCGCCGGAATCCGGCGACGTACGCCTCGCCCGCCTGCTGCCGCCACGCCGGGTAGTTGTGCGCGGGCGCCTTCGTCGAGTTGATCGACTGGTTGGCCAGCATGTTGTAGTCCATGGACAGCACTTCGAAGCTGCGCCCCGGGAAGGGGATCGCCTGGAGGGGCAGGTCCCACAGTCCGTGCCGCTTCTGCGGCCAGACCTGGCGTCCGCCGGGCGAGGAGGCGTCGTAGCGCCAGCCGAGCTCCTTGGCGGTGGGCAGCAGGTTGTCCTGGCCGAGCAGACAGGGGGTGCGCGCGCCGACGAGTTCCTTCTCGTAGTCGAAGGGCAGCGGGGGCAGATCGGTCCAGCCCGTGTTGGTCCGCCACTCCTTGACGAAGGACTTGGCCTGGTCGATCTCACTGCGCCACTGCGCCGGCGTCCAGTTGCCGACGGTGCCGTGGCCTGAGCAGAAGTGGCCGTTGAAGTGCGTGCCTATCTCGTGGCCGTCGAGCCAGGCCTGCCGGACGAGCCCGAGCGTCGACTTGACGTGGTCGTCGGCGAGATAGCCGATGTCGGAGGCGCCCCGGGGGTTGTTCGGCGGCAGGTACTTGCGCTTCTTCGACTCGGGCAGGAGGTACAGCCCGGAGAGGAAGAACGTCATGTGCGCCTCGTGCTCGCGGGCGAGCCGCAGGAAGCGGGAGAAGAGACCGGTCCCGACCTCACCCGCGCCGTCCCAGGAGAAGACCACGAACTGCGGAGGGGTCTGGCCGGGCTCCAGAGGAATCGGCTTCGCGGGCTGGTTCGGCTGCTTGCCCGTGAAGGAGGTGGAGCCGTCGCCTATCAGGCGGGCGGGGTGCGCGGAGTCGCTGGGCTTGCCGGACGGACCGGGCTTGCCCGACCGGGAACCACCGCCCCCGCCATGACCGTCCTGTTGGTCGGTGCCGCACGCCGCGAGTCCCATCGCCGCCGCGGCACCCGCCCCGAGGCCGATCATTCCCCTCCGGCTGATGTCCCGCATTCGGTCCCCATCTCATCGTGCCCTCTCAGCTGGCTCCCAGCTGACACACAATGAGAGGGCACGACAAGCAGACAGGTTCCTTCGAGCACGCAACATTGATCGTATTTTACGAAGAACAGTTCGGGTAGCGACGCATACGAACACATTGCGCCAACATGTACGGGAATGGACGCACTACGCCCCGAACGCCTTGCCCTTCCCCTTCACCGGCTTGGCGCCCGCGAGGAGATGGGCGGGAACGAGATCCCGGGCGGGCTCGCTGTACCCCACGGACACGATCTTGTCGCCGCGGTAGGTGAAGGACGTCAGGGACGCCAGCGTGCACTGCCGCTTGCGCGGGTCGTGCCACAACCGCCGCTTCTCCACGAAGGACCGCACGATCCAGATGGGCAACTGGTGGCTGACCAGCACCGCTTCATGCCCACGGGCCGCGTCCTTGGCGGCGTCCAGCGCCCCCATCATCCGTACGACCTGATCGACGTACGGCTCCCCCCAGGACGGCTTGAACGGGTTGACGAGGTGCTTCCAGTTCTCGGGCCGCCGCAGCGCCCCGTCCCCCACGCCGAAGGTCTTCCCCTGGAACACGTTCTCGGCCTCGATCAGCCGCCCGTCGGTGTCGAGGTCGAGACCGTGCGCCTTCGCGATGGGCGTCGCGGTCTCCTGCGCCCGCTCGAGCGGGGAGGCGACGACATACGTGACGTCCCGCGGGGCCAGGTGCTCGGCGACCCGCTCGGCCATCTGCCGCCCGAGCTCGGACAGGTGGTAGCCGGGCAGCCGCCCGTACAGCACCCCGTCCGGGTTGGCGACCTCGCCGTGCCGCATGAGATGCACGACAGTGATGTCCTGATCCCGGCCCTGCGTCTGATCCTGCGTCTGATCCTGGCTCATGCCGTGGCCTCCGCCGCTGCCCGAGCCGCCGCCGGAAGGGCGTCGGCGATCCGCTGAATGGCCCGCTCGTCGTGGGCCGTGGACACGAACCACGACTCGAAGGACGACGGGGGCAGATAGACGCCCTGCGCCAGCATCGAGTGGAAGAACGCGGTGAACCGGAAGGACTCCTGCGCCTTCGCACCCTCGTAGTCGCGCACCTCACGCCCGGTGAAGAACACCGAGAACATGTTGGAGGCGTTCTGCAGCCGGTGCGCCACGCCCTCCTTGCTCAGCGCCTCCGTGACCAGCCCGCGGATCTGCTCGGAGACGGCGTCGACCTTGTCGTACGCGGCGTCGTCGAGCAGCCGCAGCTGGGCGAGCCCGGCGGCGGTCGCGACGGGGTTACCGGAGAGCGTGCCGGCCTGGTAGACGGGCCCCGCGGGAGCCAGGTGCTCCATGACGTCCTTGCGGCCACCGAAGGCGGCGGCGGGAAATCCTCCGCCCATGACCTTGCCGAAGGTCATGAGATCGGGACGCACCCCATCGATCCCGTACCAACCGGCCTTGCTGGTGCGGAATCCGGTCATGACCTCGTCGGAGACGAACAGGGCGCCGTTGCGCGCGCAGGCGTCCTTGAGTCCCTGGTTGAAGCCGGGCCGGGGCGGTACGACGCCCATGTTGCCCGGCGAGGCCTCGGTGATCACACAGGCGATCTCACCGGGGTGCGCGTGGAAGGCCTCGTTCACGGCTTCGAGGTCGTTGTAGGGCAGGACGATCGTGTCGGCGGCCTGGGCGCCGGTGACACCGGGGGTGTCGGGCAGCGCGAAGGTCGCCACCCCGCTCCCCGCCGACGCCAGCAGCGAGTCGACATGCCCGTGATAGCACCCGGCGAACTTGATCACCTTCGACCGCCGGGTGAACCCGCGGGCGAGCCGGATGGCGGACATGGTCGCCTCGGTCCCGCTGGAGACGAGCCGGACCTGCTCGACGGGCTCGACGCGGGCGACGATCTCCTCGGCGAGCGCGACCTCGCCCTCACCGGGAGTGCCGAAGGAGGTGCCGCGCGCGACGGCCTCCTGGACGGCGCCGATGACGTCGGGATGCGCGTGCCCGAGGATCATCGGCCCCCATGAACACACGAGGTCGACGTATTCCCTCCCGTCGGCATCGGTCAGGTATGGACCGTTTCCGGACACCATGAAGCGGGGCGTACCGCCCACGGCGCGGAACGCGCGCACCGGAGAGTTCACGCCGCCGGGCGTGACGGCAGCCGCGCGGTCGAAAAGAGTCTGCGAAACTGGGGCTTCGTACGGATAGCTCACACGGGCCATGGTGTCAGAGGCTGCGAAGATCCTGCGGACAGGTGTTTCAGCGTACGTTTCGGCGTGCGGCCGTGGGGGAGGTCACTGTCACGATGATCGGGTTGCGTGGCGGGGGTCGCGCGCCTTAGAAAAGCAGTCGGGTGGAGATATGCATCGCGGTGGCGGACTGGGCGAGGGGACCGATGACCTCGGTCCTCGGCGTGCCCGGCGGGGAAGGCACCGGCGCGAGGCGGAGGAAGCGGCCGAGGCACGACAGACGCAGGGGTCGCCGGGCTCTCCCGGATCACCCGGATCACCCGGATCACCCGGGTCGCAAGGATCACAGAACGATCCTGAGCGGATCGACTCGTCGGGCCGTATGGACGGTATGGACTACACGGACCGCGGGGCAGACCGGCTCAGGGCAGGAAGCGGGAATGGTGGCCGGGTGGGGGTGACCTACAAATACTTCGGCGCGCCGGACGGCGCGACGGCGGCCCGCGTGCCGATCTCGATGCGCCCGGAGGAACTCGGCGGCGACGAGCTCGGCATGAACGGCATGTTCACCAAGATCAAGCCGGAGACCATGGCCGCGATGGTCCTCACCGGCATCGAGGGCGTCCCTCTCCACAAGGTCCCGCCCCTGGAACTGGTCGTCCTCCACCCCGACTACGCCGTCGTGAAGCTCCCCATGACCGTCGTCGACCCCCTGCGGGGCATCGGCGAGGAGGCGGTCGGCGCGGCGGCCTTCATCTGGTCGACGGTCCCGGACCGCGGAGGCCCGCGGGACGCCTTCAACGTGTACCAGCTCCTCCACGAATGGCAGGATTTCAGCCACCGCCTGCACGAGGCGGGCCATCAGCCGTACTGCCTGGTGTGGCCCTGATCTCCGGTTCTCCGTGACACGGGCGAGGCCTTCGGGTCCCGCCCGGGAACGGCCCGCACAACGGGCATGACGGACATCGCCCGCATGACGCGCATACCGGTCGGGACCGGCGGATACTGAATTCCATGCGCGTCGATTTCGACCCGGAAGCCATGCGCGGGGACGACTTCTACAGGTTCCTCACCTCGGTCGTCATCCCTCGTCCGATCGCATGGATCTCCACCGTCACACCGGACGGCTCGACCGAGAACCTCGCCCCGCACTCCTTTTTCAGCATCGCCAGTACCGACCCGCCGGTCGTGCAGTTCACCTCGATCGGCCGCAAGGACTCCCTGCGCAATGTCGAGGACACCGGGGAGTTCGTCGTCAACTTCTCCTCCGAACCGCTGCTGCACCTGATCAACGCCACTGCCACCGACTTCCCCCGGTCGGTCAGTGAATTCGACTTCGCGGGAATCGACCGCGAACCGAGCCTGCGGGTACGACCGCCCCGAGTGGCGGCCTCCCCCGTCGTTCTCGAGTGCCGTTCGCACACCACCCTGCGGATGGGAAACTCCACCCTCGTCTTCGGACGGGTGCTCCTCGCGGCGGTGCACGCGGACCACATCGTCGAGGGCCGCCCCGGCTCCGCACATCTGCTCCCGCTCACCAAGCTCGGCGGCGACGAGTGGGGCACGCTGGGAAAGGTCCTGCACCTGAGCCGCATCCCCTACGAGGAACCGCGTCCCTAGGGCCTGGGCACAGCCGCGGTCACAACCAGCCGTTGCGCTTGAACCCCCGGTGGATGACGAAGCACGACACGGCAATCACCGTGAGGGCCAGGGGGTAGCCGAAGCGCCAGTGGAGTTCGGGCATGTGGTCGAAGTTCATGCCGTAGACGCCGCACACCATCGTCGGTACGGCGATGATCGCGGCCCAGGCCGTGATCTTGCGCATGTCCTCGTTCTGGGCGACGGAGACCTGGGCGAGGTGGGCCTGGAGGATGGAGTCGAGGAGGCCGTCGAAGGCGGCGATCTGTTCGGTGACCCGGGACAGGTGGTCGGCGACGTCACGGAAGTACGCCTGTATCTCGGGGGCGACCAGGCGCATCGGCTCGGTCGCCAGCATGTGGAGAGGGCGGCCGAGGGGGACCACCGCGCGTTTGAATTCGAGGAGTTCGCGCTTGAGCTGGTACATGCGGCCGGCGTCGGCACCCTTGGCACCGCGGGGTGAGAAGACGGACATCTCCACCTGGTCGATGTCGACCTGGACGGCGTCCGTGACGGTCAGGTAGTCGTCCACGACATGGTCGGCGATGGCGTGCAGCACCGCGGCCGGGCCCTTGGCCAGCTGCTCCGGCTCGCCCTCCAGGTCCTCGCGCAGGGGGCCGAGGGAGCCGTGCCGTCCGTGCCGTACGGTCACCACGAAGTCGGGGCCTGCGAAGACCATGATCTCGCCGGTGTTCACGACCTCGCTGGTGGCGGTCAGTTCGGCGTGTTCGACGTAGGAGACCGTCTTGAAGATGGCGAACAGGACGTCGCCGTACTGCTCGACCTTGGGGCGCTGGTGGGCGTGGACCGCGTCCTCGACGGCGAGCGGGTGCAGCCCGAACAGTTCGGCGACCCGGGCGAACTCCGTCTCGGTCGGCTCGTGCAGCCCCAGCCAGACGAAGCCCTGGCCGCCGCGTTTGCGGACCCGTGCGAGGGACTCCTCGACGCTGGGCGCGGCCTCCTGGCGGACACCGTCGCGGTAGATGACGCAGTCGACGACGGCGGAGCCGAGCGGGGAGCGGGCGGGGTGACTCAGGTCCACCCGGCGTCCGCCGCGTGCCAGACGGGCGACTTTGCGCAGGTTGCCGACCATCGACATGCGGTGCTCCTTCCCCGGATTTCCCGGAATGGACGGCCAGTGTGCCAGCAGGGGGTAAGACCGACGTCAGGGCCCGGTTCGAGCGTGCGCCCCGCGCCCGGCCCCGCGGTGTCAGGGGGGCGTCATACATCACGCCCGCGCCGTCAGGCCCGCGCCAACGCGGCGGTCCGCCGCCCTCCTGCGGCCCTTCGATGGCCGCTGGGTACGGGTGTGGACCGACATCGAGGAGTGCGCGAGCGATGGGCGAGGAAGAGCGGGGACCACGCGTGGTCGCGGGAGTGAGCGGTTCGCCGGGGAGCCTGGCGGCCCTGCGCCGGGCCGCCGCCGAGGCCCGGCGCGGCGGAGCCGAGCTGCTGGTCGTGATCGCCTGGGAGCCGCCAGGCGGTGACTTCGCCCACCGCAGTGCGCTCGGTCCACTGCCGACGGCCACGCTGCGGCTGGACGCGGGCCGGCGGCTGCTCGCCGCGCTGGACACCGCCTTCGGCGCCGCGGGGCCCGGGGTCCCGTACCGGGGTCTTGTGATACGGGGCACACCGGGGCGGGCGCTGGTCGAGACCGCGCCCCTGGCCGACGACCTGCTGGTGGTCGGCCCGGGGCGCCGGGGAAGGCTGCACCGGTGGCTGTTCCCGTCCGTCGCCCGGTACTGCCTCACGCACGCCGTCTGCCCGGTGCTGGCCCTGCCGCCCGCGCCCCTGTCTCGCGCGCTCGCCTCGGTGCACCGCCGCATCCGCCTGTGGCTGCCGCTCGACGCACGGGAGCTGACCGAGGACAGGTCCTGAGCGACCCGGGGGTGTTACGCCCCTCTTCGGGATCAGGCCCTGGCCCGGCGGCCGGTTCAGAGGCTGAGCCGGTAGGGCACCACGCAGACGACCACGTCCGTACGGGCCCGCAGCGCGGCGGCGAGGAGCAGACCGCGCTGGTTCTGCAGGATCTGATAGCGGCGGTGGAGGGGCTCCACCTCGGGGATGAGGACGGCGATCTGCCGTCCTCCCTCCTCGGCCCTGCGGACGTAGTCGACGATCGGTTCCACCAGGGAGCGCTGCGGGCTGTCGACGACGTCCAGGCGTACGCCCGGGTTCCAGCGGTCCCAACTCTCCCTGAGGGTGCGGACCTTGGCCGGGTCGGCGTGTACGGCGACGGCGACCACCTCGTGGCCGAGGGCGCGGGCGGCGGACAGCGCGTGCTGGGTGAGCCTGCTGACCTCGCCGACCGGCACGATGACGAGGGAGTCGCCGGCGCGCACGGGCGGCGGGACCTCGCCGAGTCCGAGTTCCCGGCCGACGGTCGTGTAGTAGCGCTGGATGCGGGCGAACAGCAGCATCAGCAGCGGGATGGCGACGACCACCACCCAGGCTCCTTCCAGGAACTTGGTGGTGAGCAGGACGACGCCCGCCACGGCGGTCAGTACCGCGCCGACCCCGTTGAGGGCCGCGCGCCGCAGCCAGCCGTGCGGTCGCTGCCCCGCCCAGTGCCGCACAAGACCGGTCTGACTGATGGTGAAGCCGATGAACACGCCGATCGCGAAGAGCGGGATCATGCGGTGGGTGTCGGCGTCCACGGCGATCAGGAGAACGGCCGCGAGCAGGGCGAGGGTCACCACGCCCCAGCGGTACACCGGCCGTTCCGTGCGCAGCCCGAAGAGGTGCGGCAGCCGGTGGTCCTTGGCGAGCAGGCTCATCAGGACGGGCAGACCGCCGAAGCTGGTGTTCGCGGCGAAGGCGAGGGCCAGGGTGACGACGAGATTGGTCGCGTAGTACGGCCATCCCGTCCCGTACGCGCCCGCCGTCAGCTGCGCGAGTACGGTCACGCCGCCGCGCGGGGCGACATCGTCGCGGCGGATCAGCAGGGCCATGCCGATGAGCATCAGACCGAGGAGTGCGCCGAGCATCAGCTCCGTGCGCTGGGCGCGTTTGACGCGCGGCTCGCGGAAGGAGGGCACGCCGTTGGCGATGGCCTCGACTCCGGTGAGCGCGGAGCAGCCGGAGGAGAACGCCTTGAGGAGCAGCAGGACGCTCAATGCCTCGGTGGTGTGGACGGGCTGGGCGGTGCCGACGGCCGCCACGGGATGGCCCCGCACCAGACCGAGCACGACGATGCCGAGGATGCTCACGATGAACAGCGCGGTGGGCAGCATCAGCACCCGCGCGCTCTCGGCCACACCGCGCAGGTTCACGGCCGTGAGCAGGGCGAGCCCGATCAGGCAGACCGCGAGCAGGTGCGAGCCGAGCACCGGGAACGCGGAGGCGAGGCTGGCCGCGCCCGCCGCCAGACTGACCGTCACCGTCAGCACGTAGTCCACGACGAGGCTGGCCGCCGCGAGCAGGCTGACGGTCGGTCCGAGATCCTTCTTCCCCACCGCGTACGCGCCGCCGCCGTCCGGATGCACGGCGATCACCTGTCCGTACGACACGACGAGCACCGCCAGCAGTCCGGCGATGACGAGCGTCACCGGCAACGTGGCGGACAGCGCGCCCGTCCCGGCGGCGATCAGTACGAGCACGATCGCCTCGGGGCCGTACGCCACCGAGCTCAGCGCGTCCAGGGAGAGCGCGGCGAGCCCCTCGACGCTCGTCAGGTGGTACTTCTCGCCCTCCCCGTGCCGCAGCGGAACTCTCGGCCGCAGTTCGCGGCGGGCCAGGCCGTACGCCATGGGGACCTCGCGGGGGTGGGGGTGTCTGAGGTCAGTGTGACCGGCTCGGTGCGGTGTGGCGGGGCAAGGACGCGCCAGGACCGACGCGGACCGAAGGCGCGGGACGCGCAGTCGTGTTGCCGCCGATCGGGTAGTACCCGAAGCGCGGTGCGGGCGGGGACACGCCCGCTCGCCCCTGACGAAACAGCAGGTCAGTGCAGTCTGACGTGCCATCGGCCGGTCGAACGGGCCTGAGTGGGCGTGACCTCGGGGTGCGCCAGGTGAGCGGCTCGAGTGGTGCGCGGAGCCCGGCGGACTGACGGTGGATCACGTCGGGGTCGGGTTCTCACGAGCTGACGCAGTGTCAGCTGCCTGGCTGCGACGGAAGGACTCCGAAGATGCGATCTGCCCGCATGCTCCTCGCCGCCGCGACGGCCACGGCCGCTCTCGCGATCGGCGCACCAGGCGCCCTCGCCGCCACGGCGGGTGACGGGAGCCACGATGACTCTTCCTACAGCAAGGAGCAAGACAAGGAGGGCAAGCACGGCAAGCCGAACGGGGGGATGCACACGGGTGGCGGTGCTCTTACCGCCGTGCGCGGCGAGGACTCGGGCCGGGACGACTCCGGCTCCGACCGTGGCAAGAGCGACGACTCCGGCTCCGAACACGGCAAGAAGGGCGGCTCGGACCACGGCAAGGGTGACGACTCCGGCTCCGAGCGCGGCGGGCCCCGCGGCGGCATGCACACCGGCGGCGGTGCCCTCAGCGCCGTACGCGGCGAGGACTCGGGCAGCGACGACTCCGGCTCCGACCGCGGCAAGAGCGACGACTCCGGCTCCGAACACGGCAAGAAGGGCGGCTCGGACCACGGCAAGGGTGACGACTCCGGCTCCGAGCGCCGCGGGCCCCGCGGCGGCATGCACACCGGCGGCGGTGCCCTCAGCGCCGTACGCAGTGACGACTGGAACAAGGACGACGAGAAGTTCGACCCGGAGACCTACAAGGACAAGGGCGACAAGGGCGATAAGGGCGACCAGGGCAACGACGACTCGGGTTCAGGCCGCGGCAAGGACGACTCGGGTTCGGGCCGTGGCAAGGACGACTCGGACTCGGAGCGCGACAAGCCCCGCGGCGGCATGCACACGGGTGGCGGTGCGCTCGCCATGCCGGGTACGACGGCCGGTGGGCTGGCGGTCCTGGCTCTCGCCGGTGCGGGCGTCTACGTGGTGCGCCGCAAGCGTGCGGCGGACGGCCTGTCCTGATCCATGCCTGACGACATAGCAGCCCGGGCCGCCTCCTGCGCACAGCGTGGCGGCCCGGCTGGTTGCCCCCCGTCCGCGCCGGCTCCGCCGCCGTAACCCAGTGAGTTGTCCCGTACGTGTTCCAGTGAGGTGGTGCCCGATGGCATCCCGGTTGTCCTCCCCTGTCGAGCCCCATTCCGTGACGCCGCTCCAGGGCGCGCGGCCCGGCGTGCCGTTGTACGTGTGGTGCGCCGGAATCCTGGTCCTGGCGCTGAGCCTGTTCGGCGGCCACGGCAAGCCCTCCGACCCCTCCGACCCCTCGGCCAAGCCCCATGCCGCGGCGCTGGCACCGTCGTCCTCGGCCCGGCCGCTGGGCAAGCATCTGCCGCGGTCCGAGCCGACGCGGCTGCTCATCCCGAAGATCGACGTGGACGCCCCGTTCACCGAACTGGCCGTCGACGACGAGGGCAAGCTCCAGCCTCCGACGGCCGACGACACCAACCTGGTCGGTTGGTACGCCAAGGGCGTGTCTCCCGGTGAGCCGGGCGCCGCGATCATCGCCGGTCATGTCGACACGACGACCTCCCCGGCCGTCTTCGCCGACCTCAGGGAGCTGGAGAAGGGCGACCGGTTCACCGTGAAGAGGGCCGACGGGCGCAAGGCCACCTTCGTGGTAGACAACGCCGACACGTATCCGAAGGACGACTTCCCCGACAAGCGCGTGTACGCCGACACCCGCGACGCCGAGGTCCGGCTGATCACCTGCGCCGGCGACTACGACCATTCGGCGAAGGACTACACCGAGAACCTGGTGGTCTTCGCCCACCTCGTCTGACCTCACGGCCCGTGACGTGTCAGAGGCCAGGAACTCCGTGCTCGCGCAGGGGCCCGACGCGCCAGCCGTGCGTCTCGCAGGTGTCCAGGACGCGGGGCAGGGCGGCGAGGGTGGTGCGCCAGGAGTCCGGGGCCGAGGTGCAGTCCGAGTCGTGGAGCAGGATGGTGCCGCCGCCGGACAGATCGCGGGTGACGGTGTGGTGGACGGAGTCCGGGGTGGCCCGTCTGCGCCAGTCCTCGCCCCAGGCCGTCCACAGCGTCGGGGTCAGCCCGAGGCGGCGGCAGGTGAGGTGGGCGGCGGTGTTCATCACTCCGTACGGCGGCCGGAACAGCGTAGGCGGGCGGCCGGTGACCTCGGCGACGGCGTCGCGGGCCCGGGCGAGGTCGTCGTACGTGGCGCGCGGGCCGCGCAGCAGCAGGGGGCGGTGGTGCCAGCCGTGGATGCCGATCTCGTGCCCGGCGGCGGCCATCTCCTCGGCCAGGCGGGGCGAGCGGGCCAGCATCGAGCCCAGCAGGAAGAAGGTCGCCCGGATGCCCCGGGCGTCCAGCAGCCGCAGGAAGTGCGGGGTGGAGAGGTGGTCGGGCCCGTCGTCGAAGGTGAGCGCGACGTGGTCGGGGCGGCCGCGGCCGGCGAGGCGGGGCATGGTCCGGTTGCGCAGCGGGCCGAAGGTGGAGATCACCGGCGCGGCGTGCGCGGCGGCGAGCACGGGCAGGGCGATCGCCCCGGCCCGCCGAACGGTACGGGCCGACCGGCCCGGGCCTGACCTCATCGGTCGTCGTCCTCCAGGTAGTGGGTGAGCGCACCGAAGCGGTGGCCGGGGGACTCCCCGTAGGAGTAGGCGAGCGGGGCGCCGATACCGAGGGAGAGGGTGGCGGCGACGGCGGCGACCATGAGGACCGTACGGCGCCGGGCCTGCCGTGACCTGACGGCGAACCGCGCGGCAACGGGGCGGCGCAGCGTGTCGGCCGGTACGGCGGCCAGCGCGTCGGCCGGTACGGCGGCCAGCGCGTCGGCCGGTACGGCGGTCGGGAGTCGGGACGTCTCGAAGTCGACGGCGGCCCGCGCGGCGACCGGCCGCCCAGGCCTCGCGGGCAGCCCGAGCCGTCCGCCGGTCCGGCGGCCCGGGGTCCCGGGCCGCACGGCACCAGGGCGACCCGGTATCGCCGTCCGAACTCCGGCCCGGGGTCCGGGAGTCCCGGCGCGGGCGTCGGCCGGGCGGCGCTGGGACGGAATGGTGGCGGCGGACAGCGGGCCGCGGGTCATCGCCGTGACGGCCGGTACGGGGCCGGGGGCCGTGGTGAACAGGGCCAGGCCCGCCTCGCGCTGCGCCCGGCCGCGCGGGCCGTGGAGGAGTTCGGTCAGGGCCGGCGCCAACTGGTCGGGCTCGCGGATCCAGGGAGCGAGGCCCGCCTCGTCGAGCGCGGCGGCGTTGGTCTGGCCGTGCCCGGGTATGCAGCGGTAGCTGACGACCGGGAGTCCGCCCGCGAGCGCCTCCAGCGAGGTGAGCCCGCCCGCGTTCTGGACGAGGACGTCGCACGCGTGCATCAGGCCGGGCATGTCGTCCACCCAGCCGTGCACGTGGGCGATGCCGTCCGCGCGCAGCCGTTCGGCCAGCGCGTGATTGCGTCCGCAGACGACGACCGGCAGCGCGACCCCGGTGCCGAGGATCTCCGCGGCGGCCTCCCGGACGGGCCCGACCCCCCACGAGCCCGCGACCAGCAGGGCGAGCGGTGTGTCCGGGGGAAGGCCGAAACGGGTGCGGGCGGCACGCCGTTCGTCCTCGTCGGCGGGGGTGAAGCGCGGGTCGGTCATCGGGCCGGTCACGGTGACGCCCGCCGCGCCCTGCTCGTGCGCCTGGGCGGCGGGTATCGCGTGGGCGGCGAGGTGGGCGTCGATGCCGGGCGCCACCCACAGGGAGTGGACGGAGAAGTCGGTGAGGTAGGTCAGGGCCGGTATCGCGAGCCGGCCGCGCAGCCGCAGGGCGCCGAGGACCTGACTCGCTCCGGGGTAGGTCGAGACGACCGCGCGGGTGTCGGGGGTGACGGTGGCGAGGGTGTGGCGTTCGGCGCCGCGCAGCAGGGCCCGTACGGCGGGGTTGGGGCGTCGTTCGTGCTCGGTGGCGGCGTAGATGCGCTGGTAGCCCGCGGGGGCCCAGGTCAGCAGCCGGAGGTAGGCGCCGGAGAGCAGCTTTCCGATGCGGGCGGGCAGCAGGTCGAGGAAGTCGTGGCGGTCGACGAGGAAGCCCGCCGCCGTGAGGTGGCGGGTGAGTTCGGTGGCGGCGCCGTCGTGCCCGGCCCCCATGCTCGCGGAGATGACGGTGATGCGGGTGGGACTGTCGGAGTGGGGCACAGCGGATCAGCCTCCAGAGTGGTGAGGGCATGACGGGGGACGTCACCGACTCGGCGGTGAGGTGCTGAGCACTCAGGCGTTGAACCCTCAGGCGTTGAGCGCTCCCGCACCCAGCAGCCCGAGAAGCAGCACGCCGACGACAATCCTGTAGATCACGAAGGCGTTGAAGGAGTGCTTGGCGACGAACTTCAGCAGCCAGGCGATCGACGCGTAGGCGACGACGAAGGAGACGGCGGTGCCGACGGCCAGCGGCACGGCGCCCACCCCCGCACCGACGGCGTCCTTCAACTCGTACAGACCGGCGCCGGTCAGGGCGGGGATGCCGAGGAAGAAGGAGAGCCGGGTGGCGGCGACCCGGTCCAGGTCGAGGACGAGCGCGGTGGACATCGTGGCGCCGGAGCGCGAGAAGCCCGGGAAGAGCAGGGCGAGGATCTGTGAACAGCCCACCAGCATCGCGTCCTTGAAGGTGGTGTCGTCCTCGCCGCGCTTGTGGCGCCCCATCTGGTCCGCCGCCCACATCGCGCCACTGCCGACGATCAGCGAGACGGCGACCACCCACAGGGAGCCGAGCGCCCCGTCGATGAGCGGCTTGGCGGCGAGGCCCACGATCACGATCGGGATGGTGGCGTAGATGACCCACCAGGCGAACTTGTAGTCGTGGTGCTGCCGTTGCTCACGGTCGCGCAGCCCCCGGCCCCACGCGGAGACGATCCGCACGATGTCCTTGAAGAAGTACACGAATACGGCGGCGATCGCGCCGACCTGGATGACGGCGGTGAAGCCGACCACGGCCGTGTCGTCGACCGGGATGTTCATCAGCCCCTCGGTGATCTTGAGGTGGCCGGTGGAGGAGACGGGGAGGAACTCGGTCACTCCCTCGACGACTCCGAGTATGGCGGCCTGGCCGACGCTGATAGCACTCATGGGATCCATCTCTGCGGTGAACAGGGCGAGCACGTGTCCCCCGGGGCACGGGCGCACGGCGAGACATGGCAGACTCGGACCACGGCAGCATTTACACCGCCGTAGAAGTTCAAGTTTTACAGGACTGTAGAAGATGGACGGGTGAACGACAAACCCATGGGCCGCGATTCACGCGATTCACAGGCTCGGGGCTCCAAGCGGGCCAACGGCGAGCGGGAGTCCGAGATCCTCGGCGTGCTCCAGCAGGCCGAGGCCGCGCTCACCCCGGGCGAGGTCGCCGAACGGCTCGGGGGCGAGCTGACGTACAGCAGCGTGGTCACGATCCTCACCCGGATGCACACCAAGCAGCTGCTCACCCGCACCCGGCGCGGACGGGCGTACGCCTACGCGCCCGTGACCGACGACCCCGGGTTCGCCGCCCGCCGGATGCGCACCGTGCTCGAGGAGCGCCCCGACCGCGAGGCGGTGCTCGCCCGCTTCGCCGACAGCCTGTCCGACACCGACGCGGACCTGCTGCGCCACCTGCTGGGACCCGACGCGGACCCCGACCGGTAGGACAAGGAGCCCGCCCGGATGCGTATCGCCGTCTATCTGCCGCTGCTGCTGTCCGTGATCGCGCCCCTCGGCGCCCGCCCGCTCTCCGAACGCTGCGAACCGCGCCTGGCCACCTGGCTGCTCACCGCCTCCGCGCTGATCCTGGGCGTGGCGACCACCGTCTCGCTGGGACTACTGGCGATCACCGGTCTGATAGGCGTCCCGTTCCTCGCCGGCCTCGGCCACTGGTCGGCCCGCACCGCGCAGCTCAACGACCCCGCCGAACCGCCGGTCGCGCTCCTCGCCGGCCTCCTGCTCGGCGGCGCGCTGCTGACCGCGGCGCGGATGCTGTGGCGCCGGGCCCGCTCCCTCGCCTCCGCCGTCTGGGACGCCGCGTGCATGCCCACGCCGGACGGACTCGTCATCGTCGAGGACGAGGCGCCGGACGCGTACGCGCTGCCGGGGCTGCCGGGGCGGGTCGTCGTCTCCACCGGCATGCTGCGCACCCTGGACAAGGCCGAGCACGACATCCTGCTCGCCCACGAGCGCGCCCATCTCGCCGCCCACCACTATCTGTTCGTGGCCCTGGCCGGCCTGGGCGCCGCCGCCAACCCCCTCCTGCGGCCCTTCGCCACCGCCGTCACGTACACCGTCGAACGCTGGGCCGACGAACAAGCCGCCCGCGCCACCGGCGACCGCCGCCGGGTCGCCCGCGCGGTCGGCAAGGCGGCCCTGGCCGCCCACCACGCCCCCGTCCCCCGCCTCTCCACCCTCGGCTTCCGCGGCGTCCTCGGCCGACGGGGACCGCTCGCCGGCGCGGGCCCGGTCCCCCGCCGGGTCGCCGCCCTCCTCGCCCCGCCGCTCACCCGCCGTCCGGGGCTCGCCCTCGTCACGACGGCGTGCCTGATCCTCACCATGATGTCGACCGTCGCCGCCACCCGCGACCTGCACGACCTCCTCGAGGTGGTCGGCATCGCGCACCATCACGGCCCGCATCACCTCGACCAGGACAGGTCCGAACACACCGCCCTGCCCTTCGGCTGAACCGGTCGTCGTCGAGGCATAGGCCGAGTGAAAACGGGTGACAGGGGCGGGCCATGACGAGTCGTCTGCTGATGCCGTGCCGACGTGCGGGAGGCGACCCGGTCGCCCCAGGGGCCGAACCCGTACCCGGCTCCACGCGCCCCACCGCCCGCCACGGCCAGACCCCGTGCCTCCCGGCCCGCACCCTCGCGGCGCGGAGCCGGTGCTCGGGCGATGGGCCGCGGGAGGCCGGGCCGCTCGGGCCTCGTAGCGGCGGCCGACGCCTTTGCCTCGTAGCGGCGGCCGACGCCTCTTGTCGCATCCTTGACGCCCAAGTCATCAGAGACCCGTCAAGGCATGCTGCCTCCGGCCTCCCCGGTCTCTACCGTCGGTCGTATGGAACGCCGCAACCGCCGCACCAACGCGCGCACCGCGGTCGACGCACCCGCCCCACCCTCCGCGGAAGTCGCGCGCGACCACTTCTGGGCCCAGGACGTACGCAGTTCGATCCGCTGCGCCGCCGTGCTCCTCGCCCTTCTCCTGCTCATCGACTGGGCAGTCGGCACCCTCTCCGCGCCGCGCGCCACCCTGTGGGCCGCGCTCGCCGTGCTGCTGTTTCTCGTGCTGTACCCCACCCGGGTCTCCGCGGGCGAGGGCTGGCTGGTCTCGCGCGGACTGCTGCGCTCACGGCTGGTGCGCACCGACCACCTGGTGTCGGTGCGCTGCCTGGACGGAGTCGGCCAGCGGCTCGTGCTGCGGGACACGTTCGGCGCGCGCGTCGAGATCGACCCCCGGGTCCTGGTCGCCAATCCGCCCCTGTGGCGCCGCCTCGACGAGGACGCGCGCCTGTCCGCCCGGCGCTCCACGCTCTCGTGCGGGCAGAGCGCGCTGCACCGCGTCTCGAAGCGGATCGACCGCGAGACGGCCCTGACGGTCTTCAGGGTGTCGGGGCTGGAGTGAGCGAGAGGTCGCGCGGAGGGGGACCTGCGCCCGTCCTCGCCGACATGGCTCACTGAACCAGGCCCCTCCGACGCGGCGCGGCCGTCACTCGTTGCGCAGGACCCGGGCGATGGTCTGCCGGGCCGCCGCACGCGCCGGTATCACCGCGCCCAGCGCGGACACCACCATGTCAGGCCCGGCGGACTGGATGCGCGCGGACTGGACGACGGTCACCGTGGAGCGCGACCTCCGAGGGAGGAGCAGGCCGAAGTGAGTGTCGGGCCCCCTCCCGGCCCCTCCTGCGGCTTACCCTCCGCCCGTGTTCAACGTCACGGGGATCCTCAAGCGGCTGGTGATCGGCCGGGCCATGCGCAGCGAAGAGCTGCACGAGACGCTACTGCCCAAGCGGCTCGCCCTGCCGATCTTCGCCTCGGACCCGCTGTCCTCGGTGGCGTACGCGACCCAGGAGATCCTGCTGGTCCTCACCCTGGGCGGCCTTGCCTACCTGCACTTCACCCCGTGGATCGCTGCCGCGGTCGTGGCGCTGATGACGGTCGTGGTGCTGTCGTACCGCCAGGTGGTGCACGCCTACCCGAGCGGCGGCGGCTCGTACGAGGTGGTGTCGACGAACCTCGGCCCGACCGCCGGACTGGTCGTCGCCGCCTCGCTCCTCGTCGACTACGTCATGACGGTGGCCGTCTCGGTCGCCTCCGGCGTCGACAACGTCATCTCCGCCGTCCCACGCCTCGCCGACCACCGCGTTCTGATGGCGATCGGCTTCGTGGCGGTCCTGACGGCGATGAACCTGCGGGGCGTCCGGGAGTCGGGACGCGCCTTCGCCGCACCGACGTACCTGTTCATCAGCGGTGTGCTCGTCATGGTGGTCACCGGCCTGATCCGCTACGCCCTCGGGGACGCGCCGGTCGCCGAGAGCGCCGGCTACGGCGTCACGCCGGACCCCTCGGACGCGAACCTGACGGGTCTCGCCCTGCTGATGCTGGTGCTGCGCGCGTTCTCCTCCGGCTGTACGGCGCTGACCGGGGTGGAGGCCATCTCCAACGGCGTACCGGCCTTCCGCAAGCCCAAGTCGAGGAACGCGGCCGAGACACTGACCGCGATGGGCGCCCTCGCGATCGTCATGTTCGTGGGCGTCACCGCGCTGGCGCTGATCACCAAGGTGCACATCACGGACAACGCGTGCCGGCTGACCGGACTCACCGGCGACTGCGGCTCGTACACCCAGCGCACGGTGATCGCGCAGATCGCGGCTGCGGTCTTCGGCGGCGAGCACAGCGTCGGCTTCTACGTCATCCAGGCGGCGACCGCGCTGGTCCTGATCCTGGCGGCGAACACGGCCTTCAACGGCTTTCCCCTGCTCGCGTCCATCCTGGCCCAACACCGTTATCTGCCCCACCAGTTGCACAACCGGGGCGACCGGCTCGCCTTCTCCAACGGCATCCTGGCGCTCGCGGTCGTCGCGGCGCTGCTGCTGTGGGGCTTCAAGGCGAATGTCACCAGCCTCATCCACCTCTACATCCTGGGCGTGTTCACCGCCTTCACGCTCTCCCAGCTGGGCATGGTCCGGCACTGGAACAGCGAGCTGCACACGGAACGCCACCCGGCCCTGCGGCGCCGCCACCACACGGCCCGCGTGATCAACGCACTCGGCTCGGTCGTCACCGGCCTGGTCCTGGTGATCGTGCTGGCCACCAAGTTCACGGAGGGCGCGTGGCTCGCCGTACTCGCGGCGATCGTGCTGTGGGTGATGATGCGCGGCATCCGGCGCCACTACGACGCCACCTCGGCGGAACTGGCGGTGGCCGACCCGAAGGGCGAACTCACCCTCCCCTCACGCGTGTTGGGGATCGTCCTGGTCTCCACCCTGCACAAGCCGACCCTCCGTGCCCTCGCCTACGCGCGCGCCTTCCGCCCCGACCGGCTGGAGGCCCTGACGGTCTCCGTCGACCGAGACGAGGCGGCGGCGCTGCTCAGGCGCTGGGAGGAGTACGGCATCGACGTCCCGCTGAAGATCATCGACTCGCCGTACCGCGAGGTGACCCGGCCGGTCGTGGAGTACGTCCGCTCGATCCGCCGTGAGAGCCCGCGGGACATCGTCGCCGTCTTCATCCCCGAGTACGTCGTCGGACACTGGTGGGAGAACCTTCTGCACAACCAGTCGGCGCTGTGGCTGAAGAACCGGCTCCTGTTCACCCCGGGGGTCATGGTCACGAGTGTGCCGTGGCAGCTGACGTCCTCGGCCCACGCCGACCGGCCCACGGCCAGGGCGCCGGGATCCTTCCGGCGGGGGGAACCGCAGGGGCCCGCGCCCCGGGCGGGCACCCGGCGCCGGTGACGCGCCCACGGCACACCCCCGTTCAGAAGACCCCCGTTCAGCGGAACCCGGCGAGCCTCGGTCGCGGCCCCAGCAGGATCAGCGCACCCGCGCCGAGCAGCAGACCGCACGTCCACGGGAGCAGTCCGGTGGCCTCGAAGCGGCCCGCGCGGACCGCCGCCGTGAAGTGCCGCCGGTTGATGTCCGTCACCTGGTCCAGCGCCGTCATCCAGGGCGGCTCTTCGGGGTGCGAGGCGCAGGAGGAGCCTGGGGCTTCGGGGCCGCCCGGCGCGTCGGGGGCGTCTCGATCGCGGTCCCCCGCGCCCCCTCCGAGGCTGGTGCCCACCCCCGGAGGGGGCGCTCGCCCCGCGCGGTGGCGCTCAGAGGGTCCCGGCTCGCGCCGGACTGTGCGTGGTCGCGGCTCGCGCCGCAGGACTGTGCGTGGTACCGGCCGTGACAGCCACGAGCCCCGCCATCGGCACGCCACGGACGCTCGTCCGTGTCCCCCGTGCCGCGCCCGGTCTGCGACCGCTTCACCTCACCCGCACCGGACCTTGATGGGCCCCTGATGTCGCACCGGACGACTTTGACGCGGCCTTGACGCCGTCGGCCGACCACGTGTGCGAAAAGCACGGCATTCTCGTCGTCGGGGGCGGACCGAGCGCCGGACCGGAGTGCCGGACCACGTGCCGGACCGCGGTGCCGGACCAAGGGCTGCCACCTCTGCGACCGCACCGCCGTCCCCCATTCGCCGCAATGTCCACCCGACCTGCCGTTTTCTCCCCCATTGCCCACAATCGGATCACAATGGGCATCACGCCGGGCAGCACGTCAGGAGCACCCCGATGGCCACCACCGACCACGCTCGTACCAGAGGTACGACGGGTGCGAGCCGGCTGCGTGCCTGGATGCTCCAGGGACTGTCCGACATGGGCAAGACCCCGCAGAGCCCGCACGCCGTGCCAGAGCCCGTGCACCAGGGGCAGCGCTGGTGGCGGGTGATGTGCCTGACCGGCGTCGACTACTTCTCGACACTGGGTTACCAGCCCGGCATCGCGGCCCTGGCCGCCGGACTCCTCTCGCCCGTCGCGACCATCGTGCTCGTCATCGTCACCCTGGCGGGCGCACTGCCCGTCTACCGGCGGGTGGCCGAGGAGAGCCCGCGCGGCGAGGGCTCGATCGCGATGCTGGAGCGGCTGCTGTCGTTCTGGAAGGGCAAGCTGTTCGTCCTGACCCTGCTGGGCTTCGCCGCCACCGACTTCCTGATCACCATCACCCTGTCGGCGGCCGACGCCGCCACCCACCTGGTCGAGAACCCCCATCTCACCAGCACGCTGCACGACCAGCAGATGCTGATCACGCTCATCCTGGTGGCCCTGCTCGGCGCGGTGTTCCTCAAGGGCTTCCTGGAGGCGATCGGCGTCGCCGTCGTCCTGGTGGGGATCTATCTCGCGCTCAACGTCGTGGTCGTGATCGTGGGCCTGTGGCACGTGGCGACGGCCGAGCATGTGATCGCCGACTGGACCAGCGCCCTGACCACCGAACACGGAAACGTTTTCGCGATGGTCGGGGTCGCCCTCCTGGTCTTCCCCAAACTGGCCCTCGGCCTCTCCGGCTTCGAGACCGGCGTGGCCGTCATGCCGCACGTCCAGGGCGACGCCACCGACACCGACGAGAAGCCGGCCGGCCGCATCCGGGACACCAAGAAGCTGCTGACCACCGCCGCCGTGATCATGAGTGTCTTCCTCATCTTCACCAGCTTCATCACCACGCTCCTCATCCCGGAGCAGGAGTTCAAGTCCGGGGGCCAGGCCAACGGTCGCGCCCTCGCCTATCTCGCGCACGAATACCTCGGCGGCGCCTTCGGCACGGTCTACGACGTGTCGACCATCGCCATCCTGTGGTTCGCGGGCGCCTCCGCGATGGCCGGACTGCTCAACCTCATGCCCCGCTACCTCCCCCGCTACGGCATGGCCCCGCACTGGGCACGCGCCGTCCGCCCCATGGTGATCGTCTTCATCCTGGTCGCGTTCCTGGTCACCTGGATCTTCGACGCCGACGTCGACGCGCAGGGCGGCGCCTACGCCACCGGTGTCCTCGTCCTCATCAGCTCCGCGGCGATCGCCGTGACCATCGCCGCGCGGAAGGCGGGCCAGCGCAACTGGACCATCGCCTTCGCCGTCATCTCCGCGGTCTTCCTCTACACGACCGTCGTGAATGTCATCGAACGCCCCGACGGCGTCAAGATCGGCGCCTGCTTCATCGCCGGCATCATCCTCGTCTCGCTGCTCTCGCGGCTGGCCCGCGCCTTCGAACTGCGGGTGACCAGCGTGAGCCTGGACGACATGGCGGACCGGTTCGTACGCGACATAGCCAGCCGCCGGATCCGGTTCATCGCCAACGAACCCGACAACCGCGACAAGGCCGAGTACCGCGAGAAGATCGAGCAGATCCGCGCCGACAACGACCTCCCGGCCCAGGAGGACTTCGTCTTCGTCGAGGTCACCGTCCTGGACCCCTCGGAGTTCGAGGCGGGCCTGACCGTACGCGGCGAGGTGCTCCACGGCCGCTACCGCGTCCTGACCCTGGAGTCCTCCTCGATCCCCAACGCCCTGGCCGCCCTGCTCCTGTACGTCCGCGACCGCACCGGCTGCACCCCGCACATCTACTTCGAGTGGACCGAGGGCGACCCCTTCACCAACTTCATGCGCTTCTTCCTCTTCGGCCAGGGCGAGGTCGCCCCCGTCACCCGAGAGGTCCTGCGCGAGGCCGAACCCGACCGCTCCCGCCGACCGCGCGTACACGTCGGCTAGTCACGGTGACCTCACCCCGCCCGTCCGCCCGTCAGTCCTCTTCCGTCGGGTAGTCCGCGCTCACCGTGAACCCGATGACCGCGCCTCCCCCCTCCCGCCGGAAGGCGAAAGGCGCTCCGCCGTGGCCGGTGGCCACCTCACGGACGATGGACAGACCGAGCCCGGAACCGGGCAGGCTGCGGGCGTCGGCGGCGCGGTAGAAACGGTCGAAGACCCGGACGAGATCGCCCTCGACCACGCCCGGACCCCGGTCGAGGACCTCGATCCGGACGCTGCCCGGAAGACCGCCGCCCACCCCGGCGCCGGGGCGCACCGGACCGGTGACCGCGATCTCGATCGGCGCCTTGCCCTCGCGGTCGAACTTGGCCGCGTTCTCCACCAGGTTGGAGATCGCCCGCTGAAGCGCCGTGGGACGGCCGTCGGCCGTCGTGTCACCGCCCACCCGGACGAGGATGTCCCGCCCGGTGCGGCGCCGCGAGGCGATCGCCACGTCCTCGGCGAGATCGGCCAGGTCGATCCGCTGCACGGGCTCGGTGTCGGACCGCCCGGCCGCGAGCGCCACCAGCTCGTTGACGAGGTCGGTCAGCTCACGGGACTCCTGCGCCAGGTCGGCGACCAGCTCCTCGCGGGCGTCGGGCGGCAGCTCGTCGATACGACGCAGCATGGAGATGTTCGTACGCAGCGAGGTCAGCGGCGTACGGAGTTCATGGCCCGCGTCCTGGACCAGCCGCCGCTGGTCCTCCTCGGACTGGGCGAGCCGGCCGAGCATCCGGTCGAAGGAGCGGCCGAGGCGGGCCACCTCGTCGTATCCCGCCACCGGCACCTGGATGCCGAGCCGCCCGGTGCGCGCCACGTCCTCCGCGGCCCCGGCCAGCCGCACCAGCCGCCGGGTGATGCGCCGGGCCAGCCACCAGCCGAACAGCCCCGACGCGATCACCACCGCCCCCACCAGCAGCACGGTCCGCTGCTGCAGCTCCCGCAGCAGATCCTCCGTGTCGCTGAACTGCTGGGCCACCTGCACCGCGCCCCGCCCGCCGCCGAGCGCGACGGTCGCCACCCGGTAGCGGTCGCCGGCGACGTCGACCTCCCCGTGCTCCACCCACCTGCCCGCGGTCGCGGACGCGGCCGTCCGCCGGTCGGCGGCGGTCACGGGCAGCGCGGGGTTCCCACGGTCCGATATCACCCCGCCGCGCCCGAGCACCTGCACATCCGTACGGGCGGGCCGGATGATGTCGTCCAGCGGTCCGTCGTGATCGGGGTCGGACGACGAGAAATCACCCGGGTCCAACGCCGTCTCGCGCACCTGGACCCGCAGGTCCTGCACGACCCCGGAGAAGACGGTCTGCTGGTCCACCCGCACCAGCCGGGCGGCGGCGTCGTAACTCAGGAACCCGACGAGGACGGTGACCACGGCGGCCACGGCGGCGAAGGACAGGGTGAAGGTGGCCCGCAGGGAGGACACCCGCCGGGGCCGCAGCCCCGTGAGCCATCGGGGGGGCACTCAGTCCTCCCTCAGCACATACCCCACGCCCCGGACGGTGTGGATCAGCGCCGGTGCCCCCGGCTCGTCGAGCTTGCGCCGCAGATATCCCACGTACACGGCGAGGTTCTTGGAACCGGGACCGAAGTCGTAGCCCCAGATGCGGTCGTAGATCGTGGCGTGGTCGAGGACGATGCCCGCGTTGCGGACGAGCAGTTCGAGCAGCTCGAACTCGGTGCGGGTGAGCTCCAGCTCGCGCTGTCCGCGCCAGGCGCGGCGCGCCTGGATGTCCATGCGCAGCCCGGCCGCGGAGATCTGGCCCGACGCCTCCTTCGACGCGGACACCGACGGCGACGGCACCGGTACGCCGGCGGGGGTGCCGTTCACCGGACCGGTCCGGCGGAGCAGGGCCCGCAGCCGGGCGAAGACCTCCTCCACGTCGAACGGCTTGACCACGTAGTCGTCGGCCCCGGCGTCCAGGCCCGCGATGCGGTCGGCCGTCTCGACCAGTGCGGTGAGCATCAGGATCGGCGTACGGTCCCCCTCCGCGCGCAGCACGCGGCACACCTGGAGCCCGTCGATTCCGGGCATCATCACGTCCAGGACGAGGACGTCCGGTGGCGTGCGGTGGGCCTGGGCCAGCGCCTCTACGCCGTCGGCGACGGCCGTCACCGCGTAGCCCTCCAGCGTCAGTGCCCTTTCCAGGGCATGGCGGATGGCACGGTCGTCCTCGGCGAGCAGCACATTCTGGGGCACCCCACCAGTCTGCCAAGCCGTCGGCCGGGGACCACCTGGTGGGCGGGGGTGAGGGTGGGCTTCTTACCCGCCTCTCACCCCTCCTCCCGCGAGCCCCTTACCTCGCGCGGTCAGTCTGTCCCGTATGTCAGGACGGGCGGACCCCCGAATCCCCCGGCAGGGGTCGGCCCGTGCGGAGGGGGTGGGCCGGAAGCGCAGGACGGTGGCGGCCCACCCTCTCTTCCCACCTTCACGGCCGCTCTCCCGGCTCGCCCTACGGCCGCAGCGCGGCGAGCTGCTGCTCGAAGGGGATGACGGTGAACCCGTGGGCGGAGGCGAGAGCCCCGTCGAGCGAGCGCGGCGCGATGGCGGCGGCGGTGTCGGTGTCCACGGCCACCGACGCGACCGCCATGTCCGCCACATCCGCCATGTCCGCCACATCCGCCGTGTCCGCCACATCGACCCTTAGGACAGCCCCGGCCCCGGCCCTGGAGCCCAGGCCTTCCATGAGCCTCCCCAGTTCGCCCGCCGCGCGGTCGATCCGCTCGGCCAGGCCTTCCGCACCCCAGTCCTCCGAGGCCGCGTAGACCCCGGTCGGTACGACCACGGCGCGCAGGTAGGCGAAGAGGGGGCGCAGGGCGTGTTCGAGGACGAGGGAGTGGCGGGCGGAGCCGCCGGTCGCGGCGATCAGGACCGGCTTGCCGGTGAGCGAGTCCTGGTCCAGTACGTCGAAGAAGGACTTGAACAGGCCGCTGTAGGAGGCGGAGAACACGGGTGTGACCACGATCAGCCCGTCCGCCTCCGTCACCGCCTCCAGGGCCGCGGACAGGGCCCGCCCGGGAAAGCCGCTGGTGAAGTTGTGGGCGATCTCCACGGCCAGGTCGCGCAGTTCGACGACCTGGACGTCGAGGGACGCGTACCGGCCGGTGGCGGCGGCCAGCCGGTCGGCCAGCAGCCGGGTCGACGAGGGGACGCTCAGCCCCGCCGAGACGACGACGAGCTTCATACGACGCTCACTTCCTGAGCCTTGAGCAGGGACTGGTGGGTCGGCGCGTCCGGCACATCCGCCGGGCGCCCCTTGGCGAACTCCTCGCGCAGCACCGGGACGACCTCCTCGCCGAGCAGGTCGAGCTGTTCGAGGACCGTCTTCAGCGGCAGCCCGGCGTGGTCCACCAGGAACAGCTGGCGCTGGTAGTCACCGGCGTAGTCGCGGAAGGCCAGGGTCTTCTCGATGACCTCCTGCGGGGAGCCGACGGTCAGCGGGGTCTGGTCGGTGAACTCCTCCAGGGAGGGCCCGTGCCCGTAGACCGGCGCGTTGTCGAAGTACGGCCGGAACTCGCGCACGGCGTCCTGGGAGTTCTTCCGCATGAACACCTGTCCGCCGAGACCGACGATCGCCTGCTCGGGCGTGCCGTGCCCGTAGTGCGCGTACCGCTCCCGGTACAGCTCGACCATCTGCCGGGTGTGGTCGGCCGGCCAGAAGATGTTGTTGTGGAAGAAGCCGTCGCCGTAGTACGCGGCCTGCTCGGCTATCTCCGGCGACCGGATCGAGCCGTGCCACACGAACGGGGGCACCCCGTCCAGCGGACGCGGCGTCGAGGTGAACGACTGCAGCGGCGTGCGGAACTTGCCTTCCCATGTCACCACGTCCTCGCGCCACAGGCGGCGCAGCAGCGCGTAGTTCTCCACGGCCAGGTTGATGCCCTGGCGGATGTCCTGCCCGAACCAGGGATACACGGGCCCGGTGTTCCCGCGCCCCATCATCAGATCCACCCGCCCGTCGGCCAGGTGCTGCAGCATCGCGAAGTCCTCCGCGATCTTCACCGGGTCGTTGGTGGTGATCAGCGTGGTCGACGTCGACAGGATCAGCCGCTCGGTCCGCGCCGCGACATAGCCGAGCATCGTGGTCGGCGACGACGGGACGAACGGCGGGTTGTGGTGCTCACCCGTCGCGAACACATCCAGGCCCACCTCCTCCGCCTTCTGCGCGATGGCGACCATGGCCTTGATCCGCTCGGCCTCGGTCGGCGTACGGCCGGTCGTCGGGTCCGCCGTGACATCGCCGACGCTGAAGATTCCGAACTGCATGGTCGCTCACCCTCCAGGTTGTTTACAATTCAACTATACCCTCGAACGATCCACCCTCCGTCGCTATTCCGCGCACCACCCACCCCCCGGCTCCTCGCCCCTGCCCCTGCCCCTGCCCCTGCCCCGACTGTCAGTGCCCCGCCCTACGATCCCGTCATGGCCGCACCACGCCGTGACACCCGAGGCATCGTCGACGCCGCGGAGCTCTTCGCGCGCGTCCGCTTCCGCCGCCGCGAACCGGCCGAGCCGCTCCGCCCTTACCTCGAGCACTACTGGCTGATCGACTGGGACCTGCCCGAGCCGTACGCCTCCCACGTGGTCCCGCACCCGTCCGTGAACGTCGTCTTCCAGAGGTACGCGGGTCAGGACTCCGTCGAATTCGGCGAGGTGGCCGGCATCGGCCTCGACCTGTTCACGCAGAAGCTGGAGGGCCGGGGGCGGGTGTGCGGGATCCAGTTCCGCCCGGGGGGCTTCCGCCCCTTCGCGCCGGGACGGGCCCTGACGTCACTCACAGGCGAGCGCATCCCGCTCCGCACGGTGTTTCCCGCGGTGGACGCCGCCACGGTCCCCTCCGTCCTCGACCCCGCCGACGAGGACGCGCGCGTGGCCGCGCTCGACGCGTTCCTCCTGGACCTCGGTCCGCGCCCGGATCCCCAGGCCGACCTCGCCATGGCCCTGGTGGACCGCATCCGGGGCGACCGCGCCATCCGGCACGTCGGCGACTTCGCACGCGCCGAGGGGATGACCGTACGGACCCTGCAACGGCTCTTCGCCGCGTACGTCGGCGTCGGCCCGAAGTGGATCATCCTGCGCTACCGGATCCACGAGGCCCTGTCCCGCGCGGAGGCCTCCGGCCCGGTCGACTGGGCCGCCCTCGCCGCCGACCTCGGCTACGCCGATCAGGCCCACCTCGTCCGCGACTTCACAGCGACGGTAGGAGTACCCCCCACCACCTACGCACCCACCACCCACTGACCCGACTCCGATCGCGGGGGGCCGGGGCGCAGCCCCGCCCCCCAGGGGCGCGGGGACGTACAGCAGCGCGAGATCTTCACCCGGATGCCCACCTCCCGCCCCGGGCACGGACGACAGCTCGGCATCACCCCGACAGCGTTGAGCCGAACGGGTGACGGGCGGAAGCACCCAGGACTTCGAGATCACCCCGTGGCCCCTTCGGGCACCCCGCGGACTCAGGGGATCAGGACCAGCCGCCCCCGCAGGCCGCCCTCGGCCAGCCGCACGTGCGCCCTCCCCGCCTCCTCCAGCCCGTACGTGTCGGCGCCCCGGGTCGTGAGCACCCCCTCGTCGACGAGCGCCGCCAGCTCCGCGAGGCGCGCCCCGTCGGCGCTCACCTCCACCGCGTCCGTCCGCCCCCCGTACGGACGCCGGATGCGCCCCCCGGGATGACGCCCACGAACACCCCGCCGTCCCGCACCCACTCCAACCCGCGCCGAGAATCGCCGCGTCCAGCACCCCGTCCACGCCCTCCACGCCGCCCGGCGCGAAGTGGGCCGCCCCCAGCGACCGTACGAGCTCCTCGTCGCCCTCGCGGGCCGCCCCCGTCACCACGAGACCCCGGTGGGCGGCGAGTTGGACGGCGTACCCGCCGACCGCCCCCGCCGCACCCGTCACCGCCAGGCTCTGCCCGGACGCCCGTGCGAGAGTGACGGCATGCTGATCGTCCGCTCCGTCGCCCTCTTCGTCATCGCCGCGCTCTTCGAGATCGGCGGCGCCTGGCTGGTCTGGCAGGGCGTGCGCGAGCACCGCGGCTGGCTCTGGATCGGCGCGGGCGTCATGGCGCTCGGCGTCTACGGCTTCGTGGCGACACTCCAGCCGGACGCCGAGTTCGGCCGCGTCCTCGCCGCGTACGGCGGAGTGTTCGTGGCCGGCTCCCTCCTCTGGGGCATGGTCGCGGACGGCTACCGGCCCGACCACTGGGACGTGACCGGCGCCCTCATCTGCCTCGCCGGAATGGCCGTGATCATGTACGCGCCGCGCGGCGGCAACTGAGCCCGCGACCTCCCGGACGCCGACCGCCTGCCTATCCTGACGAGGACCGACCACACCACGTACGCCAGTTAGTCACGTCCTAGGAGCAGCCCATGACGTCCGCCGTGCCCTCCGCCTCCTCCCGTATCGCCGTCGTCACCGGCGCGAGCAGCGGCATCGGCGCGGCGACGGCCCGGCAGCTGGCCGCGGCCGGCTACCGCGTCGTGCTGACCGCCCGCCGCAAGGACCGCATCGAGGCGCTGGCCGAGGAGATCAACGCCACGGGCCACCAGGCGACCGCGTACGCGCTGGACGTCACGGACCGCGCCGCGGTCGACGAGTTCGCCGGCGCCTTCAAGACCATCGGTGTCCTGGTCAACAACGCGGGCGGCGCGCTGGGCGCCGACCCGGTCGCGACCGGCGACCCGGCCGAGTGGCGCCAGATGTACGAGACGAACGTCATCGGCACACTGAACATCACCCAGGCCCTGCTCCCGGCGCTCACCGCGAGCGGCGACGGCACGGTCGTCGTGCTGTCGTCGACGGCGGGGCACGGCACGTACGAGGGCGGCGCGGGCTATGTCGCCGCCAAGCACGCCGAACACGTCCTCGCCGAGACCCTCCGCCTGGAGATCGTCGGAACGCCGGTCCGGGTCATCGAGGTCGCGCCCGGCATGGTCAAGACGGACGAGTTCGCGCTGACCCGCTTCGGCGGCGACACGGAGAAGGCGGCCAAGGTCTACGCGGGCGTGGCCGAGCCACTGACCGCCGACGACGTCGCCGACACCATCACCTGGGCCGTCACCCGCCCCAGCCACGTCAACATCGACCTCCTCGTCGTCCGCCCCCGCGCCCAGGCGTCGAACACCAAGGTCCACCGGGAACTCTGATGCCGCACGGGATGCCAGACGGAATGCCGGACGGGATACCGATCGAGGCGCCGGACGAGACGTCGGACGCGCCCTCCGCGGAGCGCCGCCACCTCGCCGCGGAGAAGAAGAACCAGCGTTATGTCTGGTGGTACCTCGCGTACTTCCTCTTCGGCATCCACATCGTGGCGTTCGTGATGATCTATGCGGTGACGCACGCGAAGTAGCCACCCGGGGTCGCTGGTCGTCACACGTAAGGTCCCTGGTCGTGAACCGACACATACCTTTCGCGCGTCTGCACAACTTCCGCGACCTCGGGGGCTACGCGACCGAGGACGGCCGAACGGTCCGCCGGTCCCGCCTGTACCGCGCGGACTCGCTCGGCAAACTGATCCCCGGGACGGCGGACTGGGAGCTCTTCCTCTCTCTCGGCGTCCGTACGGTCGTGGACCTCCGTTACCCCTGGGAGACCGAGTCGAAGGGCCGCGTCCCCGAGCACCCCTCCCTCGCATACCACAACCAGAGCATCGAGCACCGCCCGTACGACCAGGCGGCGTTGGGGCCGGAGGTGGCTCCCGGCCCGTATCTGGCAGAGCGCTTCGCGGAGGTCGCCGAGGACGGCACGAAGGAGATCCGCGAGACGCTGCAACTGATCGCGCGGGCGGCCGAGTCGGACACGCCCCTCGCCTTCCACTGCGCCTCGGGCAAGGACCGCACGGGCCTGGTGGCGGCCCTGGTCCTGTCCCTCCTGGGCGTCCCGGACCAGACGATCGTCGAGGACTTCACCCTCACGGAACGGGCCACGCCCCTCCTGGTGGCGGACTGGCGCACCGACAACCCCGACCGTGAACTGCTGTGGCCGGCCTACGGCACGGCCCCCGCCGAGATCATGACCCGGTTCCTGGCGACGATGAACTCCCGCTACGGCTCGGTCCAGTCGTACGTCACGGAGACCCTGGGCCTGGACACGGCCTTCACCTCGGCCCTCCGCGCGACCCTCCTCGAACCGGCCTCTCCCCTCACCTTCCGCCGCGCGACCGAGACCGACATCCCCACCCTGGTCCGTCTCCGGGACGAAGCGGCCCGCTGGCAGAAGCGGACCGCGCCCGACATCGAGCAATGGACACCGGGCCAGCTGGGCGAGACCCACTTCCGCACTCGCATCCAGGAGGGCGAGGTCTGGCTGGCCCACCTGGGCCCCGACGTGGTCGGAGCCTGCGAACTCTGGTGGGATGACCCGGCGGCCTGGGGCCTCCAGCCTCCGACGGCCGGGTACATCCACCGCCTGATGACCGACCATCGCACGGCCCCACCCGGCACCGGCCGCCACATCCTGGCCCACGCGGAGCGCCGCACAGCAGCCTCCGGCCGCCCGCTCTCCCGCCTGGACTGCATCTCCACCAACCCGCACCTGCGCCGCTACTACGAGGCCGCGGGTTACACGGTCGTCGGTGAACAGCCCATGAAAGACGGCGGCCTGGGCAACCCGTACGCGGTGACCCTCCTGGAGAAGCGCCTCCGCTGACTCGCAAGGGTGAACCGCATAGCTCACCCACAGCGCTCACTCGAACACGCCTGACAGCAGCCATGAACCAAGCAGAGGCCCCGGACAGACCGACTTGTCCGGGGCCTCCTTTTCCGGCTGCCTTTACCTCCGCGCGTCAACCCTTGACGCAGACGATCTGCTTCAGCTTCGCCACGACCTCCACGAGGTCGCGCTGCTGCTCGATGACCTGCTCGATCGGCTTGTACGCGCTCGGGATCTCGTCCACGACGCCCGAGTCCTTGCGGCACTCGACGCCCTGTGTCTGCTCCTCCAGGTCCCGCGTCGAGAACCGGCGCTTCGCCGCGTTGCGGCTCATGCGCCGGCCCGCGCCATGGGAGGCCGAGTTGAATGCCTTCTCGTTCCCGAGACCCTTCACGATGTACGAGCCTGTCCCCATCGAACCCGGAATGATGCCGAATTCTCCGGCCCGGGCGCTGATGGCCCCCTTGCGCGTGACGAGCAGGTCCATACCCTCGTAGCGCTCGATGTTGACGTAATTGTGGTGGCAGCTGACCTCCGGCTCGAAGGTCGGCTTCGCCTTCTTGAACTCCTTGCGGATCACGTCCTTCAGGAGCGCCATCATCAGGGTGCGGTTGTACTTCGCGTACTCCTGCGCCCAGAACAGATCGTTGCGGTATGCGGCCATCTGCGGGGTGTCCGCCACGAAGACCGCGAGGTCGCGGTCGACCAGCCCCTGGTTGTGCGGGAGCTTCTGGGCGACGCCGATGTGGTGCTCGGCCAGTTCCTTGCCGATGTTCCTGGATCCGGAGTGGAGCATGAGCCACACCGAATCGGATGTATCTACACAAACCTCAATGAAGTGGTTGCCCGAGCCAAGTGTCCCCATCTGCAGAGTTGCCCGCCCCTGCCGGAACTTGACCGCCTCCGCAACCCCGTCGAACCGCCCCCAGAAGTCATCCCACCCGGACGTGGCCAGCCCATGGAACCGCCCCGGCTCAACGGCAGTGTCATGCATCCCCCGTCCCACCGGAATCGCCTCCTCGATCTTCGACCGAAGCCGCGAAAGATCCCCCGGCAGATCATTGGCCGTGAGCGACGTCCTGACCGCGGACATCCCGCAGCCGATATCGACCCCCACCGCCGCCGGACACACCGCGTCGCGCATGGCGATGACCGAGCCGACCGTCGCGCCCTTGCCGTAGTGGACGTCCGGCATGACGGCGAGCCCCTTGATCCACGGGAGCGTGGCCACGTTCTGGAGCTGGCGCAGGGCCACGTCCTCGACCGACGCCGGGTCCGTCCACATGCGGATGGGCACCTTGGCGCCCGATATCTCTACGTACGACATAACATCCTCATTCCCCCGGCAAACGACAAAAGTCATAGAACGCAAAACCCGCACCAAGGTCGACGTATGGGACAACGGACCGGCGTCCACGGCTGTGCGTGCGATACACATTGTCTCCAGGGGCCGCCCCCGTGCGGCAACCCAATAACCACAGGACAGCACCACAGAGCATCCCGGCCACAGGCTCCGGGAGCCGTCGAGAGGAGCCCGACCGTGCAGCGGAAGGCGTACGTTCCCGGCATCGCCGCGCTCCTCGCGGCCCTGCTGGCCGGCTGCACCGGAGGTTCGGCGAGCAACGGCACGGCGGCCGACCCCAAGCCGGGCGACGTCAGCGTGAACACCCCGGCCGCCCAGCCGGGCAAGTACCGCACGCTCCCGGAGGCCTGCGCCGCGGTGAGCCACGACAGCCTGGACTCCCTGCTGCCCGGCATCAAGCAGATCACCGACCAGGACCAGCGCGACACGGCGTACGAGGGCCAGGCCACCCTCACCTACGACACCGACCGCCGCGTCGGGTGCGGCTGGAAGGTGGAGTCCACGGACGCCACCGACCATCTCAGCGTCGACTTCGAGCGCGTGGTCTCGTACGACAACGCGGTGAGCGACGACTCCCGCGCCCAGGACATCTACGCGACCGAGGAGACCGCGGCGAACCTCCCCGAGGCCTCCGCTTCGGCCACGCCGTCCGACACCGCTTCCGCCACCCCCTCGGCGCCCCCCTCCGCGTCCGCCTCCCCGACCTCCTCCGCCTCCGCCTCGACCTCGGCCGGCCCGAGCGAGACCCCCGCCGACCTCCAGCCCCGCAAGCTCAGCAGTCTGGGCGACGAGGCGTTCCTCAACGACAAACTCAACTCCGGCTCCGCGACGGCTCAGCAGCGCACCGTGACTGTGGTGTTCCGCACGTCCAACGTGATCGTGAGGATCGAGTACACCGAGCAGCCGACCGCTTCCACAGGCACCCCGGACAGCGAAGAAATGCAGGACAAGGCCCGGAATCTGGCACAGAAGCTGGTCGACCGGTTCAACGGCTAGCGGGTCCGCCGGGGCGCGGGGGCACCCCATGCGAACCCCTCGAACAGGAAACGCATGGCTGCCTCACCGCGTACCGTGGCCCCTCGGACCCGACCGGCCGCACCAGCCACGTGCGGTCGCACCACGAGCGCCACGAGTGAAGGAACCATGCACCGACCAGCACAGCGAGTAGGCCGAGCCCCGCGACTCACCCGCATCCTTGTCAGCGCAGCCGCCGTCCCGGTGGTGCTCGCCGCCGCCGGTTGTTCCTCGGACTCCGGCTCCGGCTCGGGATCGGGATCGAGCGCCGACAACGCCGCCCAGAAGGGCACGGCCGCGACCTCGTCCGCGTCCCCGAGCACCTCCGCGGACGCCGTCAAGCCGGCCGCGTACGCGACGCTGCCGTCCCCTTGCTCGCTGTTCTCGAAGAAGACGCTGGGCGAACTCGTACCAAAGGGCCTGAAGTCCGCCAAGTCGGGCAAGTCGGACGACGCGAAGGACCGCAGCAGCTGCTCCTGGAACAGCCTCGACAACAAGGGCGTCAAGGGTTCCCAGTTCCGCTGGCTGAACGTCTCCCTGCTGCGTTTCGACTCGGACGCGACCCGTGGTGAGGGCAACCAGCTCGCGCAGACCTACTACGACAAGCAGGTCAAGGACGCGCAGACGGTGACCGGCGCGACGGGCGCCCGGTCGGAGCCGGTCTCCGGGATCGGCGACGCGTCGACGGCGGTGCGCTACGGCCTGAAGAAGAAGGAAGGCTCCTTCAAGCAGCAGACGGTCGTGACGCGCGTCGAGAACGTCGTCGTCACGCTCGACTACAACGGTGCCGGTCTCGCCGGCGACAAGGCCCCCAGCGCGGACGACCTGACGAAGGCCGCGGAGAAGGCCGCCAAGGAGGCGGTGGCCGCGGTGGCCTCCGCGAACCAGGACGGCAGCCGGGCGACCACCGCCCCGTCGCAGTCGGCCTCCCCCTCCAAGTCCGCGAACCCCTCGAAGTCGGCTTCCCCGTCGGCGTCGGCCAGCTCCAAGCCCTCGGCCTCGGCATCGGCCACCAAGAAGAACTGACATTCGAGAAGTACTGACATTCAACGGGCGTCGGCGCGCAACTCGCCTGCCCAGCAGGGCATTTGACGGAGCCCGGTCACCTCATGGGCCGGGCTCCTGCCATACCGGCCGCCCGTGCGCCGTACACATGTGCCACCCTGTTGCGCGCAACAACACGCAAGGAGAGGGGAGTACAGGTGGCCGCGCCAATCCAGCTCACACGAATGCACCGGATTCTCATCGGTGTGGTCGTCGCCGGTGCGCTCGTCATCGCGGGTATCGGCTTCGCCGGCTCGTACGCGGCCGTGCGCGAGCTGGCCCTCAAGAAGGGCTTCGGGAACTTCGCGTACGTCTTCCCGATAGGCATCGACGCGGGCATCTGCGTCCTGCTCGCCCTGGACCTCCTGCTGACCTGGATCCGCATCCCCTTCCCGCTGCTGCGCCAGACGGCGTGGCTGCTGACGGTCGCGACGATCGCCTTCAACGGCGCGGCGGCCTGGCCGGACCCGCTGGGCGTCGGTATGCACGCCGTCATCCCGGTCCTGTTCGTGGTCTCCGTCGAGGCGGCCCGGCACGCGATCGGCCGGATCGCGGACATCACCGCCGACAAGCACATGGAGGGCGTCCGCCTCACCCGCTGGCTGCTCTCCCCGGTCCCGACCTTCCTCCTGTGGCGCCGGATGAAGCTGTGGGAGCTGCGCTCCTACGAGCAGGTCATCAAGCTGGAGCAGGACCGTCTCGTCTACCAGGCCCGCCTCCACTCCCGCTTCGGCCGCGCCTGGCGCCGCAAGGCCCCGGTGGAGTCGTTGATGCCGCTGCGCCTGGCCCGCTACGGCGTGCCGCTCGCCGAGACCGCCCCCTCCGGCCTGGCGGCCGCGGGCATCGATCCGGTGCTGCTGCCCCCCGCACCGCAGCTGGAGGTCGCGCGCGAGCCGGAACCGACGGCACCCGCCGTACAGAGCAACGCGGCGCCTGTCCGGGAACAGCTTCCCGCCGCCGAGGCGAACGAGCCCCCCGAGCAGCCGGAGGACTACGCCGAGCCGCAGAGCCAGTGGCTTCAGGCGCGGGACCCCCAGTCCATCGCGTATCAGGGCGGCTACGACCCGACGTACGACCCGGATGTCGCGTACCGGCAGTGGTACGAGGAGCAGCAGCAGGCCGAGCAGTTCGAGGAGCAGCAGCGGTTCCGGGCTCGGCAGCAGTTCGAAGAACAGCAGCGGTTCGAGCAGCAGACGTTCCCGCAGCAGCGGTACGAGGAGCAGCCTGCCCCCGCCCCGGAGCCCTCTCCGGAGGACACCGGTACCTTCCCGATCCCGTCCGGCCCGGGCCGTACCCGTGAGCTGGGCGCGGGCGGCGGCTCGGAGCCGACCGAGGAGGACTACTACCTGGTCTTCAAGAAGTCGATAGACGGCAGCTATCCGACCTCGGGCCAGTTCAGGGGCGACGTGGAGGCGACGTACGGCACCACGCTCCCGCAGCGCGAGGCCGACCGCATGGTCAACCGCTTCACCAACCGCCACACGGCGGAACTCCAAGAAGACCACATCGCGTAGGCACGTCGGCGTGCACAGGAAGGGGGCGCCCGGTGTTCACCGGGCGCCCCCTTCCTCGTACCGCCGCAGGCCCTACGCGCCGAGCAGCTTGCGCACCCGGTCCTGTCCGACCGCGAGCAGCAGCGTGGGCAGGCGCGGACCGGTGTCACGCCCGACCAGCAGGTGGTACAGCAGCGCGAAGAACGTGCGCTGGGCGACCTTGATCTCCGGCGGGAGCTCCTTGGCGGTCGCGTCGGCGGGGAAGCCGGCCTGGACCTTGGGGACGCCGTAGACGAGGTGGGTCAGGCCGTCCAGGGACCAGTTCTGCTCCAGTCCGTCGAGGAGCAGCCGCAGCGACTCGCGGCCCTGGTCGTCGAGCGACGTGAGCAGTTCGACGTCGGGCTCGTCGCGCACGACGGTGCGCTCCTCGGCCGGCACCTGGGTGTTGATCCAGGTCTCGGCCTTGTCGAGCCGGGGCCGGGCCTCGTCCAGGGAGGCGAGCGGGTTCTCGGGGTCGAGCTCGCTCAGGATCCGCAGGGTCTGGTCCTCGGCGCCGGCGGTGATGTCGGCGACGGAGGCGAGGGTGCGGTACGGCATCGGGCGGGGGGTCCTGGGCAGCTCTCCGGCGGCGGTGCCGACCGCGCGCGCGTACGCGGCGGCGTCGGCCGGGAGGACCGAGCCGTCGGCGACCTTGCCCGCGAGCTTGTCCCACTCGTCGTACAGCCGCTGGATCTCCTGGTCGAAGGCGATCTTGAACGACTGGTTGGGACGGCGGCGGGCGTACAGCCAGCGCAGCAGCTGCGGTTCCATGATCTGGAGCGCGTCGGCCGGGGTGGGCACCCCGCCCTTGCTGCTGGACATCTTGGCCATGCCGGAGATGCCGACGAACGCGTACATGGGCCCGATCGGCTGCTTGCCGCCGAAGATGCCCACGATCTGGCCGCCCACCTGGAAGGAGGACCCAGGAGAGGAGTGGTCGACCCCGCTCGGTTCGAAGATGACGCCCTCGTAGGCCCAGCGCATGGGCCAGTCGACCTTCCAGACCAGCTTGCCGCGGTTGAACTCGTTCAGCCGGACGGTCTCGGAGAAGCCGCAGGCGGAGCAGGTGTAGGCCAGCTCGGTGGTCTCGTCGTCGTACGAGGTGACGGTGGTGAGGTCCTTCTCGCACCGGCCGCAGTAGGGCTTGTACGGGTAGTACCCGGCGGCCGAGCTGCCGTCGTCCTCGGCGGCGGCGCCGGAGCCTTCGGCGGCTTCGAGCTCGGCCTCGTCGACCGGCTTCTGGCCCTGCTGCTTCTTCGCGGGGCCCTTCTTGGTCCGGTACTGATCGAGGATCGCGTCGATGTCACCGCGGTGCTTCATCGCGAACAGCACCTGGTCGCGGTAGACACCGGAGGTGTACTGCTCGGTCTGGCTGATCCCGTCGTACTCGACGCCGAGCTCGGCCAGCGCCTCGACCATGACGGCCTTGAAGTGCTCGGCCCAGTTCGGGTGCTCCGAGCCCTTCGGGGCCGGGACGGAGGTCAGCGGCTTGCCGATGTGCTCGGCCCAGGACTCGTCGATGCCGGGGACGCCGGCCGGGACCTTGCGGTAGCGGTCGTAGTCGTCCCAGGAGAGCAGGTGGCGCACGGTGTGCCCGCGGCGGCGGATCTCGTCGGCGACCAGGTGCGGGGTCATGACCTCGCGGAGGTTGCCGAGGTGGATCGGGCCTGAGGGGGAGAGGCCGGACGCGACGACCACAGGTTTGCCCGGGGCCCGACGCTCCGATTCCTCGATGACCTCATCCGCGAAACGGGAGACCCAGTCGGTGGTCTCGGTGCTCTGAGCCACGATCGGCACGTCCTTCTTTCTCATACGCCAGTACGGCTGACGCCACCATTCTCCCAGCTCGGGCGTGAACCGCGAAAACGGCTTTTCACCGCATGGGATACTGGCTTTCCTGTACTCAGAAACTCCCGGAACCCGAGCAGAACGGCAGCCACTCCATGGCCTCGGTCACGTCCCTCACCGCCTCCGTCCACCAGCGCCTCGCGGACGCCCTCTCGGCAGCCCTGCCGGAGGCCGGTTCCGCGGACCCGCTGCTGCGACGAAGCGACCGGGCCGACTTCCAGGCCAACGGGATCCTGGCCCTCGCGAAGAAGGCGAAGGCGAACCCGAGAGAGCTGGCGACGCAGGTCGTGGCGCGGGTCGAGTCGGGTGACGTGATCAAGGACATCGAGGTCTCCGGGCCCGGGTTCCTGAACATCACGATCACCGACAAGGCCATCACCGAGAACCTGGCCGCGCGGTACGAGGACGGCGAGCGCCTCGGTGTGCCGCCGGCCGAGAACCCGGGCACCACGGTCATCGACTACGCGCAGCCGAACGTGGCGAAGGAGATGCACGTCGGTCACCTGCGTTCGGCGGTCATCGGCGACGCGGTGGTCCAGATCCTGGAGTTCACCGGCGAGAGCGTGGTCCGGCGCCATCACATCGGCGACTGGGGCACCCAGTTCGGCATGCTCATCCAGTACCTGATCGAGCACCCGCACGAGCTGGACCACAAGGGTGCGGCGGAGGTCTCCGGCGAGGAGGCCATGTCGAACCTGAACCGGCTCTACAAGGCGGCGCGGACGCTCTTCGACTCCGACGAGGAGTTCAAGACGCGGGCGCGGCGCCGGGTGGTCGACCTCCAGGCGGGCGAGCCCGAGACCCTCGCCATGTGGCAGAAGTTCGTGGACGAGTCGAAGATCTACTTCTACTCGGTCTTCGACAAGCTGGACATGGAGATCCGGGACCCGGACGTGGTCGGCGAGTCGGGCTACAACGACATGCTGGACGAGACCTGCCGTCTCCTGGAGGAGTCGGGTGTCGCGGTCCGGTCCGACGGCGCGCTCTGTGTGTTCTTCGACGATGTGAAGGGCCCGGACGGCAACCCGGTCCCGCTGATCGTGAAGAAGTCGGACGGCGGCTACGGCTACGCGGCGACCGACCTCTCGGCGATCAGGGACCGTGTCTTCAACCTCAAGGCGAACACCCTCGTCTACGTGGTCGACGCCCGTCAGTCCCTGCACTTCAAGATGGTCTTCGAGACCGCGCGCAGGGCGGGCTGGCTGGGCGACGACGTGCAGGCGCAGCAGCTGGCCTTCGGCACGGTGCTGGGCAAGGACGGCAAGCCGTTCAAGACGCGTGAGGGCGAGACGGTCCGGCTGGTGGATCTCCTGGACGAGGCGATCGAGCGGGCCACCGCCGTCGTGCGGGAGAAGGCCGAGAAGGTGGGCCTGAGCGAGCAGGAGATCGAGGAGAACGGCCGGTTCGTCGGCATCGGCGCCGTGAAGTACGCGGACCTCTCCACCTCCGCCGTCCGGGACTACAAGTTCGACCTGGACCAGATGGTCTCGCTGAACGGCGACACGTCCGTGTACCTCCAGTACGCGTACGCCCGTATCCGGTCGATCTTCGGCAAGGCCGGCGACCGTACGCCGCTGGCCCACCCGGAGCTCGAACTGGCTCCGGCGGAGCGGGCGTTGGGTCTGCACCTGGACCGGTTCGGGGAGACGCTGGACGAGGCGGCCGTCGAGTACGCGCCGCACAAGCTGGCTGCGTATCTGTACCAGCTGGCGTCGCTCTACACGACGTTCTACGACCAGTGCCCGGTCATCAAGCCGGCTCCCGCACAGGAGGTCGCGGAGAACCGCCTCTTCCTGTGCGACCTCACCGCCCGCACGCTCCACCAGGGCATGGCCCTGCTGGGCATCAGGACGCCCGAGCGCCTCTGATCTCCCGTAGGGCGCCCGGCGCGGCATGTCCGACCCCGTAGTGCCTGATCCCGTAGTACCTGATCCCGTAGTACCTGATCCCGTAGGCCGGTGACGCGCCTGCGGGATCAGGCGTTTCCGCACCCGGACGCGCGTACGCACGATCACCCGGGCGGGTACCCCTGCCCGCCCGGGACTGTTACTCACTTTCGGGTGACAGCGGAGGTCGTGGACGGGTGGCGCGGCATGGCGAAGAAGTGGCGCAGGCCAGTACTGATGCAGCCACACCCCCCGAAGGGGCGTCAACCCGACACACCTTCACAAAACGTGCACACTACAGGCGACTATCACGACAATGTCGTTGATCAGCAACGCCCTCCGATTCCGGGACGTAGCGGAGCACTTCAGTCGGCAAGCTATGCGGTGTCCGGCCAGCAGGCCGGGTGCACAAAAACAGCGGGCCGACGGCACGATCCTGTCGCCATGGCCCGCCAGTACCCCAAGGGGGCACCCATGACCGCTTCGCAGACCTTCACGGCCCGTCGCCTGGCCGCCGCCGCTCTGTCCGCCGCCGCACTGGTGGGGGCAGCCGCCCTGCCGGCGGCGGCCGACGGAGCCGCGCCGCGCGGTTCGCAGGTGGAGATCAGCAAGGTCCAGTACGACGCCCCCGGACACGGCTCCAGGTCCAACCGCTCGCTGAACGAGGAGTGGGTGCAGATCACCAACAGCGGACGCCGCAGCGTGAACCTGGACGACTGGACGCTGTCCAACCGTCAGGGCCGCGTCTACACGTTCCACCACCTGCGTCTGGACGGCCACTCCACCGTCCGCGTCCACACCGGCGTCGGCCGTGACACCTACCGCGACGTCTACCAGGACCGCCGCAACTTCGTCTGGGACGACCGCAAGGACACCGCCACGCTCCGCAACGACCACCGTCGCGTGGTCGACACCATCTCCTGGGACGCCAGGCACCACGGCGACGACGGCCGTGGTCACGGCAGCGACCGCGGCCACGGCGACGACCACGGCCGCGGCCCGGGCCACGGTCACCGCTGACCCCGAGCGGGTCGGGACCGGCGCACGGACTGCGCCTTCCTCGACCCGCGCCTGACCCTCTTCGCGCGGCGTGCCACGAACCACCTGTGGCACGCCGCGCACGTGTGCCCCGGCCGTCCAGGACCTCGTGGGCGGACCCCGAGGCGCGTTGTCAGTGGCGGGCCCTAAAGTCACCGGCATGGCGACACTTCCGAACCCGCTGCCCTCGCTGGCGGCAGATCCGAGCGGGCGCGCGCTCGGCCTCGAACTCCCGCCCGGGAAACTGATCGACGCTGGGGGTACCTCCCACGCCCTTAAGGCAGTGGGGGAGAACGAGGGCCCCTGGCACGAGCCGTTGCTGTGGCACGCCGAGGCGTCGGCCGCTCCCGGAGACTGGGCCACGCTGGGTTCCGCCCCGCGCACGGCCGGCCTGCTTCCCCTCCTCATAGACGTCGGCGGCAGCCAGGGCGGCCCGGAGGAATGGGAGTTGATGCCCGAGGAGACGTCCTATCCGGGGGATCACGACGCCGACGAGGTACTGGCGGGGTACTGGGAGGAGTACGCGGAGGACGAGCGCGAAGCCGACGCGGACTACCCCGGCAAGGAAGCGGTCACCGAACTCTTCGGTGAGGCAGAGGAGTTCGCCGAGACGATCGCGCCGCACGGCGTGCAGTGGCCCGGCCTGGCACCGGCCACCGCGCCCGAGGCGGACGCGGACGACCGGGCCACCGAGGTCGCCGACTCCCTCGCGGGCGGCGGCTCCTGGCTGAAGGAGCCGCGCCTCGCCCTGGTCCCGGCGCGTCGCAGCGCGGACATCCCGGCGGCGATCGGCTGGTCCGGTCCGGTGAACTACGAGGGCGACGTGGCCCGCCTGTGCGCGGTCCTGCGCTCCTGGGAGGACCGCTTCGGCATACGGGTCGTGGCCCTCACCTTCGACCAGCTGGTCCTGTCGGTGGCGGCCCCGCCCACGACGGCGGCCGAGGCCGAGGCGGTGGCCGCCGAGCACTTCGCCTTCTGCCCGGACAACATCACGCAGGGCGAGAGCGAGACGCTGCGCGCGTACGCGGCGGACGAGGTGCTCGGCAGGCGGGTGTGGTCCTTCTGGTGGGACTGACCGGTCCCTCGTCCACCGAAGCGTAGAAGGACGGCCGGTCTTTTTGGGGGGCGCGGGGAACCGCGCCCCCCACCCGCCCGCAGGCGGCGAACGCACCCGAGAGTCAGGGCTTGATGCCCGTCACCGCGTACACATTGATGTCCGCGTCCGTCACGTCATTGATGTCGCGATAGCGGACCTTCTCGATCTCGTCGAGGGTGGCAAGGTACGCGGGATCCACCTTCTCGGGCAGCGGAGCCGCACCGTCGGGCCGCCAGCGGTGTACGGGCACGACACCCGGCTCCTCCACCTCGAGCCCGTTCTCCGTGAAGAACCGCTCCACCTCGGCCCTGGAGCGCAGCACGAACGTGAACCCCCGCTCGGTGAACGTCCGCTGAACCGCCCGGATGTTCTCCGCGTTGAGGTCCTCGGTGAGGTGGCTGAGCACGAGCCGGCTGCCCGAAGGCAACGCCTCCACGAGCTCACGCACGATCGGATAGGCCGCCTCGTCCTCGATGAAGTGCAGGATCGCCACCAGCACGAGCGCGATCGGCTGCTCGAAGTCGAGGGTCTTCGCGGCCTCTTCGAGTATCCGCGCGGGCTCCTCGAGGTCCGCGTCGATGTAGTCCGTCTGCCCCTCGGGCCCGCTGGTGAGCAACGCACGCGCGTGAGCGAGCACAACGGGGTCGTTGTCGACGTACACGACCCGCGACTCCGGAGTGATCCGCTGCGCGATCTGGTGGACGTTCTCCTGCGTCGGCAAGCCGGTACCGATGTCCAGGAACTGGCGGACACCCGCTTCCTGGGTCAGCGTGGTGACCGCCCTGCGCAGGAAGTCCCGGTTGTGCCGGACATCGAGGTACCCGCGCGGATTGGCCGCGATCGCCGCGGCGGCCGCGGACCGGTCGACCGGGTAGTTGTCCTTGCCCCCGAGGAACACGTCGTAGACGCGCGCCGGGTGCGCCTTGGTGGTGTCGATCCTCCTTCTCAGCTCGGCGGGGTCCTGGCTGAGAGCATCACCGGGCATAAAGCCTCTCCCTGGAGAGTCGCGTCATTCAACGGGCAACAACCTAACTCCTAGGGGGACTTGATCGTGCCCGTCTCCTGGCTAACCTGTCGCGGCCGTCCCCCACTCGCTGCCGCCCAGCGGATAGTCGTACGCGGGCCGCCCCACATTCCCGCTCGTCCGGAACGGCTTCCCGTTGTCGTCGATACGCACCGTGCCGCTGCGCGCTCCGCTGGACCAGTCGAGCTCCAGGTACCAGCTCACGTCGTGCGCCCGCGCGTCCGCGAAGACGTAGAAGACCTCGGGATCGGACTCGCTGACCTTGTAGGGGAAGTCCCGCTGCCCGGCCTTGGGGGTGGTCACGGGCCGCCCCGCGTCGAGATCCACGGCGAAGGACTTCGTCTCCACGCCGCCGCCGCAGCCGACGCCCATCGCGTAGTCGTTCCAGGCGAGCGGCGCGTTCTTCCCCACCACCCGCACGTGCAGCCCGTCCAGGACCACGGTGGCCTTCCCGGTCCCCTGCACGGTCAGCGCGAGCATCTGCTCCTGACCGGCGACCCCGCCGAGCGCCGTGACCCACCCGCGCGCGTCCGACTCGTTCGGCGGCGGGGGCACCTGCTCGGCCTTCCGGTTCACCAGGTAGTGCTGGCTGCACGGGCCGTCCCACTTGTACGGGTTGGCGGCCACGAGGGGCGCGGTGGCGCCGTCGGCGATGTCCTGGCCCGTACTGCCCGAAGCCGCCGTCGAGACGGACGCCTCGGGCTCAGCGACGTGCGAGGCGGAGACGGAGGCGCTGACCGAGGCGGACGGCTCCCCGTGCTTGCCGTCAACCGACGCCGTCCCCCGCGGACTCTCCCGGGGACCGGACGACGCGGCGGCCCCCAGGACCTCCCGCCCCCCGCTCCCGTCACTCCTGCCGTCCGGCACGAACCGCACCGCGAGCGCGGCGGACGCGAGCACCGCGACGACGGCGACCGAGGCGAGGAGGACCGTACGCCGTCGCCGCCCCCTGCTCGAAGCCTCACCCGAGGGCCCGCCGACACCCTCCGAAGCCACACCCGGCTCCCCCGAGGAGCCCTCCGCCCCCACCGGCGTCACGGCCGCCGCACCCGTCACGGACTCCATGTCCGCCACGGACTCCGTGTCCGCCACAGGCACCACATCCGTCACAGGCGCCGCATCCGTCACGGGTGCCGCGGACGCCCCCTTCTGCCCCCGCAGTACATCCGCCCGCACCCACCGCCGATGCAGCTCCACCAGTTCCTCCGGAGTCGCCCCGCACACACGCGCGAGCCGCTCCACAGGTGCGTAGTCCGTCGGTACGGCGTCCCCGTTGACGTACCGATGCAGCGTGGACGTACTCACGTGCAGCCGCTTCGCGAGCACCCCATAACTGAGTCCGGACCGCTCCTTCAGCTCCCGCAGCAGCCCCGCGAACTCGTCCCCGTCCACCGTTCCTCCATCCCCCGCGTCCCGGTCCGCGTTCCAGGGGGCCGGTATTCCCCCTGGTCAGACCCCCTACGAACGTTCCGGTGTCCCGTATCCCCCGGCAACCGTGGCGCCCGGGACGGATCAACCGACAAGCTGTGGTCATCCAAGCACGCCGCTCCCCTCGACCGGTCGAGCGGCCACCGACCAGCCACACCCACAGGGGGATCACCCATGTCCGCACGCACCGCCCGCACCCGCCTCCTCGCCGCCACGACGGTCGCGCTCGCCGCGCTCGCCCTCACGGCGTGCGACAACGGAAAGGGCGTACGTGACGAGGGTCCGTCGGCCGCGTCCAATTCCTCGTCTTCCTCGTCTTCCTCGTCGCAGCCGACCGGCTCCACGGCCGACGGCGGTACGGAGGCGAAGCCGGCGGGTGAGACCGGCGGCTCGACGGCCGTCCCCAAGAGCACCGCCACTCCGGGCACCAACACGACGGGCAGCAGCGGCGGCTCCGGCTCCGCGGGCAAGAACGGCGGAGGCACCACGACCACGCGCAACCCGGCCTGCAACGGCGCCAACACCAAGACCACCGCGACCGAGGTCTCCCGCCCCCTCAACCACATGCTCCTCAGCGTCACCAACACCGGTGCGAAGAACTGCGATCTGACCGGCTACCCGATCGCCCGCTTCGGCGAGGCCCAGTCGGTCCCGCCGGTCGCCGAGTCGACCCACCCCCAGGCGGTCGTCACACTGGCCCCCGGCGAGTCCGGCTACGCGGGCGTCCTGCTCTCGGCCGCCGACGGCAGCGGCGACAACGGCTACACGGCCAAGACCCTCGTCGTCGGCTTCGCCAAGGGCCGCAGCGCGACCCCGGCGCTCCCGGCGAAGGGCGTGTACGTGGACGCCAAGCTCTCGGTGACGTACTGGCAGCAGAGCCTCGACGACGCGCTGGCCTACTGAGCGGTCGCCGAGCCCTGTCGGAGCTTCTGCGCGGCCTCGGTGGCCCAGTAGGTGAGGATGTTCTGGGCGCCGGCCCGCTTGATGCCGGTCAGCGTCTCCAGGATCGCCTTGTCGCGGTCGATCCAGCCCTTCTCCGCCGCCGCCTCGATCATCGAGTACTCGCCGGAGATCTGGTAGGCGGCCACGGGGACGTCGACAGAGTCCGCGACCCGCGCCAGGATGTCCAGATACGGTCCCGCCGGCTTCACCATCACCATGTCGGCCCCCTCCTCCAGATCGAGGGCCAACTCCCGCAGGGACTCCCGCGCGTTGGCGGGGTCCTGCTGGTACGTCTTGCGGTCGCCCTTCAGCGAGGAGGCCACGGCCTCCCGGAAGGGCCCGTAGAAGGCGGAGGAGTACTTCGCGGTGTAGGCGAGGATGGCGACGTCCTCGCGCCCGATCTGGTCCAGGGCATCCCGGATGACCCCGATCTGCCCGTCCATCATCCCGCTCGGCCCCACCACGTGGGCCCCGGCGTCGGCCTGGACCTGGGCCATCTCGGCGTACCGCTCCAGGGTCGCGTCGTTGTCGACGCGACCTTGCGCGTCGAGCACTCCGCAGTGCCCGTGGTCGATGGTCTCGTCGAGACACAGATCGGACATGACGATCAGTTCGTCGCCGACCTCGGCGCGCACATCGCGGAGAGCGACCTGAAGGATCCCGTCCGGGTCGGTCCCGGGAGTCCCGACGGCGTCCTTCTTCGAGTCCTCCGGCACTCCGAAGAGCATGATCCCGGAGATCCCGGCCTCCACGGCCTCCAGCGCGGCCTTCTTCAGGCTGTCGCGCGTGTGCTGCACGACGCCGGGCATCGCCGCGATGGGTACCGGCTCGTTCACGCCCTCCCGTACGAACGCGGGGAGGATGAAGTCGGCGGGGTGCAGCCGGGTCTCGGCGACCATGCGCCGCATGACCGGCGTCGTACGCAGCCGCCGCGGCCGCGTACCGGGGAAGGATCCGTACTTCGTCATGCCCCTACGCTACGCCCGCCCCTCGACCCCCCTTGCCGACACCGTGCCGGTACCCGGTTCGCTCGACTGACGGCCGGTGGGGCTCCGGGATACCGGGGCGGCGCCCCCGGCCCCCCGGGCGCGGGGGGGGGCGCCCCCCCCCCCCCCCCACCCCCCCCCAAAAAAAAAGGGGGTGTTGGGGGGGGCCCCCCAACCCCCCCCCCCCCCCCACACACCCCCACCACCAAACACCCCACC